>NZ_CP051625.1:3000000-3600000 GCF_012844345.1 Pseudomonas sp. gcc21 | reverse complement strand
CTCATCCTGAATGAACAGCATCACCAGCGGTTGCGCCCAGATATAAAGCACTGTGGCCAACAGCAGCATGACGCTGGTGGTATAGAGGATGCCCGCCCGGGTGATCTGGGTAATGCGGGGCCATTGTCCGGCTCCGATATTCTGCCCGGCCATGGCAGTAATGGCCGTTCCCAGCGCTACCGCCGGCAACAATATGAGGTGATCCAGCCGCTGGGCAGCCCCGAAACCGGCCACCGCATGCGCCCCCAGACTGTTTACCAGCGACAATATGACCGTGGTGCCGGAATGTATTACGACCATCTGCAATCCGGAGGGCACCCCTAAACGCAGAATGGTCTGCACCTCGGTCCAGCGCGGCAGTTGCAACCGAAAACCATGGCCGGGAAACTTCCGCGCCAGATGCACCAGGCTGTAGAGAAAGGCCCCGCCCTGGGCCGTCACAAACGCTAACGCCGCTCCGGTGATGCCCCATTGGAAAACACTGATGAACAGGGGCGACAACACCGTGATCAGCCCTGTGGCCAGAAGCACGAAGTACAGCGGCGTGCGGCTGTCACCAAAGGCACGCAGAACCGTACTGATAAAGTTGTAACCCACCAGCAGCAGGGTTCCGGCAAAAGTGATCTGCAGATATATCTGCGCCTCGTCGATAATCGCCGGCGGCGTATTGAGCAACCCCAGCAGTACATCGGCAAAGCCGTAGCCCGCCAGCCCGATCAACGCTGAGAGCAACATCAGGATAATGACAAAGGTACTCAGATAGGTACGGATCGCCCCTGCGTCGCCCCGCCCACGCAGCTGGGCAAAGATGGTCAGGGTGGCCTGATTGAGCCCCATGACAAAAGCGAGCACGACCATCATCAGGATGGTACCGACCGTGACCGCACCAAACGCCGCGCTGCCCAGCAGGTTACCCACCCACAAACCATTGATCAGCTGGATGGACACCTGCAACAGGCTGGTAACAACAATCGGGAGGGAAAAACGCCCTAGGTGTCGGGCGATCGAGCCTTCAGTAAAATTTTTCAGTGCAATACCAACCCAGTCAAAATGTGCATGACTGCAAGAGGTTAGCATCGACTGAGCTGTTCCGGCCCAGTTCGGCACAACGTCATGGTTGCCGTCAGGCCTCGCCGCAGCTGGTGAGGCAGGCAATTATGGGAGCGCAAAAAAGCCGCACCTTTGAACGCCCAGATGCGGCTTCATGTTGCTAAGCGCTCATCGACAAACCAATGAGCGCTCAGGCCTCACTCCTGCTCGAAATCATTGAAGCTCAGGGTGATGCGATGTTCGTGTGACGCCCAGTTAGGCACATTGAACACCTGCTGCTGTTCCGTATTGCCACGGGGCGTGCTGACGACGGTGATGGTGCCATCCGGCGGCGTCGTTGCAGGCATGTTTATATCGACGCCCGTCTGGAAGGGTCGATCCGGGAAATAAGGCAGCAATTCTCCCGAGGTGACGGCCGGACGGGATTCCGCGTCGTGCACGTGAATACCAATCACATCCGGGGCATCGACGTTAGTCATGACATTGAAGGCCGGCTCTTCCCCCCAGAGCGCACTGGTGGTTGAGATCTCCAGCACGTCATTCTGCTCACCCCTATTCCCCAGAACTCCTTGTCACGGCTGATTACCAATGCCGAATGATCAGGTGAAGTGTGTGTGTTGGTCTCGATATCCGAGCCCGCCGGCGACGTGTTCAAGCGGACCAGTCGGCTCTCGCGCAGGAACGGCTGGCGATAGAAATGCTGGGTCGAGCGGCTCGGACGTAGCAGCTCGAACTCGTAACGAGCGCCCACTTCCAGCTCGAAGGGCCCCCAGACACCCGTCGCATCGATTGCGGCAGTAGCCAGAGGCTCTTCCTGTGTCCGCACACCGGTCTCTTCGTCGATAGACCAGACATTCAACGTGGTGCCCTCTGCACCGGAATTGGCCGGGAAATTGACCGCTCGCCCGGACACCGCAACCGTGCCTTCTTCCGCAAGGATCTGGGTGCGAGCCGGCGCTACGCCGGTAAAGAACTCGAACTGCCCAGCAAAGGAGGCTTCGGACGTAGCGACCTGAACATGCGCTTCGTCTTCCAGGTAGAGGTTATCTGCGCCAAGGGCACGCGCCCGAGACACGAATATTCCCTTGCACGGCACTCCTCCGGGACAGTCGGCGGCGACAGTGCCGTCAACTCCGATAAAGCCTGCCACCTTGGCTGCGCGATCAGCATCGCCCAGGTAGCCGGAACACACGAATGTGCCCAGCGAATGGCAGACCAGATATACCTGCTCAGCCTCGTGTTCGGTCAACACATTATCGACAAAGCTATCGAGAGGGGCGTTTTGCGAACCGACAGCTGCGGCACGCACCAGCGCTTCGCCATCGGTTGAGTATTCATAGGCATGAATGATCTCGTCCGGATAGCCATTGCTGGCGAACCGTAACGCCTGTGTCTGGTATTGCGATGCACTGCCGGCCACGCCATGAACGAAGATGATCGGCAGAACGCGGGTAGGATCCAGATCGGGCATTTCAGCGCCGGATTCGATCGACCCCGCCCCGGCATCAGGCGCAGGGCCGTCGTCTGAGGATGAACCTGAGGAACTCAGGCACCCGGTCAGGCCTAACGAAAGCATCGCAATAGCCAAAGGTGAGAAACGGGATAAACGTAAAAGCGAGCGGACAGGACGGTACATAGCGGTGAGACCCATGAGCTGTTTCCTTGTTTTTATTGATCTGCAGTAAACACAGGAGTGATACACAACGCAGGGGAGCCTTCAGAAGGCGCAAAAAACCTTATCACCCCACGACGAGCCACTCAACAGGATTGACTCACAGGTCACGCTGGGCGCTCCGAGTCCACGATTGGTTCTATTTCGCAGGCGCAGCAGGCAGAAGCTGGGGTCGCTGCGGACCTGGTCGCACGCAGCCAACTCAGCCGCGCAAGGTTAAAAACAACCGCAGGTCGAGTTCCAGCTGGTGATAATCCGGCTCCATATGCTCGCAGAGCTGGTAGAAGGCCTTGTTGTGTTCCTTTTCGCGCAGGTGCGCCAGCTCATGCACGACGACCATACGCAACAGGGGTTCAGGCAGGGTTTTGAAGATAGCGGAGACTTTGATTTCATTTTTGCGCTTGAGCTTGCTGCCCTGCACACGACTGACAAACTGGTGTTGACCCAGGGCGTTGTCGATCACATGCATCCGGGTATCGAAATACACTTTGCTCACAGGGACGCTGCTGCGCAGGTGCTGTTGCTTGAGACGCTGGGTGTAGTCGTACAGCGCAGCATCGCTCTGAATCAGATGTAGGGTTGCTGGCGGGTAACGCTGCTCAAGCCAGGGCCCGAGTTTCTGAGTATCGATCAGCTGCTGTACCCGGCTGCGCAGATCCGGGCTGTAACCGCTCAGGTATCTGAGTGCCGCCAATGCTGAGCTCCGCTTAATAAGATGGGCCTACAAGTTTACGGGGTTGTTGAGGATAGTGCTTAAACCAGCGTGTCTGACCTGATCAGGTGTAGCCCCGGCTGTCCGGCAATAGCCGCCTCCAGCAACGCTCTGGCGATATTTTCAGCCGGGTTGACGCGCATTTTCCGCGGCAGAACGGGCGCCAGGGCCTTCAAAACGCATTCGGCCGTTCGCTCCCCAAGCCGAAACTCCCGGCGCTGGCCGCTGATCAAACCGGGCCTAACGAAGGTGAGCGAAGCAAACCCACAGCCGGCCAGGTCCCGCTCCACCTCGCCTTTGACCCGGTTATAGAATACCCGTGAATCTGCGTCGGCGCCGATGGCAGAGTTGAGAACATAGGTCTGCGTGCCATGCTGTCGCGCGAGCTTCGCCACATTCAACGGGTAATCGTGATCCACGCGCCTGAACGCTTCTCTGGATCCGGCCAGCTTCATGGTGGTGCCGAGGGCACATATCACCGCATCAGCCAGCCACCAATCGGCATCTGCCGGCAGATTCTCGAAATCAACCACGGGCGCGCGCAGCTTTGCATGTTCATCCAACGGACGACGGGACGGTGTCACCACTTCACTGATACGCTCATCGGCCAGCGCGCGGCGCAGCACATGACTGCCGACCAACCCGCTCGCCCCCACCAGCAATAACTTCATTAGGGATTCTCCTTGTCGACGGGATTATTCCTCTGGCCTCGAGCTCTCGCCGGGCTAATGCTCAACTAACCCGTCGCTGGTTAATCGATGAGCCGCGCCATCGCAGGGTTCTGCCCTCCTTCACCGCTCTCCAGGCCAGCCTTGACACCGGCCCGATTTCTCTCTGGCTGGTTCTGACTGGCTTTCAGCTTACCCGTCAGCGTTTCGATTTGGATCTCCACGCCCACGATGGCCCGCATCATGCCCTCAGTGAAATCGGCTGGCGCATCATCCAGCGACCAGGGTGCGGCCATCTGCGATTCATGCTGATCGGTTAATTGATGGAGATGGTGCCTGAGCCAAGTCTGATCCTCGACGATCCGAGCGCTGCCCTGGGCATGGACCGCCAAATAATTCCATGTAGGAACCGCCCGCCCAGTCTGCTGTTTGGTTGGGTACCACGAAGGGGAGATATAGGCATCTGGCCCCTGAAATATGACCAGCACTCGCGCTCCGTTGCGCATCCGTTGCCACACCGGGTTATTGCGAGCCAGATGACACTGGAGATGTCCGAGAGCACCGTCTGCCGCCCCGCTCAGATGAAAAGGAACATGATTAGCCTCAATCCCTTCATCGTCCGCTATAACGAGTAAGCCGAAGCTGTAATCGCGGATGTACTGCTGAAGCGTTTCCTGATCGTCTTCCTTGAAATGATTCGGGACATACATCGATTCGTGCTCCTCATTCGCGATTAAGGCAATGTGACAGGCGTGCGCGTTTGTTTGTGTTTCACCGCGAGGGCCTTGCATCACTGTAGATCAGCACCCGCACACCGTGCCCCCGGGACTCGGCATAGGCACACACATCCGCCATCAGCTGGAGCCAGTCCGCCAGATCCGCCTCATTCACCTCAGCCGCGCCGTCAATTGAAAACCGCCAGAGCGCTGGCTCGGCCAACTGCTCCACCTCATCGAGCAACAAGTCATAGGCTGCATCCCAGTTCTCGCCGAAGTAATCCGGGAAATTGAAAGACTCACGCAGCGCCTGCAGGATGCTGGCCTTATCCAGCCTGTTATCTGCATCCAGCGCGATGGCGGGCTGATCAAGCTGATCCCAGGATTGCCAGATGATGGCCGATGACGGGCTGGCTGCTGTGCTCATCTTCAATGCCCCTTGATGCGGGTGAAGGAACGGTAATGATCCTCTGTGTAATAGAACTCCACTGGAGGATTGCCGCCCGTCACTACCCGCCGGGGGCCACGGTGTGACAGGCCGGGCGTGTCCACCGTGTATTCCCGGTAATACCCCCTCGGCTTGCTCGGCAACAGCCGCTCACGATTCTCGAAGGTGATGCCATCGCGCTGGTACGGGAACGGCCCATTCTTCCGAATCCGCTCCAGCGTGTTGTACAGCTCCTGTTCCTGCGCAGACAAGTGCGATTGGTTTTCAGAGCCGGATTGGGTAAAGCCCGCGCCATCAAGATAGGCATCGAGATGCCCGCCCTGCTGCAGTTGGAACAGGCCGAAGGCAAAGGCCAGAACAATGAGGATCTTTTTCACGGGATGGGCTCGAGCTCTCTGTAAAAGTGACGGGCTGAGCCGCTTAATCGAACACGTTATAGAGAATATCGGCGATCACGCCGGTGACCACTGACACCAGAATCAGCTCGGTGCCCGCAGTGCGCCATTCGTAGCCCGGATGACGCGGCAAGCGATCAAGAAACGCGCCGGAGTGCACCTTCTTCGCGATGCCTGGGGGCAACGGCTTGCCCCGCTGCAGGTTCTTGCGAATGCCGGGCGGCAATTCAGCGTACCCAGTGAAACCGGCACCGCGTGCGTACTCGCGGGCAATGGCTGCGGTAATGCCAGCATCCACCAGCGATTCCAGAATGTCCCGGTCGCGATGGTGACCGTCGCGATCCCGTCCACCCTGCCCTTTGCCCGAATTACCCTTGCCGGGATGGCCCGCATGCTCGCCAGCATGCTTATGATGCGGCCCCTTGCCCTCCGGCGGAGCAGCATGCGCAGCGATCACGAACAGGCTCGTAACCAACAGAGTCACCAGTGTTTGCAGTCCTTTCATAGTGCGATTCTCATTCAAGTTAGTTTTCGTCCGACTCCGAGTCCTGCACCTTTCGTCCCTCGGTGGTCGGCATCAATGGTTTTATCGTTATCATCCGTATTGAACAGACAATAACCGCCGGCATCAGCCTTTTGCTGGGGACATCTGTTCAGGAGGCCCGCATGAAACGTACCGATGCTTTCAATTCCGGCTTGAGCGAGAACGATATCACCGACGAGTCGGTATTTCTCAATCGTCGCCAACTACTTCGCCAGCTGGGTTTTATCGGAGCGGGCGGCCTGCTGGCCAGCGCGTCCACCCATGCCAGCGCCGGGCTGTTTGATCTGCTGGGCATTACCGATGCCCCCATAGAAAGTGGCTTTAGCGCCGAGCCGCTCACGTTTGCAGCCGCGGACCGCAGTCCCGGGCAAGTGCTGACCACCGAGGACAAGGTCACTGGCTACAATAATTTCTACGAATTTGGCACAGACAAGGCCGACCCGCGCCGCAACGCTCAGGCTCTGCAAGTCAAACCCTGGACCTTGACCGTGGGCGGAGAAGTCAACCAACCGCTAACGCTGGATTACGACGACCTGTTCCGCTTTGAACTGGAAGAGCGCATATACCGACTGCGCTGCGTCGAGGCCTGGTCGATGGTCATTCCGTGGGTCGGGTTTCCGCTCGCGGCGTTATTGAAACGAGCCGACCCCACCTCGAATGCCCGCTATGTGGCGTTCGAAACGCTGCATGACCCGGAAAACATGCCCGGCCAGCGCAACCGCTTTGCCGGCGGCGGTCTCGACTATCCCTATGTAGAAGGGCTGCGTCTTGATGAGGCCATGAATCCGCTGACGCTGGTGGCGGTGGGTCTGTACGGCAAGACGCTGCCTCCTCAGAACGGCGCGCCGGTGCGGCTGCTCGTTCCGTGGAAATACGGTTTCAAGAACATCAAGTCGGTCGTCAGCATCCGGCTGGTGAAAGACCAACCGCTCACCAGCTGGAATCTGGCTGCACCCGGCGAGTACGGCTTCTACGCGAACGTAAATCCGCAGGTCGATCATCCACGCTGGAGTCAGGCCAGTGAGCGACGCATCACCCGGGGCGGACTGGGCAGCGATGAACGCATTCCCACGCAACTGTTCAACGGTTACGCAGAACAGGTCGCGCACCTGTACAAGGACATGGACCTCAAGCGTGCCTTTTAAAGCCTTGCGGTTGCTGGTCCACGGGCTGAGCCTGGCGTGGCTGGGGTGGGTGTATTACCTGGGTTTCTCGGACCAGCTGGGCGGCGATCCGGTGGAGGCGATTATTCATTACACCGGCAAAGGCGCGCTGCATCTGTTGATGCTGACCTTGCTGGTCGCGCCGTTCAGCCGCTGGTTGAAACAGCCACGGCTGATGCGTCTGCGCCGCCCACTGGGCCTCTACGCCGCGCTCTGGGCGGTCGCACATGTCAGTAATTACCTGACCTTTGATCTTCAGTTTGACTGGGGCCTGATAGCTTCAGAACTGGTGAAGCGACCCTACATTGTCGTCGGGCTGACAGCCCTGGTGATACTGCTGGTGCTGGCCGTCACGTCGCTGCCGAAGCTGGTAAAAAAACTGGGCCGTCGTTGGCGCACCCTGCACAGTGGAATCTATCTGGCTCTGGTGCTGGTGTGCGTGCATTTCTGGTGGTCGGTCAAAGGATTCGAGCTCGAACCGCTGATCTATGGCCTGGTCGCGCTGGTACTGTTGTCGCTCAAGCGGCGGCCATTGTGGCGGTTGGCGGTGCGTGCGCAGAGCGCGTCCTCAGGATGAATACTAATTTTGAGAAGAAAACGCATCGGGGATAGCGCGGTCAGAAGCGGCGGCATTGAACAACTATCACGGATCAACAAGGCAATCGAAATTGGATGCTATTCCTAGGGAAGTGGGCTTGACCTAAATCGGAACGGAAGAAAGCTATCTCACTGATTAGTCGGCTATTGCCGCGCGATAGAGCGCTCCACCGCAATGGAGCACACCAACTGCAGGAATAGGAAAGAATTTTGAAATTACAGGAAAACATCGTCCGGTATTGGCATGCCGTTGAATTGCTACAACCTCAGTCTGCCCCCAAGTTGAAGAAGCGCAGCAGCTCCTACGGTGCGTTCATTCACGACACTCCCATCGGGCAGCCTATCCCACCATGGTCAGCAGCCAGTATTGTTTCAAAACAGCATTTACCCAAGCGGCGCGTCTGGAGTCACACGCTCTTCGCTCATCTCTATGACAGTCGGCGTGTTGCTGAACACCTCAAAGACTTGTATGGCGCAGATCAGGGCTATCGAGAGCCGCAGTTTCGAGAATCGGCACTCTTCGCTGCGAAATTCACCATGGCCGGCCAGTTGGTCGATGACAGTTTTGTGCTCTCCAGCGAAGCATGGTTTCTGGGGCGCGTTTTGGCGGGGAAAGATTGGACCAGTGGTTTCGAGGACGATCAACGAGCGATCGGCGATCGAGCGAAAGAGCTATTCGTGGGCCAAGTATCCGGGGAGGCGCTGCGTGAGCTGACCCGCTGGATTCTCACGTACATTGGCGTAGCGAGTTTCTTTGACGACATGGATGGCCAGATGTTTCGATTCCGCTCCCAGCCTGTCAACCCCAATAAGCGAGAGTCAGAAGACGATCCGCTCAATAGTTTTCTGCTCGATGATCTTGCCACCGTCGCCGGCAGCATCGCCAATAGCGGGAAAAGCGAACCGCTGAATCACTATCTGCGCCGGCACGATACGTGCGAGCGGCTGCATGTAGACGATGACCGCGCATCGCTGCAACTCATCAAACGTCTGATGCCAGACGCCTACGCCATGGGCTGCTGGCCGTCGGAGCGGCATCTAGGACTGGTGCATTCCCAGCAGCTAGCCGTCAATACGATCTTGGCCACGCTTGGCGATTCCCAGGGGTTGTTAGGCATCAATGGCCCCCCGGGCACAGGCAAGACGACACTGCTAAGGGACTTGATTGCCGCTATCGTGACCAGCCGGGCCGATGCACTTTCCAAGCTACGCCGTGCCTCCGACGGGTTCGTCAATAACGGACGCGAAGCTGCCAATGATGCCGGCAAGCAACAGACTTGCTTCAAACTCAATCCAGCGCTGTATGGCTTCGAGATCGTCGTCGCTTCGTCTAATAACGGAGCGGTAGAAAACGTCACGCTCGAATTACCCCAGCGCGACAAGATCGACGAAAGCTGGCTGCCCGAGGCGGAGTATTTTGCCGAGCTGGGCGAACTGGTTACCGGGAAGCCTGCGTGGGGGTTGATTTCTGGCGCGCTGGGCAGCAAAGCGCGGCGAACCAAATTTGTGGACCGCTACTTCTATGGGCAGCGCCCGTACGGTAACGAGGACAAGGAGGACCCTGGGGCCATTGATGAGGCCGAGTTCGATGCCGAAATTGATGATGTTATGAATGCCTTGTCTTCTGCGGCCTCTATGACAGAGGAAAATCCTAGTGCAGGCGAGGAGCATGCGGATGCACCTTCGGACAAGGAAGCAGGGCCGAAAGGCTTTATCGGATGGCTCGGTACACGCGTCGAGGCTAATTCGGGTCGTTCTTCGGAACAACGCCAAGCCTTGTGGCAGCAAGCCATCGCCGATTACGAAGCGGCAAAAACAGAGGCGCGCAAGAGAGGTGCTTCTGCCAGTCGCATCCGCGAATCGATTCAATCTCTCGATAACACAAGAACGCAAATTGCGAAGCAGTCTGAAGCGCTAGACGTTATCGAGAAGAAGCTGGCCGATGCGACCGATCAACTCTTCCGCCTGGATTCGGAGGAGAGCCGTCCTGCCGGTATGGCGCTCAAACAGTACTTGGATGCACTTGAAGAGCATCATGCAGACAAGCCAGGATTTTGGGCGAAAATCTCCAGTTTGTGGCGCGCGCAGCGAGAGTGGTATGCGAAGCAGAAACGACTTGAAGGCCAGCACGACTTAGCCAAATCCGAGTTCAGACGTATAGAACGCCTCACAAAGCAACTGGATGCCTCGCGTGAGAGTTTGGAAAAGCAACGCGCCGAAATGCAATGTGCACTTGAGCGTTTGCGCGGCCAGTGCCAAGCGCAAACGCAAGAAGCCATACACATGGCAAGGGACGGCCAAGCCGATCACCTGCTTGCTTGGCTGCAAGGCGGCGCTATCGGTCGCGGCGATGCCATCGAACTGGCCGAGCCTTGGCAGATTGAAGGCTGGCGCCAAGCACGTGCCCGCGTATTCATTCAGGCGCTTAAGCTTCATCGAGTATTCTTTGAATTGGAAGCGTCAAGGATGCGCTCCAACCTCTTCCTCATCAACGGGATGCTGACTGGCGCACGCTACAAAGGCTTTTCGCGCGATGCTATTCGCTCGGCCTGGGCATCGCTGTTCATGGTGGTACCGGTATTAAGCAGTACCTTCGCGTCGTTTGCGCGCTCATTCGGCTCGCTGGAAGCCGGCGAGATTGGCTGGCTACTGGTGGACGAGGCCGGCCAGGCTTCACCCCAAGCTGCGGTCGGCGCACTGTGGCGATCCCGGCGCGCATTGCTGGTGGGCGACCCCCTGCAACTCAAGCCAATCGTCACCGTTTCCGACGCCGTACTGGAACATATGCGCACGCGCTATCAGGTCGAAACACACTGGCTCCCCAATCGACAATCCGCGCAGACGCTGGCCGATGAAGCCACCCGTTGGGGGCGAATGGCGGGCCCTGCTGACAACAAGACATGGGTAGGATTGCCGCTGGTCGTGCACCGCCGCTGCGACAAGCCCATGCACGCGTTAGCCAATCGCATCGCCTATGATGGCGCGATGGTGTATGGAACGCTTGCACCACGCCCCGACAAGGAAACACCTGCCGGTCTCCCGACAGGATGGATTCATGCCAGCGGAACGTCGCAGGACAACTGGGTGCCTGCCGAAGGCAAAGCCCTTCAGGAATTGCTTTCACTGCTGCATCAGAATGGCGTGAAAGCCAAAGATATTTCAGTCATCACCCCCTTCAAAGCCGTCCAAGAGAATCTCAAGCGCATGCTCCGCGACAAGATGATCTCCGGCACAATCCATACCATGCAGGGCAAGGAAGCGCCTGTCGTAATTTTGGTGCTAGGCGGTAATACGGCTGGCTCGGGAGCCCGCAACTGGGCAGTTTCGGAGCCAAACCTTCTGAATGTAGCGGCAACGCGCGCCAAGCGACGCCTCTACGTGATAGGTGACAGAAACGACTGGAAGAATCGAGCGTTGTTTTGCGATGTCATGGATCTTCTACCATTACAGACCATTTCGGCACGCGAGCAGAAACAGGCGTGAGTTTCTCGTAGTGCAAAACTTGCCGAGATGCGACGCGGAACAAATCGGTGTCAGCGGACGGTTTCTAATCCATGTGCATCTGGCCCTTTTTTTCAGGCTCAAGGCCCATCAGCACTGGAAACCAGACCCCTATGCTAAAATCGCCGCTACATTCAATCCGGAAATCCCAATGCTTATATACCTGCTGATCGCCTGCGACCGCCTTGAAGAAAAGCGCGAGAAGAAACTGAGGCAGAGCCTGCCAGAGCTGCAAGCGGCTTTGCAGGCGTACGTTGAGGCCAACGCAGCCAACCATGTCACGCTGATCAACGAATGCGAGAGCGACGATTGCGAAGACTGGCAGCTCGGAATCAGCCAGCAGGTGAAGAAGAACATTCACCTCAATTTGCCCGTAAACCTGTTCAACAGCCTGGCCGAACAATATGGCATCGATTGCGAGGTGGGTTATATAGAAGACGATGCCCGCGAGCCGGTCAGTTATTTCGGCAAGCACGAGGGCAAGGGTGAGGCGTTTTTGATAGCAGAGTATCTGGGGTTATAGCGGCGCACCCGCCGTGATGATGGTGGCGATGGTCATGTTGTCACCCCTGACAAGGTCGTGCGGTGGCGGGCACAAGCCGCGGAAAATCAGCGATTTTGGCCAACTTCCGCGAGCCCGATTTCTGCTAGAAACGTTACTTACTAAAGTATGTTTTGGCGTGCTGTATCTCGTCGGGGGTTGGCCTGTAGACAGACCAGGCTTCAGACGGCTTTTTCCTGTAACGAATCTCCTGCTTCTCTGCATCTATCTGGTAATGCGGGAAGACCTCTCGCAGATTGAAAAAAAGTGCTGGCGCAAAAAACAGGATATCCGCCGCCAGATACCCGCCATTGAACTTCAGCGGCAAGATACCGTACATGGGGTCCTGCCCAGGCTGCTCAGCCTTGAACTTGTACTGCCCGAAACTTGTGGTTGGATAGGTATGCGATTGCGCAAGATTCAGCGGAGAGCCTTCGTTCACGCGCAATGACAAGTCCGACGGACTGGATTGGAAAGAAGTTGTTGCTGAGCACCCGGCCAGCCCTGCGGCCAGGGCCACTGCCATCAATTTCATCCTGTTCATTCAATACTCCCTTTGAATTATCGTAAAAATCACTAATGCATAGAAAACAAGTCCTACTGCGAGAGCGCTTCGAAGCGCACTTCGTCAGCCTCGCATAACTGTCGCACTCAGTGCCTGCAATCGCGGTCATTGTAACCATGTCGCGCCCGTCCACGTAATGGCCATGCGACATTACGACGCCGATTCTGATCTAGATCAAGCCGCTTCTTGCCAGAACGCCGTAAGATCAAATCACCATCATGCCTACGCTAGTGGAGTTTGCATGGGTATCCCGGAGCGCAGCCCATCTGCCGGGCTGCAATCTGCCAATCACCATCCCTGTGGAGTCGTCATGCTGGTAACTGACAAGACACAGCTTGCAAACCATTTGAAGCGACATGGTTCGGAGCTGCCCGAGCAACGGCTCGGCGAGATCCTGCTGCAACATAAGTTGATCAGCTCCACGCAGCTGGATGCGGCCCTTACGCTGCAGCACGAGACACCCGAATCCGGTCGGCTCGGAGCCATTCTGCTCTCGATGGGCATCATCCAGCCTGCACAGCTACAACAAGCGATTGCCGAACAGTTGAACGTGGCAGAGGTGGACCTGGATACCTTCGACTTCGACCTCGACCAATTGCGCAGCCTTCCCGAGCAGGTCGCCCGGGAGTGCAAGGTGATGCCGCTAATGGAGCACAACGACTTCCTCATCGTCGCCTGCGCCGACCCCACCCAGCACGAACTGCTGCACCTGCTCAGTTTCATTGCCGGCAAGCCGGTGGACGCTGTCTACGCCGATGCCCGCTCGATCGAACGTGCCATCAACGAGCACTATGGCTCGGTTACAGTCGAAACCCTGCCAGAGGACGAAAAAGACGACCCTGCCCTGTCCCTGGAACAGATCAAGGCACTGGCTGAGCATAAACCCACCGTGCGCTTTGTCGACAATCTGGTAGAAGACGCCATTAACCGTCGCGCTTCGGATATTCACCTGCGGCCCGGTGAGAAGGATGTGGTGGTACAGCTGCGCATCGACGGCCTGCTGCAGGATGTGCGGCATATCAAGCGCTCCACCCTGCCGGCCATCGTCAGCCGGATCAAGATCATTGGCGGCATGAACATAGCCGAACGGCGACTGCCACAGGATGGCCGCTACATGGTCAAAATCGCCGGACGCACCGTCGACCTGCGCCTGTCGATCATGCCGACGGTGCATGGCGAAAGCGTGGTGATGCGTATTCTGGATACCGGGCAGAGCCTGCGAAGCCTTGAGCAGCTGGGTTTCAGCGACACCGATGCCGCACGCTTTCTGCGGCTGGTCAGCCTCAACCAGGGCATAGTGCTGGTCACCGGCCCCACCGGTTGCGGCAAGAGCACCACCCTGTACGCCGCGATCAACGATATCCGCAAGAGCGGCGTGAACATCATCACCGTGGAAGACCCTGTGGAATTCCAGATTGAAGGCATTCGCCAGATCCAGGTGAACGCCTCCATTGGCTACACCTTTGCCCGCGCCCTGCGGCACATATTGCGCCACGACCCGGACGTGATCATGGTCGGCGAGATCCGCGATCAGGAAACCGCTGTCATGGCCAGCGAAAGCGCGCTGACCGGGCACCTGGTACTCAGCACCCTGCATACCAACAGCGCCGCCAGCTCCGTGACGCGACTGCTGGAAATCGGCATCCCTCCCTACCTGGTCAACGCCGCCCTGACAGGCGTCCTCGCGCAACGCCTGGCGCGACGCAACTGCCCGCACTGCCTGGTCGATGAAGCGGTACCTGACCACGTTCGTGAAAGTCTGGGACTGTGCAGTAACGAGCGTTTCAGCGTCGGTAAAGGCTGCGCCCGATGCGACAATCGCGGCTTTGCCGGGCGTATCGCCGTATACGAACTGCTGGAAGTGACTCAAGGAGTGCGCCGCTTGATCAAGGCCAATGTCGCGGCGCAGGATATCGAAGAGCAGGCCCGCCGGGACGGCATGCGCCCACTGACCGAAGGTGCCCTGGAACTAGCGCGCAAGGGCACCATCTCCCTGGCCGAGGTCTACCGGATACGGCTCGAGTAGCAGTCGACGGCTGACAGGGCCGGCTGCAAACAGTTCGGATGAGCTGCAGCCATACCAAAAACGACGCTCAGGAATTTGGGGTCAGATGAAGATTTCTCGATTAATGTTCATCTGAGCCCAATTTCGAAGACCCCACTTTCGAATGTAAGCAAAAAGCCCGCAATAGACCAACCGCAGAAATCACAGGACGTGTCTTGCGCGGCCACGGGCCTCACGTGGTTGCGTCGGTATGTAACGCTGGTTTCTGACTGGCTTTTCCTACCGCCCGATGGCATAAACTTTTTTCCGCACCGAACCATCCGTTCGGGCCGCGGTCACCGAACACCAGTACTGATGGGATGCGTAGATGCGAATTGGAATTGACTTTGGAACAAGCTATACGGCTGCAGCCGCTGTCGTAGAGGGCGCTATCGAGCACATTAGCTTCCATGGCGACAGCCAATTCCGCACGGTGGTGTTCATTCCCGAAACGCCTGTCGACATGAGCCAGTTCGATGAATCAGTCTACGAGCTGGAGGTCGCGAACATCGTCAGGAGTGAGAAGAGTAGCTATCGCGCCAGGTTGAAAGAATACGAGCAAAGGGCGAGCCAGATTCGAGTGACCTATCGAAAGCAGGCGCGCGACGGTGATATCTCAGACGAAGCCGCACGCCGACAGACCGAAGTGGCGCTTTCAGCATTGAACCAGCCGGTGCTCCAGTCAGATGAAGCACTGAAAACCGCTGCGGTTGCAGCGATCCGCCGTCAGTGGGTCCAGGACCAAATCACAGCAGGCCGCGAGCGCTCGATAACAGTGGACGAATCGGCAGTATTCGGCGAAGCGGCTATAGAGGAATTCTTTGCATACGAAGCCGGCCGATTGATCCAGTCTCCGAAATCTCTTCTCGGGTACAAGTTGGGCGAGCCGCAACGCATTGCAATCGTACGTATCGTGGCGAATGTATTGCGCCACGTCCGCCAGGCAGCAAGCTCTCAACTAGGAGTCGAGGTGACTGAAGCTACGATCGGTCGCCCCGTCACGTTTCGAAGCTCAATGGGCGACGCCGGAAGCAAACAAGCCATTGCTTTGCTGCGCGAAGCGGCGACGCAAGCCGGCTTTGACGCGGTAGAGTTTCTAGCCGAGCCGGCAGCGGCGGCGATCAATTATCACGCCCAGTCAGCTGCTGCGCATGAGGTTGTCGTTGTAGATGTCGGGGGCGGTACCACCGACATCGCACTTGGCGTCATCGGCGGCGTCGCCAACGAGCCGCAAATCGAAGCGACCTGGGGAATGGGCAAAGGAGGCACCGATGTTGACCTGGGACTCTCCCTGATGGCCGTGATGCCGAAATTCGGCAAGGACAATTGCCGCCTACTGGCCCCTGTCTATGTCAACGCCGCCATGGTCAGCGATCTGAATCGGCAGCTGGATTTTCGCAAGACGCGACTGGACGGTGTACCAGAACCGTTTACGAGCCGCCTGCGTACCTTGCAGCGTAATGGCGTGGCCATTCGGCTTAACCAGGATGTCGAGCGACTCAAGATCGCACTGAGCACAGAAACCAAGGCGGCGGTGACGCTCGACTATATCGAGCCTGACCTGCGGGCTACTGCAGACCGTTCGCACCTCGAACAAGGGTACGAAGCCTTCCAACGTTCATTCTCTGACCTGTTGCGTCAAGTAAGCCAAGAGACCGCCGGCCGAACCCCCGCAGTATTTCTCACCGGGGGCATGTCTCGCGCACCCTACATCGCTGAAGCAGTGCGCGAGCACTTCCCTGATAGCAAATTGGTCCATGGCGACGCATCCCTGGGTGTCGTGGGCGGCTTGGCCTTACACGCCGCCATGCAGCGCTCACTGGTGAACCGGCCCTCCTCCGAGCTAGCTTCGACGCAATGAGCAAAACGATTCGGGCAGGTTTCGTGGGAAAGAAAGGAGGAATAAATCGGGTTCAGATGACGGCTTCTGATTAACGTTCATCTGACCCCAATTTTGACCCGATTTTGCCCCGATTCTCCATTAATAACCGTCGTCCTTCCACTGCTCCCCCCTCACGTCGATTGTTTTCGGGGAGGGAGTGACCTGCTCGTCAGTGATCATGTAGCCCGGCATTTCGGATATGGAGGGGGCTAGCACTCGCTCGATAAGTTCAACGGTCTGGGTTCGCTTCTGTTCACAGCCTTCACGATACTGTAAATACCATTCGTTCCTTTGCGCGTATGGAAACGAAAAATCAGGAATGTTTGTTGTGACGTTAGGATCCTTTTTCGTCCAGTCAATACGGAGTGCATCAGCCATTTCGGATATGACTTCTTCGATTTCTGTTGAGCTTCGGTCGCCCCAGTCAAACACCACTTTCTGTATACAGTCCTGTCTTGAATAGAGCGGCTCATCGGCGGCGTCAGAAAAGAAAAATAGACCCGTAGCAAGAAGCGCGAGCAGTATCACAGTAACGGCGGCCTTACCGACCATAGATATCTATCCTGTAGCCCGCAGAGTTTTGATGAATCTGTTCCTGCGGCGGTATCTTGATGAACCAACGAAAACCGTTGGCATTTACGTAGGGAGCCTGAAACTCAAGATTCATCCCGGTTCCAAAGCCTGCAGTAAAGCTACGCCGCATATTGCCGTCGTCTGCCAGCTGGTAGATACCATCGAAGCGGCCCATAGGCGGCACAACGACATTCAACGCATCAGCGGTACTTGCCAGTTCCCCGGACTCATCCAAGGGATGCGGCTTCACATCGACATAGAACCCTTCCAGTCCCAGCGTAATGCTATGTGCCTGCAGTTTTATGTCCTGTCCGGCGTCTAAAGCGATGCTTTTTTCAACACGCCCACCTCCCGCGTCAATAGACCCTATCAGCTTCCAACGCTCCTCTTCGCTGGCGCTCTCTACGCTCTCATTCTCATTCTGGTAATCCTCAGCGAATGCCTGATCAGACAACTTCTCGCTGCTCTGCTGCACCAGAGTCCTAGTGTTTTCTATTGATTGGGGTGGCGGTGTCAGCGATGTCTTCGTATCCCTAGGAGCAATGCTGGAATGACCACGGTGCTGAGCATGGTCGAGATATGCAGCAACTTGATTAGAGGCTGAACCGTTGTCGATACTGATCGACCCAGGCGCCACCAGTACGTTAGCACCGGGCGAGCAACCACAAGCCACATAATCACCCGCTCTGGCGGCCGGACCTGCTGGCAGGTCCACGGTGCGGGGACCGACTGCGACGATGGGGCCGATGCCTTTTTTGCAGGCCGGACAGGTGGCTTTATGGCCGACGGAGCTGGCGACCAGCCCATCAAACATGACACCACCGTTGCCTTCGATAACGGCGCCTCCGGTAGAGGTTTTCGAGCCTATCCCTATGCTGTGCATCTATGCCAACGCTCCTTGTTGTTTCAATCCGACCAGTGCCGAACGAGGCATCCTAGCCAATTGCGCGCCACGCGACTGATACCTGCGTAACAAACTGGGTCAGATGAAGGTTTATCTGAATTAATGTTCACCTGTCCCCAACTTCTCTTTTTCCGCATTGTTCATAGTTCAACTGTGCGAAGGACGATAAATCTCGCCAAATAAAAAGCAGTAATCGTTGCGACCACACTGATAACTACGAAAACGGGGAACATCGGAGGAATGATCGCCTGCGATACGAAAAAAGCGGCTTTAATCGAGCCCCAATAATGCGCTATTTCGGCCATTAGCAATGCTACCGATGACAGCTTAATGGATCTAGAAACGTCGAAATTACGAACAATAAAAAGAAGTAAGAGTGAAGCCAAGCCGAAGCAATAAAAAGGGACCAGGAAATTGATTGCCAACTCTGCAACAAACTGCCAGTCAGAACTAATATTGGTATTGGCCATCCCCCACAATACCACCGGAATAGCTGCTTTCTCGATCAGCCCATGAATCCATGAAAGCACGACACCCAGAGCCATTGCGGGTCCATACACAGTAAGCGGCCTGGAAGAGTGTAAAAGACTCATGGTTTCCCTTGTCCCTACGGCAACCGGACCAGATAAGCGGAAGATCACGGTCAGGTCTTGCTTTTTCTGCCGTCTTAATCAGCAGGTGATAATGATTGCCCATTGAGCAATAATGCATGGTGCAACCGGTTATGCTACCGACTCGATTATACTCATCTGACCCCAATTAATTTCAATTAATTTGAACGAGGCATCCTAGCCAGTTACGCGCCGCGCGACTGATACTTGCGTAACAAATTGGGCCAGATGAACGTTTATCTGAATTAATGTTCATCTGACCCCAATTTCTCGTTGGTAGGAAAAGGAACGAGGTTGCCTATAAATACAGCGCCGGGCAACCGCCCATGCGGGGGTGGGCAAAAAGCAAGACTTGACCCGGTTTCCTCAAGACTCTTTGCGAATTCACTCACTAGTGATATTGTTTTGACGCCAACTTTGCGAGCCCTGAAGATGCTTAAGAGCCTTCGTTCGACCCTGCTTGAAGTCATCGCCGCGCCGATCACGCGGATTACCGACGCAATCGATCCTCTGACAAATACCTCCATTTCGAATCGGCTCAAGCGAGACGTGTTCGAGGAATCGTACGTTCGATCGCTTGATAAAATCAGCCAGAACAAGAACTTGTATCCGGGCAATGTTATGCGCGTATCGCGGCGAGGCTATTGGCACTACGGTGTTTATGTCGGCAACGATGAGGTAGTACATTTCACGTCGAAAGAGAGCGACACCTCCGACGACAATTCGATTATGAAAACTCCCATGGAGGGCTTCCTTAAAGGCGAAAAGCTATTCGACATCCTCGGTTTTCCTGATACCGTCGAAAACACAAAAGTCCTCTCGAAAGAAGATACGCGGGACAGAGCATTGTCCCAAATCGGAAAGGCGAGCTACTGCCTAAAGCGGAACAACTGCTAGCACTTTGCACTCTGGTGCAAAACCGGACGCAAATTGTCTTGCCAGACGTTGATGGTCGATGACGGCTCGATTATTGGACATGCTGTGCAAGGAATCGCCACCATAGCTTTAAGCAAGACGCCCGACCATCTCTATCTTTACGACATCAGCGTCTCGCGCCGGCTATTCGGCAGTGACTATGTACCTCGCTGATATTGCTAACTCTCGCCAACCCCTCTCGGGGGTCTTGTTTTTGCTTTTGAGTGAAAAGACCTACAAACAAGACTTGAACTGGCCCGTTTTAGGGGGAATTGGGGTCAGATGAAGGTTTCCGATTAATGTTCATCTGACCCCAATTTCTCCCCTGCGGGCTACTGCAGACCGTTCGCACCTCGAACAAGGGTACGAAGCCTTCCAGCGTTCATTCTCTGACCTGTTGCGTCAAGTAAGCCAAGAGACCGCCGGCCGAACCCCCGTAGTATTTCTCACCGGGGGCATGTCTCGCGCACCCTACATCGCTGAAGCAGTGCGCGAGCACTTCCCTGATAGCAAATTGGTCCATGGCGACGCATCCCTGGGTGTCGTGGGCGGCTTGGCCTTACACGCCGCCATGCAGCGCTCACTGGTGAACCGGCCTTCCTCCGAGCTAGCTTCGACGTGACCAATTGGGGTCAGATGAACATTAATCAGAAACCTTCATCTGACCCCAATTTCTTCTTAGCATTTAGACCCAAAGGATTAGCATGGTTTTTAGATTCATTATCCTTCATAACTGTTCCTTTGGAAGTTGATGTGCTGAAATTTTAGGGATACTCAAAACGTATAACGCTTGTGTAAATTGCGCATTGAAGCGAAGCGTAAATGCGTCAATTTGACACACTTGTTAGCATTTTTGCCATTCGCTCTAGCTCGCTCGCAACATCGTTAAACCCGAAGTAATTTGTCGGATGCTCATACATCATGTCGTGATGTCTCTCTAAAGGTTCGTAATCGGGAAGTCGAGACCTAAGCTCATCTCGCAGCATGATGGCATCGACGCGAAAACGACGATCATATTCTGCGTTCCGTTCATTTGAGAGTCGCATGGTTTCGTTTGTGTGTCGCTCCCAAGCTGCATTACGTTCTTCTTCGGTTTGAGCTGAGCGCATAGCGGAACGCTCAATAGCACTCATACGGTCATCCTCGCGTTTATGCCTCTCAATAAACTCCCGTAGGTTTTTCACAACCTCCAATGTTCTTTCCTTCAAGGCTACGGCATCTGAGTCGACGACCTGCTGTACTTTCTCATCGTACTTGAGGGCTCGATCTTTATATGACTCGGCCTGCTCCGACTTTAGATGCAGGCGGTCTTTTAGAGCCTCATTCGATACTTTTGTCTGATCGATTACGGCTGTAAACCTCCATTTTGCAGCCAGGTACGCCAAGCCAAACATGATTGCTGCAAGAATAAGAAAAGCAAATGGTGCCTGTGAGACTACCGACCATTCCTTTGCTATGTATTCGAATAGCTTATCCACGATGCTTCCTGATTAATGCTAACGCAGAGTTCAGCCGCGGCGAAGCCGTCGGCTGCAACTAATGGTTAGATTTCTTCAATAGGATTAGGAATATCTTCAAGGATCTCTTCGCGATCACAGTGTCTCAGGAAGAAGTAAAGGGAGGAGTCAATTATTTTAAGAACTTTGCCGCCGCGATCGTAATCCACGAATGGTGGTTGAATCCGCTTCGCTATCTGATGCTGAGTTAAGTTATGCAGAAATTGCCCCAGATCACTCGACCTAACATCTTCAGGTCGATGGTGGATTTTTCTGATCTCATCGAGCAGGCGCCCCCGCGTTAGCCCTTTTTGAATGTCTTCGAAATCCTGAGTTAGGAGCAACCTTACAAAATAGTATGGGTACGCCAGCGATGGCTTCCCGCTCTGGGCGCTCTTCCGAACTCTAACATCCACAAAAGACTCGAAGTTACGGACATGGCGAACACCGTATTCATTGGCTTTGTCTTTCTTCGCTTTGTCCAGATTCGCCTTGGTTATTGCCACTTTGCTTGCCGACGTCTCTTTCACACCCGCATCAAGGCAGCAAAGCTTGCACAACTCTTGAACGACGCCAACGCTGTCGAATGACTCGGCAACCAACTCTTCTCTAACCTCTGAGAAGTCTACATTAAGCAGAGCCTCCCCTTTCTCGAGAACCGAGAAGAAGTCTGCTTTATCCCAAGGCTCAACGGGCACCTCTGTCACCCGATCTAGCAGGTCACCATTGAACTGAACGAGCCTATTGGCCTCACGCCATATACCAAGAACAATAAACACAAAATGATGGTCTTGAAAAATTCGAAGATCGTATGCAAGCGCCTCTTGCACTTCGTGAGGCAGGTAATGAAAGTTCTCTAAAACAACGAACTTACTAAAGCTATGCGTCTGTAAAAGTTCTGAAACGTCCTGTGCCAAGGCGAGATTGTATTCAATGTGAGTCTGCGTGCGGGAAGTGCCATCCTTCGCTCTGTCGGATAGCTCGGCTTTGACGTCACCGCTCCCGAAGAAAGGAACTTTTACCTTAAAGCCGCCGCCAACCTTGCCTCCATGCTCGTAGCTTGCTTCGACACTTTCAGATTCGAGAAACGTGACGCCAAGCTGACGAAGAACGGATTTGTAGATGTCAATCGTGGTGGTTTGCGGAGAGCACTCGACCTTGATGTAATCCTCCGGCCTGAGGTGCTTAAGGATTAGAGAAGTTTTACCCTGCTTGGACGAGCCGTACACAATTACTTCGTTTCCGCTGCTAAGCGCTTCCCGGAAACGTTCATCGACAGTCTCACGCTCAACATAGGATTTTATAAGGGTACTCTTTACGCCAAAAACATCGATAGTCTTATGTGTCACACGCTATTCTCCCAAAATTTAACAGTGATTATATGGAATTCCCGCTATGGAATATTCGTTACTTCCCGATAACAACCCAACCTGACCTATCCGTCAAAGCTTAAACCTTCTCCAGACCCAAAACTTAACGGTGGCGCTCCAAACAGACACAAAATCGCTTGAATTCCGCATTTGTCGATTCCAGACCCACTGTCTCCCCCACGCCCCACCAGCCACGCTACCGCCCGACTCTCATGTGGCAGGCAAGCCGGTACGCATTCAATTCGGATATGGAAGGATGGCCGTCCTTGCCCCTCGGGCGGGAACTGCTGCAATCCATCGCTGAACCCGCAACATAGCCCAGGCAGATGGCACTTGGCTATAAGCCAAAAGCCGCAGGGCTGATACAACGGCCATGTGGCGCGCCACCAAACCAGAAGACAAGCCGAACACCAAGCGACTAATGATGCCTCCCCCGCCCCACCTCGTTATAATGCGCGTTTGCGAAAATGCACCAATGCGCCAACCGCCCATGGCATCCGCTGGTTTCTGCGCTTGCGCCCGTCCGTTCACAGGGCGACCTGCAGGCTATGCGTGGCATGCTGTGGTACCGCGTTAAAGTCGCCAGCCATCACCGGACAGCCAAACACCCATGGAAAAAACCTACCAGCCGCACGCCATCGAATCTTCCTGGTACCAGACCTGGGAGCAGAATAATTACTTTGCTCCGCAGGGCTCCGGCGAGTCGTACACCATCGCGCTGCCGCCGCCGAACGTGACCGGCAGCCTGCACATGGGCCACGGGTTCAACAACGCGATCATGGATGCGCTGATCCGCTTCCGCCGGATGCAGGGCCGCAACACGCTGTGGCAGCCTGGTACCGATCACGCCGGTATCGCGACGCAGATGGTGGTTGAGCGCCAGCTTGCTGCGCAGGGTCAGTCCCGTCATGACCTGGGCCGCGACAAGTTTCTGGAAAAGGTCTGGGAATGGAAGGCAGAGTCCGGCGGCAACATTACCCGCCAGATTCGCCGGCTGGGCAGTTCGGTGGACTGGAGCCGTGAACGCTTCACCATGGATGAAGGCATGTCCGAGGCGGTTCAGGAAGCCTTTGTGCGTTTGCATGAAGACGGCCTGATCTACCGCGGCAAGCGTCTGGTGAACTGGGACCCGAAACTGCACACCGCGATTTCCGATCTTGAAGTGGAGAACCACGACGAGACCGGTTCGCTGTGGAATCTGCGTTATCCCCTGGCCGATGGGGCGACCACTGCTGATGGCAAGAACTATCTTATCGTTGCCACCACGCGTCCGGAAACCATGCTGGGTGATACAGCCGTCGCGGTGAACCCTGAAGACGAGCGTTATCAGGCGCTGATCGGCAAGTTCGTCGAGCTGCCGCTGGTTGGCCGGCGCATTCCGATTGTCGGCGATGATTATTGCGACCCTGAGTTCGGTACCGGTTGCGTGAAGATCACCCCGGCGCATGACTTCAATGACTATGAAGTCGGCAAACGCCACAAGATGCCGCTGATCAACATTCTGGACAAGGACGCGGCGGTACTGGCCCGCGCCCAGGTGTTCAATATCGATGGCAGCGTCAATGATGAAGTGGATGCCACCCTGCCCGCCGCCTATGCCGGACTGGATCGCTTCGAGGCGCGCAAGCGTATCGTCGAGGACTTCGACGCCGCCGGCCTGCTGGAGAAGATCGAGCCGCACGCACTCAAGGTGCCCAAGGGCGACCGCTCCGGCGTGGTGATCGAGCCCTGGCTGACCGATCAGTGGTATGTGTCCACCAAGCCGCTGGCCGAGCCTGCGATCGCCGCCGTGGAAGATGGCCGCATCCAGTTCGTGCCCAAGCAGTACGAGAACATGTATTTCAGCTGGATGCGCGACATTCAGGATTGGTGTATTTCCCGCCAGCTGTGGTGGGGTCACCGCATTCCGGCCTGGTATGACGAAGCCGGCAATGTGTATGTGGGCCGCAACGAGGCCGAAGTGCGCGCCAAGCACAACCTCGGCGACGCCACGCTGCGCCAGGATGAGGACGTACTGGATACCTGGTTCAGTTCCGGCCTGTGGACCTTCTCAACCCTCGGCTGGCCCGAGCAGACCCAGGCGCTGAAGACCTTCCACCCCACCGATGTGCTGGTGACGGGTTTTGACATCATCTTCTTCTGGGTTGCGCGGATGATCATGCTGACCATGCATCTGATGAAGCATGAGGACGGCAGCGCGCAGGTGCCGTTCAAGACTGTCTATGTGCACGGTCTGGTGCGCGATGGTCAGGGTCAGAAGATGTCCAAGTCCAAGGGCAACGTGCTGGACCCACTGGATATCGTGGACGGCATCGACCTGGAGTCGCTGGTGGCCAAGCGCACCAGTGGCATGATGCAGCCCAAGCTGGCAGCCAAGATCGAGAAGCAGACCCGCGCCGAATTCCCCGAGGGCATCGCGCCCTACGGTACTGACGCGCTGCGTTTTACCAACCTGTCACTCGCTTCGACTGGCCGCGACATCAAGTTCGACATGGGCCGCGTTGAGGGCTATCGCAACTTCTGCAACAAGATCTGGAACGCCGCGCGTTACGTGATGATGCAGTGTGAGGAAAACGACACGGGGGTTGATGGGGAGCCGGTTGAACTGACGCTGGCTGACCGGTGGATTATCTCCCAGCTGCAGCGCACCGAGGCGGAAGTAACCCGCCAGTTGGATCAGTTCCGTTTCGACATGGCCGCCCAGGCGATTTATGAGTTCATATGGAACCAGTACTGCGACTGGTATCTGGAGCTGTCCAAGCCGGTATTGTGGGACGAGAACGCACCGGCCGAGCGCCAGCGCGGTACGCGCCGCACCCTGGTGCGCGTACTGGAAACCGCGCTGCGTCTGGCCCACCCCTTCATGCCCTTTATCACTGAAGAAATCTGGCAGCGTATCGCGCCGCTGGCGGGCCGCATCAAGGCCGCAGAGTCGGGCCAGACCATCATGCTGCAGCCCTGGCCGCAGAGCGATGACAGCCGCGTCGATACCGTCGCCGAAAGCGATATTGAATGGCTCAAGGGTCTGATCATTGGCGTGCGGAACATCCGCGCGGAAATGAACATCGGCCCGGGCAAGCCGCTTGAGCTGCTGCTGCGCAAGGCCAACAGCGAAGATCAGCGTCGCCTGAACGAGAACGAAGCCTTCCTGAAGAAGCTGGCGAAGCTCTCTTCTATTACTGTGCTTGGCGAATCTGACGAGGCACCCTTGTCGGCTACTGCGCTGGTTGGCGAGCTGGAAGTGCTGGTGCCCATGGCCGGGCTGATCGACAAGACCGCCGAACTGGCGCGTCTGGACAAGGAAATCGGCAAACTCGAAGGCGAGGTCAAGCGCATTGGTGGCAAACTGTCCAATGCTGGCTTTGTCGACAAGGCGCCGCCTGCAGTTATCGACAAGGAGCGCGCCAAGCTGGCCGAGGCGGAAAAAGCGCTGGCCCAGCTGAGCGAGCAGCGCGCGCATATTGCCGCGCTGTAAACCGAGACAACGGAACAATAACCAACTGGCCTGTGCCTGCGTATAAGGAAATTAAAATGAAGTCACCCATCAGTAAATGGCTGTCCCTCGGAGCTCTGGCTGTGGCCCTGGCTACCCCGTTCTCCAGCGTCGCCGCCGAGACCAAATCGGTCGCGGCTACTGCCATCGTGGAGCACCCGGCGCTGGACTCGGTACGTGACGGCGTTCGCGCCGCCCTTGAGGAGGCCGGCTATACCGTGGGCGACAACCTCAAGTGGCAATACCAGACAGCCCAGGGCAACACCGCCACGGCAGGTCAGATCGCGCGCAAGTTTGTCGGTGACAAGCCCGACGTAATCGTCGCGATCGCCACACCCTCCGCGCAGTCCGTCGTAGCCAGCACCAAATCCGTACCCGTAGTGTTTGCTGCGGTGACCGACCCGGTTGCTGCCCAGCTGGTACGTAATTGGGAAGCCTCCGGCAGCAACGTCACCGGCGTATCCGACGAGCTGGAACTGGACCGTCAGATGGAGCTGATCAAGCGCGTGCTGCCAGAAGCCAAGCGCGTGGGTATGGTCTACAACCCCGGCGAAGCCAACTCCGTGGTCGTGGTCGAGCGCCTGCGCGAGCTGCTGCCGACCCTGGGCATGACCCTGGTTGAAGCGGCCGCTCCGCGTACCGTGGATGTCGGCTCCGCAGCCCGCAGCCTGGTCGGCAAGGTCGACGTGATCTATACCAGCACCGACAACAACGTGGTGTCGGCGTATGAGTCGCTGGTCAAGGTGGGCATGGATACCAAGACCCCGCTGATCGCCTCCGATACGGACAGCGTCAAGCGCGGCGCCATTGCCGCCATGGGCATCGATTACTACCAGCACGGTGTGCAGGCCGGCAAGCTGGCAGTGCGTGTGCTGGAAGGTGAAGCCCCAGGCACCATCGCACCGGAAAAAAGCGGTGAGCTGAGCCTGTATATCAACCGCTCCGCCGCCAAGGCTCAGGGTGTGACCCTGTCCCAGGAGCTGGTGGACTCGGCCGCCGAGATCATCGACTGATCTGTTTTGCGCCGGTGCACACGCGCCGGCGCAGCCGCTCACCAAAGGCTTAACATCCCATGTCATTGTTTTCCCTGTTTGGCGCCCTTGAAGTCGGCCTGATCTTCAGTCTGGTGGCGCTGGGTGTGTTCATATCGTTTCGTCTGCTGCGCTTCCCCGATCTGACCGTGGACGGCAGCTTCCCTCTGGGCGGCGCGGTCTGCGCGGTACTGATCGCCAGCGGTATGGACCCCTTCCTGGCCACGATCATTGCGACCCTGGCTGGCGCGCTGGCCGGTATGATCACTGCGGTGCTCAACGTGCACCTGAAGATCATGGATCTGCTGGCCAGTATCCTGATGATGATTGCGCTGTATTCCATCAACCTGCGCATCATGGGTCGCCCGAATATTCCGCTGATCATGGAGCCCACCATGTTCAGCATCCTGCAGCCCGAATGGCTGACTGATTATGTTGCGCGGCCGCTGATCCTGCTGGTCATTGTCATCCTGGCCAAGCTGCTGCTGGACGCTTATTTCGCCACCCGCCAAGGCCTGGCCATCCGCGCGACCGGCTCCAACCCGCGCATGAGTCGCGCCCAGGGCGTGAATACCGGCGCCATGGTGATTCTTGGCATGGCTATCTCCAATGCGCTGGTCGGCCTGGCCGGCGCACTCTTCGTGCAGACCCAGGGCGGCGCGGATATCTCCATGGGTATCGGCACCATCGTGATTGGTCTGGCGGCGGTCATCATCGGTGAGAGCATCATTCCCGCACGGCGCATCTTCTATCTGACGCTGGCGGTGGTGATCGGCGCGGTGATCTACCGCTTCTTCATCGCGCTGGCCCTGAACAGTGATTTCATTGGTCTGCAGGCTCAGGACCTGAACCTGATTACCGCAGTGCTGGTGGTGATCGCGCTGGTCATTCCGCTGATCAAGCAACGTCTGACCCGCAGGAGATATAACTGATGCTCAGCGCACAGAACCTGAAGATCACCTTCAACCACGGCACGCCCATCGAGACCAAGGCGCTGCAGGGGTTGTCGCTGGAGATTCCTACCGGGCAGTTTGTGACCGTGATCGGCACCAACGGTGCGGGCAAGTCGACCTTCCTCAATGCAGTGTCCGGCGACCTGCCGGTGGACAGCGGCACGATCCTGATCGATGGGGACGACGTGACCCGTCTGCCGGTCTGGAGCCGCGCCGACCGCGTGGCCCGGGTTTTCCAGGATCCCATGGCGGGCACCTGTGAAGACCTGACCATTGAGGAAAACCTCGCCCTCGCTCAACAGCGTGGCGGCCGCCGCGGTCTGCGCCGGGCGGTGCAAAAGGAAATGCGTGACGAATTCCGTGGACGCCTCTCCACTCTGGGGCTGGGTCTGGAAAATCGCCTGACCGACCGTATCGGTCTGCTCTCCGGTGGTCAGCGTCAGGCCGTCAGCCTGCTGATGGCGGCGATACAGCCATCGCGCATTCTGCTGCTGGACGAACACACCGCAGCCCTCGATCCGCGTACCGCTGACTTCGTTCTGCAATTGACCGCGCGCATCGTAGAGGAAAAAAAGCTCACCACCATGATGGTCACCCACAGCATGCGTCAGGCACTGGATGTGGGCGACCGCACGGTAATGCTGCACCAGGGCCAGGTGGTTCTGGATGTGGCCGGTGTCGAGCGCAAGGGTCTGGATGTGCCTGACTTGCTGCAGATGTTCGAGAAGGTGCGCGGAGAGAAGCTCTCGGACGACGCGTTGTTGTTGAGTTGAGTCGATAACCTTGCTGCACATTGACCAGCTGACCTTTGGTTACCGCCAGCAGCCTGCTCTACTGGCTGACGTCAGTCTGCGGCTTGACGAAGGCGACATGCTTGGGCTGCTGGGCCCCAACGGCGCTGGCAAGACCACCCTCGTGTCGCTGATCACCGGTCTGTTGAAACCGGCGCAGGGCAGCATCCTGCTCAATGAAACCCCGGTACGCCTGGGTGATCGCCGCATCGCGCTGGTCCCTCAGGAATATGCCTTCTATCCACGCCTGAGCGGTCGGGAAAACCTGAACTACTTTGCCGGCGTGCAGGGCTTGACCGGCAGAGCGGCGAAACAGGCGGTTGATCATGTATTGGCGCAATGTGCGCTGGCCTCCGAACAGCACCAGCGTGCCGCCCAATACTCCGGCGGGCTCAAACGCCGGCTGAATTTCGCCATTGCCCTGCTGGCCCGTCCGCAATTGCTGATTCTGGACGAGCCTACCGCCAACGTGGACCCACAGACGCGCAAGCTGCTGCTGGACACTGTCCGCGAGCTGAATCATGAGGGCGTGGGCATCATCTATACCTCGCACCTGCTGAGCGAAGTCGAGCACCTGTGCAACAAGGTTGCCGTGCTGCATGAAGGCAGGCTGGTACTGCACGGCGATATGGACTCGCTGCTCGAAGATGCCCAGCAACAGGTGTCGCTCAAGCTGTACAAAGTGCCGCCGGTACAACTGGCCAGGCGCTTCAACGCCTGCCAGCTGGCCAATCACTGGTGGCGTTTCGAACTGCCACCGGGCACGAGCGTCGCTGCCTTGCTCGGCATGCTCGAAGAGGCCGGCCTGCAGTACACCCATATCCGCTATGGCACCCAGGCGCTTGAGGACATCTATCTGGCGCTGACCAGCACGCCTAAAACGAGCGCCGCGTCATGACCGCCTTCGCCGCTTCGCTACGCAAGGAGCTGCGGTTACTGCTGCGTGACTGGCATGCGCTGTTGCTGCTGTTTCTGATGCCCGGTGCTTTCGTAGTCATCATGTCACTGGCGCTGGCCGACTATTTTGGTGACAGTCAACCGCTGCAGTTCAAGGGCTATCTGGTCACGCCCGAGACGCCTTCCGAAGCCAGCGAAGACTTCCTCGCTACCCTGCGCGCAACCGCACTTTTCGACCTGCAACCCGGCACTGCCGAGTCGCCGTTGAAGCTCAGCGGGCGCAGTTTTGTGCTGATCGTGGCTGATGATTTTGAGTCCCGCTTGGATACGCCCGGCGCCAGTGGCCTGAGCCTGGGCTTTGCCGCCGATCTGGGGATGCGCGAGCGCGAGCTGATTCGCGCTGCCACACATCAGGCATTTGCCGAGTACTACACGCGCCTGATTGCGTACGAGCTGGGTTACGACGACGCTTATGCCCGCGAGGAGCTGCTGCGCAAGGACTTCATCAGCGAACTGCCCGGCACTTCGACCAGCAGCCCCAACGCTGTGCAGCAGAACGTCTCTGGCTGGCTGATTTTCGCCATGTTCATGATCGCCATTCCGTTGTCCACGACCGTTATTCAGGATCGTAGCGAACGCACCCTGATGCGCCTGCAGACGCTTGGCGCTTCACTGCCGACCATCTATCTGGCAAAGCTGTTGCCCTATGGCATCGTCAATCTGCTGCAACTGGCGCTGATGCTGGCTCTGGGCGCATGGCTGTTGCCGCTGCTGGGCTCACGCGGGCTGTCGCTGCAGGTCAGCCTGCCCGCCTTGCTGTTGATAGGCGTCGCCACCAGCTTTGTCGCCCTGTCGGTCGCCAGTCTGGTCGCCGCCACCGCACGTACGGTGGAGCAGGCCACGGTTATCAGCGGCGGCGTGAATATTCTGCTGGCCGCCCTCAGCGGCATCATGATCCCGACCTTTCTGATGCCATCGGCAATGCAGGATATTGCCGCGTTATCGCCGATGAATTGGGCACTGGAAGGCTTTCTTGAGGTGCTGGTCAGACAGGGCACGCCGGGGGATATCATCGGCTACTGTTTTCGTTTATGTATGTTTGGCGTCCTTATGGGAACGCTGGCAACACTTTTGCTGAGGAGAAGCAATCATCATGGATGAGTCAAACACCGAGCTGAAACGGGCTCTGAAAGCATTGATTATCGAAGAGTGCGACAAGCCTGAGTTCAGCCCGGAAGACATCACGGATGACGAGCGCCTGCTCGGCGGCAAGCTGGATCTGGACTCACTCGACGTGCTGCAGATTTGCATGGCGATCAAGGCCCAGTATGGCGTGCGCATCGAAGGCTCCACCGATGCGCGCAAGGCCATGGCGTCGATCAATACGTTGGCGAAGACCATCCAGGACCGCCGCGGCTGATGCACGCTTGCCTCACAGCATTCGACGCTTATTGCGCGCTGGGTCGCGGTGTCGAGACCTGTGTCGATCAGCTACTGGCTGGCGGCGTGGCGGTCGGTCAGCGCCAATTTGATCAGCTCAACGAGCCCCTGACGCTACCCTACTTCGCCATCCCTCAAGCCGATGCCAGCGAGTCGGACAGCGAGCCGGACGTTTACCGCAGCCTGCATGAGATTGCTGCCGGTGTGCTGGCCAAGGGCGGGCTGGACGCGCCGGCCAGGCAGCGCACCGCGATACTGTTGGGTTCCTCGTCCTTTGACGTACACGTCTCCGAACAGCTCTATCAGAACGACTTGCTGCAACGCGGCGACGCTGCGGTGCCCATGGCGGTTATCGGCTACGGCAGACTGGTCGAGAACCTGGGCAATGAGCTGGGCTTGGGTGCATACCGCTTCAGCTACAGCACTGCCTGCACGTCAAGCGCCAACGCCCTGCTTTATGGCCAGCGGCTGATCAGTGCCGGGCTGGTTGATCACGCGCTGGTTATCGGGCTGGAATGGAGAAATCTCACCAGCATCCTGGGCTTTGCCGGACTGGGGCTGCTCAGCCCTTCAGAGCGTATGCGCCCGTTCGAGCGGGACCGCGACGGCCTGCTGCTCGGTGAGGCGATTGGTTGTGTGCTGCTCAGCCATCCGCAACAGGCTGCGACAAACGCGCCGCGGCTGATTGGTGGCGCCATTGCCACCGATAACCACAGCCTGACCGCTGCCAATGTCGACGGCATGGAACTGGCCAAGGTCATCCGGCAGGCATTGCAGGACAGCGGCATAGACAGCGCACAGATCAAGGGCATCAAGGCACATGCCACCGCTTCATTGAAGAATGACGAAGCCGAAGCCAGCGCTATACGACAGGTGCTGGGCGCTAGCCCGCCACCCCTGTTTGCGCTGAAGCCTTTCTGTGGCCACACCCTGGGCGCCAGCGGGGCACTGGAGCTGGCATTGATGCTGGGCTGCCTGTCACGCGGCGTGCTGCCCGGCAACCGGAGCGTGGAGTGCGATGACTCGCTCGGCATCAGCCTGCTCGAGAGAACCACCACAGCCGAGAGCGGCTATTACCTGCTCAACAGTTTCGCCTTCGGCGGCAACAATAATGTGCTGGTGATTCACTACCCCGGCAACGAGGCGGCAACATGCGCATCCTGATCAGCAGCCACTACAGTCTGCTACACAGCATTGATGCAGCTGACCCACAGCTGGTGGATCTGACTGCGCTGATCGCACGCTGGCATCCGGAACGCATCCGCCGCATCGACCGCTATATCCAGCTCTGCCTGGCGGGTGGACTGAACTGTGTGGCCGGTCGCCAATTGCCTGCCGATACCGGCGTGTACCTGAGCACCAACTCCGGCGCGATCAGCACACCCTCCGCCACCATGCGGCATATCCAGCAGCAGGGTGAGCTGCCCAAGCCCCTGCACTTCGTTAATACCCTTTCGAACTCCGCCGGCTATTACCTGACCCGCCTGCTGCAGCTCAATGGCAATGCGGTGATGGTCTCGGACTCGGACACCTCCTTTGAGGCGGCCCTGCTGCATGCCGGTATGGACTTGCTGGCTGGGCGTGTGAGCACGGCGCTGGTCGGCGCGTTCGATGATATCGCCATGCCCATAGCGCAGCAGCTGGAGCGGATGCATGCGCCCGCCGATACCGCGAGTGTGTACGAGGGAAGCCATTGGTTATTGCTCGAGCTGGCACATGACAGCGCGGCGCAGACCCAAATGGAGCTGCCCTGCTATCTGAATGGCGCGGGGCAACTGGCTGCGTGGCTGGAGCAAAACGATGGGCTGCCTATTCAGCTTGGTTTCAGCCCGGATTCAGGGGAGCAGGAGCTGCTGGCGAACAGGCGTTGGCAGGCATTTCCCGCACAGGCTTTGCCCCACGGGGTATTTTCAGGCGCGGCACTGACCGCACTGGTGGCCGACAACCAGTCAGCCATTCACCTGGGCAAAAAAGCCAGCGGTCAGTACTGTGCAGTCGTGATTAGCGCGGCGCCTTGACCCAGCGTTTCAGGTCCTGCCAGACGGCAGCTTCCTGCTCGGCACAGTCGCGTAACTTGTCAGCAAGCAGCTGGCGTCCGCCCTGCTGACCGCTCTTGCACTGTTTGGCCACCAGTAACGCAAACTCTCGCCAGGTGTCGCCCACCGCTGTCATCATCTCTGATGCATCGGCCAGCCTCTGGTCACCCAGTTTGGTCGCGGCTTCCTGCAGGAACGAGGCATAGATAAACCGGAATCCAGCGCCGCCAGTTCCGATCTCTTCCTGCATGCGCACGATATGCCCGAGAAACAGCCGCTGCTCCTGCTCGGTGCCCTTCAGCCGCTCGATCTTGCCCGCCAGATAGCGGATGCCGCGTATGCCGATTACCGGCAAGGGCGCACCGGTCATGACCTTGACGTTCTTGCCGATTGCATCGCGGATCAGCCGGGGATAATCCAGCTGCTGCGGCACGGATGTGATGCTGTACATCATCCCGTTGGGCGCCAGCGGGCCGCGCACAAAGCGCGCCTTGTTCAGATCGCGCAGGCCAATCCGGGTGGGTTCTTCAAATATCGGGTCGCTGACCAGGTACTGGTTATCTTCCTTGCCATATACCAGCAAATTATGCGCGTTGAAGTGGAAGCGCATCTCTTCAGGAAAATACGGCAGGTAATACACCGACGTCTGCAATCCCACCGGGGTGTCGGCCGCCAGCATATCGTCCAGCGCATGGGTCGCCTGCAGCGGGTCCTTGAATGTGTGGAAACCTACCTGCACGCCCAGCCGTTTGCAGAGATTCCGGATGATGAAGCGTGGCGGCAGGCGATAGGCAATCAGCGGCTGGCCGCCCAGCTTGACGATCGGGACGTAGGCAAACGCCAGTGCATTGGCCAGACCAAACGCCATCGGCTCGGAGATCGGCAAACCGTGATGGGTCAAAAGTGCCGAGATGGCGCCGCTTTCGCAGTGAGCCGACTGGGTGTGCTGAAAATTCATGGGCGCGGTTCCGGCAGGGCTTTGAGTTCGCTGATCGTCTTATCCATGGCCTTCGCATAGCGCGACAGCACCGATTGGCTCAAACCGGCAAAAACCTTCGGCTTGAAATGGCGCCTGATTCGCCAGCGCCACAGCCCGGTCAGCTGGGCAAGTAATGGCAGGTCCATGCGACAGTCATACATGTGGAAATACAGCGGCGATTTCCGGCCGGCTTGTACCTCTGCCCGGGCCTGGTCAGCAAGGGCTCTATAAAGCGCGACAGCATCCAGCGTTGCATTCGCCTCGGCTTCCCAGCCGGAGGACTGCACACCTGTGTAAGCACCGGACGGATCCTTGGCGTACAGCAGTTTCTTGTGCCCGGCATAGGTGCTGGACTGGTCCTGCGGCACCTCATCAATGCGCATGGTGTTAAACGACCGTCAGCAACATATAGGAAACCGAGAAACGCCCGCTTTCAGGGATGTAACACAGAATCTTCTCGCCGGGCTGCAGGCGGCCGCTTTTGAACAGCTCATCGATCATGATGTAGATGGACGCGGCGCCGGTATTACCCTTCGCCGACAGATTGGTGAACCAGCGAGACTGGTCGATCCTAAAGTCGACTGCCCTCATCGCCTCATCCAACCGGCCACGAAAATAATGCGACGAATAATGCGGCACGAAATGATCTATCTGCCCCGCTTCAAGCGCGTGTTTTTTCTGCAGCACAGGCAAGGTACGGGTAACGGTGTAGAAGGTGATGTTTTCGTTGAGCTGCTTTACGTCCTGCTTGATGGCCAGAAAGCTCTCGCCATTGCAGACAGTCCGGTCCACCGCCTGCCAGCCGGTGAGCGAGCCATCCGCTTCCTTGCGGGCACCGGCATACATGCAGGTGCTTTCTTCGTTGGCGTAGGACAGGTTGTCTATCCAGTCGATTCGCAGCGCCAGCCCCTCAGGCTGTTCCGACTGCATCAGCACTGCGCCAGCGCCGTCTGACAGCATCCAGCGCAGGAAATCCTTCTCGAAGGCGATTTCGGGATTGGTTTCCAGCGCAGCGATCTTGTGCTCCAGCTCGGGCTCGAAGTTCTCCGCCTTCATCGCATAGGAAGGCGCTTCGGAAGCGGCCGCCACAGCCGTAGAATGCTGCCCGGCGGCAACGTTGAGCCAGGCGTATTTCATGGCTGTCATGCCACTGACACACACCCCTGAGACACTGGCGATCTCACAGGGAGGCGAGCCCAGCTCGCCATGCACCATGGACGCATGGCCCGGCATGATCTGGTCGGGATAACTGCTTGCCGCCGCCAGGCATTGCATATCGGCAGAGGTAATCGTTTCGTCGAACAAACCGCGCACGGCCTCGGCACACAGCTGCGCGTTGCTGTAATTGTGTTTGCCGGTCAACGGATCGATGGCGTAGTAACGGGTCTTGATCTGGTTGTTGCGCAGAATCAGTCGGCGCGACCGTGATGGACGACTGCCGACCTGTCCGAGAATCTGCTCCATGTCGTCGTTATCGACTGGCGCATTGGGCAGGAAACTGGCCGTACGGGTGATATAAACGGACTGTGCTGGCATTGTTTCTATAACATCCTGATTTTATTAGAGAATCCGTGAACACTGCTGCGCTCGAACACGCCGCGTTGTTCAGGGGCTCTTAGTCTCCAGCAGACTCGGCTGATCCGGCGTAATAGGCCTTTTGCCGGGCAATGCGCTTTTTCAATAAGGGCGAGAACAGCCACTTCAGCACTGCGGTTATCGGTACGACAGTCACGATCATCAACAGCAGAAACACGGTATACAGGGCAGCTAGGGGCGTGCGAATCATACTGTCCGGCCCGCCGCAGGCCAAAAACAATTTGCCCCATAGATAGAAACTGCGGGTGCCTATTTTCTCACTGAGGATTAGCTTGTCGTTAACCGGAGCGGCATCCAGCCCGTCCAGTACATCGCCTTCCAGCGGCATGGAACCGAGCAGTCGCTGGCGTAGCGTCTCGCCAAAACGCTGTGCGCCATCAACATCCTCCTGACTCACCCCCGCGCTGGGCACCAGCCCGAACCAGTGCGGCCCCTTGCGTCCGGTGAGTACCCATAGGGGTGTGGCAAAGAAGCTGGCAATACTGCCTGCGGCATCGACCAGCGCAATATTGCCAACCAATCTGGCGCCGCATCGCTGCAGATGCGCCTTCACTTTTTCCTGTGCCTGCAGCCACATGTTGCGGCAGGCAATCACGGTCACGACCGGGGTATCGGCCAGCAGTCTTGCTGCCGTATCCGATTGCAAGAAGGAAGAGATGGGAATGGACGGGGCCAGGTACCACACCTGATAAGCCAGGATCACCAGATCGTAGCCTGGCTGCAAATGCTCGGCCTGCACATCCAGCGGACAGGGGACCTGATGTGCGGACTCGGGAAAGGTGTTGATGAATTGCAGAAATGGCCAGGGAAAGGGATAGGCCTCGACGGGCCTGACGGGCAGGAAATCCACCAGCACAGCCTCATCATCGAGCAAGGGCGCGGCAACCGATTGCGCCACGCGATCCAGCTGGCCTGTCTGCGAATAATGGATCACCAGCACACGCTTTTTACTAATCGAATCCGGCAAAACTATCCTCTCCCTGGGTCGCGTCGGCCGATAAATAGCGGGGCAATGAGCCATGCTAGACTGCGCGAAATTCTAACATGACTTGAGTGAATCACCGGGAACTGCATGCGCGATCGAACAGCTTGGTTGAAAGCACTGCATATCTTCGTGACCGGCATCACTATCCTGTTGGTATGCGGTCCGTCCACTGCGAGCCCGTTTCAGCTGCTGGTCGCTGGCAATGACTCGCCGGGGCTGCCGCTTTACACCGCGGTTTATCCGGCCAGCGCTGAAGGCTGGGAGGGTGAACCCGCCCTGCTCCTGCGCACCCAGTTGCCTGAATCAACCACGGCAGAAATCGGGCTGAACATTCCGCCCGGCGATTATGCCATCCGCGCCTTCGTTGATCAGGATGGCAATGAAGCGCTCAACCTGAGTGGCAGAGGTCGTCCGACGGAACCCTATGCCAGCAGCCTGAGCCCTGACCGCAAACGGCGCAGCCAACGCTTCGAGCATGCCATCGTAAGGCTCTCCGCAGAGCAGCCAAGCGTCACTATTGAGCTCAACTATCCCCGCGAATCCAGAGACTAAACAGACGCCATCACAAACGAGGCGTCCAGGATCGGCACGGGCTCTGCCGCTTGATCCAGGCGCTGTATGCTCGCCTGCACACGCGGCCAGCGGCTGTCATCCACACTGATCTGTGCTGGCTGGTCAGGTAGCAGTGGCGCAAGAAACTTGACCTTCTTTACTTCTTCCACGCGGCAATCCGGGTAGCGGGCCAGTAATGTAGCGTGCACCTTGCCCAGTAGCCAGGCACCGGGCACCACTGGCATACCCGGAAAATGCCCCTGCACGCAGGGCGCATCAGCTGCGACGATAAACGACTCAGACATGGGCTATGATTGCTCCTTTCTCCACGACACCACCTGATTGATTCCATGCATACCCACCGCTCCCCTGCTCCCATGCCGCCAATTGCCGACCTCCTGCCCCATAACGCCCCGATGGTCCTGGTGGATTCCATCATTCGTTGGGATGAGCAGAGTATTCACTGCCAGAGCAGGAGTCATCTGCAGCGGGATAACCCGTTGCGCGATGCCGGCATGTTATCGGTATTTGCCGGCGTCGAGTATGCCGCTCAGGCCATGGCCGCCCATGCACGGCTGCTCCTGTCAGACACGACAGACGCACGGCCACGCAAGGGCTTTATCGCCGTAGCCTCAAAACTCGCTGCCCATGTCGATACGCTCGACAGTATTGCGGGCTCCCTGCATATCGAAGCAAGGATGCTCGCCCACAATGCCGACAGCTCGCTTTATGCCTTCACTCTGAGCACCGGCGACCAGACGCTGCTGACCGGGCAGCTGACCGCCGTCACCATCAGCGACGAGGGCGCGGATCTGTAGCCCTGCAGATCAGAACATGGGCAGAAACATGCCGCTGCGTTTTGAGTAATCTCGATAGCAGGGGCCGAAAAACGCGTGGTTTTCCTGCTCTTCCGCGCGTGCCGTGAGATACAGCGCAGCCGACACCACCAGCGCAATGACGATGGCGTCAGGCTCGGCCCGTTTCAGCACCAGCCCCCAGTTCAGCAGGAGCAGCGAGGTGTACATGGGGTGGCGGATATAAGCGAAAACGCCCTGGGTCACCAGCGTGCTGGTGTTTTCAAAAGCGAAATTCTCCTCCGCTTGCTGCCTGACACTCGCGCCGCCGTGACGACGCAAAGCGTGCACGCCACCTGCCACCAGACCCAGCGCCAGTAGCATCAGCAACAGGGATGCTATCTGCGCCATGGAGAACATCTCGTGATGCCAGAGCGGCAGCGCATTGAGGAACAGCCAGAGAATGCCTTCAAAGGCGAAAAACCGGTAGAACCCATGACACCGTGGATTCAGTAACTGTCGGCGGCACACCCAGGCCAGCGCAATACTGAGCAGTATAAAGAGCGGCAGAATGGCCGCTTGCAGGTGTAACTCTGCGGTCATGTCAATTGCCCCAAGATTTGAATATCAGCAGTGAACGAATACCACCCGCGACAATATCGCCGTTGATAAAGCCTGGTTTTTCGGTCATCCAGATGTGCCCTGTTCTTTGTAACAAACCCGAGCCTTGCATTGCGGGCCGCATCAGGCAGCCACCAGACGCAGCAGCGTATGCCCCAGACCTATCCCGTTCACCTGCTCGGCAACGCTGAAGCCAGCCTCTCTGACGATGTCCAGAAACTCATCGCTGCGGTAGAAGCGGCTGTTGCCGTTGGCCAGACAGGTGAAATACAGCGAGGTGGCGTTGAGGCTGTAGGCAGCGGCCTCGAAGTCCTGGCAGTCCCAGAACATTTCGAGAATGTAGACGCTGGCATCGGCTGGCATGGCGGTGCGCACGCGACGCAGAATGCCGAGAATTTCCATCGGCGAGAAGCAATCCAGGAACTGACTCATCCACCAGACATCGCCATGCGTGGGTAATGGTTGCCGCAGGTCGAGGATATCCAGCGGATGCCCGTGGATGCGGTCAGCATAGCCAGCTGCGTGGGCGTTATTCATCGCAAGGTCGATCTGACCCGGCAGGTCAACGATGGTCACCTGCACCTGCTCATCGTGAGCACAGCACTGCAGCGCCCATTTGCCGGTATTGCCACCAATATCGATCAGGTGCGCAGGCCGCTCACCCAGTACCTTTTTAAGCAACCTTGGAAAAGCCCGGTCACTGTAGAAATGATCAAAGTCGAGCCAGCTCTGGCGAATCTCTGCAGGCAGCCGCGAGAGACCTTCGTAGATGGTCGGCCAGTCACCCAGCTCCTTGAGCCCGGCGGGCGTGCCGCTGCGTATGGCTTCGCTCAGATGGGACATGGCGCGATAACACACGTCAGCGGTGAAACCCATGTTGGCGCGGGTCATGCCGTCGTGCAGCAGAAAATGCCCGAGCCGGGCCAGGTGATAGCGGCGTTCACTGTCCTGCGTCACGATCTGAGCACTCAGCCCCATATCGAGCAGCACCGCCACCCCGTATTCGGATACCCCGCAACGCGCCGCAATCGCCGCTGCGTCGAGGCCGTCGGAGGCGCCATCCAGTTCGGTGAGGATACCCAGTTCATCCAGGCTGCGGGCCGCCTGGAAAGCGATGGGAGCGAAAGCCAGCTTCTGTGCCTGCTCCTTGGCCTGTAGTGCGGTCAAAGTGTCCTTTTCGTACCAGCTCACCAGCTGTCTCCTTGCAAATCTGCGGGCGGGTAGCATAGCCGATACTGACGGCTATCGGGCCAGCTTAAAGTGATAACCGCATACCGGTACGCCTGAGACCTCCTGGCCGTGATCCTGTACTCTGAATCGCTCTTCATACTGGCTCGACGGAAGAACGTTTTGAACGCTCAGCTCACTGTCACCCTCGTTCTGCTGCTCATCAGCATGGCGCTGTTCGTGCGCAACAAGCCGCGCATGGATGTCGTTGCCCTGCTGGTGATCGTTGCGCTGCCGCTCAGCGGCATTCTCACCATCAACGAAGCCATCGCCGGGTTCAGCGACCCCAGTGTGCTGTTGATCGCGGCATTGTTCGTGATTGGTGACGGGTTGGTGCGCACCGGTATTGCCTATCAGCTGGGCGACTGGCTGGTGCGGCACGCTGGCAAGAGCGAAACGCGGCTGGTGGTGTTGCTGATGCTGACGGTGGCCGGGCTCGGTTCGGTGATGAGCTCCACCGGCGTGGTCGCCATATTCATACCTGTGGTGCTCAGCGTCGCGGTGCGCATGGGCATTCCTGCATCGCGCCTGATGATGCCGCTCAGCTTCGCCGGCCTTATGAGCGGCATGCTGACGCTGGTCGCCACGCCGCCAAACATGGTGGTCAATAGCGAACTGGTGCGCACCGGTCTGCCGGGTTTTTCCTTCTTCAGCTTCACGCCGATTGGGCTGGTGATCCTGGTCGCGGGCGTGCTCTACATGCTGGTAGCACGGCGCTGGCTGGGCGGCCGGGCGGCGGAGCTGGATGAGCGCGAACCACGTCACAGCCTGGCCGATCTGGCCAAGGCCTACCGCCTGACCGAGCGTGAGCGCCGCCTGCGCGTACGCCCCGGTTCACCTTTGGCAAACAAGCAACTGGTTGAGATGGAGCTGCGTCAGCAGTACGGCATTAACGTCATCGCCATCGAACGCCAGCGTCGGTTCCGCACGATACTGGAACTGGCCACGGGCAAGACCCTGCTGCAGCCCGGCGATGTGTTGCTGGTCGATCTGGCCAGCCCGGCTATCGCGCTGCTTGGTGCCTATGACGAACTCGGGCTGGAATCGCTCCCGCTGGAAACCTCCTACTACAGCCTGTATTCCCATCAGATGGGGCTGGCTGAGGTCGCGCTTCCTCCCGACTCGCGCCTGCCCGGCCAGACCATTCAGGAGTTGGCGTTTCGCAGCCGCTTCCGACTCAACGTGGTGGGTCTGCGCCGACGTGGCGAGGCATTGCCAGGCTTGCTGGTGGATGAAAAGCTCAAGGAGGCCGATACCCTTCTGGTGGCGGGAGACTGGAAGGACATCAATCGCCTGCACGGCCTGAGCCGGGATTTTCTGCTGCTCAGCGTGCCCACCGAAATCGACGAAGTTGCCCCGGCGGCGCGCAAGGCGCCCTACGCCCTGTTCAGCCTGGCAGTGATGATCGCATTGATGGTCAGCGGGCTAGTGCCCAACCTGCTCGCTGCCCTGATCGCCTGTCTGCTGATGGGCGTCTTCCGCTGCATCACCATGGATTCAGCCTACAAGGCGATCCACTGGCCGAGCCTGATACTGATCGTCGGCATGCTGCCCTTTGCCCTGGCACTGCAGAAAACCGGCGGTATTGATCTGGCGGTAAGTACCTTGCTGCAGCTGTTCGGCGATGCAGGCCCGCGTGCGCTACTCGCCACGCTGTTCATCTGCACGGCTGTCACCGGCTTGTTCATTTCCAACACAGCGACGGCAGTGCTCATGGCACCGGTTGCGATTGCCACGGCGCAGGCCATGGATGCCTCGCCCTACCCCTTTGCCATGATTGTTGCGCTGGCCGCATCTGCGGCGTTCATGACGCCGGTTTCCTCGCCGGTGAATACGCTGGTACTGGATCCGGGGCGTTATCGTTTTACAGATTTCGTGCGCATCGGCGTACCCTTCACGCTGCTGGTACTGGTCATCAGCGTGACGCTGGTGCCCTGGCTGTTTCCCTTGTAACAGGCCGGCATCGCACCCGGTTTACGCCACGCGACAACTGGGTTACCTTGCCGGCCTGCGCCACCTTCCCTTGAGTTTGCGGATATCACCATGCCCATCGACAACAGCGTTGTTCATCAGATTCACAAGAAGCCCGACGGGCAGCCTGCCAGCCTCACCCTGCGTGATGCTGAACTGGCCAGCTCCGAGGCGCTGGAACAACTGCTGGCGGGACTGATCGAGGCCTATAACAGCAAGCCGAACAAGGCCTGGGGCTATTTCCAGACGGAGAGCGGCGCCTATCCGTTCAGCGGCTGGTTACAGCAGCTGCTGGATGAGGAGCTGGATTTCCTGCGCTTTTCCACCCAGGCCACCGAGCACCTGAAAACGCTGATGGAGGGCTCCAATCTGGCGCTGGGCGGACACGTGCTGTTTATCCGCTACCGCCAGGGCATGACCGCCTTTCTGGTCATCGCCCTGTTGCACCATACCGAGGGCGTGACCGTTACCGATGACCTGAACGTAGCGGCGGCGCGGCATCTGGATCTGTCCAGCCTGAACATGGCGGCGCGCATCAACCTCACCGAGTGGAAACAGAACGCCAGCTCCAAGCAATACATTTCCTTCATTCGTGGGCGCAGCGGCAAGCGCGTGTCGGACTACTTCCGCGACTTTATCGGTTGCGTTGAAGGTGCCGATCCAGAGCAGGAAACCACCACCCTGCTGCAAGCCTTTCAGGATTATGTGGGCGAAGCGGATATGCCGGCGGACGAGCTCAAGGGCAAGACCAAGGCCATGAGCGGTTACGTCAGCGGCCAGGCGCGTCAGGGCGAGCAGGTGGCGCTGGAAGAGCTGTCTGGTGTGATTGATGAGGAACAGCCCCGCGCCTTCTACGACTACATCCGCAACAAGGATTACGGCCTGAATGCCGAGATCCCGCCGGACAAGCGCACTCTGAACAACTTCATGCGCTTCTACGGCAAGGCTGATGGCATGTCGATAAGCTTCGAGGCGCACCTGCTGGGCGAGCGCGTTGAATATGACGAATCCGACGACGCGCTGGTGATCAGGCATCCACCCAAGGGTTTGATCGAGCAACTGAAAAAGAAGAAGCGCTGATCACCGGCTGCGCTTTCATCCGGCAACACTGCGACATCAATTCGCCCTATCTGGACAGGGCCTTGCAGGAACTTCACTGAAAACCCGGGGGTCGCTTGGTGAGAGGCGGCACGTCGCCGATCACCCCGGGAGTATCAATGGCGCAACCTATCGAAGACTATGCATTGATCGGCGATCTGTGCACCGCCGCATTGGTCAGCCGTAGCGGCAGCATCGACTGGTTCTGCCCTCCCCGTTTCGATTCCCCCGCGTGCTTTGCTGCGCTGCTTGGTGATGCTGAGCACGGCCACTGGCGGCTGTCGCCCAGCGCCGAACCCACCGAAGTCAACCGTCACTATCAAGCGGACACTCTGGTGCTGTGCACCGAGATGCGCTGCGTTCAGGGCCGCATCCGCATCACCGACTGCATGCCCTTCGATGACAACGTGACGATTCTGCGCCATGTAGAGTGTCTCGAAGGCTGCGTCGAGATGGATATGAGCCTGTTGCCCCGCTTCGACTACGGCAGGGAGCCCGCGCGCTTTGAGCAGAGCGAGAACGGCGTATGCATTAAAGGTGGAGAACACCCCTTATGGCTGTTCACTGATCTATCCTGTGAATGGCAGGACGCCGACTGTATCAACGCACGCTTCAGCCTGAGCCCAGGTGAGCAGCGGCTGATGCAGCTCACTCACCTGAGCGGTGATAGCCAACCGGAAAGCGCACGCTGCAGCGAAGGCGCCATCGAGGACTGCGCCGGCTGGTGGCGCGACTGGGTGCGTCAGTGCAGTTATCAGGGCCGCTGGCGAGACGCCGTGGTGCGCTCGCTCATCACGCTGAAAGCCCTGACCTATGCACCCAGCGGTGGCATGGTCGCGGCACCGACCTCCTCGTTGCCGGAAAAAATTGGCGGTGCCGCCAACTGGGATTACCGATTCTGCTGGCTACGCGACGCGGTACTGGCTGTTGATGTGTTCCTCGACTCGAACTTCTTTTCGGCGGCGCATGAATGGCACAGCTGGCTGTTGCGCGCCATTGGCCAGGACAACGGCACCGTGGATGTTGATGTGCTCTACAGCATCACCGGCACCGAACCCATGCCGGAGCGGGAACTTGGCTGGTTGCCCGGCTGGAAGGGTTCCCAGCCGGTGCGTGTCGGAAATGCGGCCTCGGAACAGCATCAGTTGGATGTGTACGGCCTGCTGATGGACGTGCTGCATATCGGCCGGCGCAGCGGCATGGAAACCACCGAGCAGACCTGGGACTACCAGTGCAAGATCATGGACTTTCTGGTCGAACACTGGCGCGAACCGGACGATGGTATCTGGGAACTGCGCGGCGCACCGCGGCATTACACGCACTCCAAAGTGTACGCCTGGGTTGCCTTTGACCGGTCTATTCGCGATGCCGAAGAGTTCGGGCTCAAGGCACCCGTCGACCTCTGGCGCAGCACCCGCGACGAGATCCACGCGGACGTCTGCCGCAACGGGATCGACCCGTCACGTAACGCCTTTCAGCAGACCTATGATGAAGCGCGCCCGGATGCCAGCCTGCTAATGGTCCCACTGCTGGGCTTTCTGCCCGCCGATGATGACCGCGTTCAGGCCACGTTGGCCTGGATCGAGGACACGCTGTGCGAGGACGGCCTGGTCTACCGGTTTCTGGAAGATGATGCCTACGACGGCAGCGAGGGCGCGTTCCTGACCTGCAGCTTCTGGCTCGCAGATGTACTGACCATGAGCGGGCGGGTTGATGATGCCCAGGCGGTATTCGAGAAAATACTCGGCTTGCGTAATGACGTTGGGCTGCTAGCTGAGGAATATGATCCGCAGCACGGCTTGCTTGGCAACTTCCCACAGGCGCTGTCGCACCTGGCACTGGTCAAAAGTGCGTACCTGATTGATTCCGACAAGGATGCCCACCGAGGCGGTCAACCCGAACGTCACGCCTACCGCCCGGTGCCCTGATTGGGTCAATGTGTATCCATTGGCAGACAAGCGCGGCGTAAATCGCCACCATGTCGCAATGATCAGACAATCCCTGCTCGACACCTTCGGTTACGACCGCTTCCGCCCCGGCCAGGAGCCGGCCATCAACGCTGTGCTGGAAGGCCGTTCGGCGGCAGCCATATTCCCGACCGGCTCGGGCAAATCGCTGTGTTATCAGCTGCCCGCCATGCATCTGCCGCATCTGACGCTGGTGGTCTCGCCGCTGTTGGCGCTGATGCAGGATCAGCTGGCATTCCTCGAGCGGCACGGCATCAGCGCCGCGAGCATTGATTCATCGCAAAGCCGGGAAGAAGCCAGCGATGTCATGTCGCGGGCCAAAAGCGGCGAGCTGAAAATACTGATGATCTCGGTGGAGCGGCTGAAGAACGAGCGTTTCCGCCATTTTATCCAGCAGGTGCCTATCTCCCTGCTGGTAGTGGATGAGGCGCACTGCATATCCGAATGGGGCCATAACTTCCGCCCGGATTACCTCAAGCTGCCCGCGTACCAGAAGGATTTCGGCATCCCGCAAACGCTGTTGCTAACAGCGACGGCAACGCCGCCGGTCATCGCCGACATGCAGCGCAAGTTCGGCATCTCTGATGCCGATGTGATCACCACCGGCTTCTACCGGCCCAACCTGAATCTGCTGGTCGAGCCAGTTACCGGCGCTGACAAACGCCAGCGTCTGGTCGAATGGCTGGGTGCCCGCAGCGCCGAGCCGGGTATCGTCTACGTCACCCAGCAACAAACCGCCGAAGACGTCGCCAGCTACCTCAGCCAGCATGGCATTCACGCCGCGGCCTACCATGCCGGTATGGAGCATGAGCGACGCGAGCGCATTCAGCGCGACTTCATGAACGGCAATATCAACTGCATTGTCGCGACCATCGCCTTTGGCATGGGCATCGACAAGAGCGATATCCGCTTCGTGGTGCATTTTGATCTGCCCAAATCCATCGAGAACTACAGCCAGGAAATCGGCCGTGCAGGCCGCGATGGCAACCCGTCGGACTGTCTGGTTCTGGCCAACCGCGACAGCCTGAACGTGCTGGAAAACTTCGTGTATGGCGACACGCCCGAGCGCGCCGGCATTCGCTACGTGCTGGATGAGCTGAAACGTGATGCATCCGGCGGGCAATGGGAACTGATGCTCAATGCACTCTCCACGCGCAGCAATATTCGCCAGCTGCCGCTGAAGACGTTACTGGTTCAGCTGGAACTGCGCGGGATTATCGCGCCCCGCTACGCCTATTTCGCCGAATATCGCTTCAAATTTTTGCTCGAGCCCGAGCAACTGGTTCAGCAGTTCCAGGGTGAACGCAGGGACTTTGTCGAAGCGATCATCAGTACGTCCCGGCGAGCGAGAACCTGGAGCACGGTGGATTTCGATGCGTTGTGGCAGCAGCACCGGGCCGACCGAGGCCGGGTGATCAAGGCGCTGGATTACTTTCAGGAGAAGAACTGGGTCGAGCTGGAAAGCAAGCAGATGACCGAGGTCTACGAGTTGTTGCAGCCGGATTTCGACGCAGCCAGCCTGAGCGAAGCACTGCATGACTATTTCCACCGACAGGAAGCCAGCGAGATCAACCGTATCCATGCCATGCTCGATCTGTTTGCCACCCGAGACTGCCTGAGTCGGCGGCTGGCCTGTTACTTCGGCGATGAACAAGTGCCCGAGCGGTGCGGACACTGCTCGGTATGTCATGGTCAACCTGCCCAGCTGCCCGAGCCCCCAGCGTTACCGCCGTTAACGCTCGATCGTATTCAGCAACTCAGCGCAGCTTTTGTGGAACGCTATAGCAGCGATCAGCACCGTGCGCCCACTGCGGACAGTCTGGCGCGCTTTCTGTGCGGTATCAGCGTGCCGCTGTTCACCCGGCTCAAGGCTCGAAGCCTGCCGGGTTTCGCTGCGCTAGAAGCCTATCCCTATGCCAGCGTAAGAGAGCTTGCGCGAGATAGCCAAGGTCCACCCAGTGCTCGCTGAGGACAAACGCCAGAAGGTGGGGCGCGCTGCGCACGCCATCGCGCCTCGGGTTTCATCACAGCCCGCTCGGATAGGTGTCATCCGGCTCCAGACCCGGCGCCGTAGCTCCGTCCGCCAATGCCTGCAGCGCATGCGTCTCGTCAAAATGCAGCACGAAGTCATACTGTTCCGGTAAGCGACTGTGGAAGTAATGACTTTGCCGCTCGGTTTCAGGCCGGTAGATCACGCCGATAGCACGGTGCAGGCGCGATTCACTCAAGGCGTCGGTCAGCGCATTGCTCTCGCGCAGGTCCAGCAGAAAGTTGGTCGGGCTGGCTTTCTGGAATAGCTGCTCGTAACTGCCAGCCAGTGGCGGACGCACCTGCTTGCATTCCGCCGGTGCATCCCAGTCCGAAGCTGCCGTCACCTCGCCGGTTGCGGTGGTGAAGCCCACCAGCAGGGCCTCGCTTCCATATTTTTCCCGCGCCAGCTGCCCGATATTGAATTCGCCATGTCGCCCCATGTCCGTCGCAGCCGCGTTACCAATGTGGGAATTGTGCGCCCAGACCACCACGCCGGCCTCGCCACCGAGCTGATAACTCAAGTGTTCACGCAGAGCTTCGAGGGTCTCGAACATATGACCATCGCGCAGGTTCCAGGAGCTGGACTCACCGCGGAACATCGAGCGGTAATATTCCTCGGCGTTGCGCACCAGCCGCGCGTTCTGCTCGGCGCAAAAACGCTGCTCATCGGCCACCAGACCCAGGCCGACCAGACGCTGCAGCGCCTTGCCCTGCATATCCATCAACTGTTCGGTAATTTCCTTTTCACAGGAGGAGCTCATACCGAATGCAACGGCGTGTCCGTAGCGCTGCGGCTCGCCCAGAAACTGTTCCAGGCAGGCGTAACGTTCGCGGGCTCGGCGCGCCGCCGGCGGATCATGCTTATCCAGATAACTGATGACCGCCTGCGCCGAGCTGGACATGCTGTACAGATCCAGACCATAAAAGCCCACCGGGCGCTGGCCTGCTTCGGCGCGTGCCGGATCCTGGTTGAACGCAGCCAACCATTCCACGAACGCAAGCACTTGGGTATTGGCCCACATCCATACGGGGAAACGCTCGAACACATCCAGCGCCTGTCTGGCGCTCTTGTCGGAACCTGTGTTCCATACAAAGCGGTTGATTGCATAGGCGTCGGGCCAGTCGGCTTCCACAGCCACTGCGCTGAAATCCAGCTCCTCGATCAGCCGGCGGGTGATCTCTGCACGCACCCGATAAAACTCTTCAGTGCCGTGGGATGCTTCTCCGATCAACACATAGGGTTTGCCATGTGCCGCCTGGATAATTGCGTCGTAATCGGCATCGCCGCCAGTCAGGGGAATGGCATGCCGCTCGATGGTGTCAATCACACCCTGGTCATTTGCTTTACTCACTCGCGCCTCCCGCTCGGTACTGCTGCAAAATCTGGATCACCTGTGCATCGGTGGTCTGGGCGAAATCGTCATACCAATAGCCGACGCCCCCCAGATCGCTCTGCGAATACGGACACTCCAGGCGATCGACCAGCATGGCGAGCTCGTCGCAGGTATCGGATGCCCCGACGGGCACTGCCACGGTGACGCTCCTCGCGCCAGCCTGATGTACTGCCCGTATCGCCACGCGCATGGTTGCGCCCGTAGCCAGGCCGTCATCGATGAGAACCACGTTGCGGTCGTTTAGTTCGGGAGAGGGACGTTCGCCACGATAGCGCTGCTCGCGGCGATGCAGTTCGGCGCGCTCGCGCTCGATCACCGCATCAATCTGCGTCTGCTCGAGCTTGAGCTGCCGCAATACCTGCTGATTGAGGAAAATGAGGTCGCCACCGGCAATCGCGCCCATGGCGTATTCCTCATGCCCGGGCACGCCCAGCTTGCGCACCAGCAGGATATCCAACGGCAAGCCGAGTGCCTTGGCCACTTCCGCCGCGACAGGCACGCCACCGCGCGGCAGCGCCAACACAATGAGCTCCGGTTGGCCGGCCAGATCAGACAGGGCTTTAGCCAATTCCTGGCCGGCGTGAGCACGGTCGGTGAATAACATATGGCCTCCGGTCATCATCCCCTAAGGAGAATGACCCGAGAAGTCACAGGCTGTTCAATCGGCCGGCCAGACGGGTTGCGGCCACGCAATCAGGGCTTGATTTTATATCCGGTCCGGAAGATGACCCAGACAATCGCCAGACAGATAGCGAGAAACACCAGCGTCATGCCAAGGCTGACACCGATGTGCACATCTGCCACACCGTAGAAACTCCAGCGGAACCCGCTGATCAGATACACCACCGGGTTGAACAGCGTGATGGTTTGCCACATCGGCGGCAGCATGTTGATCGAATAGAAGCTGCCGCCGAGAAAGGCCAGCGGAGTGACGATCATCATCGGCACGATCTGCAGTTTTTCAAAGCCATCGGCCCAGACGCCGATGATGAACCCGAACAGACTGAAGGTGATGGCCGTCAGCACCAGAAAGCCGAACATCCATACCGGATGCAGGATTTCATAATCCACAAACAGCCGGGCTGTCAGAAGGATCAGGGTACCCAGCAGCACCGATTTGGTGGCCGCCGCGCCGACGTAGGCAATCACGATCTCCACCGGCGACAGCGGCGCCGAAAGCACCTCGTAAATGGTGCCAGTGAACTTGGGCATGTAGATGCCGAAGGACGCGTTGGAAATGCTCTCGTTGAGCAACATCAGCATGATCAGGCCGGGGATGATGAACGCCCCGTAACTGACGCCGTCGATCTCCTGCATGCGCGAACCAATGGCCGCGCCGAACACGATGAAGTACAGCGAGGTGGAAATCACTGGCGAGGCAATGCTCTGGAACAGCGTGCGCCACATGCGGCTGAGTTCGGACAGATAGAGCGCGCGGATGCCGTAGAAATTCATGCCCGGCCTCCGCTCTGGATATCCAGTTGCACACTGGCAGTGGCGTCGGGCCGGGTTTCGTCGTGTACCAGGCCGACGAAAATATCCTCCAGTGAGCTCTGACTTGAATGCAGATCCTTTACCTCCAGACCTTCCTCGCCGAGCGTCCGTAGCAGATCAGCCAACCCTGTGTGCTCGCACTGGGCGTCGAAGGTATACACCAGCGCGTGGCCATCCTGCATCAGCTGCAAACCGTATTTCGCAAGGCTTGCGGGTAGCTGCATCAGCGGTTCCTGCAATTGAATGCTCAACTGCTTGGTGCCCAGTTTGCGCATCAGGTCGGCCTTGTCCTCGACCAGAATGATCTCGCCACGGTTGATGACGCCGATGCGGTCGGCTATCTCCTCGGCCTCTTCGATGTAATGGGTAGTCAGGATAATGGTCACGCCCTGCTCGCGCAGCCGGCGAACCATGTTCCACATGTCGCGCCGCAGCTCGACATCCACGCCTGCCGTCGGCTCGTCGAGAAAGAGCACATCCGGCTCATGGGCGAGCGCCTTGGCGATCAACACCCGGCGCTTCATACCGCCGGACAGGTTCATGATCTTGTCGTTACGCTTGTTCCACAGCGACAGCTCTCGCAGCACGCGCTCGATATGTGCCTTATCCGGCGCCTTGCCGAACAGACCGCGGCTCAGATTGACCGTGGCAAGCACCGTATCGAACATGTTGCTGGTCAGTTCCTGCGGTACCAGGCCAATGGTTGAGCGTGCCTTGCGGTAATCCCGAACGATGTCATGCCCCGCCACCGTGACCTCACCCTGGCTGGCATTGACGATGCCGCAGATGATGCTGATCAAGGTGGTCTTGCCGGCACCGTTGGGGCCCAGCAGCGCGAAGATTTCGCCACGGTGAATGGTCAGGTCGATATGTTTGAGCGCCTGAAAACCCGATGAGTAGGTCTTGTTCAGGCCTTTGACGCTGATAACAGGTTCCACAGCCCCTCCGGGTGAATTGGCATGCTACCCGAGACCTGACCCGCAGTATCGCTGGCCAGGCACAGGTGCTTCGGGTTGTCCCCCACTTTGAAAAAGGGGGGTTAGGGGGATCAGGGTTCGATCTCAGGCTGCTTCGATACGGAAACCGTAGCGCGGGAAATGCACGTACAGCAGACCGGCACGCTCGTCTTCTCGGGCTACTACGATTTCTTCGTTACTTTCATGAACCAATGAACCACTGACCGGATCGGTCCCGTAATCCACCGCACTGACGCTCACCGCCTGCCCGAGTTCGAAGCCGCCCGGGCTGACGAACTCGATTTCCGGCAAGGCAGCGGGTGAGGCCTCTCGCGCGATTCGGATAGCTTCGGATGCGTCCATCTGAGTGCTGGAGCCATGCCCGAAATCAGCAATGCGTTTCATCCAGGCAGCGATCGCCGGATAACCGTCCAGCGCATCAGCCACGGCCTTGTTCGAAGCCACAAACCACAGCGGATGGTAGTGCGCCAGATCCGCAATGGAGGGCACGTCCCCCAGAATGAATTCGCCATTGCGAGCCAGTTGTAGCTCCAGCCGGCTCATCAACGCTGGCCACTGTGACAACGCGACGCGCGTATCCAGGGGGTTGGCGGTGCCGCTGGCGAACAGCGCCTGGCGGTCCGCCACAAAGCCCTTGATCACCTCTTCGGGCATATCGGCAAACCGAAAGGCCAGGCCCTTCTTCTGGAAATTGATTGCCACGCCATGCTGGAACAGTACCTGATCGGCAAACTGGGCAAGCCCCGCGGCAGCGGCTTCACGCCCCTCGGGGAATAACGCCGGGGTGACCTTTTCCTGTTCCAGCCGCCGAGCCATCAACGCTGTATCGCAGTAGATGTCTGCGCCAATCTGCAGCACCGGGGTGCGACGATAACCACCGGTCAGCGCAGTCAGATCCGGTTTGGGCATTACCGCCGGAATCATTACCGAATGCCAGGACAAGCCCTTGAATCCGAGCATCAGGCGCGCTTTTTCGGCGAAGGGGGATTGCGGGTAATGATGCAGAATCAGGTCGGTCATCGTTCGGCTCCATGTGAAGATACAGGTGAGGTATTAGGCTCCGCCAAACCATGGCAAGCCCGGAATCAATCCAGCTTAGCCGGTGCCGGGTCGGCTGCACAGTCGCGATTGAGCCTGGTGTCTGTGCCGGCTTCTGCGTCGGCAAACAGCCGGATCAGTTTTTCCTTCGCCGGCTTGGCCAGCGCCTTGACCGCCAGTTCGCGGCGCAGGGCATCGGAATGATCTATACAGATTTCCTGCCACACCAACGCCTGGGCCGGACTACGATTAAAGAACCGCGCGCCCTTGCCGCTGGCGTGCTGACGAAAACGCCGTTGTGGATCGGTGGAAATCCCCGTGTACAGATGGCCGTTCTCGGCCCGCACCATGTACACCCACCAGGTTCTGGCAGCCGGTTCGAGAGTGTGTTGGGTACTTTCAGAAGGCATACTGGCGCTTACGACTGCAGGAGTTAGCCATGTTTATACAGATTTTCGGCACCGGCGGCACCATCGACAAGGTGTACTTCGATGCGCTCAGCGAGTATCAGATCGGCGAACCCATGGCCGGGGAGCTGCTCGAACAGGGTCGCATCGGCTTCAACTATTCCATCGAATCGCTGCTCAAGAAAGATAGCCTGGACCTGGACGACGCCGACCGCGATTTGATCCGCAGCCGGGTAGCCGCTTGCCCGCACGAGCACATCCTCATCACCCACGGGACCGATACCATGACCGTCACCGGCGCCGCGCTGGCTGAAATCGACGACAAGGTTATCGTCCTCACCGGCGCCATGCAGCCCGCCCGCTTCCGCGACTCCGATGCGCTGTTCAACCTCGGGCTGGCAATCGGCGCACTCAACACCCTTGGTCACGGCGTGTATGTTGCCATGAGCGGACGGGTGTTTCCGGTCGATCAGGTTCGCAAGAACCGCCTCGCCGGACGCTTCGAAGGGTTTTGACAGGGCACTATTCAGCCCATGGCCGCGGGATATGGAATGTCGAGTTCCATCTCGACAGGCGTGCTGCAACAACTCCGCCGGCCGGGATGGAACCCGGCCCTCCCAGGTAACGCGGTGCGATGGAGTGTCGAGTTCCACCTCGACAAAGACATACTCTCAAACCTCCGCCCGGCCGGGATCAAACCCGGCCTTTCATACATCGCTGCCCTCGCCCGCGTTCACATTCCCGTCGCCGTTCTGCCACAAGCGCGTAACACGCAGCGCGTATCAATACCTGGCCAAACTTACTTGCCAGGAAATCAACACATGAACAGATGGATACTGACGGCCACTGCCGCGGCTGTACTCGCCAACCTTGGCGGCTGCCTGAATAGCAGTAGCAACAGCGATGACGATTACATTGTGGAAGAACAGCAGCCTGAAACCAGAACTGTAGACCTGAGGCTCAACACACTTGGCCGTTATTCCTCTGGCGAGTTTGGCGTCAGCGCAGCAGAGATCCCTGCGTTTGATCCAGTTAACAAGCAGATCTTCGTAGTCAATGCGCTCTCAGGTGCCATTGATGTGTTGAACGCGGCCGACCCCGCCAACCCTGTTCTGGTCACGCAGCTGGCCATGGACGATGTGGCCCCGAACGCCGTGGTCAACAGTGTCGCCTGGCACAACGGCCTGCTCGCCGTGGCGGTGGAAGCCGAAGTCAAAACCGACAATGGTTACGTGGCCCTGTTCGATGCGGCTACGCTTGAATTGCTCGACTTCAAACAGGTCGGCGCCCTGCCAGATATGCTGACCTTTACCCCGGATGGCCAGCACATACTAGTCGCCAACGAGGGTGAGCCAAGCGATGACTACCAGACCGACCCCGAAGGCTCGATCGGCATTATCAAGGTGACCGACAAGCAGCTGGGTACGCCCGCGATAGCCGGATTCGCCGACTTCAACGACCGCGCGCAGGCCCTGCGCGAAGCAGGCGTACGCATCTATGGCCCTGGCGCCAGCCTCGCGCAGGACATGGAGCCTGAGTACATCACCGTTTCCGCCGACAGCAGCACAGCCTGGGTTTCACTCCAGGAAAACAACGCCTTTGCCAAGGTGGATATCGCCAGCGCGACTGTCACTGACATTCTGCCGCTCGGCTACAAGCAATACAGCGAGGAAGGCAATGGTATCGACGCGAGCGACGAGGATGGCCTGATCAACATCAGAACTTTCCCCGGCGTGGTCGGTATCTATCATCCTGATGCGATCAGCAGTTACAACCTGAACGGCACGCAGTACATCGTTTCGGCGAATGAAGGCGACGCCCGTGCCTGGGGCGAAGACAACAGCGCCTACTGGGGCGGCGACGCAACACAAGGCTTTGTCGAGGAATTTCGCGTCAAGCATCTGGTGCATGCCAACGGCTTTGACCGCCGCGCCGGAGACGATCTACCGCCACAGCTGCGTGCGCTGGCAGCCGGTGCCCTGCTCAATTCGGACACCTTTGCATATTGCGGTGCGACGGCTGCCGATCCGGGTGACTGCCGCGAAGACGATGTGCTTGGCCGCCTGAATGTCACCTGGGTGGATGGCTATCGCAAAAACGCCGATGGCAGCCCGGTGCTGTTCGATGCGAGCGGCACGCAAAATCCCGCCGGTGACCGACTGATGTATGACCAGTTGTATTCATACGGGGCGCGCTCGGTCTCTATCTGGGGCGAGAACGGCGAACTGGTATGGGACTCGGGCGATTTCATCGAGCAGTATCTTGCTAGCGATGAATGCAAACTTGGCGAGAACCGGAATATCCCCTGCGCCAGCTACTTCAACTCCGGACACGACGAAGGCAATGCCTTCGACAGCCGCAGTGACGCCAAAGGCCCGGAGCCTGAAGGTATTACCGTGGGTAAAATTCATGATCAGCACTTCGCCTTTATCGGGCTTGAGCGCATGGGCGGGATAATGGTCTTCGATATCAGCAATCCGCAGGCGCCGGTATTCCAGGATTATCTGAATACCCGTGAAAACTGGGATATCGAAGAGCCAACGGCGACCGATCTGCCGGTAATGGGCGATCTTGGTCCGGAAGGCCTGACATTCGTCGCTGCTGAGCACTCCCCCAACGGCGAATCCTTGCTGATTGTCGGCAACGAGGTCAGCGGCACCACGGCGATCTATCAGGTCGATTTATCGGAAAGAATTACCGAGTAACCGCCAGACCAGTAGGCGCTGTTGCTGACAGCGCCTACTACCCCCGGAACATCCCCTCTTCGCCTGTGCAACAGCAACCAGAGCCTGTGCTTGCTGCCAGGATGTAGATGCGAAATCAGAACAACGCCGCCCTATGGAGTGTCGAGTTCCACCTCGGCAAAAGTGTTCTGCCAAAACTCCGCTGGCCGGGATGGAACCCGGCCCTCCGTAACACCTCTATGCAGCCTCAGGCGCCCGTACCGCCCACCGTGATCTGATCGATCCTGAGTGTTGGTTGGCCGACGCCGACCGGCACGGATTGACCATCCTTGCCGCACGTGCCGACGCCACTGTCCAGCTGCAGATCGTGACCGACCATGGAAACGCGGTTCATCACTTCGGGTCCGTTACCGACCAGCGTCGCGCCCTTGACCGGTGCGGTGATCTTGCCGTCTTCGATCAGATAGGCCTCGCTGGTCGAGAACACAAACTTGCCGCTGGTGATATCCACCTGTCCGCCGCCCAGGTTGGCGCAGTAGATGCCCTTCTTCACCGAACGGATGATGTCCTCCGGATCGCTTTCACCAGCCAGCATGTAGGTATTGGTCATGCGTGGCATCGGCAGGTGCGCGTAGGATTCGCGGCGGCCATTGCCCGTTGCCGGTACGCCCATCAGCCGCGCGTTGAGTTTGTCCTGGATATACCCCTTGAGAATGCCGTTCTCGATCAGCGTGGTGCACTGGGTCTGATTGCCTTCATCGTCGACACTGAGCGAGCCGCGACGACCGGCAATGGTGCCATCATCCACGATGGTGCACAGGCTGGAGGCAACTTTCTCACCGACCCGGCCGCTGTAGGCAGAGGTGCCCTTGCGGTTGAAATCGCCTTCCAGGCCATGACCCACGGCTTCGTGCAGCAATACCCCGGACCAGCCCGGCCCCATCACCACCGGCATGCTACCGGCCGGAGCAGGAATGGCATCCAGATTGACTGTGGCCTGACGCACCGCTTCACGGGCGTAGGCCATGGCGCGCTCTTCTGCTTCGAAGTACAGATAATCGGTACGGCCACCACCGCCGAAGCTGCCGCGTTCACGCCGGCCATTGTGTTCGATGATCACGCTGATATTCAGACGCACCAATGGACGGATATCACCGGCCCAAGTGCCATCGCTGGAGGCGACCATGACGGTGTCATGGGAGCCGCCGAGGCTCACGGACACCTGAGTGATGCGCGGATCGAGACTGCGCGTATAAGCGTCCAGGCGTTGCAGGAAGGACACCTTGTCCGCCTGGGCCATGACGTCAAGCGGATTGGCAGAAGGATACAGCGCCTGGCTGGTGTCGCGTTTCCACGCCTGTACGCCGCCTGCCTGGCCGGCCCGCGCAATTGAGCGCGCCGCCGAAACGGCCTGGCTCAGCGCCGGCAGACGGATATCGTTGCTGTAGGCAAATCCGGTCTTCTCTCCGGACTGGGCACGCACCCCTACGCCCTGATCGACATTGAAACTGCCGTCCTTGACGATGCCATCCTCAAGCACCCAGGACTCGCTCACCTGATGTTGGAAATACAGATCAGCCGCGTCCACACCGGGGGCCGAAACCAGCTGACCGAGCACACCTGCGATCAGATCAGGACTCAGCTCAGCGGGTGTCAGCAGGCGGCTTTCAACATTGGCTATCAGATCACTCATTCTTTTCGGACTCCTTGGCCGTTAGTTCGGCCGGGGCAAACCGGCGATGCCCCGAGACGGGCATTCGCTGGCGAATAGCGCGCATATGGGTATGGTCGAGTGGCGCGGAGACCACCCCTTCCCCCTGCTCAAGCGAAGCAATCACCTCGCCCCAGGGATCAATCAGACAACTGTGGCCAAAGGTCTCACGCCCGCCGGGATGCAGCCCACCCTGGTTGGCGGCAAGTATGTAACACTGGGTTTCGATGGCCCGGGCGCGCAGCAGCACGTCCCAGTGGGCAGCCCCGGTCACCGCAGTAAAGGCCGAAGGCACCACAATCAGATCTGCATCGGCGCGGGACAGTGCAAAATACAGCTCGGCAAAGCGCAGATCGTAACAGATCGACAGGCCGACACGCCCGACCGGCGTATCCACGCACACCACCTGATCGCCGTAACCGTAATCCCTGGATTCGCGGTAACTGCGGGTGCTGTCGGCTACTTCCACATCAAACAGATGCAGCTTGTCGTAGCGCGCCACTTCAGCGCCCTGATCATCCACCACCAGACAGGTCGCCATGGGCTTGCCGCCGGACGCGCGCGGCAGCGGGATGCTGCCGCCGATCAGCCAGACGCCGTTTTGCCGCGCCTGTTGTGCGAGAAACGGGCGAATCGGACCTGTGCCGTGAAACTCGGCAGCAGCGATGTCCCCCAGCGAGCGGTTACCGAAGGCGGCGAAGCATTCAGGCAACAATATCAGCCGCGCGCCATCGGCAGCCGCTTCGGCAATCAGCCCGGCGGCGCGTTCGAGATTGGCCGCTACGTCCGGCCCGCTGATCATCTGGATGGCAGCAACCTTCATTCAGTCCTCCAGTGCGGCCTCGTTATCAAAGGCGCGATCAAATTCGACGTTGGGTTTTTGCCAGTCACCGCTGATCTTGTATTTGACTGAAGCAAAACGGGCTATCCGGTCGCCGAGAATCTTGTCGGCAATAAACAGCGCGCCGCCAATATAGGGCGCACCGGCGATGATTGCGGCCAGCGGCAGGTTGTTGGTAACAGGAAGCGTCACCAGCATGCCCATGTCAATTTCGTTTTGTGGCAGGTCGAGGCGACCGTCCAGCTGCAGCTTGACGCTCGGCCCGTCCATCACCAGCGGCGTGCGGTTATGCATGACCCCGTCGGTGAACAGCAGATCACCGTCCAGAGTATCGTACGCCGTACCTTTGCCGAACAGGTCGGAAAAGTCCAGGCGCAGCCGGCGCGTCAGGGCGTTGAAGTTGAGCAGGCCGAATACCTTGAGTGCATCAGCCGAACTCTCGCCGCTCTGCAGAACTCCGTCGCGCGCACGCAGCTGCAGTTGGCCGGTGCTGCGCTTGAGCGCGAAATAGGCGGGAGAGCCAGGCCATTCCAACTCTGTGGTGGCGGCAAACTCGTTACTGGTCAGCGTCGGCGCGTAATCCCAGGCGCGCAATACTTCGCCTACGTTATCTGCGCTGAGGCTGCCTTCAAAGCGGGTCCGCCGATCGACATCGCGCCAGTTCAGGTTACCGCGCAGCTGCAACCCGCCCCGCAAAGCAACGTTCGCATCGTCCACGCGAAGGCCCTGGGCAGTCGGCCGCATGCGGAACGAAACCGGTCCGACCAGATCTTCGCCCCAGAATAGCTGGGCGACACTGAGATTGATCGCAGGCAACGAGGACGGCGTTACGCCATCGAGAGGATCCTCAGACACCATCGGCTCGACCAACGCCTCGGATTCCTCGGCTACATTCGGGTCGCGGGCAAAGCGCAGACGCTGCAGATCGATCTGCAAGGGTTCGTTAGCGCCTGCCGGCAGCCGGATCCGACCGACCACGTCGGTCTGCTGAACATCGAAGCCCCACCCGGCCGGCGCGTTTCTTCCATAGAGCTGAAGGTCATCGAGTTCCAGACCCAGACCTTCGAAGCGGGCCGCGTTCAGGTTGATTTCACGGATGGCAGCCAGCGGAGAATCGCTGGCTGCAGGCGACTGAGCAGCGGTGCCAGTGCCAGTGCCGGTCCTGAAATCGCTGATCCACTGCTGCCAGTCATTCCATTTCAGGTCAGCAAAATTCGCCCGGACGCTCAGGCCCTGTTCAGACGGAACGGCGGGATTGCCACTGCGATAGCGCACGTCGCCGCGCAGGGAATCGCCGGAGCGAACGACGACACCGCGCAGGTCTCCTCCTGAACGAAACGACCAGCGCTGACCCTGATCCGTGAGTCGCAGAGTCACCTCGGTGGGCAAGGCCTGCTCGGATTGCTTGGCAAAGGGTTGCGGCAAATCGAGTGCGACGCCCTGTAGATCGGATGCGACCTGCACGCTCTGGCTGCCAGAACGAATCGCCACCTGAGCATCCCAATCCACACGACCGGTGGCCAGCTGCAGCGGCGCCTTGCTAAGCATCGACCAGCTCTTCAATGCCTGCACCGGATGGCTGCCCTTCATGCGGATCAGCTGTTCACGGTCGATCACCCCGATGGTGCCGGTTACCGGCTCGCCAAGAAACTGCAGATGGACGCTATCGGCCGTCAGCCCCTTGCTGTGGTCGTAGGCGAAGTTGCCGCTGACTTCATGCAATGGCGCGTCAAGCTGGGGAATGAACAGCTGTTCGGCCCGGGCTTGTGCCTTGAGCCGGATATCCGGCTGCCCGCCCTGTTGCAGGGGAATGACCAGTGAGCCCGTACCAGCCAGCGTGCCGTTCCCGGTCCAGCCTGCCAGCGGATCGCTGGTGATCTCGCTCAGCGGCGTATCCTGCATCAGGCGCAGTGCGTCCTGTAGGGGTCCTGTCACATCGCCGTTGACCGACAACAGCATCGGTGCGTCAGGCACTTCACGGTCGATAGCGACATTAACGTCACTGAGTTCGGTATTCCATAGCCGGGCTTGCCCTTGCTGCACGGTTACCGCGGTATTGCGCAGATGCAGGGTGCCGGATACGTTTTCCAGCGCCGGCCAGCCAGGCTGGAAGAACAGGCTGCCCTGGTCGATGCTGCCGTAGAGCTCCAGAACGCGATCTTCCGGCGCAGCCCCCTGTGCCAGCACACCGCGGTAGCTGAAAATGGCCAATGGAACATTGCCTGACAGATCCGTCGAGAGCAGCCACTCGTGCAGTTGCGGACTCATCGCCGCAGCCCGTGATGGCAGATACCGGCGATAGAACTCCGCCTGGCTGTCCCGCAGCGCAACGCGCAGATCCATGCTCGGTGTACCACCGGGACGTGGCAGATGCAGATCGAGTCGTGCTGTCGCTTCGCCCTCTTCGCCACTCACCGCCAGGCTCGACGCCTTCAGCCGCATGCCTGATTCGTCAGACCATTCCCAGCTCAGACTGCCAGTCAGGTGGTCGTATTGCCAGGGTTCAGGAAACAGCTGCGGCAGCGACATGCTCCAATTGTAGCTATCGAGTCTGAGCTCACCCAGTGCACGGCTGCCGGCCAGCGTACCGCTGATTCCTCTGAAACCGGGTACGGCCCGCCAGGGTTCGACACTTATATTCTCCAGCCTGGCTTCGAGCGTCAGATCATCAAGGGCGAACGAGGTGCTGCTCCCGCGCAAGCCGACACCAATTAGCGCCCCTTGCGGATCGAGGGCAGCGAGTATGTCAGCAAAGCGGTCCTGGGGGATGGAGCCATGGAGCCCGGCAGCCAGCGGCTCCAGCGGCAAACGGTCCAGCGCCAGCTGCCAGCTTCCATCCTCGACTGTACGGGTGGCCGTCAGACGGGTCTCCGGCCACGGGATATCGCCGACCTGCAGTCCTAGCTGTTCGACACGTAGCGACTGTTGATCGGTGCCGAGTTGCAGGTCGAACTGAGCCTGCAGTTCAGTCAAAGCCGCGCCGGGTCGCAGGGTTCGCAGTGTGACCTCGGGTGCATCCACAACGCCTTGCAGCCGGTGTAACCGGCGCGCCTGCCAGCTGCCCCAGAAATCACCGCCTGCCACCAGCTGTTCAAGCCGGACCTGCTCCAGCCAGGCATGGGGTATCCAGTCGCTCCATTGCATGGCAGGTAGTTCTGCAAAGAACTCAACCGACATATCGCGCCAGTTATCACCCTCGCTCTGCCCTTCGAGTTTCAGGCGCAGCTGGCGACCATCGGGTAACGCCAGACGTGCATCAAACTGATGATCTCCCCATCGATTGACCAGCGTCAGATCACCATCGGTGAAATTCCACTCCGGCAAGTTGTGGGGGTTGATGCGAATACGGCTGTCGAGCAGTGTGATGCGGCGCTGATTCAGTAGTTTGCCGAGCGTTTCGTCGAGCCCGCCTTCGACCCTGTCCCGCGAACCCAGGCCGCGCAAACGCCAGCGACCATCGGCTTCCTCGAGCAGTTCCAGCGCCAGACCTTCAACCTGCAACGCGTCGAGTACCGGCTCCCGCCGCCACAGGCTGGCGAATACATCAAGCCGAGCGGTGACATTATCGAGGGCGAACAGTATAGAGCTATCGGGGTCAGCTTCGGCGTGTACCTGCAACCCGCGGAGCATGAACACCGGCTGGGTGCCCTGCATCTCGCCGCTCAGATTATCCAGCCGGATTGCCCGCCCGGTAAGTTCTTCGGCATGCTTGACCAGCTCTGCCTGGTAATCCGCCACGGCCGGTACGAATTGGCGGCCCAGGCTTACATAGGCAGCCGTAGCCAGCAGCCAGATGACAAGACACAGAATCAGCCCATCCAGACCCCGACGAACCCAGGTTTGCCAGCTCATGCGCTCAGACGCTCATCACATCAGCACCACGTCGTACTGTTCCTGGGTGTACACCGGCTCGACCTGAAACTTGATGGGCCGCTCGATGAACATCTCCAGGTCGGCGACGTTGCCTGACTCTTCGTCCAGCAACCGGTCAATGACCGCCTGTGAGGCGAGCACCATGTAGGCACCGGCCTGATAGGCCCGGGCTTCGCGTAGTATCTCGCGGAAAATCTCGTAGCAGACGCTTTCGGCGGTCTTCTGGATACCCCGGCCTGAACAACAGGGACAGGGTTCGCAGAGGATCTGCTCGAGGCTTTCGCGGGTACGCTTGCGGGTCATCTGCACCAGACCCAGTTCGGTGATGCCGATAATGTTGGTTTTGGCGTGGTCGCGTTCGAGCTGTTTTTCCAGCGTGCGCAGCACCTGGCGCTGATGTTCTTCGGCTTCCATGTCGATGAAATCGATAATGACGATACCGCCCAGGTTGCGCAGGCGCAGCTGGCGAGCAATGGAGGTCGCCGCCTCGAGGTTGGTCTTGAAGATGGTTTCTTCAAGATTGCGATGCCCGACAAAGGCGCCGGTGTTCACATCGATGGTGGTCATCGCCTCGGTCTGATCAATCACCAGATGGCCACCCGACTTGAGCATCACCTTGCGCTCCATGGCCTTCTGAATTTCATCCTCCACGCCATACAGCTCGAACACCGGACGCTCGCCCGGGTAATGCTCGAGCTTGTCTTCGATGCCGGGCATCAGCTCCTGCACGAATTGCTCGACCTTCTGGAAGGTTTCCCGCGAGTCGATGCGGATCTTTTCAATACGCACGTTCGCCAGGTCGCGCAACGTGCGCAGGGCCAGCGGCAAGTCCTCGTAGATGACCGACGGCGCGCTACAGGCGCCCATCTGCTGGGAGATCTGCTGCCAGAGGCGTCGGACATAGCGGATGTCCGCGAGAATGTCTTCCTCACGTGCGGCTTCGGCGGCGGTACGCAGGATAAACCCGCCCGGCTCGTCTATGGCCTCGTCAGCGACGCACTGGGCGACAATCTGCTTGAGGCGCTCGCGCTCGGCTTCTTCTTCAATCTTCAGCGATATGCCGACATGCGGCGTGCGCGGCATATACACCAGGTAGCGCGAGGGCACGGAAAGGTGCGTGGTCAGACGTGCGCCCTTGGTGCCGATGGGATCCTTGGTGACCTGCACCACCAGTGCCTGGCCTTCATGCACCAGCGCATTGATCGGCTCGACCGCCGAGCCTTCGCGCTCGGAGATTTCCGAGGCGTGGATAAACGCAGCCCGCTCCAGGCCGATATCAACGAAGGCAGCCTGCATGCCCGGCAACACACGGACAATCTTGCCCTTGTAGATATTGCCAACGATGCCACGACGCAGGGTGCGCTCGATGTGCACTTCCTGCAGTACGCCGTTTTCCACCAGAGCGACCCGTGTTTCCATCGGGGTTATATTGATAAGAATTTCTTCGCTCATGGGCTCTCCCAGTATTGTGGACCGTCAGGATACGGTCATCGGTGCCCGTCTCTCAGGGCGCTTGCCAACAGGAAACCCCGAATTCACTCAACAGTGCAGCTGTTTCCATCAATGGCAGCCCTACCACCGCGCTGTAGCTGCCCTCAATGCGTTCGATAAATATCGCGCCCATCCCCTGGATAGCATAACCGCCAGCCTTGTCGGCCGGCTCGCCTGTATCCCAGTATGCGCTCTTTTCGGCTTCGGACAGCTGGCGAAACCATACCCGGGTCTCGACACTTACCAAACGTAGATCCTCGCCCCGGCAGACCGCTACGCTGGTGATCACACTGTGGGCCTGCCCTGACAGCGCGTCCAGCATCGCCAGGCCATGCGCGCGGTCGGCTGGCTTGCCCAGTATGTTATCGCCCAGCACTACCGCAGTATCTGCCGCCAGCACGACCGCCCCGCCGGGAGCCTTCACAACACCCGCACGCACCTTGTCACAGGTAACGCGCTCGACATACGCCCTGGGCAACTCGCCAGGCAGAACCCTTTCGTCAATCTCTGACGGCATCACCCGGGTTGGCACGCCGATCTGCAACAGCAATTCACGGCGGCGTGGCGAGGCCGAAGCCAGATACAGTGAGCCGCCGTGGTCGGACGTCATTACAGAAGCCTTATCAGACGACATGGAAACGACGCCGGAAGACATTCAGGAATGCACAGGCCCACGGCCACAGCAAAGCGCTGACCAGCGCCGGGAGCAACAGCAGGAGAATCGGCGGCCGACTTCCGGCCAGACTGTTCAGCCACAACAGCAGCAACTGGGCGACGCCAAACACGGGCAACATCACCAGGCTTTGTTGCCACAATGGAAAGCGCCGGATCCGCTGATAAAGCAGCAACACCATGGTCGCGACCAGCGTCATGACCAGCGCATGCTGACCGAAGAGTTCGCCATACAAGACGTCGGAAGCTATGCCGGCAAACCAGGCCATCACCAGCCCGACCCTGTGCGGCAGAAGCATCACCCAGAACGCCACCGTCATGGCCAGCCACATCGGGCGGCCAAAATCGAACGGTTCCGGCATGGGCATGACGCCAAGCAGCAGCGCCAGCAGCACGGTAAAGCCAATCACCAGACTATGGCGCATCGTCGCTGCCCTCATCATTGGCCGCCGGCTCGCCGCCCTCGCCTGATTCTACCGGGGCGACCGGAGGCTCCTGTGCGGCAGCCGCCTGATCCGTGGATTCCGTCTGGCCCAGACTCAGCGCAGGGAATACGTCGCCATAGGCACTTTCCGGACTGAACACCAGAAGCAGGTAACGGCTACGGTTGAGCTGAGCGGTCGGGGCAACCTTGACGATAGAAAAGGGCTCGGCAGGGTCCTGTTCGACGGAGATGACCCGGCCAACCGGATACCCTGCAGGAAAACGCTGGCCCAATCCGGAACTGACCATGATGTCGCCAATGCGGATATCCGCCGTGTCGCTGACATGGCGCAGTTCGAGCCAGTCGTTGTTTCCGGTCCCGGTCGCCATTGCCCGCAAACCGTTGCGATTGACCTGCACGGGCAGGCTGTGGGAGACATCCGTCAGCAGCAGTACGCGCGAGTTGAAGGGCATCACTTCGACTACCTGTCCCATCAGGCCGGTAGCATCGAGCACCGGTTGGCCGAGAAACACGCCGTCGCGCTCGCCCTTGTCGATCATGATGCGTTGGGTAAAGGGGTTGGGATCGACGCCGACCAGTTCAGCGACCAGCACGCGCTCATCGACCAGCGATGACGAATTCAACAGCTCACGCAGCCTGACGTTCTGCTCGGTCAGGGCGGCGAGTTTCTGCAGTTTACGTTGGGTCAGCAAGGATTCGGCCCGCAGGCGCTCATTCTCGGCAATCAGATCGGCGCGGCTGGTGAGTTGGGTATGCACGTTTTCCCAGGCGCGAACCGGCAACTCGGCAACGTAATAGATAGGCATCAGGATCATGCCGAGCTGGGCGCGCACCGGCTGCAGCACATTCAGTCTGGCGTCAGTCACCATCAGCGCCACCGACAACACCGTCAGCGCCAGTAGACGAACACCCAGCGAAGGGCCTTTGATGAACAGCGGTTTGATGGTGCACTCCTCATAAACCTGTGCGGCTCCTGCTGCCGCGACGCTGAGCCAGGGTCTGTAGAACGGCCGCCGCAGGTGCGATGGTCAGTCGTTCCGGATCCCTATCATGCAACACCGGCGTGACAGGGACCAAGACCTGGTAAACAGTGCGTCAGTTTACTCGGTGGAGAGCAAGTCCATATTGTGACGGTCCATCATCTCCAGCGCCTTGCCGCCGCCACGCGCGACGCAGGTCAGAGGCTCTTCGGCAATGATCACCGGCAGACCGGTTTCCTGGGTCAGCAACTTGTCCAGATCACGCAGCAGTGCACCACCACCGGTGATGATCAGACCGCGCTCGGCGATGTCAGACGCCAGTTCCGGGGGGGATTGCTCAAGGGCGCTCTTGACGGCCTGAACGATGGTCGCCAGGGATTCCTGCAGTGCCTCGAGCACTTCGTTGGAATTCAGGGTAAAGGCGCGTGGCACGCCTTCGGCCAGATTGCGGCCGCGCACGTCGACTTCCAGAATCTCACCACCGGGGAAGGCAACACCGATTTCCTGCTTGATGCGCTCGGCCGTGGCTTCACCGATCAGGCTACCGTAGTTGCGACGCACATAGGTCACGATGGCTTCGTCGAAGCGATCACCACCGACGCGGACCGATTCGGCATAGACCACCCCATTCAAGGAGATCAGCGCAATTTCGGTCGTACCGCCGCCGATGTCGACGACCATGGAGCCGTGTGCTTCCTCGACCGGCAAGCCAGCGCCGATCGCGGCAGCCATTGGCTCTTCGATCAGGAACACTTCACGTGCGCCCGCACCCAGCGCTGATTCGCGAATAGCACGACGCTCGACCTGAGTGGATTTCACCGGAACGCAGATCAGTACGCGCGGGCTCGGCTGGATGAAGCTGTTTTCGTGCACCTTGTTGATGAAGTACTGCAGCATCTTTTCACAGACGCTGAAGTCGGCGATAACGCCATCCTTCATCGGGCGGATTGCCTGAATGTTACCGGGCGTGCGGCCGAGCATGCGTTTGGCTTCCGTGCCGACGGCGACAACACTTTTCTGATTTCCATGGGTGCGGATGGCCACGACGGATGGTTCATCCAGTACAATGCCGCGGTCACGAACATATATCAGTGTATTGGCGGTGCCCAGGTCGATGGACAAATCACTGGAAAACATGCCGCGTATTTTTTTGAACATGCGTTGAATATACCCCGGTGCGGGTGGGTTAAATGTAAAAGAAGCAGCAGTGACAAGTCGCCTGGTCCCGTGGCAAATGCCCGCCGGCCTGAAGTTGAAGGGCCTCTTGGTGACAGGACAAAGATGAACTGACAAGCCAACTGGTCGGTACTTCCTGAAGTGTCGCAACTCTAACAACGGCGGGGTTTTTGGGCAAGGCGCGTCTATGGTAAATTCGCCGCTTTGTCCGGGCCCGGCTAAAGCCATTTATTGATCGGCGCATAAGCCCTGTTGCGCCGGCCCGCGCCCTGGTTTCACGGAGAACAGAACATGGCACTAGAACGTAAAGAGGTGGAGAACGTCGCCCATCTTGCCCGTATCGCCATTGACGACGCGGACGCCACTGCGTTTACCGCCAAACTGGCCGGCGTCATGGACCTGATCGATCGCATGCAAGAGGTGAATACTGACGGCGTCGCCCCGCTGGCTCACCCGCTGGAAACCACTCAGCGTCTGCGCCCGGATGCTGTCACCGAGACCAACCAGCGCGACGCCTACCAGGCCATCGCCCCCGCCACCGAAGACGGCCTGTACCTGGTCCCTCAGGTGATCGAATAACCGCCGCGCCCCGGAGAACCCTTTTCATGCATGAGAAATCCCTGGCCGCGTTATCGCAGGCCCTGCAGAGCAAGTCGATCTCAAGCGTCGAGCTGACTCAGCACTATCTCGACCGTATCGCACGGTTCGATAGCACCCTTAATAGCTACATCACCGTCACCCCGGAACTGGCGCTGGAACAGGCGCGCGCAGCGGATGCCCGCATCGCCGCCGGTAATGCCGGCCCGCTCACTGGCATCCCGCTGGCACACAAGGACCTGTTCTGCACCCAGGGCGTGCGCACCAGCTGCGGTTCGAAGATGCTCGACAACTTCATCGCGCCCTATGAATCGACTGTGACTTCACGCTTCCTGGACGCCGGCACCGTCATGCTCGGCAAGACCAACATGGATGAGTTCGCCATGGGCTCCTCAAGTGAATCCAGCTATTACGGACCGACCCGCAACCCCTGGGATACCGACCGCGTGCCGGGCGGCTCCTCTGGTGGTTCGGCCTCCGCGGTGGCAGCACGTCTATGCGCGGCAGCCACCGGCACTGACACCGGTGGCTCGATTCGTCAGCCCGCCGGTTTTACCGCATTGACCGGTCTCAAGCCGACCTATGGCCGCGTTTCACGCTGGGGCATGATTGCCTACGCCTCCAGCCTCGATCAGGGCGGCCCGATGGCGCGCAGCGCGGAAGACTGCGCGCTGATGATGCAAGTCATGGCCGGCTTCGACGAGAAGGACTCCACCAGCGTTGACGAACCGGTCGCCAACTATTGCGCTGGTCTGAACGACTCGCTGAAGGGCCTGCGCATCGGCCTGCCGAAGGAATACTTTTCCAGTGGCCTGGATGCGGCTACTGCGGCGGCCATTCAACAGGCGGTCAAGGAATTCGAAGCGCTGGGCGCTGAAGTGCGCGAGATCAGCCTGCCGAACGCAGAGCTGGCCATTCCGGCCTATTACGTCATCGCACCGGCCGAGGCGTCCTCGAACCTGTCGCGCTTCGATGGCGTGCGTTTCGGTTACCGCTGCGAGAATCCGGCTGACCTCACCGATCTGTACAAGCGTTCGCGCAGCGAAGGCTTCGGCAACGAAGTGAAGCGGCGCATCATGGTCGGCGCTTACGCGCTGTCTGCTGGCTATTACGATGCCTATTACCTCAAGGCGCAAAAGATCCGCCGTCTGATCAAGAATGACTTCATGGCTGCCTATGAGCAGGTCGATGTGATTCTGTGCCCGACGTCACCAACGCCGGCGTTCCGCATTGGCGAGAAGATCGACGACCCGGTCAGCCTGTATCTCACTGACATCTACACCATCACCGCCAACCTGGCGGGTGTACCCGGTGTTGCCCTGCCCGCCGGTTTCGCCAATGGCCTGCCGCTGGGCATGCAGTTGCTCGGTCCGTACTTCAGCGAAGCGCGCCTGCTGAACATTGCGCACCAGTACCAGCAGGTTACCGACTGGCACACCCGCGCGCCGCAAGGCTACTGAGCTACGGCGAAGCCTGGTTGCCCGGCTCCTCGCGGGGAGCGGCAACCGGCGCCACGGAATTTCTGAGGAACACTGAAGATGCAATGGGAAATCGTTATCGGGCTGGAAATTCACGCACAGCTCACAACCGCCTCGAAGATTTTCTCGGGTAGCGCCACCACCTTCGGCGCCGAGCCCAACGTCCAGGCCAGCCTGGTGGACCTGGGCATGCCCGGCACACTGCCGGTCCTGAATCAGCAGGCGGTTCGCAATGCCGTCAAGTTCGGTCTTGCGATCAATGCGGAGATCGGCATGACCAACGTCTTTGCGCGCAAGAATTATTTCTATCCGGATTTGCCCAAGGGCTACCAGATCAGCCAGATGGATCTGCCCATCGTCGGCAAGGGATTCCTCGACATCACCCTGGACGATGGCAGCATCAAACGCGTCGGCGTCACCCGCGCACACCTCGAAGAAGACGCCGGCAAAAGTCTGCATGAAGACTTCCAGGGCATGAGCGGTATTGACCTGAACCGCGCCGGCACGCCATTGCTGGAGATCGTTTCCGAGCCGGACATGCGCAGCGCCAAGGAAGCCGTCGCCTACGCCCGCACAATCCACTCGCTGGTGCGCTATCTGGGTATCTGTGATGGCAACATGGCCGAAGGCTCACTGCGCTGCGATTGCAACGTCTCGGTTCGCCCCAAGGGCCAGACCGAGTTTGGCACTCGCTGCGAGATCAAGAACGTCAACTCGTTCCGCTTTATCGAGAAGGCCATCAATACCGAAGTACAGCGCCAGATCGAACTGATCGAGGACGGCGGCACGGTCATCCAGGAAACCCGCCTGTACGACCCCAACAAGGACGAGACGCGCTCCATGCGCAGCAAGGAAGAAGCCAACGATTACCGCTACTTCCCGGATCCCGACCTGCTGCCGGTAGTGATTGAGCCTGCATTCATCGAAGAGGTGCGCGGAGAGCTGCCGGAACTGCCGCAGCAGAAGCGTGAGCGATTCCAGAGCGAATTTGGCCTGTCGGTTTATGACGCCAGCGTGCTGTCGGCCAGCCGAGAGATGGCTGATTATTTTGAAGAGGTCCAGCGCGTCTGCGGCGATGCCAAACTGGCTGCCAACTGGGTCATGGGCGAGCTGTCCAGTCTACTCAACAAGGAAGGACTGGAGATCGATGAGACACCGGTCAGCGCCAACCAGCTCGGCGGAATGATCCTGCGCATCAAGGACAACACCATCTCCGGCAAGATCGCCAAGATGGTCTTTGAAGCGATGGCCAAGGGTGAAGGCGATGCGGATCAGATCATCGAAGCCAAGGGCTTGAAGCAAGTCACCGACAGTGGCGCAATCGAAGCCATGCTCGACGAAGTCCTGGCTGCCAATGCCGAGCAGGTTGAACAATACCGCGCCAGCGACGAAGCCAAGCGCGGCAAGATGTTCGGGTTCTTTGTCGGACAGGCCATGAAGGCTTCGAAGGGCAAGGCCAATCCGCAACAGGTCAATCAATTGCTGAAACAGAAGCTTGATGACTGAGATGTCGGCACTCCTTTACCGGAGTGCCGGGCGGTTCCGCTGCGGCAAGCCAGCCATGCGCCGACTTCTGGCGGCGCTTGTACTGATTCCCGCGTTTGCCTGCGCCAGCAACGGGCCGTTGGAGGAGAGCTCGGCCAGCGAGCTCGACAGTTACACCGAAACAGGCCGAGCGTCCTATTACTCTTCCCAGCTGCATGGCCGACGTACCGCCAGCGGCGCGATATATGATCAGACGCGGCTGACTGCTGCCCACCCCACCCTGCCGTTCGGCACCCTCGTGTGCGTTACCAATCGACAGAACCAGCGCAGTGTGATGGTAGAGATCACCGACCGTGGCCCCTATACCGGGAAGCGGGTGATAGACCTGTCGCTGCGGGCCGCGAAGGAAATCGGTATGACCAAGGCCGGCACCGTTCGGGTCAAGATTGAAACCTGCGAAGCCTCCTGATCAGCCTTCGCCAGAAACGCCAGCATCACTGGCTATACTCATTTGCATCCGCACGCAGACGGCTTTCTGAACGTCTCGTGCCGCTGGGCTGTCACAAATTACGAGAGGATTACGTATCGCGCGCTCACCCTTCCGAACCGACTACAAGGAAAAACTCCAATGAAGGCTGAACAATCCGCCTGGAAGTCGACCATCCTTTTCCCCGTTTTCCTACCCGCTGTAATCGTTACCCTGCTGCTGGTGATCGGCACGGTCAGCAATCCAGAGCTGGCCGGAGAGGCCTTTGCTGACGTCCTCGCCTACATCAACGGCACCTTTGGCTGGTTCTACATGCTGGCGGTTGCCTGCTTCCTCGTGTTCATCACGGTGATCGCCTTCAGCAGCTGGGGCCACATCAAGCTCGGCCCCGACCACGCCGAGCCGCAATACAGCTTTCCGGCCTGGTTCGCCATGCTGTTTTCTGCCGGTTACGGGATCGCCCTGCTGTTCTTCGGTGTGGCCGAGCCGGTGCTGCACTACGCCTCACCTCCTGCCGGGGCGGCGGAAACCGTGGACGCGGCGAAGCAGGCATTGCAGATCGCGTTCTTTCACTGGGGCTTTCACATCTGGGCGATCTACGGCCTGGTCGGCCTGGTGCTGGCGTACTTCGCCTTCCGCCATGGCTTGCCGCTCTCCATGCGCTCGGCGTTGTACCCCCTGATCGGTGAGCGCATTCACGGCCCCATTGGCCACACCGTCGACGTATTCGCGATTCTCGGTACCCTGTTCGGCATCGCCACCACGCTGGGCCTCTCGGTCACCCAGATTAACGCGGGCATGAATTATCTCTGGCCAGAGATCCCGGTCTCCATCACGGTCCAGATCATCACCATTGCGGTGATTACGGCACTGGCGCTGATCTCGGTGGTAGCGGGCCTCGACAAGGGCGTGAAGAACCTCTCCATCCTGAACATGGTCCTGGCCGTTGCCCTGATGATCTTCGTGTTTCTGGTTGGCCCTTCTGTGTTCATTCTGGAAACCTTCTTGCAGAACACCGGCAGCTACCTGAATAACATTATCGAGCGGACCTTCAATCTTCAGGCCTATACGCGCTCTGACTGGATCGGCAACTGGACGCTGTTCATCTTCGGCTGGACCATCGCCTGGGCGCCCTTCGTCGGCCTGTTTATCGCCAAGATCAGCCGCGGACGCACCATTCGCCAATTTGTGGTGGGTGTCATGCTGGTGCCGAGTATTTTCACCTTCATGTGGTTTTCCATCTTTGGCGACACCGCACTGCACCTGATCATGAACGAGGGTTATACCGCGCTGATCACCGAAGTGCAGAACGATAACGCGATCGCGCTGTTCAAGCTGTTCGAGCGCCTCCCGCTCACCTCGATCGTGTCCTTCCTGACGGTACTGCTTATCATCACCTTCTTCGTTACCTCATCGGACTCGGGCTCCCTGGTCATCGACTCGCTGGCCTCAGGCGGTGTGCTCGCGACTCCGGCCTGGCAACGGGCGTTCTGGGCCATTCTGGAAGGGGCTGTGGCCGCTACCTTGTTGCTGGCGGGCGGCTTGAGCGCGTTGCAGACGATGACCATCGCCAGCGCCCTCCCCTTTGCCATCATCATGCTGATATCCGCTGTGGGAATGTGGCGGGCGCTGGTGATCGAGGGGCACCGTGACCAGAGCCTGATTCATCACATGCAAACCGGCCGGCATTCCCACGCGAATGCGGCCTCGTTGTGGAAGAAGCGTGTCGCGGGGATCGTCAATTTTCCCGAGAAAAAGGAGGTCGAACAGTTCATTGCGCAAACGGTGTTCCCGGCCCTGCAACGGCTGGCAAGCAATCTGGCCGATCAGGGCTGGCCCGCGGAGGCGAACCACGATGCGGAATTGGGACGTGCCTATATCGAAGTAGTCAAGCCGGGCCAGACCGACTTCATCTATGAGATCCGCATCCGCGAATATGCACGCCCGGACTATGCTTTTCCTGAAGTAGCCGCCACCGATAGTACGCCCGAAGCGCACTATTACCGCGCCGAGGTCTTCCTCCGTCGCGGCGGGCAGACCTACGATATCTACGGCTACGATCAGCAGGAAATCATCGGCGACGCCCTTGACCATTTCGAGCGCTATCTGCACTTCCTGCATATCTCGCCCGGCTCACTGCCCTGGAACATGGCCGAGCACGACGAGATGCTCACACCCTCCCCGACCATGACGCCGCCCCCCGAAAAGGGATAAGCGGCCCGTTGCAGACCATGCACAAAAAAGCCAGACCTCAGGGTCTGGCTTTTTAGTTCGCTGTTATTCAGCGCAAAACTACAAGAGATATCCTAGCGCTGGAGCACGCGGACAATTTCCTGATCCCGGAACATCCGCGACAAGGCATCACTCAGCACTTCAGACACCAGCTTGGTATTGGTCGCCTGATTGGGCGCGTAACCGAAACGATGCTGGGCAGATGCGCTGTAGCGCCCGTTGTAAATCTGGTCGCGACCGCGCGCCTCGGCAGTGAACACTGCGCCGATGTCCGCCTGGGTGACATACGCCCCGTCGCTGGGTGAGCGGTAGCTGAGCTCAGCGAGGTTGACCGTGAGGCTATTGGCGCCGGCCGAACCGGGTTGAACCACAACAAACCCCAGCTGACGCAGAGACTGTTCGACTTCCTGGCGAATGGCCGGGATCGATCGGTCGCTCAGGGTCAGGTTGCTCGAGTTCGGATAGATACCGCCCCGTGTGCCGAGTACGGTTGAGGACCGTGTGTCCTGCACAGCGACCGCCACCGGCTGATTGCCTGCGACGGGGTTCAGGGCGACCTGAACCTTGGGCTGCACGCTGAGCTGCTGGGGACTATGGGCGCAGCCCACCAACGTCAGAGCCAGAGCGAATACAGCCAGCATACCCACAGGTTTCAACATGACACGGCACTCCTTAAGTTCAATTGTTGATATCCCGGGCAGCGGCCAGCTTGGTTGCTACGCCGGGGTTCACAGCATAGCTGATGAGCATTGCCAGTGGCAGACAGACAGCACGACAAACCCAACCCCAGAGGGCCGATTTATCGTGCGCCAGCGGCCTCGAGGGCGACAATGTAATCCTCAGCCTGGGCGTGATCGCGCAGGGTGCTGAGAAACGTGCGGCCCTGGGCGTCTGTGGCATTCACGTCATACCCTTCAGCGCGGAACATTTCCAGGAAGCGCTGAAAGTCTTCGGCGCGCAAGCCACGATACGCTTTGGTGAGGATATGCAATTCCACCGACTCATTGGCATTGAACGGCCTCGCCTGTAAAAAAACCGCAACCTGTTCGTCTGTAATCGGTTCACCGACTACCTTCTGCTTGTCTTTACGCACGGAAACCTCGTTGCACAGTGTTCAGGGAGCGCAATTGTAACCAGACCGACCATCCCCCACCAGCATCGCCCTGCCGCGACGGGATTCATCAGCCAGTATCGAGCCCGCGCGGTGTTGCGGATCTGCGATAAATCCGCGCACCGGTGGCGCTTGGCTCCAGACAGAGGCCTGGAAGAGTATGCTATTAGGGCTTCCCGGCAAAAAGGATGGATCTTTCAACAGGGGCTGCGCCTCGCCCCGATCAGGCACGACAGGACATTTTATGGCACGCACTGGTTCAGGCCGCCTGCCCCTCTTCGCGGCGATGCGCGAAAGCATCAAAGAGGGATATACCCTCCAGACGTTACGTGGCGACCTGCTCGCCGGCATTACTGTCGGCATCATCGCTATTCCTTTGGGCATGGCCTTGGCTATCGCGGTGGGCGTTGCGCCGCAACACGGGCTCTATACCGGCATCATCGGCGGGCTGATCATAGCGTTGACGGGCGGTTCGCGTTTCAACATCTCAGGACCGACCGCCGCCTTTGTGGTGATCCTGTTGCCGATCACCCAACAATACGGCATCGGCGGACTCCTGCTGGTCAGTGCCATGTCCGGGCTTATCCTGCTTGCGCTGGGTTTGGCACGAATGGGCAGCCTGATTCAGGTGGTGCCCTATCCCGTAGTAATGGGCTTCACCGCAGGCATTGGTGTGGTCATCGCCACCTTGCAGATCAAGGATTTCTTCGGCCTGCGAAACGTGGGTCAGCACGAGAGCTACGTTGATCAACTGCAAGCGCTGGTGCAGGCGCTTCCGAGCATTCAGCCCGGCGACACCCTGGTGGGCATCGTTACCCTTGGGGTATTGATGCTCTGGCCCCGCGTGACGCGGAAAATCCCTGGTCATCTGGTCGCCTTGCTGGTCGGCGCCTTGCTCGCGTTGGGGCTGATGCATTTCGGTCTTCCAGTGGACACGCTCGGCTCGCGCTTCAGTTATGTGATGGACGGCGTTACCCACGCTGGCATCCCGCCTATCGCCCCGCACTGGGTATTGCCGTGGACGTTGCCCGGCGCGGATGGCCAACCGTTAGCAGTTGATTTCAATCTGCTGCGGGAATTGCTGCCCGCAGCGCTGGCGGTAGCCATGCTTGGTGCCATCGAGTCGCTGCTGTGTGCGCTGGTTGCCGACGGCATGGCCAACACCCGCCATAACCCCAACGCCGAGTTGATGGGTCAGGGTCTGGGTAATCTGATTGTGCCTTTCTTCGGCGGCATCACCGCGACAGCGGCTATCGCCCGGACCGCGACCAGCGTTCGCTCCGGGGCGCGTACGCCTATGGCAGCGGTATTTCATGCGCTGGTGATCCTGCTCGCAGTGGTCCTGCTGGCCGATCTGTTCGCTTATCTACCCATGGCTTCGCTGGCAGCGATGCTGTTGATCGTGGCCTGGAACATGAGCGAGGCGCCCCATGTAGTGCATATGCTGCGTATCGGGCCACGCCAGGATGTCTGGGTGCTGATCATCTGTCTGGTGCTGACCGTACTGTTTGATATGGTGCTGGCAGTTGGCGTCGGTTTGCTGCTGGCATCGGTGCTGTTCATCAAGCGCATGGCGGACCTGAGCCAGGGCAGCAAGAAACCCATCCACAGCGATGCAGCGCTGGCGGCCCTGCCGGAAAGCGTAGCGCTATATCAGATAAACGGTCCGTTGTTCTTTGCCGCTGCAGACAAGGCGCTGAACGCGCTGAACCGGTACGACGAAGCAATCCGTTATCTTGCTATCGACATGCAGACGGTACCGAGTATGGACATGAGCGCGCTGGTGATCTTTCAGAAAGCGTTGCAGGACCTTGAAAAACGCGGCATCAAGGTTTATCTGATTGGTGTTCGGGCGCCGCTGAGACTCAAGCTCAAGCGTGCGGGAATGGGTGCGGTGCGTGGATCGCGGCGCTACGTAGCCCGACCCTCGCAAGCGGCGCGGCATATCCGCGAGGACCTGGCAGAGCAGCAATCGGAAGCGGCGACCCTGTGATGCGGTCGCCAGCCTCTGCCGGCTGTCAGTGACCCTTGAGGGCGAAGATACCTGGCGCATTGCGCCAGTAACCCTTGTAATCCAGACCGAAGCCGAAGATGTAACGGTCTTCTACTTCCATCCCTGTAAAGTCGGCACGCATGCCCGGATAGGCCTTGCGATCATGCTTCTTGTCCAGCAGGACTGCGGTCAGCACTTCACTGGCACCAGCGTCGCGACAGTATTCCACGATCGCGGCGAGGGTGTGTCCTTCGTCCAGGATATCGTCGAGAATCAATACCGTACGATCAACCAGCGAATGCTCGGCGCGGGCTTTCCAGAACAGCTCGCCCCCGCTCAGTTTGTTGCGGTAGCGCGTGGCGTGCAGGTAGCTGAGCTCAAGTGGAAAGTTCAACCGCGTTGCCAGCTGACCGGCAATGATAAGCCCCCCGTTCATTACGCTGTATACGATGGGATTTCTGTCCGCCATCTGGCTGTTTATCTGTTCAGCCATCTTGTCCATGGCTTCCTGAACCTGAGCCTCGGTAAACAGACAATCAGCCTCAGCCATAACCTGCTTGATGTGTTCAAGATCGACGGACATTGCACTTCTCCGGGGTAAGGTCTGTTGATGTTTCGTAGCGGCTGCAGCCCTTCGGGGTAGCCGTCCAGGTTGCTTGACATCATCCGACACAGCAAAGCAGCTCGCGACGAAACGTCAACAGTCCCTACGAAAGGGGCGCAAAAATACTGGTCCTACAGGCTAAACGCAAGAACATTGCAGTCCTTCGATGGATATCCGGACGCATGGTTTTGCAGGGAGGCGATCAGGCCAACCAACCAGCGCCGACGTTGCCTGGCTATCAGTGACGCCCGTTTCGAAGCCATTAATATGCCCGTAGCAAGCATTGAATGCGCCAGCAACGCTCCCCTTCTGCTTGCGACCCCATGCACACAGACTCTAAGCTATAAAACATCCTTTCCCCCGCGTGCATGAGAGCCTTCCATGAAAGTCAAAGAGATCCGCCACCCGCTGATTCGCCACAAACTCGGGCTGATGCGCCGCGCCGATATAAGCACCAAGAATTTTCGTGAACTGGCCCAGGAAGTCGCCGCGCTGCTGACCTACGAGGCGACCAAGGACATGCTGCTTGAAGAAGCCGTCATCCAGGGCTGGTGCGGTGATGTGACAGTCGAAAAACTGTCCGGCAAAAAGATCACTGTCGTGCCGATTCTGCGCGCTGGCATCGGCATGCTTGACGGCGTCCTCTCGCTGATACCCAGCGCCAGGGTCAGTGTTATCGGCCTGGCACGCAATGAAGAGACGCTGGAAGCCGATACCTATCTGGAAAAACTGGTAGGCGAACTCAATCAGCGCCGGGCGCTCATCATCGATCCCATGCTAGCGACTGGCGGCTCCATGGTGGCGACCATCGATCTGCTCAAGCAGGCCGGCGCCAAGGAAATTCGAGCGTTGGTACTGGTCGCAGCGCCGGAAGGGATCGAGCGGGTAAATGAAGTACACCCGGACGTGGAAATATATACTGCCTCGATCGACCAGCGCCTGAATGAGCATGGCTACATCATTCCCGGTCTGGGCGATGCGGGCGACAAGATTTTCGGAACCAAGCAAAAGGACGTTCATTAAATGCAGGGAGTTGAAACCAGTGGCTGGCGCACCGCGCTAGCTGGTTCGCAGATGCTGTTCGTGGCTTTTGGCGCCCTGGTGCTGATGCCACTGATCACCGGGATGGACCCCAGCGTAGCCTTGTTTACCGCTGGTATCGGCACCCTGATGTTCCAGTTCACCACACACCGACAGATTCCGGTGTTTCTGGCGTCCAGCTTCGCCTTCATCGCGCCCATTCTCTACAGCAATCAGACCTGGGGCCTGCCGGCGACGCTCGGCGGGCTGTTTGCAGCCGGCGTTGTCTATATCCTGCTGAGTCTGGCAGTCAGGCTACGTGGTCCGGGATTTATTCAACGGCTGCTACCGCCGGTTGTTGTGGGCCCGGTAATCATGGTGATTGGGCTTGGGCTGGCTTCGGTGGCGGTCAATATGGCGATGGGCAAGGCCGGCGATGGCAGCGCGGTACTGGTTGATTACCCGGTCGCCATTCTTATCTCCATGGCGTCTTTGGCGACCACTATCGCCGTAGCTGTTCTGGCCAAGGGAATCTTCCGGCTGGTGCCGATCCTCGCGGGCGTGCTGGTGGGCTACAGCTTGTCATGGCTATTTGGTGTGGTTGATTTCAGCGCAGTCGGCGAGGCCAGCTGGTTTTCTGTTCCCCGGTTCGTAACCCCCGAGTTCCACCTCGCAGCGATTCTGTTCATGCTGCCGGTCGCGATCGCACCGGCGATCGAGCATATCGGCGATGTGCTGGCAATCGGCTCGGTGACAGGCAAGGATTATCTGCGCAAACCCGGCCTGCAGCGCACATTGCTCGGCGACGGGATTGCCACGTCCGCGGCGGCCTGTCTCGGCGGCCCTCCCAACACCACCTACTCCGAAGTAACCGGGGCCGTCATGCTGACGCGCAATTTCAACCCGATGGTGATGATCTGGGCCGCAATTTTTGCGATTGGCCTAGCCTTCGTCAGCAAGTTCGGCGCAGTCCTGCTAAGCATGCCGGTACCGGTCATGGGCGGCATTCTGTGCCTGCTGTTCGGTTCGATTGCCGTGGTTGGCATGAATACCCTGATTCGCCATCAGGTCGACCTATCGGAGCCGCGCAACCTGTGTATCGTCTCGGTCACGCTGGTATTTGGCATCGGGGGACTGATCGTCGGCAGTGAGGAGCTCAATCTGCAGGGCATCAGCCTGTGCGGAGTAGTTGCGATCATTCTCAACCAGCTGCTGCCGGGTTCTGCCAAGCACACCCAGCCGGCTGCCTGAAGCGCCTTCGTCAGCGCCGCCAGCACTTGGCATCGGCTGGTGTGCGCTGCCCTACCTGGTTCAGCGTATAAACCGCGCAGGCATCACCGTCCAGAATGCCTCCTCCAACTGCCGTAGCCGTCAACGTGTAGGTTTCTGCGCCTAACACCGCAACAATGGTCGCCACTGCGCTTCCGCTGGCAGGACTCTGGGTACCAAGACTCACCGTTCCCGAGTTGTAGGCACCCGCGCGGGTGTAATGTCGCTCCAGCAGCTGGGCGTTCTCCATCAGGATAGTTGTTACCTCTGCGCGCCGAGTCTGGCGCACGTGCTCCAGGTACGATGGATAGGCAATAGCAGCCAGAATGCCAATGATGGCGACAACAATCATTACCTCGATCAAGGTAAAGCCGGGCGTTCTGTTGTTCATGTGTATCCTCACATCCGTTGCCGCCAATTGATTCGGTCAAAGCGGCAGGTGGCAGTTGCCGTGACGACCGCCACGCCGCTTGAACCCTGGACAAGAATGATGTCCGGTGCGCAACCGGTCTGACTGACTTCAGGGTCATCTTCGCGGCGCACAATATTGAGGTCGCCGGGCAGCCCTATATCCAGATCCTTGCCGGCAACCTGCTCGTCATCGTTGTCCACGTTGTTGTCATTGTTGGTGTCGAGAAACTTGCCCGGTGCCATACCGCCGCTATCCACCGACACCACCATGAGCCAGCCAGCGCCTTGCGTCATGCAGGGGTCAGTGTCCGGCTTGATATATCCGGTATTGAAATAGACCTTACCATCCCGTACCGCAAAATCGCGGGTGACTCTTTCACCGACTGCCTGCGCCCCGCTTATCAGGGGCAGACGCCAACCATACTGGCTGGCCCAATCGACAAAGTTTGCCGAGACCCGGCGGAATGTGCCGCCTGCGCCATCCGAGACGGTGGTCGAATCTATCTGCTGGGCCTGAAGATGCGCCGGCGTGAGCCCGCCTGCTGGAGGACTGACGGTGTCCCGCACGGCGTAAAAACTCTGCAGTGCGGTGTCGGTGAGATCAGCCTGCTCCATGAATTTTCCGGTACCAAAAAGTACCAGATGATCGCGGGCGTCGGCGCTACGGTGCACCTGGGGTCGGACGGTGATTGGCTGATCTGTCGCCGCAGTGAATAGCGGCACACCGTCGTGGGCGGTAGTCCAGTTGGTGCTGTCAGCATCGCTGAGGTCGAATTTCCAGAGCTGTCCGTGCAGGTCGCCAGCGAATACAGACACATTGCCGCTTCCATCATCGTGCAACACCGGCGCGGACAGACCGTTTCCCTGGGTAACACCCTCGCGGTTGCTGACGTCCAGCTTTCGTATCAACACGCCCGTCGCCATATCAACCACCAACAAGGATGCCGTCCCGCTCGCGCTACCGTAACCGTTGCCAGTAATCAGCACGCTCCGCTCATTCAACCGCGCCAGTACGGGCTGGGCGTAGATATGACCCAGAGCGTCCCAATCAGGATCGGCGGCGTTGATTTCCCATAGCGCGCCGATCGCGTTGTTGCCGGTATTTGCATCGAACAACCGGATCGCCGCCAGCCCCTTGCCTCCAGCACCAAAACCCGTCGCGGCCACAGTCGACCAGATACCATTCAATGGCAGGTCGGCCACAGTCAGACGGCCATCCACACCCGAGCGGTGATTGTTGCCATTGGAATAATCGCTGCGCGCCCGTGCGCCCAGGCTGGCATGCAGGCCGGCGGGCAGAAAGGAATAGCGGTGCTGACCTGCGGTATCGAATACGCGGATGAATCCATCGTTGGCACCCACTACAAGCGATTCGGTCAGTTGTTGCTTGCTGCTCCGATACGCCGCGGGCGCACCGGATGTGGCCTGGTGTCGGGCCACCAACACCGGTGATGAATTGATCACGTCACCCAGCAAAGACGTACGGCTGCGCAGCCCTGTAACGTTCTGTCCACGAACCCAGTTCAACAGAGTCTGCCCGGCTTCACCGGTGAGGCCGGCCTGAACGGCGGCGTTATCAAGCGTGGCTTGCTGAACGGGCGCCAGCATAGCTCTCGTGGCTCCGTTCAAGGTCACCGGGCCAGCAACAGCGGCATCGTGAGCAAGGCGCCAGGTCTGAAATACGCCAGGCCGGTTGGCGGGGGTGAAGGTCGAATCAGTAGACCAGAGCACAGTGCCCGGCTCACCTTCCGCGTTCAACGTTTGGGCGCTAAGCGAACCGCTCCAGTCCTGGGGATCAAATTCGCTCTGATAATAGCGGCTGGTGCCGGCCTGCAACACCTGACTGTCGACGGTCGCTCCGCCACCTGAGCCGGATGAGGCCATGATCTCTCGCAACGCCGTGCGTAAAGCTTCCTTCAGCTCTGTCCGGTCACTCGCCGTGTAGTATTTTCCGCCGCCGGCGGTTGCCGTATCACGAAGACGAGAATCATCCAGCGCGAAACCGACGGTGAAGGTCTTCATGTTTTGCGTCGGAAAAGCAGGATCGTCCCAGCTTTTGCCGGCCTGGTCAGTGCCATCGCCAGTGTCGCGCATATCGGTATCCAATGCGAAGCGCGCGATATCATCGAGGTAAAAGGTGCTGCCTTCGCTGGAGGGACTCGGACTGTTTACATCGCCCTTGCTGTCGCCGTCCCAGTTCGGCAGGTTGAATACGCCGGAGACCTGGGCATTGTTACCCGCCGGCTCTTGAGCCAGTGTCGTTGGGAACTGGCTATCATAGGTCGGCAACCCATCGGTCAGTACCAGGCCAAAATTCTTCTGACAGCGATATTCGATGGGGCTGTCGAATTGCTCCCGATTCTGCTCGGCGTCTGACTGCGGGTAGAAGGCTCGCAGGCCGCGCATGTACCGGGTAACTTCGTAATAACTCTCAGCCAGAGGCGTCCAGGTCAGCCCGGAACCCCCGGTGCCGGGATTAACCTCGTCCAGCGCATCATTCAAGGCCTCGAATCGTGTTTCACCGGCTGTTGTGCCCTGCACAATGGACCCGACCGGCACCCGCAACAGGCCGCCCGGGGCGTTGGTTCCCGAGCGAAAGGTAAACAGGCCAAAACGCACATCGCGGTTGTCATTGATCACATCCTTGGCTGCTTCCCTGGCGATATTCAGCCGGGTATCGCCGTCGATGCGGTTCAGGACCATGCTCGAAGAACTGTCGAACAACATCACTACATTCGGCGACACGCTGGATGCCGACAGCACCGGGCCGCTGAGCGGAGTGAAGGCTTCAGCCGAGCAGGCCACGGCCATGCCCAACGCAAAACCGGCCAGCTGGCCGGCACCTGTCCTGGCTCGTTCCATGTTAAATCCGGGTATGTGCATAGGTTCCCTCCAGCACGGTGCGGGTGGTGCCTTTGAAGCCGACTACCGATATGCGGTAGAGGGTACTGGGCGCGCTGGCGCTCAGGTTGACCGGTATTTCGCTGTCGCCCAGCCGCACCACGCGATACCAGACCGAAGCAGCATTGCCCGCGCTGGCCTCAGGCACTGCGATCCAGCCGTCCCCCGGCGAAGACAGCTGATCGATATCGAGCGCGGCGGCATCTATCTCGCACGCCGCGCCAGCGCAGACCTCGGCAGGCAGTGCCACGGCCAGGGTTCGCACCTGCCCTTCCACGTAACGCATGCCTGCTTCAGCTGCCTGAAAACTTTCATTCTTGAGTTTCAGATTGGCTGCCATGCGTTCCTGGCTGATGGAGGTCTTGACACCTGCTATGGCAGCCAGGCTCAGCAACAACAGCAGCACCATGCTGATCAGCAAAGCGCTGCCCTGCTGGCTGAGTTGAGGAGAACACTGACGGGGCGACATAAACACTTCCTTGTTCAATCGAGACGATTGCGCAGGGCTGCAACCAGGGTGAAGTCTTTGGTTTTGACACTGCCCGCGTCCGGATCAGACGGATCCTCGGCTAACTGCAATGCCAGGCGTACACTGCGCACCCGTTTCTCGGCGCCTGTGATATCCGTAACGTAGGCACCCGAAACATGTACGTCGGCATCGGTTGCAGCCAGACCGAACTGCACCTCGAAGCCCGACACACCTTCAATCAATGTCTCGAAATTGCCCATCCCGTTTACGCGGGTCTTGAGGGCATGGTCGGTAAGCCGGTACTCCAGTTGACGCACGGGGATAACCAGATCCCCCGCGGCGGCCGTTACGCCGGCACCGTTATCAATACCCAGCCCCGCCACGCAATCGCTTACCAAAAGCCACCCTGCTCCAAGCCCGGACGCGGTTAACGTCACGTCTTCGGTCACGCGTTCGACTGCCGAGTCAGCGGTGATGATGGTCAGGATGTCGTCTTGAAAGCTGACGGGCGTGGCAAACGCGGTGGGGATCTGGTTGCGGGTTGCAGCGGGAAGCCGCTCGATATCCAGGCAGCCGAACATGCCCATCTGCCTCAGCTCTGAACTGATACGACTGAGCACAAAACGCGCGTCTTCCTGCATGGTCGCGGCGCTCTGCTGAACGCTGTAGGTCTGCTTGCTGGTGATAAAGATCTGCATGACGCCGATGATCAGGATCAGCCCCAACAGCATGGCAATCATCAGCTCAACCAGACTGAAGCCGCGTTGTGCAGAGCACCGATTTGAGTCTTTCATGGCGCTTTCCTGACGATCGAGGACACCACAAACTCGGTATCCGCCTGGCCCGCCACAATCCGTGCTTCTGACCAACTGATGGTGATGGTGGCTGTGTCGGCAGCGACACGGATACTGGCCTCACCGGATGGCAACTGGCAGGTTACGGCACGGGCAAAATCGGCGCGATCGAGGGCGATGATTGTGGCTGGCGCTGCCGCATCTTGCTCGCAGGCACCAGACACCGAGCCCGCGTAGGCAGCAAGCTCGTCAGCGTTGGCACGCATCCGGTCAAGCAAGTCGTAGGCGATGAAGCTGGCGTGGGTGGTATGCGCGGCGCTGGCACTGTAACGCACCGCGTTAAGCTGTAGAGATGCTGCACCGAGTACGCCGATGGCCAATACCAATACGGCAATGAGTACTTCAAGCAGGCTGACGCCGCGCTGACTGATGCGTTGAACTTCCGACCAGTCATACAGGCAGTGAGCTGACGACAGCCCATCAAACAGACACGGATCTGCTGCCGAGGGTGCGAAAGTATCTGGAAGAGGCTCGCCACCGGCGAGAAGCTGTTCGGTGATTCCAACCGAACCATATATTGGCGAAGTCATTTACGGCTCGTCCCTGAGCGAAAGATGACCTGACCTTATTCCCGTGCAGCCCACCCGCTCCATCACCTAAAGAGGTGGAGCATCCCAAAATGTGCGTCAATAGCGCTCTGATCGATGCAAATACCGACTAGTTCAAATAACTGACCGTCGAACCGCTCCCTTCAGGAAGCCAGACAGATTCTCGGCGAGCTGCGTGACGATGCGCTGCCGCGCCTCGCGGCTGCCCCATGCGCTGTGCGGGGTAACAATCAGATTGGGCACCTCGCTATCGAGCAGTGGATTCCCACGAGCCGGCGGCTCCTCACTCAATACGTCCAAAGCGGCGCCGCCAAGATGCCCGCTCTTCAGACTGGCAAGCAAAGCGTGCTCGTCGACCAATCCTCCCCGTGCAGCGTTTACCAGCAGGCTGCCAGGCTTCATCAGCGCCAGCTCCGGCGCGCCTATCAGGTTGCGCGTGCTGTCGGTCAACGGGCAGTGCAGGCTTAGTATGTCTACCTGGGGCAACATCTCGCGCAACCCTGGACGGCCGGGCTGTTCACGACCGGGTAAGGCACCCACCAGAAGCTGCATGCCAAACGCCTCGGCAAGCTTTCCGACCGCACGCCCCAGTTCACCATAACCCAGGATCCCCAGCGTCCGGCCGGACAGTTCGCCGATTGGATAATCAAGCAGGCAGAACTGACTGCTGCGCTGCCAGGCACCGGCTCTGACCGCCTGGCGATAGGATTCGAAACGGGTAATCAGCACCAGCATCAGCATGATGCTGTGTTGCGCGACGGACGGCGTGCCATAACCCTGGCAATTGCAGACCTGAATACCGCGCCGGCGTGCAGCATCGAGATCAACGTTATTGGTTCCGGTAGCGGCTATGAGAATCAGCTTTATTTCAGGACAGGCGGCCATGACGGCCTCGTTGATGACCACTTTGTTGGTGATCACCACCTGATGCTTACCGATGTGGTCGATTACCTGTTCTGCAGTGGTGGCGTCATACAAAGTGAGTGTCGCGGCACTGTTCTTCAGTGACTGCAGGTCGAGATCATTCTTGTCCAGCGTAGCCTGATCCAGAAAAACCACGCTTAATTGTTCATTCATGGCGAGGGTCCGTTCCAATTGGGTTTAAAATGGCGAATTTGCACGGAGCGGTCGATGTATCTCAACGAATTCCTGCTGGTAGCGCTGGTTCACCTGTTGGCGGTGATGAGTCCCGGGCCCGACTTTGCGGTAGTCATCCGCAACAGTGTGAGTGCCGGACGACAGGCGGGACTGATGACCGCCGCAGGCATCGGAACGGGGATCTTTATCCATATCGGCTACTCGTTGTTGGGCATAGGTCTGATCGTCTCGCAATCGGTATGGCTGTTCAATCTGCTCAAATTGGTGGCGGCGGCCTATCTGATCTATATCGGGATCCGGGCGCTTCGGGCTCAACCCCAGGGTCTGGCGGACGAGCGCACCAGCACGCTATCGATGGCGCCACGGCAGGCTTTTCTCAACGGTTTCATCACCAACGGTCTGAACCCCAAGGCTACCCTGTTCTTCCTATCGGTATTTACCGCTGTGATCAGCCCTCAGACACCTCTGACGGTCCAGGCCGGCTACGGTCTTTACCTCGCCCTGGCGACCGGAACCTGGTTTGCGCTGGTCGCCGTGCTTTTCAGCCAGCCACGGGTTCGCCGCGGCTTTGCCCGGCTGGGGCACTGGTTTGACCGACTGATGGGCGTCGTGCTGGTCGGTTTGGGACTGCACCTGGTGCTCGCCGAATGGCTGCGGCGCAGCTGAACAATCCCACTAGGTTCAATCGGCAGCAGCAGGCTCGGTACGGCACCAGTGCTCCAGCGTATCGATCCACTTAGGATGGTCGTTCATACAAGGCACCAGCACCAGCTCCTCCCCTCCCGCCGCGACAAACTGCTCGCGGGCACGATCGCCGATCTCCTCCAACGTTTCGATACAGTCGGCGACAAACGCCGGACACATCACCAGCAAACGCTTGACGCCCTGAGCGGCCAGCTCGTCCAGGCGCTTCTCGGTATAGGGTTCGATCCATTTGTCGCGACCCAGCCGCGATTGGAAGGCCATGGACCATTTGTCATCGCTCAACCCCATGCGTGCGGTGAATGCCTTGCTGACAGCCAGACACTGCGCGCGATAACAGGTCGCATGCGCTGGGGACGGTTGTTCGCAACACGCAGGATAGTTACCACAGTGCGAGCCGGTCGGATCGGCCTTGCGCAGATGCCGCTCGGGCAGTCCGTGATAGCTCAGCAGCAGGTGATCGAAACCCTGCTGCAGGTGTGGCTCGGCACTGGCCACCAGCGCGTCCATGTAACCCGGGCGATCATAGAACGCAGGCACCACGGTCAGCTTGAGGTTCAACTTATTCTTGGCAATAACCCGCTCAGTCTCCTTGATGGACGTGGTGATGGTGCTATCGGCATGCTGCGGATACTGCTGCAGCAACAGCACCTCGCGTACCCCCGGTTTGCTGGCGAGAGCGAGAACAGCATTCTCTATAGACGGCTCACCGTAGCGCATGGCCAACTCGACGGGCATATCCAGCCGTGCCTGCAGCGCCTCCTGCACGCGCCGGCTGATAACCAGCAGCGGCGAACCCTGCTCCCACCAGATGGATGCATAGGCGTGCGCGGATTGTTTGGGTCGGGTGGCCAGAATAATACTCACCAGCAAACGACGTAACGGCCATGGCAGATCCACCACATAAGGGTCCATCAGAAACTGATTCAGATAGCGGCGCACATCGGCCACGCTGGTGCTCGCCGGTGAGCCCAGATTCAACAGTAAAACCCCACGATCCGACATTGACTGCTCCGATATTCAGTGATTGTTTATTACATCATCCAACGCCGCTTCGAGCGCCGCATGGCGAAAGCTGTAGCCCGCTTCGGTGATTCTGGCTGGCAGCACACGCTGCCCAGTCAACAGCAGAACGGACATCTCCCCCAGAGCCGCTTTCAAAGCGATACCGGGTACTGGCAAAAAGGCGGGCCGATGCAGCGTCCTGCCCAGCGCCCGGCTGAATGTTTTATTGGTGACCGGCTCAGGCGCAGTGGCGTTATATATCCCCTTGCAGTCCGGGTGGTGCAGCAGGTGCAGGATAATACCGACCTCATCCTCAATATGGATCCACGACATGTATTGCCTGCCCGAGCCTATCGGCCCGCCAAGCCCCAGGCTGAACGGTGTGAGCAGACGTTGCAAAAAGCCGCCGCCCGGCGCCAGCACCAGCCCGGTGCGCACCACGCACACCCGAATACCGTGCGAGCTCGCGCGCCTGGCTGCGGCCTCCCAGGCGTCGCAGAGCGTATGAGCATATTGCCGGTTGGCTGCACTGTCTTCCGTCAGCTCTGCCTCGCCGCCATCGCCATACCAGCCAACAGCTGATCCGCTGATCATTACTGACGGCCGGTTTTTCAGGCTGCCCATCCAGTCCACCAGGTGTTCAGTGAGTGACACTCTGCTGGACCAGAGTTGCGCTTTGCGTTGCGGCGTCCAGCGCCGATCCGCTATGGGTGCTCCAGCCAGGTTGATAACGGCGTCCAGCGGCACCGCATCCAGCTGCTCCAGACGACCGACGCCTCTGACTTCCGAACCGCATAACGCGCGGACCTGCTCGGGTCGTCGGCTCCACACGCTTACCTGGTGCCCCTGCGCTAACAAACGATGACACAACGCCCGTCCAACCAGGCCTGTCCCTCCTGTTAACAATACGTGCATGGCTCGACTCCCTGCATATGTGATTCCCTGGAAAAAAAAACAATCCTGCGAAACGGCGAAAACGCTGGATCCAAGCTTAACAGGTCACTGATCAATCGCGATTGCCTCAGCTGAACGGTACTATCCAGAGCGGTCCTGAATGTACAGAGACCAGCAACCGACCGTATGATGATCGCCCAACGAGTTTAGCCCAACAGGACCTCCGCCCATGAGTTCTCTTCGTATCGCCGTCATCGGTGCCGGTCTGGCAGGCGTCAGTGCCGCCAGCGCCCTGCGCGAGGCTGATCATCAGGTGTTTCTGTTTGACAAGAGCAGAGGCTGCGGCGGGCGCTTGAGCACCAAACGAACGGCCGTTGGCGGGCTTGACCTGGGCGCTCAGTATTTCACCGCGCGTGATACCCGCTTTCGCCACGCGCTACAGCATTGGCTGGACAGTGGATGGGTAGCGGAATGGACGCCCAGACTCTATTGCTGCGACGCTACCGGCTTGCATGAATCACCTGATGACCAGCAGCGCTTCGTCGGTCTTCCCGGCATGTCTGCCCTGCCGCGCCAGCTACTGGGAGATGCAGTGCTCACCAGCCAGACGCGCATCGCTCAGTTGCATCGAATTGACGCGGAACAGTGGATGCTGGCGGATGACACGGGCGCAACGTATGGTCCCTTTGACCGTGTCGTGGTGGCTGTGCCTGCACCGCAGGCGATCGCGCTACTGGAACCCGCTCCAACATTGCAGCAGACCCTAGCGCAGATCAGCATGTCCCCGACCTGGACGCTGGCTGTCGCCTTCGAACAGCCACTGACAACGCCCGTCGACGCCTGCTTTGTACGCGGGGGCCCACTCGACTGGATCTCGCGCAACAGCAGCAAGCCCGGGCGCCACGGCAACGACAGCTGGGTAGCGCACTCAACCCCCGCCTGGGCAGCTGATCATCTTGAGGCTTCGCCTGAATCGGTCGCAGCACACTTGCTCGACGCCCTGTCCGACGTCCTGGGGATCGCGCTTGCTGAGCCTGCTTTTACGTATGCCCACCGTTGGCTTCTCGCGCGCCCTGATGAGACGCGTAACTGGGGCGCATTGGCGGCCCCGGAGCTGGGGCTTTACGTGTGTGGTGACTGGTGCCTGGACGGCCGGGTCGAAAACGCCTGGCTTAGCGGACAACAGACCGCGCGCACCCTGGTCTGATTCCGGGCAAGCATAGGTAGACTCTTCAGCCGGCTCCATCATTCAGAGGACTCAATGGCGGCACGAAACAACTCCATCAATGCAACATTATTCGTCGTTGGCTGGCTAGCCTGTCTGCTGGGCGGATATTCCGGATGGCTACTGGTCGCCCTTGTTGCACTGGTAATGCACTTTGCGCTGGTCAGCTCTTGGTCAGCGGAAGGCAAGACAGTGGTGAGTACGATGCTGGCTGGCGCAGCTCTGGATTCCTTCATGCTGCAAATGAGTCTGTTCAGTTATCCCGGTGATCCCGCCCTGGTTCCGCTGTGGCAGGCGCTGTTCTGGGCTCTGCTGGGAACGACGCTGAATCATAGCCTGGCCTGGAGCGGCCGAACGTGGTGGCTGGCCAGCACTGTTGGCGCCGTTGCAGCGTTGGCCGTCTACAGTGCTATCGCTGGGTTACGCGGTGTAAACCTCGGACAAGAGCCGGCAACCACTCTGGCGATTGCCGCTATCAGCTGGGCCGTCTTGTTTCCACTGCTGCATGGTTTTGCTCAGCTGTACCGCGAACAATATCGAATGAAGCTGGCTGAAAGCAGGAACAAGCGCCGCTAAGTGCCCCGCCTGGCTGTGGCGGGGCCTCTGGCCGGAACATTCCGGTTGCTGTCAGATATCGAAGCGGTAATGCAAAGAGACTGTTTCGATACCGTTGTTCGGGCTTTTGATGCCGGCGTTGGAATAGTGGAATACGCGCAGGCCAAGCTGCGAACCGTCAGCGAAACGCACACCCGCACCCAATCTGTCCTCGAACTGGAATTTCGAGCCCAGGTCGATATTTTCACTGTCGAAATCTGTTCGAGTGAAATAGGACGCACCGATACCCGCTTCGATATAGGGCGTCATAGCGCTGTTGGGGCTACCAAAATCGAGTCGCAACACCGGCGAGATAGCAACCGTAGTGGCGTCAAGACCGCTCCAGCGACGCACACCTGCGTCCCAGTAACCGCCGAGCCGCACGTTGCCGGACTGGTTCTGCCAAAGGGTCTGCCCAAAATCGAATTGAGCTGCTAACCGGAAGGTGTTGGTGGACTCTGAGCTTCTGCCCGCCTCAACAGAGATTCCATCCACCGCGTGAACTAATGGCGCCAACGTCGAAAAGGACAGCAGGCATCCAACTACAAGACCGCGTTTTTTCATTGATTTTTTCCTTGCGCATCGAGCTACAAGCCCATTTGTATCCGTTTACACAGACAACGCCCGCACCGTCTCGTTCCGCCCCCAGAGCACGCGTAACACGTCCTCCAGTGATTTTGGTGCAGCCGTACTCCAGAACCGGGGACCCTGGCTCGCGCCGTCGGCAAGCAGCTCGGCTTCGGATAGACGCGCACGCAATTGCCTTGCGACAGCAGCGCCGGTATCGACCAGGGTAATGCCGGAGGGAAGAATGGTCATGAGCTGAGCGCGCAGGAACGGGTAGTGGGTGCACCCCAGGATCAGCGTATCGCACCCGGCCTCAAGCAGCGGATCAGTATAGGAACGCAGCAATTGCTCAACATGCTGCCCTTGCAGCTCGCCGCGCTCCACGCATTCCACCAGTCCCGGGCACGGCTGAGTTACTACGCGCACAGCACCGGCAAAACGATCCAGCAAGGCGGCGAAGCGCGCGCTTTGCAAGGTCCCGGTCGTTGCCAGCACACCGACCACCCCGGTGCGCGTCGCCAGCGCCGCCGGTTTGACGGCGGGTTCCATGCCGACGACGGGCATGTCATACAGGCTGCGCAAGTCGGCAACCGCCGCTGCAGTGGCCGTGTTACAGGCGAGTACCAATGCTTTGGCGCCCTGCTCAACCAGAAACGAAGCGATCTTCCGGCTTCGCTCACGAATATATTCAGCCGATTTCTCGCCGTAGGGAACGTGGCCGCTGTCGGCGACATACAGCAGCGTCTCCTGCGGCAACAGGCGGTTGATTTCGCCCAGCACGGACAATCCGCCGACCCCGGAGTCGAACACGCCGACCGGTGCGTTGTTGCTCAAGGCCGGCGGTCCCCACAGCAGTCGCAGGCAGGGTCACGCTTGATGCGCATCTCCCGGAAGCGGCTGGCCAAGGCATCTATCAACAGCAACCGGCCGGTCAGCGGCTCGCCAAAACCTGCCAGCAACTTGAGCGCTTCCAACGCCTGCAGACTGCCAATCATGCCCACCAAGGGACCGATCACACCTGCCTCGCTGCAGCTCAACGCCTCTTCATCGCCTTCCCCGTAGAGACACTGGTAACAGGGGCTGTCTTTGCGCCGGGGATCAAACACACTGACCTGTCCCTCCAGCCGAATCGCTGCACCGGAAACCAAAGGCCTGCCCGCCGCAAAACAGGCGGCGTTGACCGCCAATCGGGTAGCGAAGTTATCAGAGCAATCGAGCACCAGATCCACATCCCGCACGGCGCGATTCAGCGTCTCGCCTTCCAGCGCGTGATCAATCAGTGCCAGCTGGACGTCGGTATTGAGCGCCTGCAGCGTATCACCTGCCGATTCTACCTTGGCCCGGCCGACATCCCGGGTAAGGTGGATGATCTGACGGTGTAGGTTGGTGGTGTCTACCGCATCATGATCCGCCAGCACCAGCGTGCCGACGCCTGCCGCGGCCAGATATAGCGCGGCCGGTGCACCCAGCCCGCCCAGCCCGACAATCAGCACTCTGCTTTGAAGAAGGCGTTGCTGCCCCTCGATATCGATTTGCGGCAGCAGAATCTGCCGGCTGTAACGCAATAGCTGCTGATCATTCATGCCAGCGTCCTCCGCTGACGCGTTGATGGCCGGCAAGATCCTGCCAGGACTGCACTTCGACAAAGCCCCGCGCAACGAGCAACTCGCGCACTGCACCCGCCTGCTCCCAACCATGCTCCAGCAGCAGCCAGCCCGTTGATTGCAGGTAGCCTGGCGCTGCGTGCACGATATGCCGGATGTCACCCAGACCGTCAGGCCCGCTGACCAGTGCAGAAGCCGGCTCGAAACGTACATCGCCTTCAGCCAGATGCGGGTCGTTTTCAGCTATGTAGGGTGGGTTGGAAACAATCAGATCAAACGCCTCGCTCTGAGCGAGGCCGGCAAACCAGTCACTGAGTAAAAAGACGGCATTGCTGATGCCCAGCCGCTGGCGGTTACGCTCGGACAGCGCGACAGCGGAGGCCGAGCTATCGCAGCCGGTAACGTTCCAGGCGGGCCGTTCGACCGCCAGAGCAAGTGCCACGGCGCCCGTTCCGGTACCCAGATCAAGCACTCGGGCCGGTTGTTTGACGCGGCGCTCCAGCGCGACTTCAACCAGCCGCTCGGTATCCGGACGCGGAATCAGCGTCGAGCTGTCGACTTCCAGGTCCAGGCTCCAGAAACCCCTCTGCCCGAGCAGATAGGCAACCGGCTCGCCCGCTCGGCGACGCTGCAACAAGTGCTGGAAGCGTTCAACCTGCTCGGGCTGTGGTTGATGCTCCGGCCAAGTCAGCAGAAAACTGCGTGGCTTGTTCAAGGCGTGCGCCAGCAACAGTTCGGCATCCAGCCGCGGACTGTCTGAATCCGGCAGCGCCGCAGCGTGCAGCAGGGACGCCAGATCCAGGCTCATGCGTGTTCCAGATCGGCCAACTGGTCAGCCTGATGTTCGCGCAGCAGCGGCTCGATGACGTTGTCGAGCTCTCCCTGAATAACCTGATCGAGGCTGTACAGGGTCAGGTTGATGCGGTGATCGGTTACCCGGCCCTGGGGGAAGTTATAGGTGCGGATACGCTCGGAGCGATCCCCCGATCCGACCAACTGCCGGCGGGCATCGGAAACTTCTTTATCCTGCGCCTCGCGCTGGCGACTGACCAGTTTGGATTGCAGCAGGCTCATGGCCTTGGCGCGGTTCTTGTGCTGCGAGCGCTCTTCCTGGCATTCCACCACAATGCCGGTTGGCAAATGCGTCAGACGTATCGCGGAATCGGTCTTGTTGACGTGCTGTCCGCCCGCGCCCGAAGAGCGATAGGTATCCACCCGAAGGTCCGCCGGGTTGATCTCCACGGCGGCCTGCTCGTCCATTTCTGGCAATACCGCTACGGTGCACGCCGAGGTATGGATACGCCCCTGAGACTCGGTTTCCGGCACGCGCTGGACCCGGTGCGCGCCGGATTCAAACTTGAGCTTGGCGTACACGCCGCGCCCTTCTACCCGGGCAATGACTTCCTTGTACCCTCCATGCTCGCCGATGTTCTCCGAGAGAATCTCGACCTGCCAGCCCTGGCGCTCGGCGTAGCGCGAATACATGCGGAACAGGTCACCGGCGAATATTGCCGCCTCGTCACCACCGGTCCCGGCGCGTACTTCAAGAAACACGTTGCGTTCGTCGTTCGGGTCTTTGGGCAACAGCAAGCGGTTGAGGTCTTCTTCGAGCACCCCAAGCCGGGCCTGACAGTCCTTGGCATCTTCCTCGGCCATTTCCCGCATATCAGCGTCGCTGTCCTTGAGCAGACTGCGCGCCTCGGCGAGATCAGCGGTGACCTGTTTCCACTGGGCATAGCAGCTGATAGTTGGCTCGAGCTCGGCATATTCGCGGGAATAGGCACGAAAGCGGTTCTGGTCGCTGATTACTTCCGCATCGCTAAGCAGGGCGGAGAGTTCTTCAAAGCGTTCCGTCAGTATGTCCAGCCGGTTTAACAGTGATGCCTTCATGGTCAGCCTTGTGGTGAATTCGTCTCGTCGTCCAGCGCGAACAGTTCCTGCGCCAGCGCCAGCGCTTCAGCCCGACCCTCTGCGCTCATCTGCTTGAGCTGCACACTCGGGTCATGCAGCAGTTTGTTGGTCAGCGCCCGGGCCATTTCCGCCAGCACAGCCGCCGGATCCCCGCCGCGCTCAAGTTTCGCCTGCGCCTTGAGCAGTTCCTGGTCGCGCAATTGTTCAGCCTTCTGGCGGTAGCGACGCAGAACATCCACCGCCGCTCGCGCCCTCAAGCGCTGCATGAACTCGGTGGTGCCCTGCTCGATCAGTCTTTCCGCCGCCTCGGCAGCGCCCTGACGCGAACGCATGTTTTCTTCGATGACTTCGTGCAGATCGTCGACGGTGTACAGATACACATCCGAGAGTCCGCCAACCTCCGGCTCGATGTCACGCGGCACGGCGATATCGACCATGAATACCGGCCGGTGTTTGCGCTTGCGCAGCGCTCGCTCAACCGTACCCTTGCCCAGGATCGGCAAGGGACTGGCGGTGGAGCTGATGATGATGTCGCACCGCGACAGTACGTCAGGAATGTCGTTGAGAATGATAGCCTGCCCGCCGAGCGGTTCGCTGAGCAGCTGCGCACGTTCAAGCGTCCGGTTGGCAACGATGATATTGCTGACGCCCTGGTCATACAGATGCCGGGCGACCAGCGCGATGGTTTCGCCGGCGCCAATCAACAAGGCCGTACTGCGTCGCAGGTCGGAGAAGATCTGCCGCGCCAGGCTCACCGCTGCAAAGGCGACCGATACAGGGTTCTCGCCTATCGCTGTGTCCGTGCGGACCTGTTTGGCGGTGTTGAAGGTGCTCTGAAACAACCGGTCGAGATAGGGCCCCAGGGTTCCGGCGGTGCGCGCCGCCTGCCAGGCATCCTTCATCTGACCAAAAATCTGCGGCTCGCCCAACACCATCGAATCCAGCCCGGCGGCAACGCGCATCATGTGCCGCACCGCCCCGGCATCGCTGTGTATATAGCTGCAATCCTGCAGATCAGTAATATCAAACCCGTGGTAATGCGCTACCCATTCCACCACCCGATCAATGTCCGGATGATCTTGGGCGCAGTAGATCTCGGTACGGTTGCAGGTAGAGAGGATCGCCACTTCCTGAGCATGCGTTTCGCTCAGCATCTGCTGCAGCGCGTCAGCCAGACGTTCAGGCGCAAACGCCACCCGCTCGCGCACGTCTACAGCAGCAGTCTTGTGATTGATCCCGAATGCGAGAAAGCCCATGGAGCCTCATATGCCCGAACGACACGGGTCGAAAACGTGCAATTGTCCTATGTAAGCCGACGCTGATCAATTCCCGCAGGGATTTCCGTCATCCAGCGCATCGCTCTATCCCGAACACAGCCTTCGGCCAGGCTGACAATGGTCCAGGCACCGCTTGCCCAACTGGCGTCAGGCATTTTCACCAGGCCCTGCTTTGGGCTTGCGCGGTATCCTGTGTCATGATGCGCTTCCCGCCTGTAACGATTCGAGCGTCTCTGTCAATGAAGGCTTCCTACACCTATCCCTTGCTGGTCACGGCATTCGGACTCTGGCTCTCCGGCTGTGCTGCGACAGGCGACTCCCAACAGCCGTCGCCGCAGCGTGCGAACCCTCAACCCTCGGTTACACAGCAACCAGAACCGGAGCCGCCCGTAGTATATGGCCAATTCAGCCGGGACACGCTGTTCGCTCTGCTCAGCGCCGAGATCGCTGGCCAGCGAAACCGCTTCGACATAGCGCTGAACAACTATGTAGAGCAAGCGCGTATTACCCAGGATCCGGGCGTCATTCAGCGCGCCATGCAGGTGGCAGAATTTCTCGGCGCACAGCAGCCGGCACTGGACATGGCGCTGCTTTGGGTTGAGGTGTCGCCGGAAGATCCCGAAGCGCTACGCGCCGCCGCTTTACAGCTGGCCAGAGCCGGGGACCATGAACAGGCCATGGCGATGATGGAGGAAGTGCTCGCGCTGCACGGCGAAACGCATTTCGATTTCCTTGCCCTCGCCGCCGCACAGACCGATTCTGCAACGCGCCAGGCCGCACTGCAGAGTCTGCAACAGTTACAGCAGACGAATCCGGATAACGCGCAGCTGGTGTTCGCTACCGCTCTGCTGCTGCAACAGGAAGGTCGTCAGGCCGAAGCCCTGGCATTGCTCGAACAGAACCCGGCGGCGCACACCGCCGCGGCTCCAGTCATGCTGCACGCCCGTTTGTTGGCCGAACAGGGCGAAACGCAGGAAGCCATTTCGACGTTGCAGGCTGGCCTTATCAGTTTTCCGGACGACACGCGCATGCGCCTGCTGCTCGCCAGACTATTGGTTGCAAACGACGATCTGGACGCGGCCGCAGCGCAGTTCTCCCTGTTGGTAGAGCAGAATCCGAATGATGCCGAGCTGCTGCTGGCACTCGGCCTGGTGAACCTTGAGAGTGGCGAGAACGACGCAGCCATCGAGTACCTGGAACGCCTGAACGACATCGCACCCGGCAACAGCACCGGTTTGTATCACCTTGGCCTCGCCTACCAGGAATCCGGCCGTCAGGAAGATGCACTGCGCACCTGGCAGAGCATTGATAATGGCAACGAATTTTTGACTTCCCGCCTGCAGATCAGCCGCGTGCTGATGGAACGTGACAACCCTGACAGGCTGGCAGTCACGCTGGCGGCAGATCGTCTGGCGTACTCTGATCATCAACTTCAGCTGTATTTGATCGAAATCGAAGCCTTGTTCGACGCGTATCCTCAACGCGCGCTGGACCGCATCAACGAAGCGCTGCAGGAATTCGAGGCGCACACCAACCTGCTGTACATGCGCGCTATGGTTTCGGAAAAACTCGGCGACCCCGCAGGGCTCGAGAACGATTTACGCGCCATTCTTGAACGCGAGCCGGATAACGCCATGGCCCTCAACGCCCTGGGCTACACGCTAGCCGACCGTAACGAGCGGCTGGACGAAGCCCTGGAGCTGATCGAACGGGCGCATCGCCTCGAACCGGATGATGCAGCAATTGTAGACAGTCTGGGCTGGGTCCATTACCGACTCGGCAACCTGGACATGGCCGAGGAACTCTTGCGCCAGGCGTACCGTGAATTCCCCGACCAGGAAGTTGCAGCACATCTTGGAGAGGTGTTATGGAAACAAGGCCGCAAGTCAGAAGCGCGTGCCGTCTGGAGAGAAGCCGTGGAAGACGAAGTAGAAGGTGAACTGATCCGTTCGACTCGAGAACGTCTGGGGGCCCGCTGATGCATCCATTCATACGTGTCGCCACGCTGGTTTGTATAGCCTTGGCGTTGACTGCCTGCGGTAATCTGCACAAGCGCGAAACACTTGAGTTCGGTGGCGACGCTGGCGCCTGGAAAGCGCACCGCCAGTCCGTCGAGCCCATCATCAGCTGGACACTGCAGGGCAAGCTGGGCATGCGCTCGCCCCAGCAGTCCGGCAGTGGCACCCTGCTCTGGCTGCAGCAGCGGGAAAGCTATGATATCCGTCTGTCCGGCCCGCTCGGACGAGGAGCTACCCAGATAGTCGGCACCCCTGCTGGTGTCACATTGGAAATTGCCGGGCGCGAACCCATGCACGCCGCTACTGCAGAGGACCTGCTGGAAGAGCAGATCGGCTGGCGCTTGCCGGTTGAGCACCTGCTCTGGTGGGTCCGCGGCCTGCCAGCACCGGATAGCCCGAGCCGACTGCAACTGGACACCGAAAGCCGGCTCGCTCGGCTGCAACAATCAGGCTGGACCCTAGAGTACAGCCGCTACCAGGAGGTTGATGGCATCGAGTTACCACAACGCATGCAGCTGGCCGGGCACGATGTCCTGCTCACCTTGATTATCACCCAGTGGGAACCCGAGCTTTCCGAATGATCATCACACCTCTGACTCTCCCCGCGCCAGCCAAGCTGAATCTGTTCCTCCATGTGACCGGTCGCCGACCAAACGGTTACCACGAGCTGCAAACCCTGTTCCAGTTTCTCGACCATGGCGACACGCTGCACTTTGCTGCGAGAGAAGACGGCTGCATTACACTTCAGCCCGAACTGCCCGGCGTACCCGCTGAAGACAATCTGATTATCAAGGCAGCCCAACTGCTGCAACAGGCCAGTGGCTGCACCCATGGTGCCGACATCCAGCTCGAGAAGCGCTTGCCCATGGGCGGCGGTATAGGCGGCGGCAGCTCTGACGCAGCCACAACACTGCTGGGGCTGAATCACTTGTGGAAGACAGACCTGAGCATCGACCATCTTGCTGAGCTAGGCTTACAGCTGGGTGCCGACGTACCGGTCTTTGTCCGCGGGCAGGCAGCCTGGGCCGAAGGCGTTGGTGAAGAACTGACGCCGGTTGACCTGGAAGAGCCCTGGTATCTGGTGGTGGTGCCGCCCTGTCAGGTCAGTACCGCAGAAGTTTTTTCAGATCAGAGGTTGACGCGTGATACGTCGCCCATTACATTAGCGGCCTTCCGGAGGCACGGAGGTCGAAACGACCTACTGCCTGTTGTTGAAGCGCGTTATCCTGAAATACGTAACGCGTTGATCTTGCTAAACAATTATTGTGAAGCTAAGATGACCGGATCTGGCAGTTGCTTATTTGGGGCCTTCCCAAATAGACGCGAAGCTGATAAAGTTCGCGCCCGGTTGCCAGCCACACTGCAAACCTTTGTTGCAAAGGGATGTAACAGATCACCGTTACACCAGTTGCTTTACAAAGCGGCGTAAGAAGGATGCAACCTTTGCATCCGGACAGTTACAGGGGCGTAGCCAAGCGGTAAGGCAGCAGGTTTTGATCCTGCCATGCGTTGGTTCGAATCCAGCCGCCCCTGCCATTTTCCCGGCAGCAATCATTACATCTTGAGTCGATCTCACCGACCAGGCACTCTAGCCCGTTGTCGGTATACCGGCTCATTCGCAACGACCACTACCCAGAAAGGTATTGCAGCGTGTCCAAGATGATGGTTTTCACGGGGAACGCCAACCCCGATCTGGCACGACGCGTCGTGCGTCAATTGCATATCCCCCTTGGTGATGCATCCGTCAGCCGCTTCAGCGATGGCGAAGTCAGTGTTGAACTCAACGAGAATGTTCGCGGCAAGGATGTCTTCATGATCCAGCCGACATGCGCGCCGACAAACGACAACCTGATGGAGCTGGTGGTCATGGCTGACGCCCTGCGCCGCTCCTCTGCTTCGCGCATCACGGCCGTTATCCCCTACTTCGGTTATGCCCGCCAGGATCGTCGCCCCCGCTCTGCCCGCGTGCCAATCAGCGCTAAGGTCGTCGCCGACATGCTCGACGTGGTCGGCGTTAACCGCGTTCTCACCGTTGACCTGCATGCTGACCAGATTCAGGGTTTCTTCGATATCCCGGTGGATAATATCTACGGTTCCCCGGTACTGATCGACGACATCCAGGATCAGCGCATGGACAACCTGCTGATCGTGTCTCCGGACATTGGCGGTGTGGTCCGGGCGCGGGCCGTTGCGAAGTCGCTCGGCGTGGATCTGGCGATCATCGACAAGCGTCGCCCCAAGGCCAACCAGTCCGAAGTCATGCATATCATCGGTGATGTAGAAAACCGCAACTGCATCCTGGTTGACGATATGGTCGATACCGCTGGCACTTTGTGCCACGCAGCCAAGGCTCTGAAAGACTTTGGCGCTACCCGCGTATCGGCTTATTGCACGCATCCGATCCTCTCGGGCAAGGCGATCGAGAATATCAACGGCTCCATGCTCGACGAGCTCGTCGTGACCAACACCATCCCGCTGACTGCTGCCGCTGAAAGCTGCGACCGCATCCGCCAGCTGGACATGGCACCGATTATTGCCGAAGCGATGCGTCGCATCAGCAACGAAGAATCCATCAGCGCAATGTTCCGCTAAGGAACAGGTACTGATACAAACAGCCCGGCCATTTCGGCCGGGTTTTCATCATTCATCCGACGCGTTGGTCGCAAACGCCCGGGTGCTTAGCAAGGAGACTACATATGGTCGACTTCACACTGAATGCGAAAGAGCGTAACGATCTGGGGAAAGGTGCGAGCCGCCGCCTGCGTCGTATCGCTGACCTGGTACCTGCCATTGTTTACGGTGGCAACAAAGCCCCGCAGAGCATTTCGCTGGAAACACGCCAGCTGAACAAGGCGCTCGAAAGCGAAGCCTTCTACTCGCACATCATCTCTCTGGATGTTGATGGTAAGAAAGAAGACGTTCTGCTCAAGGCCGTACAGCGTCACCCTTCCAAGCCCCGCATCATGCACGTTGACTTTCTGCGCGTAGTTGCTGGTCACAAGGTAAACGTTCAGGTTCCCCTGCACTTCCTCAACGAAGACACCTGTTTCGGCGTCAAGCAGGAAGGCGGCATGATTTTCCGCAACCTGCCTGAAATCGAAATCACCTGTCTGCCGAAGGATCTGCCAGAAGCGATCGAAGTCGATCTGATCGACCTCAAGCTTGGCGAAGTGATTCACCTGTCCGACCTGAAGCTGCCTAAAGGCGTAACCATCCCCAGCCTGGCGCTGGGTGCTGATCACGACCTGCCGGTTGTAAACGTCATGGCTCCGCGCGTTGCCGCTGAAGATGACCAAGCTTCTGAAGAAGGCGAAGAGTCAGCGGAATAATCGCTGCTGAGTCTTCTGGAGGGCGCCCGTTGTGACGCAGGGAATCAAGTTGATGGTCGGTCTGGGAAATCCCGGACCTGAATATGAACTGACCCGCCACAACGCCGGCGCCCTTTTTGTTGAGCGACTCGCGGACCGGCATAACGCTACGCTGCGCCACGAGAGCAAGTTTTTCGGCCTGACCGGCCGCTTCACCCTTTCCGGTCAGGATGTTCGTCTGTTAATCCCCACCACCTTCATGAACCGCAGTGGTCAGGCCGTTGCCGCACTCGCTGGCTTCTATCGCATCGCCCCGGAAGAAATTCTGGTCGCTCATGATGAGCTGGACCTTCCCCCCGGCGTGGTCAAATGCAAACAGGGTGGCGGACACGGCGGACACAACGGGCTACGCGACATTATCGCCAGCCTGGGCAGTCAAAATACCTTTCACCGCCTGCGCCTGGGGATCGGCCATCCCGGTCACAGTTCTCAGGTTACCGGATTCGTACTGGGTCGCGCGCCGCGCGCCGAGCAGGATCTGCTCGACGCCTGCATCGACGAAGCCGTACGTGAACTTCCCGGTATGCTGGCCGGTGACTGGACGGCGGTCATCCGCCGCCTCCACAGCTTCAAAGCCTGAATCACTTATCCGCCGCGAACGCGGCAGAGGACACCAGTATGGGTTTCAATTGCGGGATTGTCGGCTTGCCTAACGTAGGCAAATCCACTCTGTTCAATGCCTTGACCAAAGCCGGCATCGGTGCTGAAAACTTTCCCTTCTGCACCATTGAGCCGAACAGCGGCATCGTGCCCATGCCCGATCCGCGCCTGGACGCCCTGGCGGCCATCGTCAAGCCGCAAAAGACCCTGGCTACCACCATGGAGTTCGTCGATATCGCCGGCCTGGTTGAAGGCGCATCGAAGGGCGAAGGCCTGGGCAACCAGTTTCTCGCCAATATTCGCGAGACCGATGCCATCGCCCACGTTGTGCGCTGCTTCGAAGACGAGAACGTCATCCACGTTTCTAATACAGTCGATCCCAAGCGAGACATCGAGATCATCGATCTGGAATTGATTTTTGCCGACCTCGACAGCTGCGAGAAGCAACTGCAGCGCGTTACCCGCAACGCTAAAGGGGGCGACAAGGAAGCGGTGGCGCTGAAGGCCTTGATCGAGAAGCTGATCCCGCATTTTTCTGAGGGCAAACCTGCACGTTCGCTATTGAGCGATCTGGCCGATGACGAAAAGAAACTGATCAAGAGCCTTCATCTGCTGACCAGCAAACCCGTGATGTACATTGCCAACGTGGCCGAAGACGGCTTCGAGAACAATCCGCACCTGGACGTTGTACGCGGCATCGCGGAAGCAGAAGGCGCGCTCGTCGTGCCGGTCTGCAACAAGATCGAAGCCGAGATTGCTGAGCTTGACGACGGCGAAGAGAAGGACATGTTCCTCGAAGCCATCGGCATGGAAGAGCCCGGGCTGAACCGCGTGATCCGTGCCGGCTACGAATTATTGAACCTGCAAACCTACTTCACCGCCGGCGTGAAGGAAGTGCGTGCCTGGACAGTCAAGGTAGGGGCGACCGCGCCTCAGGCTGCCGCAGTCATTCACACCGACTTCGAGAAAGGCTTCATTCGTGCCGAAGTCATCGCCTACGAGGACTTCATCAAATACAACGGCGAAGCCGGCGCCAAGGAAGCGGGCAAATGGCGCCTGGAAGGCAAGGAGTACATCGTCAAGGACGGCGACGTTATGCACTTCCGCTTCAACGTCTAATCCATCCTGAATCTTAGATCAGGCCTTGCGAAGCCGCCTCCGGGCGGCTTTTTCTTGCCCGCAAACTAATGGCTGCCGCTGCCGAGGTCAGCGGGGAAGGAACTTATCCAGCACAACACCGCCAGAATCCATATCGCCTTTCCTACGTTTCGGGAGAATTCGAGGTATGAATTGGGAAGCTTTCTGGACTAATTCGTTGCTGTTCGATCTGATAATCCTCTGTGGCATCACCATCGGCAGTTACATCCTGTTGAGTGCGGTACTGGGCATAGTCAGTCGGCGACTGGACGGGCTGGCCAAGCACCGACGCGCGAGGAGCTACTTCTTTGTCGCGCAGTTATTACGCAATACCAGCCGACTCCTCATCCTCGCATTCTCGCTACTGATCGGCCTCAAGGCGGTGGAGCTTTCCCCCCGGTGGGAAGAAGCCATGTCCCATGGCTGGTTTATTGCCCTCGCCTTTCAGATAGCCCTCTGGCTGGATATGGCAGTACGGCTCTGGACGGACAGTCTCACGCGGGACGGCAAGACGCGTAACCCGGTGACCACAACCATCATCGGCATCATGATACGTATCGTAGTCTGGACGATGATGCTGCTTTCAATTCTGGCTAACCTGGGCGTGGATATCACCGCCATGGTCGCCAGCCTTGGGGTGGGCGGCATTGCCATTGCGTTAGCCGTACAAACCCTCCTCAGCGATGTGTTTGCCTCTTTATCCATCGGCATCGACAAACCCTTCGAAATTGGTGATTTCGTGGTGTTCGGAGAAGTCGCCGGCAACATCGAACATATCGGACTCAAGACAACCCGGATCCGCAGCCTCAGCGGTGAACAGATCGTCTGCGCGAACGCCGACCTCCTCTCGCAAACTCTGCACAACTACAAACGCATGCAGACCCGGCGGATCGTTTTTGGCTTCGGCATCAGTTACCGGACCCCGTCAGAAAAAGTGCGTGAGGTCGGACAAATGGTTCGCCGGGTAATCGAACGTGTCGACAAGACCAAATTTGACCGGGCTCATTTTTCTGCCTTCGGAGAAAGCAAACTCAACTTTGAAGTCGTGCATATCGTGCAAACCGCCGATTACAACGAGTACATGGACATCCAGCAGGAAATCAACCTGGGCATCATGAAGGGCCTGGAAGACATGGAGGTGGATTTTGCGTTCCCGCGTCGCAGCGTGGAATTTATAGGCGGCACCCTACCGGATGTGCAGGTGCGAGAAGCCCAACCCGAACTGGGCTAACAGGTGTGCGCAGCGGCGTGCGCTTCGCACCCGCTGCGAACCTGGCTAAGCGATTGAAAATTTTAAGGAACGACACGCTCCTGCCCTTGACAATATTTTCGCAGATGGGAATAATGCGCGCCTCGGATGGCTACATAGCTCAGTTGGTTAGAGCACAGCATTCATAATGCTGGGGTCCCTGGTTCAAGTCCAGGTGTAGCCACCAACCTATTCAAGGGCTTAGCTTCGGCTAGGCCCTTTTTTATTGCGCTGGAAATAACGTCTCGCTGACTCCTTCCTTCCGTCAACCTTGTCCGCGCCCTCCTCGCTCTGCATGCCCGTGCCTCCGCCATAACCAACTATCTCTGCTAATTGCGTTAACGGTGCCGCTGGTTCGACCACGCATGCGCGCAGCGGCCATTAGTCCAAAGCGAACACTTCACTCGCCTGATACAGGTTGCACCCGGTTGCACCTTTGGCTTAGCGTGCATTTTTGACCAATACTGACTGCTTGCCTGGAGTCGGTTAACGGAGCATAAGCGTATGGCCAACACCACACTCGGCGTAAAGCTGGACGAAGCTACCCGTAACCGCTTGAAGGACGCAGCTGCACGCCTCGATCGCACGCCGCACTGGCTCATCAAGCAGGCGATATTCAGCTATCTGGAGACCCTGGAACGTGGCGTCGAAATGCCCGAGCTGGCGGCCCTGGCTCAGCGCATAGAACCTGGCGATAGCGGCGCCATCAATGAACTGGCGGAACACTCTTTTCAGCCGTTTCTTGAATTTGCCCAGAGCATTCTGCCGCAAACGGTGCTCCGCGCAGCCATCACGGCAGCCTATCGCCGGCCAGAGCCGGAAATTGTGCCGCTGTTACTGGAGCAGGCCCGCGTCCCGGAACAGCTCGCCAGATCCAGCCACGAGCTGGCTTATCGGCTCGCCGAGCAGCTGCGGGCGCGCAAGGGCGCCAGCGGCCGAGCCGGACTGGTGCAGGGCCTGCTCCAGGAGTTCTCGCTATCCTCCCAGGAAGGGGTTGCGCTGATGTGCCTGGCCGAGGCCTTGCTGCGCATTCCGGACAAGGGCACCCGCGACGCGCTGATTCGCGACAAGATCAGCAACGGCAACTGGCAACAGCATCTGGGACACAGCCCCTCGATGTTCGTCAACGCAGCTTCCTGGGGGCTTCTGGTTACTGGGCGACTGGTGTCGACGCATAACGAAGCAGGCATGACGCGGTCCCTCAATCGCATCATCGGCAAGAGTGGCGAACCGGTTATCCGCAAGGCTGTGGACATGGCCATGCGCATGATGGGCGAACAGTTTGTGACCGGCGAAACCATTGGCGAGGCACTGGCCAATGCATCCAGACTGGAAAAGCAGGGCTTCCGCTATTCCTACGACATGCTCGGCGAGGCGGCGATGACTGAAGGGGACGCTCGCACCTATATGAGCTCCTACGAACAAGCCATTCACGCCATTGGCAAAGCCTCAAATGGCCGCGGTATCTACGAAGGGCCCGGCATTTCCATAAAGCTATCCGCCCTGCACCCACGTTACAGCCGTGCGCAATATGATCTGGTAATCGACGAGCTCTATCCTCGCTTACTCGAGCTGGTACGGCTGGGTCGACAATACGACATCGGCATCAATATCGACGCCGAGGAAGCCGACCGCCTGGAGCTATCCCTCGACCTTCTCGAACGGCTGTGCTTTGACCCGGAGCTGCGTGGTTGGAATGGGATCGGGTTCGTTATTCAGGCTTACCAGAAGCGCTGCCCGTACGTGATCGATTTCCTTATCGACCTGGCGCGTCGCAGCAGCCATCGCCTGATGATTCGCCTGGTAAAGGGCGCCTACTGGGACACCGAAATAAAGCTCGCCCAGCTTGAAGGGCTTGAGGGATACCCGGTGTTCACCCGCAAAATGTACACCGACGTTTCCTATATAGCCTGTGCCCGCAAACTGCTGGCAGCGCCGGACGCGGTATATCCCCAGTTTGCGACACACAATGCGCATTCGCTGGCGACGATCTACCATCTGGCCGGACAGAACTATTATCCCGGCCAGTACGAGTTCCAATGTCTGCACGGTATGGGCGAGCCGCTGTACGATCAGGTGGTCGGCAAGACCACAGAGGGCAAACTGAATCGCCCGTGCCGCATTTACGCCCCGGTGGGCACCCACGAAACTCTGCTCGCCTACCTCGTGCGCCGGCTTCTGGAGAATGGCGCCAACACGTCCTTCGTCAATCGCATTGCTGATCGCTCAGTCTCCATCGGCGAACTGGTCGAAGATCCTGTCGCTACCGTGCAACAGGCTGCTGCCGACGAAGGCGCACTGGGCCTGCCGCACCCGCGGATCCCTCTTCCACGCGATCTGTATGGAAAAGGGCGCGCCAATTCCAGCGGCATAGATCTGTCCAACGAGCAGCGTCTCGCCTCGCTTTCCAGCGCGCTACTCGCCAGCACCCAGCAACAATGGCGCGCCCAGCCCATGCTTGGCTGCCCTGTTGCGAAAGGGAACGGGGAAGACGTACGCAATCCGGCTGACCTGCGCGACTGCGTGGGCCAGGTACGCAACGCTTCCGAGCAGGAGGCACGCGATGCCCTGCAGGCCGCACAGATCGCAGCGCCCATATGGCAAGCGACACCGGCGGCGGAACGTGCCGCCATCCTCGAGCGAGCCGCTGATGTGATGGAGTCGCACATCGAGCCCCTGCTCGGCCTACTGGCGCGCGAAGCCGGAAAAACCTTTTCCAATGGTATCGCCGAAGTGCGCGAGGCGGTCGACTTTATACGCTTCTATGCACGCATAGCCCGTGAAGACTTCAACAACGATACCCACCGTCCACTGGGTACAGTGCTATGCATCAGCCCGTGGAATTTCCCGCTGGCGATCTTTACTGGCCAGGTGGTGGCTGCGCTGGCCGCCGGAAACACAGTGATTGCCAAGCCGGCTGAACAGACGCCGCTTGTCGCTGCACAGGCTATTCGATTCCTGCTGGATGCTGGGGTACCCGAAGGCGCGGTTCAGCTGCTTCCGGGTGACGGCGCGGCATTGGGTAACGTGCTAGTAAGTGACGAGCGAATCAGGGGGGTGATGTTTACCGGCTCAACCGAGGTCGCAAGCATCATCTCGCGAACGCTGGCCGGCCGTCTGGATGTACAGGGGCGCCCGATTCCCTTGATAGCCGAGACAGGCGGCCAGAACGCCATGATCGTCGATTCGTCTGCCCTGACCGAACAGGTTGTAGCTGATGTGGTCGAGTCCGCCTTCGACAGCGCCGGGCAACGCTGCTCCGCCCTGCGCGTGCTCTGCGTACAGGAAGACGTAGCCGAGCGTCTGCTGTGGATGCTGGAGGGCACGTTCGCCGGATATAGTGTCGGCGACCCCGGCAACCTCGCTACCGATGTGGGCCCGGTGATCGACGCCGAGGCAAGGGCTACAATCGAACGTCATATCACCGAGATGCGCGAGAAGGGGCTTCGCGTCGTACAAGCTGGACGCCATGAGCCAGACGCTTTGAACCGGGGGACCTACGTACTTCCGACGTTGATCGAAATCGAAAGCCTGGCAGAACTCCAGCGTGAGGTGTTCGGCCCGGTATTACATGTGCTCCGATATAGACGCGAAGACCTGCCGGACCTGCTGGACCAGATCAATCACACCGGCTACGGGCTGACGCTTGGTGTACATACGCGCATAGACGAGACCATCGAGCGGGTAGTAAACAGGGCCCGTGTCGGCAATCTGTACGTCAACCGCAATATGGTCGGTGCAGTAGTGGGCGTGCAGCCCTTCGGTGGCGAGGGGCTCTCTGGCACCGGCCCCAAGGCCGGCGGCCCGCTGTATATGTATCGCTTGTTATCCAGCTACCCAGCTCAAGGCGCAACGCCCACCTTCGAGCGCATGGGGAGCGAAAGCGAAACCGAGACTCGCATGCGTGAGCGCCTGGCCGAGCGCATAGACGTTCCGGCTCAAGCACTACGAGCCTGGGCCGACGAGCAGCGCAATCCAGCGTTAGCGGACGCTTGCGCTGCATTTGCGGCTCTGTCACAGAGTGGATTGACGCGCGTGTTGCCAGGCCCGACGGGTGAGCGCAATACCTACACAATATTGCCGCGAGAACGCGTACTGTGCCTGGCGGACGCAGAGCAGGATCGCCTGATCCAATTGGCTGCGCTGCTTTCTGTTGGCTGCATGGCGGTCTGGCCTGAAGACGAAGTTACCCAGACCCTGCTTTCACGTCTCCCCACTCCGGTACAGGCCCGTATCGACAGGACTGCAAACTGGGAGGATGAAGACACTGAGTTCGAAGCCGTTCTGCATCATGGCGACTCCGATCAGTTGTGCGAAATCTGCAAAATACTGGCTCAACGCAGCGGGCCGATTGTCGGCGTTCAGGGTCATGCGCAGGGGGAGCGAGATATATTGCTTGAACGCCTTTATATAGAAAGATCATTGAGCATCAACACTGCAGCGGCCGGAGGCAATGCGAGCCTGATGAGCATCAGTTAATAATGACCGCAGCGGGCCGTTCGGATTACCGCGCGTGCCCCGGTCGCGTAGCCAGAACCAGGCCAAGGAAGGTCAGTGTTCCGCCGGCAAAGTGGAACCATCGCAACTGCTCATCCAGAATCAGCACGCTCAGCATGGCCGCAAATACCGGCATCAGATAACTGAACAGTGATGCTGTGGCCGGCCCCAGCACTCTCACGCCATTGTTCCACGCCCAATAGGCGAGCAAGGACGCGAAGACCGCCGTATAACCGACTGCGCCCATAGCCTGCGCAGTCACCGGCATCGCGCCGGTAGTACTGTATTCCCACAGATAAAACGGCAACAGGATCGGCACGCCACATATCAGCAGCGCAGCCAGCTGGACCAGTCCGGGCACCGGCAACATCCAATGCCGCAGCAAGACCGAATAGAGCCCCCAGCATAAAACCGCCAGGACCATGATCAGGTCGCCCTTATTGAACTCCAGCGACAGTAGCCGTTCAGGCTGCCCGGTACTGAGGATGATCAGCAGACCGAAGAAAGACAGCAGCGTGCCAAGCAGCGTCAACCTGCTCGGCCAAATGCGCAGCAGCAACACAGACCAGACGAAGGCAGCAACAGGCAAACCCGTATTAACCAGCGTCAGATTGATTGCAGTGGTGCTCTGCGCTGCCTGATAGAGCAAGGTGTTGTAGGAAGAGATACTCAAGGCCGCAAGCACGACAACGTGGCGCCATCGTGCGAGCAATACGTCGCGGTACTGCCACAAGCCGCGAACGGTGAAGGGCAGCAATAGCCCCATCGCGGTGGTCCATCGCCAGAATGACAAGCCTATGGGCGGTAAGTCACCCGCCGTCGCACGGGCCACCAGCGCATTTCCTGCCCAGGCCAGCGTGCAAACCACCAGTCCGACTACCGCCCAGTATCGCTCGTTGCGCATCAGGGTGGGCTAAGGCGGTATTGCTCGGGAATTTGCTCCGGCCCAGTCACGGTGACGTCGAGATTTTTCAGATGACCATTCTTGATACCGTAAATGAAGCCGTGGACCGCCAGCGGCTGGCCGCGGTGCCAGGCGTTCTGAACGATACTGGTATGGCTGGCGTTGGCTACCTGGCGGATGACGTTCATTTCACACATTCGATCCAGACGCGTCTCTTCGTCCTCAATCAGCCGTAACCGTTCACGTTGTTCGAAATACAGGTCGCGAATCGATCTGAGCCAGCCGTCGCTCAGGCCCAGCTGTCTGTTGCTCATCGCCGCCTTAACGCCACCACACCCGTAGTGACCGGTCACGATGATGTGTTTGATCTTGAGCACATCCACGGCAAATTGCATCACCGAAAGACAGTTCAGATCCGTATGTAGCACGACGTTGGCAATGTTGCGATGGACAAATAACTCACCCGGAAGCAAGCCGACGATCTCGTTAGCAGGTACGCGGGAATCTGCACAGCCAATCCAAAGAAACTCCGGCGCCTGCTGACCGGCCAGCTTGGCGAAAAAATCCGGATCCTCCTGTTTGATGGATTCGGCCCATTCACGGTTGTTTTCGAACAGCTGTGTAAGGTCGTGCATGCATTCACCTGTTGAGATCGTTTGGGAGCAACGTGCAGTGTCGGCCATTCAAACCGACTGACGTGACGAGATTAATCCAATAGAGAGAAGGCCATCACCAGAGCATCCTCCCTCCCCTGCGCTGCAGGATAATAGCCGCGGCGCCGGCCGATCTCGTTAAAGCCGGAGCGCTCATATAAGCGAATCGCTGAAAGGTTTGATTCTCGAACCTCGAGGAACGTGACCTCGGCGTCACGGAGTTTTGCGCTCTCCATCAGATGCTCGAGCATTTGCAAGCCGTAACCCCGGCCCTGGCGGTCCGGGCGGACAGTCAGATTGAGCAGATGAGATTCCTGCGCTGCGGCTGACAATACGCCGTGGCCTATTTGCTTGTCGCCCTCGAAAAACACCCAGCACTCATAACCGGAACGAATACAATCGAGGAAAATGCCACGCGTCCAAGGGTGCGAAAAAGCAGAACATTCGATTTCCAGCACTGTCTCGACATCGACCTCGCCCATCGGGCGGAAATACAGATCAGTCATTCACTAGCGTCCAATGCGACCTTATACGTTTAAGAAAATGCCAGAGCTTGCGTTTTTCCTCGGGCGCGGTCATCAGATCTTCCAGCGAGGGCACAAACCATGCCGGTGGGAGCTGCTCAATCGATTCGACCCGCCCGGCCAACGCTGCGATGGACTCCGCATCGGGGTCACTAAGCAAGACAGTGTGAGTGCCGAAACAACCGATGGAGCTGATCTGTTGAGCTTCCAGGCGTGCTTGCATGAATGCCTGTAGCCCCTGACTGGCGGCCACGGCACTGTTATCCAGCTGCCGGTTACGGGTCAAAGGCCAATGAAAGTCAGCATAAAGCCGGGCTGGCGTCGGCAATTGAGCCGCTCGCAGGATTTCATTGAGTAGCCGGAACGAAGCAGAGGCGCTTTCCAGTCCTGGCTCTTCAGTTTCGATCAACAATGCACAGGGGCCAGCCAACCAAAGCTGCATATAGAATGGACGCACGGGCGCTGCAGGGGCAGTTTGTTCAAGCGAAACAGGTGCAGAAACGGGTGCCTCGACTACTGGCGCTTTCGCTGAACTACCGGGACGCGGGACCGGGATGGGAACCCGCTTCCTGACAGGCTGGTGCTCGATCTCAGAGTTGGAAGCAGCTGAGGTTATTGTTTGCTCTACGTCTATACGCTCCGGGGCACGCTGTTTTGGAGGGTTGGGTATATCGGCGGGGGCACGTTGCGCTGCGTTGGGCAACACGTCACGGGGCACCCAATTGGCTACCCCCATGGCCTCCAGATAGGACAGTCGCGTTTGCTCAAGCATTAAACGCCAGCCGCTTGCGGGTGCGCCTTGAGTGCACCGGCCTGGATCAGATTAAGCGCATTGATATAGGCTTTGGCCGAGGCGATCACAATATCGGTATCCGCGCCGTTGCCATTGACGATACGGCCTGCCCGCTCCAACCTGACCGTCACCTCCCCTTGGGAATCGGTGCCCTGGGTGATGGCGTTGACAGAATAAAGCTGCAACGTCGCGTTGGATTGGATGATTTGCTCGATGGCCTTGAATGTAGCATCCACCGGGCCCGAGCCCTCTGACTGCGCCTCCCGCTCTACCCCGTCGACATTCACCGCTACCCGGGCCAGGGGCGTCTCACCCGTGCGTGACGCGACATCCAGAGAAACCAGCTTGATGTGTTCGACCGCTTCGGTAAGCGTATCCGAGACCAGCGCTTGCAGGTCTTCATCAAAGATTTCGTGCTTCTTGTCTGCTAATTCCTTGAAGCGACTAAACGCAGCGTTCAGCTCAGCTTCACCTGGTAATTGGATCCCCAACTCATCCAGACGGCTACGGAACGCATTCCGCCCCGAAAGCTTTCCCAGCGACAAGCGGTTGGTATGCCAACCGACGGACTGGGCGCTCATAATCTCATAGGTTTCCCGATGCTTGATGACGCCGTCCTGATGAATTCCCGATTCATGGGCAAAGGCATTGGCGCCCACGATCGCCTTGTTTGGTTGAACCGGGAAACCGGTAATCCCGGATACCAGACGCGAAGTACTGAGGATGTTTTCAGTAACGATGCTGGTCTGTACACCGAGAATGTCTTGACGCGTTTTGATCGCCATCACGATTTCTTCAAGCGCGGCATTACCAGCACGTTCGCCAAGCCCATTGATCGTACATTCCACCTGTCTGGCACCTGCGCATACTGCCGCGAGTGAGTTAGCGACCGCCAGGCCCAAGTCATTGTGACAATGCACGGAAAAGATGGCTTGATCGGAATTGGGCACCCGTTCGATGATCTGGCGGATCGTCTCGCCAAACTGATGTGGAATGGAATACCCAACGGTATCCGGAATATTGATGGTGCGTGCACCGGCATTGATGGCCGCTTCGATGATCCGGCACAGAAAATCGATTTCGGATCGACCTGCGTCTTCGCAAGAAAACTCGACGTCATTGCAGAGATTACGGGCGTACTTAACGGCGTGCACTGCCTGCTCAAGCACCTGGTCGGGAGCCAGACGCAGCTTATGCTGCATGTGTATCGGGCTGGTCGCTATAAAAGTATGAATCCGTCCCGAGTTTGCCCCAGCAAGCGCCTCAGCAGCCCGTTCGATATCAGCTTCCACTGCACGAGCAAGACTACAAACCGTACTGTCCTTGATGTTGTCCGCTATTGTCTTAACCGCTGCGAAGTCGCCGGGACTGGCTATGGCGAAGCCTGCTTCGATTACATCGACCTTGAGCTTTTCCAGCGCCTTGGCGATTCGCAGCTTTTCCTCGCCAGTCATCGATGCGCCGGGGCTCTGCTCACCGTCACGAAGAGTAGTATCAAAAATAACAACGCGGTCCTGGTTCATGGCGGTCTCCTCAGTATCAAGCCCGGCCCGAACATGGGCCGCGTCAGTGGAAAATTAGCTTGGAAGTATACCGCATAGGATGCCGGCAGCGCCTTGCGACGAATAACCGTCTGGCAACTGGAAAACCGGGGTCGCTGCGGACCGAACCGTTAACCCCGCCTCAAGCACGAGGTAAAACCGGCGCCTGGGTCCGATAGGCGTGTCTCGTTCTGTAAATGGTACATCCTAAAACCGAAGAACCAGCAGCGGCGCGGACTATCCCACTTTGCAGAGGCGCAGGGAGATTCGCTACGGATGGATTTTTGGGCGCATAAAAGAACACCCCGACCTGTTTCCAGGTCGGGGTGTTCTCGGTATAAGCGCTTGACGATGACCTACTCTCACATGGGGAGACCCCACACTACCATCGGCGATGCATCGTTTCACTTCTGAGTTCGGGATGGGATCAGGTGGTTCCAATGCTCTATGGTCGTCAAGCAATTCGTTGCTGTGCGGTGTTTAGTCCACACGGCGCAAAGGGTTGGGAGCGTGATAGAAGCTCGGACAAGGGGGTAACTGTCATCTCTGCAGTTCCAGACTGTCGTTCAATCGGTGTCTTGTATAACACGTTAAATTGCTTGGGTGTTATATGGTCAAGCCACACGGGCAATTAGTACTGGTTAGCTCAACGCCTTGCAACGCTTACACACCCAGCCTATCAACGTCGTAGTCTTCGACGGCCCTTCAGGGGAGTTAAGCTCCCGGTGAGATCTCATCTTGAGGCAAGTTTCCCGCTTAGATGCTTTCAGCGGTTATCTCTTCCGAACGTAGCTACCCGGCAATGCCACTGGCGTGACAACCGGAACACCAGAGGTTCGTCCACTCCGGTCCTCTCGTACTAGGAGCAGCCCCTCTCAAATCTCAAACGTCCACGGCAGATAGGGACCGAACTGTCTCACGACGTTCTAAACCCAGCTCGCGTACCACTTTAAATGGCGAACAGCCATACCCTTGGGACCGGCTTCAGCCCCAGGATGTGATGAGCCGACATCGAGGTGCCAAACACCGCCGTCGATATGAACTCTTGGGCGGTATCAGCCTGTTATCCCCGGAGTACCTTTTATCCGTTGAGCGATGGCCCTTCCATACAGAACCACCGGATCACTAAGACCTACTTTCGTACCTGCTCGACGTGTTGGTCTCGCAGTCAAGCGCGCTTTTGCCTTTATACTCTACGCACGATTTCCGACCGTGCTGAGCGCACCTTCGTACTCCTCCGTTACTCTTTGGGAGGAGACCGCCCCAGTCAAACTACCCACCATACACTGTCCTCGATCCGGATAACGGACCAGAGTTAGAACCTCAAAGTTGCCAGGGTGGTATTTCAAGGTTGGCTCCACGCGAACTGGCGTCCACGCTTCAAAGCCTCCCACCTATCCTACACAAGCAAATTCAAAGTCCAGTGCAAAGCTATAGTAAAGGTTCACGGGGTCTTTCCGTCTAGCCGCGGATACACTGCATCTTCACAGCGATTTCAATTTCACTGAGTCTCGGGTGGAGACAGCGCCGCCATCATTACGCCATTCGTGCAGGTCGGAACTTACCCGACAAGGAATTTCGCTACCTTAGGACCGTTATAGTTACGGCCGCCGTTTACCGGGGCTTCGATCAAGAGCTTCGCCGAAGCTAACCCCATCAATTAACCTTCCGGCACCGGGCAGGCGTCACACCCTATACGTCCACTTTCGTGTTTGCAGAGTGCTGTGTTTTTAATAAACAGTTGCAGCGGCCTGGTATCTTCGACCAGCCAGAGCTTACGGAGTAAATCCTTCACCCTAGCCGGCGCACCTTCTCCCGAAGTTACGGTGCCATTTTGCCTAGTTCCTTCACCCGAGTTCTCTCAAGCGCCTTGGTATTCTCTACCTGACCACCTGTGTCGGTTTGGGGTACGATTCCTAGTTACCTGAAGCTTAGAGGCTTTTCCTGGAAGCATGGCATCAACCACTTCGCTTTCTTAAAAGAAAGCTCGTCATCGGTTCTCGGCCTTAGGATCCCGGATTTACCTAAGATCCCAGCCTACCGCCTTAAACAAGGACAACCAACGCCTTGCTGGCCTAGCCTTCTCCGTCCCCCCATCGCAGTAACTAGAAGTACGGGAATATTAACCCGTTTCCCATCGACTACGCCTTTCGGCCTCGCCTTAGGGGTCGACTCACCCTGCGTCGATTAACGTTGCGCAGGAACCCTTGGTCTTCCGGCGTGGGAGTTTTTCACTCCCATTGTCGTTACTCATGTCAGCATTCGCACTTCTGATACCTCCAGCCAACTTCTCAATTGACCTTCACAGGCTTACAGAACGCTCCTCTACCGCACATCCTAAGATGCACCCGTAGCTTCGGTGTATGGTTTGAGCCCCGTTACATCTTCCGCGCAGGCCGACTCGACTAGTGAGCTATTACGCTTTCTTTAAAGGATGGCTGCTTCTAAGCCAACCTCCTAGCTGTCTAAGCCTTCCCACATCGTTTCCCACTTAACCATAACTTTGGGACCTTAGCTGACGGTCTGGGTTGTTTCCCTTTTCACGACGGACGTTAGCACCCGCCGTGTGTCTCCCGTGCTCGCACTCACTGGTATTCGGAGTTTGCATGGGGTTGGTAAGTCGGGATGACCCCCTAGCCCAAACAGTGCTCTACCCCCAGTGGTGATACACGAGGCGCTACCTAAATAGCTTTCGAGGAGAACCAGCTATCTCCGAGCTTGATTAGCCTTTCACTCCTATCCACAAGTCATCCGCTAACTTTTCAACGGTAGTCGGTTCGGTCCTCCAGTGCCTGTTACGGCACCTTCAACCTGCCCATGGATAGATCGCCCGGTTTCGGGTCTATACCCTGCGACTGTTCGCCCTATTAAGACTCGGTTTCCCTACGCCTCCCCTATACGGTTAAGCTCGCCACAGAATATAAGTCGCTGACCCATTATACAAAAGGTACGCAGTCACGGAACAAGTCCGCTCCCACTGCTTGTACGCATACGGTTTCAGGTTCTATTTCACTCCCCTCACAGGGGTTCTTTTCGCCTTTCCCTCACGGTACTGGTTCACTATCGGTCAGTCAGGAGTATTTAGCCTTGGAGGATGGTCCCCCCATGTTCAGACAACGTTTCACGTGCGCCGTCCTACTCGATTTCACAGCTAAGAGCCTTTCGTGTACGGGGCTATCACCCACTACGGCCGCCATTTCCAGGGCGTTCCACTAAACTCTAAACTGCTTAAGGGCTGCTCCCCGTTCGCTCGCCACTACTTGGGGAATCTCGGTTGATTTCTTTTCCTCGGGGTACTTAGATGTTTCAGTTCCCCCGGTTCGCCTCACACACCTATGTATTCAGTGTGTGATACCCAGCTTATGCTGGGTGGGTTTCCCCATTCAGAGATGTCCGGATCATAGCTTGTTTGCCAGCTCCCCGAACCTTATCGCAGGCTACAACGTCTTTCATCGCCTCTGACTGCCAAGGCATCCACCGTATGCGCTTATTCACTTGACCATATAACCCCAAACAATCTGTGCTGTTGCCAGCGCGACTGATGAAGTCACATGTTATATCGACATGATTTCACGACAATCCGGAACTTGCGTTGAGATTACAAGTTACCTTAGCCATAACCCTGTGCAGTGAAACACAGTGCTATGTCTTGTCTTACTTCTATCACTTTCCCAAATTTTTAAAGAGCGGCTGGTATAAAGACCAGACATCAATGATCTACCCTGAGGCAATCATTCATGTATGAACTCTAGGTCCAGCTAAGGCGTTGTTGTTGCGTCGGTACGTCGGTCTGTCTTGGTGGAGCCAAGCGGGATCGAACCGCTGACCTCCTGCGTGCAAGGCAGGCGCTCTCCCAGCTGAGCTATGGCCCCTTTAAGAACCGTCGCACCTCGACAATTGGTGGGTCTGGGCAGATTCGAACTGCCGACCTCACCCTTATCAGGGGTGCGCTCTAACCAACTGAGCTACAGACCCAATCGCCTTTCTTTTGAATCAAGTAATTCGTGTGAGTGCTTGAAGAGTGTCGAGATCTATCGATTAAGGAGGTGATCCAGCCGCAGGTTCCCCTACGGCTACCTTGTTACGACTTCACCCCAGTCATGAATCACACCGTGGTAACCGTCCTCCCGAAGGTTAGACTAGCTACTTCTGGTGCAACCCACTCCCATGGTGTGACGGGCGGTGTGTACAAGGCCCGGGAACGTATTCACCGTGGCGTTCTGATCCACGATTACTAGCGATTCCGACTTCACGGAGTCGAGTTGCAGACTCCGATCCGGACTACGAACGGTTTTTCGGGATTAGCTCCACCTCGCGGCTTGGCAACCCTTTGTACCGCCCATTGTAGCACGTGTGTAGCCCTGGCCGTAAGGGCCATGATGACTTGACGTCATCCCCACCTTCCTCCGGTTTGTCACCGGCAGTCTCCTTAGAGTGCCCACCATTATGTGCTGGTAACTAAGGACAAGGGTTGCGCTCGTTACGGGACTTAACCCAACATCTCACGACACGAGCTGACGACAGCCATGCAGCACCTGTGTCTGAGTTCCCGAAGGCACCAATCCATCTCTGGAAAGTTCTCAGCATGTCAAGGCCAGGTAAGGTTCTTCGCGTTGCTTCGAATTAAACCACATGCTCCACCGCTTGTGCGGGCCCCCGTCAATTCATTTGAGTTTTAATCTTGCGACCGTACTCCCCAGGCGGTCAACTTAGTGCGTTAGCTGCGCCACTAAGAACTCAAGGTTCCCAACGGCTAGTTGACATCGTTTACGGCGTGGACTACCAGGGTATCTAATCCTGTTTGCTCCCCACGCTTTCGCACCTCAGTGTCAGTATCAGTCCAGGTAGTCGCCTTCGCCACTGGTGTTCCTTCCTATATCTACGCATTTCACCGCTACACAGGAAATTCCACTACCCTCTACCGTACTCTAGTTCAGCAGTTATGAAAGCAGTTCCCAGGTTGAGCCCGGGGATTTCACACCCATCTTACTGAACCACCTACGCGCGCTTTACGCCCAGTAATTCCGATTAACGCTTGCACCCTCTGTATTACCGCGGCTGCTGGCACAGAGTTAGCCGGTGCTTATTCTGTTGGTAACGTCAAAGTTGCTACGTATTAGGCAACAACCCTTCCTCCCAACTTAAAGTGCTTTACAATCCGAAGACCTTCTTCACACACGCGGCATGGCTGGATCAGGCTTGCGCCCATTGTCCAATATTCCCCACTGCTGCCTCCCGTAGGAGTCTGGACCGTGTCTCAGTTCCAGTGTGACTGATCATCCTCTCAGACCAGTTACGGATCGTCGCCTTGGTGAGCCATTACCCCACCAACAAGCTAATCCGACCTGGGCTCATCTGATAGCGCAAGGTCCGAAGATCCCCTGCTTTCTCCCGTAGGACGTACGCGGTATTAGCGCCCGTTTCCGGACGTTATCCCCCACTATCAGGCAGATTCCCAGGTATTACTCACCCGTCCGCCGCTCTCAAGAGAAGCAAGCTTCTCTCTACCGCTCGACTTGCATGTGTTAGGCCTGCCGCCAGCGTTCAATCTGAGCCATGATCAAACTCTTCAGTTAAAAAACTGCTTGGGTTTTGAGAAAACCCTAAACTTGGCTCAGCTTTTACAAATTAACTCGATGAATTCACAGAGTAACTTGCTTGGCTGATAATCTTGCGATCATCGAGCAATTCAGCAAGCACCCACACGAATTACTTGATTCAGATTGTTAAAGAGCGATTCGGCCGGCGTTTCCGCCTGACCAAGGCCGCGTATTCTACGCTAACCTTCTGATCCGTCAAGCAATTTTGTGAAGTATTTTTGCTGCTTCACTTGTTGCCCGAGTGGCCTGAACAGCGCTGCTGCTCCGTGCCAGGGAGGCGCATTCTACAGGAGCCAAACTCGCTGTCAACACCTTCCGTAAACCTTGATGAGCTTCCTCATCACCGCGAATAACCGATCCATCCAGCCCTTCGCAGAGCGGCGCATTCTACGCCTTCTCCCGAGCCTGTCAACCACTAAATTGTCGCTAACTTATTGATTATTAAGCGCTTATTCTGTAGCGTCCTGACTTGGGAGACGCGCATTATAGGCCTGTGAGATTTAGCGTCAACTGTTTTTTCACATCACTATTCACCCGATTCCGGCTTGGCACCGGGACCACCCTGTTTACGCAGCCGCCACAGCATGAAAACCGGACCCGATACCGTATAAGCAATGAAAATAAGCCACAGGATCCGCGACGGATCAGTCGAGACCACCGCAAAGCCAAGCACCACCAGCAAGATGACAAAAAATGGCACCCGCCCCTTCAGATCAAGATCCTTGAAGCTGTGGTATTTGATGTTGCTGACCATCAGCACCCCAGCCAGCGCAGTAATCAGCCCCACCAGCAAGGCGATATCCCCGCCATCCACACCGAAGTCACTGAGCGCCCACACCATACCTGCGACGAGACCGGCAGCCGAAGGACTAGCCAGCCCGGTAAAGTATCGCTTGTCTTCATCGCCGATGTGCGTGTTGAAACGCGCCAGACGTAACGCCGCGCCAGCAACATAGATAAACGCGAAGACCCACCCCGCCTTACCCAAATCGGCAAGCGCCCAAGTGAATGCGACAAGCCCTGGCGCGACGCCGAATGCAACCATATCCGACAGCGAATCAAACTCGGCGCCGAATGCGCTTTGGGTGTTGGTCATGCGTGCGACGCGGCCATCAAGCCCGTCCAGCACCATAGCTACAAAAATAGCAATGGAGGCGTTGGCGAAGTTGCCGTCCATTGCGCTGATGATTGCGTAGAAGCCGGAAAACAGAGCTGCCGTCGTAAACAGGTTTGGCAGCAGGTAAATACCCCGATGACGAATCTTTTTGCCATCAGGCCCCCGCTCTTCTTCGACATGCTCATCGATAGGCAAAAGCAGGCTGGGTATCTCTTCTTCGCCATGCTTCTTCTCGTGCTCTAGGTTGTCGCTCATGTTGTTACCTTACAACGATACCGGAAATGACAGTGTGGCAACTCGACCTGTAAATGGCTACAGGACAGGCATAAAAAAACGCGGCCGTGGCCGCGTTCTTTCATGCGCAACAAAGCAGAACGATCAGTTCTTGTCTTTATCGACGATCTTGTTGGCAGAGATCCACGGCATCATGCCGCGCAGCTTCTCGCCCACTTGCTCGATGGGATGCGCCGCGTTGTTACGACGGGCAGCAGTCATCGAAGGATAGTTATGCGCACCTTCAGCGATGAACATCTTCGCGTACTCGCCGCTCTGGATGCGCTTGAGTGCATTGCGCATCGCTTCACGGGATTCGGCGTTGATCACCTCTGGGCCGGTCACATACTCACCGTACTCGGCATTATTTGAGATCGAGTAGTTCATGTTGGCGATGCCGCCTTCGTACATCAGGTCAACAATCAGCTTCAGCTCGTGCAGACACTCGAAATACGCCATTTCAGGCTCGTAACCAGCTTCCACCAGCGTTTCAAAACCAGCCTTGACCAGTTCGACCGCGCCACCGCAAAGAACAGCCTGCTCGCCGAACAGGTCGGTCTCGGTCTCGTCCTTGAAAGTGGTTTCGATGATACCGGTACGGCCGCCGCCAATGCCGCTCGCGTAGGACAAGGCCAGGTTCTTGGCGTTGCCGGAAGCATCCTGGAAGATCGCAATCAGGTCAGGGATACCGCCACCTTTGGTGAATTCGGTGCGCACTGTGTGGCCCGGGGCCTTCGGCGCAACCATGATCACATCGAGGTCCTTGCGCGGAACGATCTGGTTGTAATGGATCGCAAAACCGTGAGCGAAAGCCAAAGTCGCGCCCTGCTGCAGGTTCGGTTCGATTACTTCCTTGTACAGCTGCGCCTGGAACTCGTCGGGCGTAAGGATCATTACCACATCGGCAGCAGCAACTGCGGCCGGCACGTCAGTGACCTTAAGACCATGCGCCTCGGCCTTGGCTACACTGGAAGACCCAGCGCGCAAGCCAACAGTGACGTCTACGCCGGAATCTTTCAGGTTGCACGCGTGTGCATGCCCCTGTGAACCATAGCCAATGATGGCGACTTTCTTGCCCTGGATTAGGCTCAGATCACAATCTTTATCATAAAAAACGTGCATGTAATTCCCCTGTTACTGTGCGGGCCCAGCCGGGCCCTGCTGACAAATTTCAGAAATCCTAGATACTCAGGACCTTCTCACCCCGGGCGATACCAGACACCCCGGTACGCACGACCTCAATTACTGCCGTCGGACCGACCGCCTCGATAAAGCTGTCCAGCTTATCGGACGTGCCTGCCAGCTGCACGGTATAAACGCTGCTGGTCACATCCACGATCTGGCCGCGGAAGATATCGGTGGTGCGCTTGACCTCGGCGCGCTGTGCGCCGGTAGCCTTGATCTTGACGAGCATCAGCTCGCGCTCGATGTGCGCGCCTTCGGACAGATTGACCAGCTTCACCACCTCGATCAACTTATTGAGGTTCTTGGTGATCTGCTCGATGACCTCATCATGACCCACTGTAGTCAGCGTCAGACGAGACAATGTCGGGTCTTCGGTTGGCGCAACGGTGAGCGTTTCGATGTTGTAGTTACGCTGCGAGAACAGACCAACCACACGAGACAGCGCACCCGGTTCGTTTTCCAGAAGTACGGAAATGATGTGTCTCATGTCAGGTACGCTCCGTCTTGCTCAGCCACATATCGCGCATCGATCCATCCTTGATTTGCATCGGATAGACGTGCTCGCTGTCATCCACGCGAATATCCATGAACACAAGGCGCTTGCGGTTGGCAAAGGCCTCTTCCATGGCCGGCTTCAATTCTTCCGGCTGATCTACGCGTATACCGACGTGCCCGTAGGACTCGGCGAGTTTGATGAAATCAGGCAGCGATTCCATGTACGAATGCGAGTAACGGCTGTTGTACTGCATGTCCTGCCACTGACGAACCATACCCAGAGCACGGTTGTTCAGAGTAATGATCTTGACCGGCAGGTCGTACTGCAGACAGGTCGACAGCTCCTGAATGTTCATCTGAATGCTGCCCTCACCGGTCACACAGGCGACCTGCGCATCGGGGTAATGCAGCTGAACGCCCATGGCGGCCGGCAAGCCGAAGCCCATCGTTCCGAGGCCACCGGAATTGATCCAGCGATTGGGCTTGTTGAACGGATAGTACTGCGCAGCGAACATCTGATGCTGACCCACATCGGAGGAAACGTAGGCATCACCCTCGGTAACTTCCCAGAGCGTTTCGATAACCGACTGCGGCTTGATAATGGAGCCGTCGCCCTTGTCATACGGGAACAGGCCGCGACTGCCGCGCCACTCGTCGACCTGCTTCCACCAACTGGTCATGGCTTCCTTGGTCGGCCGCAAATTGAATTCGCGCGTGGTTGCCAGCATTTCAGTCAGAACGCCATCAACCGGACCGACAATCGGAATATCCGCATGAATCGTTTTGGATATGGACGCAGGGTCGATATCGACATGGATTATCTTGGCGTTCGGACAGAACTTGTTGGCGCCGTTGATGACACGATCATCAAAGCGCGCGCCGACACACATCACCACGTCGGCGTGATGCATCGCGACGTTAGCAACGTAGCTGCCGTGCATACCCAGCATCCCCAGGAACTGACGATCGCTACCGGGGTAGGCACCTAGCCCCATCAAGGTATTGGTCACAGGAACATTGAGCTCCCTGGCCAGCTCGGTCAGTTGCGCCGATGCGCCACCAAGGATGACGCCACCGCCCGAGTAAATGATCGGACGCTTGGCTTCGGCCAGCATATCCAGCGCCTTGCGGATCTGCCCGGAGTGACCACGGACCGCAGGGTTATAGGAGCGCAGCTTGACCTTCTTCGGATAGCTGTATTCGAACTTCTCCGCCGGATTGGTCATATCCTTCGGGATATCCACGACAACCGGACCCGGCCGGCCGGACTGTGCGATATAGAACGCCTTCTTGATGACTTCGGGAATCTCGCGCGGATCCTTGATCATGAAGCTGTGCTTCACGATCGGCCGGGAAACACCCATCATGTCGGTTTCCTGGAACGCATCGGTACCAACCATGTTGCTCGCAACCTGGCCGGAGATAATCACCATCGGAATGGAATCCATGAAGGCTGTCGCGATACCGGTGATGGTATTGGTCGCACCGGGGCCGGACGTTACCAGCACCACGCCGGCCTTACCGGAGGCACGCGCGTAACCGTCAGCCATATGCGCTGCGGCCTGTTCATGGCGCACTAGAACGTGCACGACATCATCCTGACGGAAGATCGCATCATAGATATGTAGCAGGGCACCGCCTGGGTACCCGTAAATATATTTAACCCCTTCGTCACGCAATGAGCGGACGACCATCTCAGCGCCGGATAAAAGCTCCACTTAGAATCACCTCTAGCTTGCCACCCATCGGGAGAGGGCAGCAGGGTACCTGTTTACTGCTCGGCAGAGCATTGGCAACGGTGGTTGCCATGCGTCAGCTTGACTACGTGCATCGGAGACAGCCCTTGGTTACCGAACCGTCTCACCCAGCGCGAGGTAGCGCGTGCGGGTGCCAGGCCAGGAGTTGGCGGGGTCTCGCCTCCTGGATTGAGCAACAAAGCGCTACGCCCGGATACCGAGTAGGTCCCGATAGCGACGCGCTTATGAGAACCACGAATTGTTTACACTCGAGCACGAAAAGTCAATCAGGTTGAGACAAAAGCATGCGGTTATCGCCCGGCGTATACCTGCCCGGGCGCGATTGGCTATAGTAGGCGTTCGCCGACGCTCATACCAAGGAAGGAGACTCGCATGTACAAGATATTGACTGCACTGGGCCTTGCCCTGCTCTGCTCCAATGCAACCGCCGTATCAATGTACCAATGGACGGACGATCGGGGAGGCCTGCAGTTCGGTCAACAACCGCCTGCTGATCGACCTTACCGCATCGTTGACATCACCACTCCGCCCCCGCCAGGCGGCACTTTGCGTGAGCGCCAACCACTCCCGCCTATCGAAGCCAAGGGCACGCAAGCGCCTGAAGAGCGGGCAGCCGCGCGCGCAGAGAAAGCAGAACTCCAGCGTCATTGCGAACAGCTGAACAAGAACCTCGAAACATTGGTCAATAATCCGCGACTGACGCGGACCAATGCATCGGGTGAGGTGGAACGAATCGGCGAGGATGAAAGACAGAAGATGATCGCCGACACGCGCGGTGAAATCGACAATCGCTGCGACTGATCAGCTGAGTCTGGCAGCCAGACCGTCGATGCGGGTCAGGATAGCTACCAGAGTATGACGGCGACGGCCTAACCAGGCCAGCGCCTCCTCACCCATGGGCGCTATATTGAACGCCCCGGGCAGATCGCGACCTTGCTGGATGATGACAGCCATGCGCGGCACGAAAATCCACTGCAACCATTGCTCGAAACCGAGGGTATCGACGCAGAACGGTTGCCGGCTGGCGAGCAGCTCGGCATCCGGCGGACTCTGAGCCCACAGCCCGAGCCCACGCAACTCCCTTTCCAGATCGATAAGTGCGTCTGCCAGCTCATGCCAGAGCGGGTCCATCACAGCTGAACCCTGGCCCGTTCTCGCGCTTCGGCAGCGCCTGACCGGTTGCCTTGCTTGTCCCGCGCTTCGGCAATCAGGTTCCACAAACCGGCCTGAAGCGTCGGACGGTCGGCTGCATACGCCAGGCCGCGCTGAGCCAGCTGTTCTGCCTGTGCGGCATCTCCCTGAGCCAGGCGCACCTGCGCCAACCGGTACAGCACTTGCGGTTCACGCGGAGCAATACGCATTGCCCGCTCGAGACTGGCCGACGCGTTCCCCAGATCGCCGCGCCCTTCCTGCTCGCGCGCTACAGTCAGCAGCGCAAGCACCGGACCGTCCAGCTGCTCGTCGCCCTGCAAAGCGCCACCCGACGTGGCGGGCGTGCGGGACGGTGCCGGCTGTGCTTGTGGCTCGCTGGACTGTTGTTGCTGTTGTTGCTGTTGCTCGCCCTGCTGCCAGGAGGGCTGGCCATCCAGCGGATAGGACTCGATCGCACGTGAGCCACCGGCTTCGTCAGGCACCATCACAACTACACTGCTTTGCTCCGGTTCAGGAGCTGGTTGCTGCTGCACCGGCTGACGACCGGCCCCCACCCGCATTTCTTCGCTGGACACCGAACGTCCCGAATCAACTACCGGAACCGTGCCCCCTGTTCCGGCACAACCAGCAAGCACCAACGCACACCCGGCAAGCAGGCCGAACCGTTCATATCGCATCATTCAATCCTCTCTTGATTCATGGCAACCAGCCACGAATAACATCCAGTACTCGATTCGCGCCGTCTTTTACCGCCTCGGTATCGATCAGCGGCTGACAACCCGGACCCGGCAACGGCGCAAACCCTTTTCTGAACGGCTCCTCGATACTGCCTGGACAGCTCGGGTCACTGCCCTGCCCGGTTTCCGGATCGATCCAGGCCATATCCACGCCTGCGGGTGGGCTGGTGGAAAGCCCTTGCGGGTGTGCGTCGCGCATGAACGCGCTCCATACCTGCAAGGCACCGGTGGCACCGGTCAAGCGGGTCGCGCCATTATCATCCCGCCCCAGCCAGGTCACCGCGAGCAAATCCTGTGAATAGCCAGCAAACCAGCTATCGCGCAGATCATTGGTCGTTCCCGTTTTACCCGCAAGACGCACCGTAGACGGAATCTGATTATACGCCGATCGCCCTGTCCCTTCGGTCATTACCCGGACCATTGCTTCCTGCATCAGATAGATGGTCGCTGAATCGAAGCGTTGCTGTACCGCGAACGGGTAACGGCCCAGCGGCTCTCCGTCAGGCGCCAGCACGCTACGAATAGACCTCAGCGGTGTATTGAAGCCGCCGTTGGCCAGCGTCTGGTACATATCCGTGACCTGCAATGGCGTCATGGCGCCTGAGCCGAGCAGCATCGAAGGATACGGCCGCCAACCGTGTTGAACGCCCATCCGCTCGATGGTCTTGAGCACTTCGGGAACCCCAAGTTCCACACCCAGCCGCACCGTGGCCTGATTATAGGACCGGCTCAACGCGACGTGCAGCGGCACCAGACCATGACTCTCGCGACCATAGTTCTGCGGCGTCCAGGTCTTGCCTGGCTCGGCCTCGAGCGTGATCGGCGAATCATCAACCGGCGTGATCAGGGAGTAGCGCTGTGGCTGCTCCAGCGCGGTCAGAAAGACCGCAGGCTTGACCAGCGAACCAATGGGCCGTGACGCGTCGAGGGCACGATTGAACCCTGAGAATCTGGGGTTGCGTCCGCCGACCAGCGCCAGCACCTCACCGGTTTGCGCACTGGTCACGACCATCGCGCTTTCCATCTCCACATCACCCGGCGCTGGCCCTAATCGCTTCAGCGTGGTCTCCACTGCCCGCTCGGCCTTGTTCTGCATAACCGGGTCGAGACTGGTAAAGATGCGCAGGCCTTCGCTGGTCAGATCTTCGTCGCGATATTCCTCACGCAACTGACGCTTGATCAGGTCCATGAACGCTGGATAGCTGGTATCGGTCAAACGGCCGCGCGCTGCAACATCCAGGGGTTTGGCAATAGCCGTCTGAGCATGCTGTTCGCTGATGACGCCTTGCTCAGCCAGCAATTCGATCACCAGATCCCGGCGCTGCTTGGCACGTTCCGGTCGCCGGCGTGGGTTATAGAAGGACGGCCCCTTGACCATACCCACCAGCAATGCCACCTGGTGCAACTCGAGCTCGCGCAGCGGCTGTGCAAAATAATACTGGCTGGCAAGTCCAAAGCCGTGCACGGCCCGGCGGCCATCCTGCCCCAGGAACACTTCGTTTAGATAGGCTTCGAGGATATCTTCCTTGGAATAGTGCAGTTCCAGCAGGACCGCCATGATGGCTTCATTGGCCTTGCGCAGCATGCTTCGCTCGCTGGTGAGATAGAAGTTCTTCACCAGCTGCTGGGTCAACGTACTGCCGCCCTGCACTACTCCTCCCGCCTTCATATTGACGTAGGCAGCGCGCAGAATGCCCTTGGGCGAGACACCGAAATGCTGGAAGAACTCTCTATCCTCTACAGCCACCAGCGACTCGACGAGGTAGGGAGGCGCCTCCTGCAACTGAATCAGGACGCGGTCTTCATTATGAGCCGGGTAGATGCCGCCGATCATCAGAGGCTCGAGTCGCGCCATGACCAGATTCCCGTGCCCGGCGAGGCCGGCGACCTGGTTGCCGTCAAAGCGTACGCTCAGGTGCTGGGCAGGCTCGTCGCCCTCGGAAAATGCGAAGCCGCGGGTATGCACGTCGACCCGGTTACCGGCGACCGATACCTGGCCAGGCGAACGCGCCGCCTGAGTGGTCCGGTAGCCCAGCGCCTCGAGCTCGGCCAGAAAGTCGTCCTTGTTCAGCCGCTGCCCCGCAAACAACTCCAGCGGCCTGGCATACACCTTGGCCGGAACCGCCCAGCGCTTGCCGGAAAACTTTTCCTGTACAACCGCATCCAGGTAAATGACCAGCCCACCAAATAACACCAACGCAACCAGCCCCAGCTTGAAGATCCAGCCAGACCAGCGCCTCCAGAAGCCGACCTTTTTGGCCGCCCGTCCCCCGCGTTTTCTTCCCATAACCTTTCCAACCACCCCGTAACCGATGCAACCGCCTGATTCGTCGGCGGATATAGCGAAGGTTGGCCTGCAGCCTACCAGCCTTCATAATGCTGCTGTTGTCAGTCCAAGCAAGGATACACCGTGAGCCAGACACTGCTGAACGCACTGCAAGATCCTGCCCTGTACGATCATCCGGTTTCCGGATTCAAGCTGATGGAGACCCATATTTCATGGGTATTGCTGACCGGCGACTATGTCTACAAGATCAAGAAGCCGGTCAATTTCGGTTTCCTTGACTATTCGAGCCTTGAGCAGCGCGCCCACTACTGCAATGAAGAACTGCGCCTCAACCGTCGTCTTGCACCCGAGCTGTATCTCGACGTCATCCCGGTACGCGGCAGCGAAAGCTCACCGACCCTGACCGGCGACGGCCAGATCATCGAGTACATGGTCAAGACGCGCCAGTTCAGACAGGAAGACCTGCTCGGCAATATGCAGCGAGCCGGTACGCTTACCACCGACCATATCGATTCGCTGGCCCGTGTGCTGGCTGACTTCCATGGTCGCATCGACTGTGCCGCGCTCGACGCTAGCTGGGGCGAACCCGAGCAGGTGCATGCACCAGTCGCCCAGAACTTCGAACACATCCGCTCCATGCTGAGCGACGCTGAACAACTAGCGCAGATCGAGCAGCTGGAGCTGTGGGCGCATAGTACATTCCAGCGGCTGATTCCCCAACTGGCCCAGCGCAAAGCAGAAGGATTTATCCGCGAATGTCACGGTGACATTTATCTCGATAACGTAACCATGGTGGACGGTAAGGTCACGCTGTTCGACTGCATTGAATTCAATGAAGCCTTCCGCTGGATCGATGTCATGAGTGATGTAGCGTTCATGGCCATGGACATTGAAGACCGTGGCCTGCCTGCGTTGGCCCAGCGCTTCGTGAACGGTTATCTGGAGCATACCGGCGATTATGCTGGCCTGCTGCTGCTGAACTATTACAAGGCCTACCGCGCCATGGTCAGGGCCAAAGTCGCCCTGCTGCGCCTCAGCCAGCCGGGCATTAGCGATAACGAGCGCAACGAGGTCATGGCGCGCTTCCAGGGTTACGTCAATCTCGCTGAAAGCTATACGCAAATACCCAAGCGCTTCGGTTTGCTCATGCATGGCGTATCGGGCTCAGGCAAAAGCACAGTGACCAGCCAACTGGTCGAGCCGCTGGGGGTGATCCGGATACGCTCTGACATCGAACGCAAGCGGCTGTTTGGCAATGACGGTGCCGGCAAGCCGGACGCGGGACTCTACGCGCCGGAGCGTAGCCAGCAAACCTATGCCCGCCTCGGCTCCCTGGCCGCGCAGGTGCTTGCGGCCGGCTACCCGGTCGTGGTTGATGCGACGCACCTGAAGCGCGACCAGCGTGCGCTGGTTCGCCAGCATATCGAGGAGCAAGGCGCGCCCTGTCTGATCATTACATGCAAGGCTCCGCTGGGCACCATTGAAGCCTGGATTGCCAAGCGGACCAAAGCGGGCACCGACCCCTCGGACGCCACCATCGATATCGTGCGCCACCAGCTCGAAACAATGGAACCACTGGACGATGAAGAGTCGCAACACAACCTGACGGTTCAGACGGATAAGAGCCAGAGCGTGCAGGAACTCATTGCTACGCTGCGCAAGCGACTCTGATCGTCCACAGGCCAACCGCCCCCTGGCTGTACGGAACTGACAGGGGGCACTACACTGGATTCGGGAACCAATAAAAAGAAGCCCCGAATCATGCAATCACTTCGAAGACCGGACCCGTTGTCGGTCCAACTGCTGTCGCCCCGAAACAGCTTCGCCCTGCCACATCCCGTTGAATTGCGGGGTAACCATGCAGGAAGATGAATTGCTGGGTCTGCGCAACCTGGGCAAAACCTCCACACAATGGTTACATGCGACCGGCATCCACAGTCTTGAGGAGCTGCGTCGGCGCGGTCCGGTAGGCTGTTACTGCGCCGTACGCGCCCGTGGATTTCGCGCCTCCAAGGCGCTACTGTTTGCCATTGCAGGGGCCTTGCAGGATGTACACTGGAACCAGCTTGACCCTGCTTATAAAGCAGAATTGCTTGATCAGTTGCGCAGGGAAGAGAAACCCTGAAATCAGAAAAAAGAGAACCGGATCACATTTTCTGGTGTTGCCTTACCGCAGCCCCAACTTATATTAGAAAGCGCGCTGTAGCATTTGGACCGTCGCAGAGCGTCTACTGCCGGGAGCGGCCTTAGACTTTATCAAAAGGAATTTTTGAATGTATCTCATTGGTGACCAGCCTCCCTACGCCGAAAAACTCATCAGCGACCTGCAGCTCATACCCGAGCAGTTGCTGGTTGGCCTGGAGCCGTGCGACGCGACAGTGCATCTTGACTCGACCGATGACCTGTATCGCACGATCGGCAACAACCGGCTCTATCTGCTCAAGAGCGGCCTCCTGCACGCCATGATCGACGGCAAGCCGCTGTTCTATATGCAGGAAGGCGATCTTATCGGACTACGCCAGGGGCTGAGCACCGCGCCCTGCGTCTATACCAGTGACGAACCTCTGGAATTGATTCCCTATGATCGCGAGGCGCTGTTCAAGCATATCCATGCCAGCAGCAGACGCCAGGAGCAATTTACCCAGTACATACTCGGGCAGGCGGCGCTTATGTCAGATGCATTGGCACATAACAAGCCGGCGGAAATCCGGCCGGTCACCGGCTTCCAGCATTTCGACGCAGGAGCTGAACTGATACGTCAGGGCGATGATGCGGACCATGTGTTCATCATCACCGAAGGCCACGCCGAAGCTTTTGTGGAGGGCATCAAGGTTGGCGATGTACAAAAAGACGAAATTTTCGGCGCCATGGCGCTGTTCACCCGGGAGAAACGCTCAGCGACCGTGATTGCCAGCGCTCCGACTACGGTAATGATGATTCCGAAGGAACAGTTTCTGGCACTGATGCAAAGCAACCCGCGCATCGCGCACAGCCTGATCGAAAGCATGGCCCGTCGCATCGATCTGATGAACAAGGAACTGAGTCACTACAAGCGCGCAAAATAAATCCGGCCCTTCGCTTGACATGATAATGAGAACGATTACTATTAACGCAAGCCATCGCGAGGTGGCCCGATAACAAGGTGTCGCGAGACAGCTGGTTATCTCCTCATCAGGCTAATCACGGATATTCGACCCGCTCTTTGAGCGGGTCTTTTTTTGTGTGAAAAAAGCTGATTCACCAGTCGGCGCAGTAATCCTTCGGCTCCATCGCTGCGGTCAACCAGACGTAATCAGCTTGCGCTGCATCGGGCGGAGTCTGTCCCGCCTCGATCAGCATCACCACCACCGGCGCGGAATTACCCGGCCAGTGCAGCGGTGCGCCCAGATCCTTGCGTACATGAAAGTTGCCAGCCAGCAGCAGAGCTGGTTGGTCGGCGGCGTGCAACGCTTCGGCCATGCGCTGATCGCGGGCCTGCTGGATACTGAGCATTGCCGGAAAATGCGTTTCGGATAGCTTGCCGCAGTGCGATGCCACAATCGTTTCGCGCAACTGCCGTCCCGCGTCTTCGCTATAGACATCCCTCAATGGGCTCGGCTCGCGGTAGCGATTTTTCATCTCGTCTTCTGCGATATTAGCCGCGAGCAACCGGCCAGACTCATTCAGTCCCCAGCGAACCAGGTCGCCATACAGCGTCCAGTCCCAGCCGGGTGCCCAGTTCAGGCGCGCCTGCAGTGTTTCGTCCGTCAGTTTGTCGTTACGCAGCAGCGCATCTGCAGCTGCCTGTTGCTCGGGCGCGAGCATTTCCAACAACAGACTCGCCTGCGGCCGGCGCTCCGCCAGCGCGCGCAGCAACCACAGCTGTAGCCGATGATGGTCAGCGTTGTCATGCTTCTCTCCCACCATGACGTGGGGCGCGTCTGCCAGCACCTCCACCAGCTCAACAGGATTGATCCACTCCCCAGTCGCAGTGTCTTTGACCTGACCCACCTGTGGATGCTCTGTGTGCAGGGGACTGACCCATTCCGGTAAGGGTTTTGCCTGAGTGCCCAGGGAAAACAATATTGCAAATCCAATCAGAAATGCCTTCATCCTCACCTCAGATGATTATCAAGGGGCTGTCCTGGGTCGGATGCCGTGTGACCTGGACCGACACTGCGAAAACCTCGGCAATGCGCTCCGCCTGTAACACATCCCAAGGGGTGCCCAGCGCGGCGACTTCGCCCCCATCGAGCAACAGGATACGGTCCGCGTAGCGGGCGGCAAGGTTCAGGTCATGCAACACCACCAACACCGCGCCGCCCCCCGCGGCAATGCGTTGCGCCTGTTCAAGAATCAGTTGCTGATGCGCCAGATCCAGCGACGCAGTGGGCTCATCCATGATCAGACAGGCCTCGGGTGTTTCCCAGATCTGCGCCATGACGCGCGCCAGGTGAACACGCTGACGCTCGCCGCCAGACAGCTTGAGATAGCTACGCCCAGCGAGATGCGTCACATCCGCCGCCCGCATCGCCTCGCTGACGATACGCCGATCGATCTGCAAACCGGTGTCGTGGGGCATCCGACTCATTGCCACGACTTCTTCGGCAGTAAAAGCGAACGCAAGCGACGAGGATTGCGGCAGCACCGCCAGACGGGTCGCGAGCTCGCCACCCGGCCACTGCGCCAAAAGTCTCCCGGCCAGGCGAACCTGCCCGCCCGAAGCAGAAAGCTCCCCCACCAGCGTAGCCAGAAGTGTGCTTTTTCCTGCCCCGTTGGTACCCAGTACGGCCAACACTTCGCCCGAGCGCAGTTCGAAATTGACCTGGTTCAGGATGGTCTTGCCGCCCCGGGCGCAACTGAGATCGACAGCCTCCAGCATCAGACGCCTCCATGGCGCTGGGCGCGCAGAAGCAGGGCGAGGAAGAACGGCGCGCCGATCAATGCCGTCAATATCCCCAAGGGCAATTCCGCGGGCGCCACCACCAGCCGGGCTGCCAGATCGGCGAGCAACAGCAACCCTGCACCCAACAGCATGGAAGCAGGCAGTACGTAACGATGATTCGCACCGACCATCAACCTGACCAGATGCGGGACTACCAGACCAACGAACCCGATCAGCCCGGCGGCCGCAACGCAGGCACCGACGCCGAGCGCTGTCAGCAGCACCAGTTCGCGTTTGACTCGCTCTACCTCAATGCCAAGATGCCGCGCTTCGGATTCGCCCAGCAACAAGGCATTCAGCGCCTCGGCCTGACGCGGCAGACGCCACCAGACCAGCGCACAACATAGCGCGAGCATGCCCACCCGCTCAAAACTGGCGCCACCGAGACTGCCCATATTCCAGAACACCAGAGTCCGTAGCATGGCATCGTCAGCGAGATAGCTGAGCAGACCGATAAAGGCACCGCTAACGGCTGCAATGGCGATACCGGCCAGCAGCATGTTGGCGACCGAGGTGCCCTGAATGGACTGCCCCAGCCGGTAAACCAGCCAGGTCGTCAGCGCACCGCCAATGAACGCTCCCAGCACAGTCGCGTAAGGAGCCAGCACATCGGGCATCATCATCAACAGTGGCCCACCCAGCACCAACATCAGGGCGACGCCGAGTGCCGCGCCGCTGGATACGCCAATCAGGCCCGGATCAGCCAGCGGATTGCGGAACAAGCCCTGCATCGCCGCGCCGGTGAGTGCCAGCGTCGCGCCCACCAGCATGCCCATCAGGGTACGCGGCAGGCGTATCTGCTCGACGATAAGCTGGGCCTCGACTGCATGTTCCACCGGCAGAATCAGGTTGGCCAACACCACAACCGTATCGCCCAGCGGAACCGTTACCGCGCCCAGCGCAAGCGATAGCAGTACCGCCAACACCAGCAGAACGGCGAGCAGCACCATGACCATCAGCTTGAGCCGACGCGCAGCATCCATCTGTTGTCCTTTCAATAATCAACTGATCCGGGAGCGCCTTGAACCGGGCCGCCCCAAGGTGGCACAAGGTACCAGTATTGCTGCTGGCCGTCAGGCCGGCGAGTTGGGATAATCGGCCAATGACCAAGCACACCCATCACCGAGAACCCCGCGCACTGTGCCGGCTGGATGAGCTGCCTGACCCCGGCAGCAAGGGCTTCGCCAACGGTACGACCGGCATTCTGGTTGTGCGTCAGGGCGGCGAAGCCTTTGTCTACGAAAACCGCTGTCCGCACCGCGGTATTCCGCTGGAATGGACGCCCGACCAGTTTCTCGACAGCTCCGGCCGATTGATTCAATGCGCGACGCATGGCGCGCTGTTTCTTCCCGAAAGCGGCGAATGCATCGCCGGGCCTTGCAGTGGAGACTCGCTGCGCAAGCTGGACAGCTATCTAGACGACGGCCTTGTCTGGCTTGGAAAAGCCAATCCCCCCTAGCCCCCCTTTTACCAAGGGGGGAATCGGTCCGTCGTGTTTGATGGTTTTGTTTTCAGGCAATACCTTGGACCTTGGTTTCCCTGGCCAAGCGAGGCAAGGACGGTTTGAAAATCTGGGCTATTCCGATGCTCGAACAAGCCTGCCGGCTGGCAGGGTGGAGCAAGTGTTGAAAACAGGGATGTTTTCACCAAGCCCCCAGGGATGGGTTCACGGCGTCTTGCGTAATCCTGGCGGACGGCGGGCGATTGGCTTCGGCTATATCAGCGCGCCCGGCTCGCTGAAGCGCTCAACCCCGGGCCACTACAGAACAACCGGCAACTGCCCCGCCACGTTCAACCCTTCCGACTGAGGCACCACCGACCAGGCGATGATTTCCACGCCCTTCTGCGCCGCATCACGCAGCAATCTTCCATAGACCGGATCAATCTCATCGGCGGGTCGTACCGAGCGGATGCCGCTGTGCATCACACAGAACAACAGGCACGCACGGCGCCCCGTTTGCACTACTTCAATCAACTCCTTCAAATGCTTCTGCCCGCGCAGGCTGATCGCATCCGGAAAAGCACCTTCGCCCTCTCCCAATGCCAGCGTAACGCTTTTGACCTCCACCACGCATTCGCCCGGCTCGCTCAGCAGAAAATCGAATCGGCTTGCGCCAGGAATCAGCGTGACCTCGGGACGCATATGCGCAAAACCGGTCAGCGGACCGATTGCCCCCACTGCCAGCGCCGCGCCTATGATCTTGTTGGCGCGCGCACTGTGAATACAGGCCAGCTCGCCTGGCGCTGTCTCGACCAGTTCCCAGGTGCCGGGAAGCCTGCGTCCCGGCTTGTCGACCATCCTCACCCAGACCCGACTGCCCGGCTCGCCGCAATTTTTCATGGAACCGGTGTTCGGGCAATGGACAGTCAGTTCGCGCCCATCAGCCAGCAGCACATCAGCCAGAAAGCGCTTGTAGCGCTTTACCAACACGCCTTCGGTAAGCGGCGACTCGAAGGGTATCAGCATGCGCGCCAGCTTTGTAATCCACGGGCGAGGCGTTCAACAGCCTGCTCGAGACGTGACAGAGACGTGGTATAGGCGAAACGCACATGCTGATCAGCGAGATAGTCACCGAAATCCAGCCCGGGGGTTACCGCCACATGCTCGGTCTCGATCAGATGCTGACACAGCGCCGCGCTGTCACCCCCGAATGCTCGGGTCCCCGCGTATAGATAGAAGGCACCATCAGGCGTGACCGGCACCTCGAAGCCCAGTTCGCGAACCGCCGGCAGCAGGAAGTCCCGGCGCTGGTGGAACGCCTCGCGCCTTGACTCGCAGATTTCCAGGCTCTCGTCACTGAAAGCCGCCAATGCGGCAACCTGCGCCATGTGGGGCGCGCATATGTAAAGATTCTGCGCCAGCTTTTCCAGTTCCGGAACCGCAGCCTCGGGCGCTACCAGCCAGCCCAGGCGCCAGCCCGTCATGCCGAAGTACTTCGAGAAGCTGTTCAACACGAAGGCGTCGGGCGCTACCTCCAGCGCAGACACCGCATCGCAACCGTAGGTAAGGCCATGATAAATCTCGTCCACAATCAACGAACCACCCAGCCTCCGGGTCGTCTCGGCGAGGCCGGCAAGCTGGGCGCGACTCAACAGCGTACCGGTTGGATTAGCCGGCGATGCAGCCAGCACCGCCACCGTCTGCGGATCCCAGAATTGTTCGACCATGGCCGGCGTCAGCTGATATTGGGTCTCGGCACCGGTTGGAATCAGACGGGTCTGACCTTCTACCAGACGTAGAAAATGCCTGTTGCAGGGATAAGCCGGATCGGCCATCAGCACGTTGCAGCCAGGCTCTACCAGCAAGGCGCTGATCAATAACAAAGCTGCCGAGCCACCCGGCGTGATGACCACGCGCCGGGGGTCCAGATCGATACCGTATCGGCTGGCATACAACCCGGCGACCGCTTCACGCAGCGCCGGTATTCCCAGCGCTGAGGTATAGCCCGTGCGACCCTCGGCCAGAGCCGCCTGCCCGGCCCGCACTATAGGCTCGGGTGTGACAAAGTCGGGCTCGCCGATTTCCATGTGAATCACATCGTATCCCTGCGCTGCCAGAGCCTGGGCCCGGGCCAGAACGGCCATAACGTGAAAAGGCTGGATATCACGTGCCCGTTGGGCCCAGCGATACTGCTGCATCATCATCTCCTGGTTCAGGGCAACATCGAAACGCGAATGATACCGCCGATAGCCCCAGGCTACAGCCCGCCTCAACGCTGGCCGGCCTTCTGGCGCCAAACAGTAGCTTACGGTACAAGGTTCTGGTAGCTTTGCCCGCTGCAAGCCACCGGCCGCCTCCACACGGACAGTTACGGTGGGTACCCGGTCAGATTGATTGAGCAAAAGTGAGGCGCTTCCCATGCCCAGCAATGTCAAAGAAAAAACACAATTGTTACGCGGCTTTGTTCCTTATAAGGAAGAACAGGGCGAGGAATACATGAATGAGCGCCAACTCGCCCATTTCACCAATATCCTCGACACCTGGAAAAAACAGCTGATGGAAGAAGTGGACCGTACTGTTATGCATATGCAGGACGAAGCCGCAAACTTTCCGGATCCCGCCGACCGTGCCAGCCAGGAAGAAGAATTCAGCCTGGAGTTGCGCGCCCGCGATCGCGAGCGCAAGTTGATCAAGAAAATCGATCAGACCCTGCTGCGCATCGAAGATGACGACTACGGGTTCTGTGATTCCTGCGGCGTCGAGATCGGCATCCGCCGTCTGGAAGCACGCCCCACCGCCACGCTTTGCATCGACTGCAAAACCCTGGCGGAAATCAAGGAAAAGCAGATCGGCGGCTGATAGCCGGCCCCTCTCCCGCTGGCGACGCTTAAGGATTAGCGCCGCCAGCCGGTCCCCTGACACAGGCCCCGCAGCATGCATGCCAAGCCTTACGTCGGACGCTTCGCCCCAACGCCCAGTGGTCATCTTCACTTTGGTTCGCTGCTCGCGGCGCTCGCCAGTTATCTCGACGCGCGTCACCATGACGGCCGCTGGCTGGTGCGTATCGAAGATCTCGACCAACCTCGCAATATGCCCGGCGCAACTGATCACATTCTCAGCACGCTCGAAAGTTACGGCATGGCGTGGGACGGCGATATCTTGCACCAAAGCCGGAATCTCGAACGCTACAGCGACTTACTGCACAGCCTGATCGAGCGCGGCGAAGCCTACTACTGCGATTGCTCACGCAAGCTGATCATGGAACAGGGCGGACTCTACCCCGGCTTTTGCCGTACCCGGGCCTTACCGGCCGGGAGCGACCACGCCATCCGCGTCCGGGTTCCGGATCAACAGCTCAGGGTGAGCGACCGTCTGCAGGGCACATTCAGCCAGAATCTGGCCAGCGATGTAGGGGATTTCGTGGTGCGACGTCGCGATGGCATCGTCGCCTATCAGTTCGCGGTAGTGGTCGATGATATCGATCAGGGCATCACCGACATCGTCCGCGGGGCCGATCTGCTTGATTCAACGCCGCGCCAGCTGTGGCTCTATCACCTGCTGGACGCAACGCCTCCGTGCTATCTGCATATTCCGCTGATCATGCGCAGACAGGGCGAAAAGCTCAGCAAGCGACTCGCTTCAGAGCCAATTGAAACGGGTCACGCGCCTGCCACGTTGTTTCGGGCGCTGACTGCGCTGGGCCAACAGCCGCCACACACCTTGCGCAACGCGCCGGTCAGCGAACAGCTGGCCTGGGCCGCACCCCACTGGCAACCTCAGCGGCTGCCCGCAGTCCAGCAAATGCTTGAGGAGAGTCTCCCGCCCACGTAACTTGGCAAGCCCACCCGGCCTGATTACCATCAGACAACTTCGATACGGAAGCGTCATGTATATTTACCGATTGGTACTGTTGCTGGTAATCGGCATCTACCTGTTTTCCCCTGCAATCATGGACTGGTGGATCGAGCCCCAGGGCGCCTGGTATCGCCCCTATGTTCTATGGTTGATTCTGATCATTGCCGGCATGCTTCTGCAAAGCCCAAAGGACACTGATGAGCTTTGATCTGGGACTGCTGCTGCTTATCAGCGTCGTCTACCTGCTTGCCCTGTTCGGCGTCGCCTGGATCACTGAAAAGAGCATGCTGCCCCGTGGCGTGCTGCATCATCCAGCGGTGTATACGCTCTCGCTTGGCGTCTATGCCAGCGCATGGGCCTTCTATGGCACTGTGGGTCTGGCCTACCAGTATGGTTACGGCTTCCTTACCTACTATCTCGGGCTGTGTGGCGCTTTCCTGCTCGCGCCGGTGCTGCTGAACCCGATCCTGCGCCTGACCCGTACCTACCAGTTATCCTCGCTGGCCGACCTATTCGCGTTCCGCTTCCGTAGTACCTGGGCCGGCACACTGACCACTATCCTCATGCTGATCGGCGTGCTACCGCTGCTGGCCCTGCAGATCCAGGCAGTGGCCGATTCCGTGCAGATACTGACCCGCGACCCGACTCAGCATTCGATTGCCCTCGGCTTTTGCGTGCTGATCACCCTGTTTGCCATCCTGTTCGGCGCACGGCATATATCCAACAGAGAGAAGCACGAAGGCCTGGTCATGGCGATCGCCTTCGAATCGCTGGTCAAGCTCATCGCCATCGGCGCCGTAGGCCTTTATGCTTTGTTCGTGGTGTTCGATGGCCCATCCGGGCTGGAAGACTGGCTGGCGAATAATCAGCAAGCTTTGAAAACCCTGCATACGCCGCTTCAGGAAGGGCCTTGGCGGACTCTGCTGCTGGTGTTCTTCGCAGCCGCCATCGTCATGCCGCACATGTATCACATGGCTTTTTCGGAGAACATCAACCCCAGGGCGCTGGCTACGGCCAGCTGGGGGTTACCGCTATTTCTGTTGCTGATGAGCCTGGCGGTGCCACCCATTCTCTGGGCCGGCCTGCACCTCAACGTCTCAACCAACCCGGAATATTTCACGCTGGGTCTGGGGGTGGCAGCCGGAGCCGACTGGCTGACGTTGCTGGCCTACGTGGGCGGCTTGTCCGCAGCCAGTGGCCTGATCATTGTTGTCACCCTGGCGCTTTCCGGCATGGTGCTTAACCATATTGTGTTACCGGTCTACCAACCCAGCGCCGATAACAACATTTACCGCTGGCTACGCTGGACCCGGCGCACATTGATTGCAGCCATCATCATGGCCAGTTACGGTTTCTACCGCATGCTGGGTGCGGAACAGGACCTGGCCAACCTGGGCATCGCCTCGTTCGTCGCCACACTGCAGTTTCTGCCAGGCGCGCTGTCGATACTCTATTGGCCACAGGCCAATCGCCGGGGCTTTATCGGCGGTCTGCTCGCCGGCATGCTGGTCTGGGTCGTCACGCTGCTATTACCGCTGGTCACTGAACTGCGCAGTCTTGCGCTGTTCGGTCTTGTACTGGATTTCCACGAAGATACCTGGCATTTCGCGACCATCGCCTCGCTTGCGGTGAATATCGTGGTGTTTACCCTGATTTCACTGTTTACCCAGCGTTCCAATGAGGAGCGCAGCGCGGCCGAAGCCTGTTCCGTGGATAACGTCAGCCGCCCGCAGCGTATGGAACTGGTTGCCAATTCGCCGCAGGAATTCGCCCAGCAGCTGGCCAAACCATTGGGCAACAAGACCGCGCAGAAAGAAGTGGAACAGGCGCTGAACGACCTACAACTGCCCTTCGATGAACGCCGCCCCTACGCGCTCCGCCGCCTGCGCGATCGCCTGGAAGCCAACCTGTCAGGCCTGATGGGTCCGGCCGTCGCACAGGAAATGGTTGAAACCTTTCTGCCCTTCAAACTGGCGCGCGATGGCTATGTCACCCAGGACATACACTTCATCGAGAATCGACTGGAAGACTATCACTCGCGGCTGACCGGTCTGGCCGCAGAACTCGACGCCCTGCGCCGGTATCACCGCCAGACATTGCAGGATTTGCCGATGGGCGTATGTTCGCTGGCAAAGGACAGCGAAGTATTGATGTGGAACCGCGCGATGCATGCGCTCACGGGGATCGAAGCAGACAGCGTTATCGGTTCTCGCCTGGCGAATCTGCCCGCACCCTGGAACAGTCTGCTGGAGCGCCTGGTGGCGGACCAGTCAGCGCACCTGCATAAACAGAAACTGGTCATCAACGGCCATACCCAATGGCTCAACCTGCACAAGGCAGCGATCGACGAACCAGGCAATCTGGGCAGCGGCCTGGTGCTGCTGATCGAGGACCAGACCGAAACCCAGATGCTCGAAGACGAACTGATCCATTCCGAGCGGCTCGCATCCATCGGCCGTCTCGCCGCCGGCGTCGCCCATGAGATTGGCAATCCGATCACCGGCATCGCCTGCCTCGCTCAGGAAATGCGTGAGGAATCGGCTGAACCGAATACCCGGGAAATGGCTGAGCAGATCCTGGAGCAGACCCGGCGCGTGTCGCGTATCGTCCAGTCCATGGTTAATTTCGCCCACGTCGGCAGCCGCCACAACAATGCCAACGAACCCGTTGACCTGGCCGCCTGCACGAGTGAAGCAATACATCTTCTGTCACTCAGCCGTAAGGGCCCCGATGTCAGATATGTTAGCCTGTGTAATCCGGACCATCTGGCAGCCGGCGACAGTCAGCGACTGGTGCAGGTATTGATCAATCTTCTGGGCAACGCCCGGGATGCCAGTCAGGACGGAGACACCATCACAATAAAAACTGTACAGGACGAACATCAGGTCCTGCTCACGGTTGAAGATCAGGGTAGCGGAATCGACAAGGCGATCATGGCGCGCCTGTTCGAGCCGTTTTTCACGACCAAGGAACCCGGCACGGGCACTGGCCTCGGACTGGCACTGGTCTATTCCATCATTGAAGAACATTACGGGCAGATCACCATTGATAGCCCGATCGATGCAGCAACCATGCGTGGCACGCGGTTCACTATTACCCTGCCCCGCTATAGCGTATTGGGTAACGGCACCAGTGCCTGAACAGGCCGGGCCGTGATCACAAGAGGTAGATATGTCACATATTCTGGTTGTTGAAGACGAAACCATCATCCGCTCGGCATTACGACGGTTGCTGGAACGCCACCAATACCAGGTCAGCGAAGCGGGCGCAGTTCACGAAGCTGTCGAGCGCTATAACCTCGATGACTTCGACCTGATTATCAGCGACCTGCGGCTGCCCGGCGAACCCGGCACCGAGCTGATTGCCCGGGCGTCCTCGACCCCTGTGCTTATCATGACCAGCTATGCCAGCCTGCGCTCGGCGGTCGACTCGATGAAGCTGGGCGCGGTGGACTACATCGCCAAGCCCTTTGACCACGAGGAAATGCTGGCTGCGGTTGCGCGGATCATCGAAGACCACAGCAAGCGATTGACTCAGCCTGAAGCAGACGCTGCGGCAGCTGACGCTGACGGCGAGGCGGCTACAGTGGGTGATATGGGCATCATCGGCAGCAGCCCGTCCATGCAAACGCTGTTCAAGCGGATCGGCAAGGTTGCCCCCACTGACTCAACCGTCCTCATCCAGGGTGAATCCGGTACAGGCAAGGAGCTGGTTGCCCGCGCCCTGCACGAGCACTCGCGCCGGATCAAAGCCCCGATGATCTCGGTGAACTGCGCGGCCATCCCCGAAACTCTGATCGAATCCGAGTTGTTTGGCCACGAAAAAGGCTCTTTTACCGGCGCCACAGCCGGACGCACCGGCCTGGTCGAAGCCGCTGACGGCGGCACCCTGTTCCTCGACGAAATCGGTGAGCTGCCACTGGAAGCCCAGGCGCGACTGTTACGCGTATTGCAGGAAGGCGAGATACGCCGGGTCGGCTCGGTACAATCACACAAGGTCGATGTGCGGCTGGTCGCGGCTACCCACCGGGATCTGAAAACACTGGCCCGTCAGGGTCTGTTCCGTGAGGATCTCTACTACCGGCTCAACGTTATTGAGCTGCGCCTGCCGCCACTGCGCGAGCGCGGCGACGACGTCATGCTGATCGCCGAAGCGCTACTGCGCCGGGCGGCCAGAAAGATGGGGTTGAGCGGCCTGCACTTCAGCCGCGAAGCGGCGCAAAGCATTCGCCTGTATAACTGGCCGGGCAACGTCCGCGAACTGGAAAACGCCATCGAGCGTGCTGCAATCCTGTGTGACGAGGACGAAATATCGACGGATCTGCTGGGCATTGACCTGGACCCCGAGTACCAACGCGCGTCAGAGGCGACCAGCGCGCTCGAAACCATGCGCCATTCCGCGCCCAAACCGCAGCAGGATCCCACTGAAGACCTGTCACTGGAGGATTACTTCCAGCACTTCGTCCTCGAACATCAGGAACACATGACCGAAACGGAGCTGGCAAACAAGCTGGGCATCAGCCGCAAATGCCTGTGGGAGCGCCGTCAGCGTCTCGGCATCCCGCGCAAGAAAACCGCCAGCAGCTAGAAACGCCATCCACAGACCCGCTTCGTCCTGGCGGGTCTGTTACCTGTTACCTACCCCACCCCCACAAACTGTTACCTCCAATCCGGACTTACGTAACACCCGCACGGGTTGATTGGTAACAACCCCGCTCCCGGCACGCTTTGCCACCAAAGCATAAACAACTAACTGATTGATTTAACAGGGCTTTCAAAACCTGGCACGGCTAATGCTTTATATCCAGTACAACAACAATAAAAACCAACGACACATAACAAAAACAACATTTGCTCTCACCACAACAAAAACAAAACGTGCGGGCGTAGCAAACTGATTTTTTTGGAGAGTGGGAACTCTTTTAGCGAACAGGACGTTCGATTGGATTCGAGAACAATAAAAGTTGCCCAAGCAACCTACCGTTCCAATGCCGAAGAGGCCTGAGTCGCACACCTAAGCTTCCAAAGCAATCCGTTTGTTTTTGGACAACCCGGGATGGGTAAACCATAAGGCGACTTTGTCGCCTGTGTCTAAAAACAACAACAGCTCGATTCAAACAATAATAAAAAACACCATTAGGGGGAGCGCATACTCCCCTTGAGCTTTATTTCCCTTCCTTACAATTCCTCCTTCATCACGCTAGAATACTCCTCTATTAAAAACAGGCAACACTACCGCCTTTGCCCGGATCGCTTTGCTGGCACGCTCATGCCCAGCGCCATCGCAACGGCCACGTATGCCAAAGTAACCCACATTTTTTTCCCTGGGATCTGCTGACGTCGCGGTACGTCGCGACGGAACGCCAAGCGATCTGGCCCTGGACGGAAATATGCCGGTGGAATACCTGCCCCTATGATTCGAAAGCTGTTGCAAAAGATCCCCTACCCCTTCGGTCGTCCCGCTCGACGGCGCACGACGCCTGCCATTATCCCCGCCAGCCAGCACAACCTAAGCCGCGAGCGGATGAACAGGAATGCCGTAACAGTAGTGGATCGCTTGCAGCAGGCTGGCTACGAAGCCTTTGCAGTAGGCGGATGCGTGCGTGACCTGCTGCTAGGTATGGAACCGAAAGATTTCGATGTAGCAACCAGCGCCACGCCCGAACAGGTACGTGCAACCTTTCGCAACTCGCGGCTGATTGGCCGCCGATTCAAACTGGTGCATGTCCATTTTGGTCGCGAGATCATCGAAGTCGCTACCTTCCGTTCCAGCCATGGAGAGGAATCGGCCGACGGCGCAGTGCAGAGTGACGAGCATTCGCGCCAGAGTGAAACCGGACGGCTGCTGCGCGACAACGTTTACGGCACGCTCGAACAGGACGCGCAACGCCGCGACTTCACCATCAACTCGCTGTACTACGATGTGCGCACCGGCAATATTCACGATTTCGCCAATGGTCTGCGCGACATCCGCAACGGTGAGATCCGCCTGATTGGCGATCCGGTACAGCGCTACCATGAAGACCCGGTACGTATGCTGCGGGCGGTGCGCTTTGCTGCCAAGCTGAACTTCGAGATCGAGCCCCACAGCGCAGCCCCTCTGGTAGAAATGTCCGAGCTGTTACACGACATTCCCGCTGCGCGCCTGTTCGATGAAAGCCTCAAGTTGTTGATGAGTGGCCAGGGCGAACAGACTTTTGAGCTACTTCACCATCACGATTTGTTCGCCCCGCTATTCCCGGACACCGATGAAGCCATCGAGGATAATCCGGAATACACCCTGAAGCTGATTCGCCATGCGTTACGCAACACCGACGACCGCATCCGCGAAGGCCGACCGGTAACGCCTGCTTTCCTGTTTGCCGCCCTGCTCTGGCCGGCGTTGCCCAACCGCATTGAGGAACTGGAAGAACGCGGCATACCCAGCATTCCGGCCCACCAGCAAGCGGCGCACGAACTGGTGTTCGAGCAATGCCGGCACACCGCGATACCCAAACGCTTCAGTGTTCCCATGCGCGAAATATGGGACCTGCAGCCCCGCCTCGAACGCCGTAACGGGCGCCGCGCCGATCAGATGCTGGAACATCCGCGCTTTCGCGCAGCCTATGACTTCCTGTTACTGAGGGAAGCCGCCGGTGAGCAGACTGACGGCCTAGGCGAATGGTGGACCCGCTACCAGAGCGCTACCGAAGAGCAACGACGCAGCATGATTCGCGGCCTCGGCGACAAGAGTTCAGGACCCAAGCGTCCGCGTGGCCGCCGCAAACGCAAACCCCGCGCCCAGGCCGACTAACCCATGTCTGAACGGTGTTTCATCGGGCTTGGCAGCAATCTGGCCGATCCTGTCGCGCAGATCGAGAGTGCCTGCGAAGCGCTCAGCCGGCTATCCGGCGTCAGGCTGCGCGCACGATCATCGTTGTACACCAGCGCGCCTCTCGGGCCTCAGGACCAACCGTCCTATACCAACGCAGTGGTCATGCTCGATTCCCAACTGCAACCCGAAGCCTTGCTTGATGCTCTACAGGCCATCGAGCAACAACAAGGACGCGTACGCAAAGCCGAACGCTGGGGTCCGCGCACGCTGGATCTTGATATATTGCTGTACGGCAACCGGGTCATTGATACGCCACGGCTGCAGGTTCCGCATTACCATATGCATGCCAGACCCTTCGTGCTCTACCCTCTTGCCGAGCTGGATGCCCACCTGGTAATGCCCGACGGCAGACCCTTGCGTGATTGGCTTCAGGCCTGTCCGATGCAGGGTATCGAGCCTATCGCTGACAGCGCAAAGACCTATTGCTGATGAACCGGGACTGCTGCTGCAACGCCAGAGCTATAATTGGCCTGGAACAGATTCAAGACAAGGATCCCACCCGTGGAGAACACAGGGTTGTCGGGAAAAACAACATGGACAGTAACTGCGGATATAATCGCCCACCAATCCTAATCACTGGGACCAACCATGCCTGACGTAACTCTGACGACGCTCAACAAGCTCAAGCGGAATGGCGAAAAGATTGCCTGTCTGACTGCATATGATGCGACTTTCGCGCATATGGAATGCCAGGCCGGTGTAGAGGTCATACTGATTGGCGATTCATTGGGAATGGTCCTGCAGGGACACGATAGCACCCTGCCCGTGGCCATCGACGACATGGCCTACCACACCCAGTGCGTCAAACGCGGTAACCAGGGCGCGCTGATCATGGCTGACCTGTCTTTCATGACCTACGCCACGCTGGACCAGGCCTTGGCCAACAGCGCCCGGCTGATGCAGTCAGGCGCACATATGGTCAAGATCGAAGGTGGGAGCTGGCTCGCCGAATCGGTGACTACCCTGGTTCGCAACGGCATCCCCGTCTGCGTGCATTTGGGGCTGACACCGCAGACGGTCAATGTGCTCGGCGGCTACAAAGTGCAGGGCCGCGAAGAGGCGCAAGCAAAAGCGCTACTGGCCGATTGCAAGGCACTTGAAGCCGCCGGCGCCAGCATGCTGCTGCTTGAGTGCGTTCCCAGCAGCCTGGCGGCGGAAATCACCCGCTCGGTGAATGTTCCGGTTATTGGGATTGGCGCAGGCAGCGAGACCGACGGCCAGGTACTGGTCGTTCACGATATGCTCGGGCTGTCGCTTACCGGTCGTACACCAAAATTCGTGAAAAACTTCATGACCGGGCAACCGGATATCCAGTCAGCAGTCCGCGCCTATGTCGAAGCGGTCAAGGCTGTCGAATTCCCTGCGGCCGAACACGAGTTCTGAACAGATGAACACCGTACATACCATTGCTCAGCTACGTGCTGCCGTTGCCCGGGCGCGCCAGGAAGGCAAACGCATCGGACTGGTGCCCACCATGGGCAACCTGCACGACGGCCACCTCGCGCTGGTGGAAAAAGCGTTGCAAAGCACCGATTACGTGGTGGTCAGCATTTTTGTGAACCCGCTGCAGTTCGGCCCCAATGAAGACCTCGACAGCTACCCACGTACGCTGGCAGCGGACCAGAGCAAGCTGCTGGACGTCGGCGCCAATCTCGTGTTCGCTCCGACGCCCAAGGAGATGTATCCGGAGGGCATGGACGGGCACACCCGCATCAGCGTCCCGCTGGTATCCGAAGGTCTGTGCGGGGCCAGCCGTCCCGGACACTTCGAAGGCGTCGCCACCGTGGTCAGCAAATTGCTCAATATGACGCAACCAGACCTCGCCGTCTTCGGCAAGAAGGATTACCAGCAGCTGGCGGTGATCCGCAAAATGGCGCACGACCTGTGCATGCCGGTGCAGATCATGGGCGAGGCCATCGTGCGTGATGCCGATGGTCTGGCGCTCTCCTCCCGCAATGGCTTTCTGACTGCTGATGAAAGACAGATTGCGCCCAGGCTGTACCAGGTATTGAAACAGGTCGCCGAGCAGATCCAGAGCGGTCAGCGTGACTACGCGGCGGTCCTCAGCGAGGCGCAACAGCAGCTTTTCGAGGCAGGTATGCGGCCCGATTATCTGGAGCTGCGCGACTCGGTGACGCTTAAGCCGGTGGACGCCGACAGCAAGCAACTGATCGTACTGGCAGCGGCATACCTTGGCACGACCCGGCTGATCGATAATCTCAGTTTTGAATTGAACTGAGTGCGCCCCCAGCTGCCGGTACACACCGGCAGCTGCACCCCTCCTGAACTACACTCCAACAGACTCGAGCCCCGCTCTGCGGCGGCCTGCGCGTATTGACTGCAAGCCGGATATCTTCTGTCATCGTGGTCATATCAGACCAAAGAAGGGTTGAAGCAGTTGTTTTTATCGGCAAGTCTTGAGCCATAGGGTTCTGTCACGCGACAGGCTGCCAAAGGCCTGACAGAGCCCGCCGCCAATAACAATAGAGGACTGTCCATGTACAAGATCGAGAACCACAAGATATCCGAAGCTGCCCGCCTCAACACCCATGCTGACGAAGCCACCTACAACCGGCTTTATAAGCAGTCGATCGAGCAGCCTGACGAATTCTGGGCCGAGCAGGCCAAGCGCTTTCTCGATTGGGACCAGCCCTGGTCCAAGGTACATGAAAGCGACATGAACAAGGGCGAAGCGGCCTGGTTCATTGGTGGCAAGCTCAACGTCAGCAGTAACTGCATCGATCGTCACCTGGCGACCCGCGCGGACCAGGTCGCCATCATCTGGGAAGGCGATGACCCTGCCGATTCCAAGAACATTACCTACCGCGAGCTGCACGAACAGGTCTGCCGGCTGAGCAATGTGCTCAAGGCACGTGGCGTGAAAAAGGGTGATCGGGTATGCCTGTATATGCCGATGATTCCGGAAGCTGCCTTCGCCATGCTGGCTTGCGCTCGTATCGGCGCCGTGCACTCGGTGGTATTTGGTGGTTTTTCCCCTGACGCGGTACGCGACCGCATCCTTAATGCCGATTGCCGTGCGGTCATCACCGCCGACGAAAGCGTGCGTGCAGCCAAACGGGTACCCTTGAAGCAGAATGTCGACAAGGCTCTGGCGGAGTGCCCCAACGTGCACACCGTGATTACCGTGCAGCGCACCGGTGGCGATATCGAGTGGAATGAATCACGCGACATCTGGTACCACGAAGCGTGCGCAGGCGTCAGTGCCGACTGTGCCCCCGAGCCGATGGACAGCGAAGATCCGCTGTTCATTCTCTATACCTCAGGCTCGACCGGCCAGCCCAAGGGCGTGCTGCACACTACCGGCGGCTACCTGCTCGGCTCGGCCATGACTCACCACTACGTATTCGACTACCACCAGGGCGAAGTGTACTGGTGCACGGCCGACGTCGGCTGGGTCACCGGACATTCATATATCGTTTATGGGCCGCTGTGCAACGGCGCCACTACATTGATGTACGAAGGCGTGCCGACTTATCCGGACGCGTCCCGCTGCTGGGAAATCATCGACAAGCACCAGGTCAATATCTTCTATACCGCCCCTACCGCTATCCGCGCGCTGATGGCCAAGGGTAATGAATATGTCACCAAGACCTCCCGCGCCAGTCTGCGTTTGCTCGGCAGCGTGGGCGAGCCGATCAACCCGGAAGCCTGGGAGTGGTATTACCACGTGGTGGGCGATATGCGCTGTCCGATCGTGGATACCTGGTGGCAGACAGAAACCGGCTCCATCATGATTGCCCCCCTGCCTGGCGCCACCGATCTCAAGCCTGGCTCGGCAACCCGTCCGTTCTTTGGCGTCGAGCCGGCGCTGATGGACCCCGACGGTAACGAACTGACCGGGCCCGCGAGCGGCAACCTGGTTATCAAGCGTTCCTGGCCGAGCCAGATCCGCACCGTCTATGGCGACCACCAGCGCCTGATCGACACCTATTTCAGCACCTACAAGGGCGTCTATTTCACCGGCGACGGCGCTCGCCGGGACGAAGACGGATATTACTGGATTACCGGCCGGGTCGATGACGTGCTCAACGTATCCGGACATCGAATTGGCACCGCCGAAGTGGAAAGCGCTCTGGTATTGCATGATGCTATCGCTGAAGCGGCTGTTATCGGCTGCCCGCATGACATCAAGGGCCAGTGCATTTACGCCTACATCACGCCGATGCACGGGGTGACGCCCAGTGATGAACTGGTTCAGGAAGTGCGAGCATTCGTCGCCGAACAGGTCGGCGCATTCGCCAAACCGGATTTCCTGCAGTGGGCACCCGGACTTCCGAAAACCCGCTCGGGTAAAATCATGCGCCGCGTTCTGCGCAAGATTGCCTGCGATGAGCTCGACACCCTGGGTGATACCTCGACCCTCGCCGATCCGTCGGTTGTCGATGACCTGATCAAGAACCGGCAGAACAAGCCGTCCTGATACATTTTAGCGGTGACCGGCAGTTGCCTTGAGTGACTGCGAACGCTACTCTGGTCCTTTTCAGAACGGGACCAGAGGAGTCGTTCATGCAAGACGTTGTAATTGTTGCCGCCACCCGTACCGCCATCGGTAGCTTTGGTGGCCAATTTGCCAATGTTCCGGCCCACGAACTGGGTGCTACCGTCATTCGGACGCTACTGCAACAGTCCGGAATAGACCCGGCAAGCGTGGACGAAGTAATCCTCGGTCAGGTACTGACGGCTGGCTGCGGCCAGAACCCCTCCAGACAGGCGGCCATTCTCGCTGGCCTGCCCCATGCCGTCCCGGCAATGAATCTGAACAAAGTATGCGGATCAGGGCTCAAGGCGCTGCATCTGGGCGCGCAGGCCATTCGTTGCGGTGACGCTGAGGTGATCATTGCCGGTGGCCAGGAATCCATGAGCCTGTCTCCCCACGTGCTGCCCAACTCCCGTACCGGCCAACGCATGGGCCATGGCAAGCTGATCGACACCATGATCAACGACGGCCTGTGGGATGCCTTCAACAACTATCACATGGGCATTACTGCCGAGAACCTGGTCGATAAATATCAGATCAGCCGAGAGGATCAGGACGCCTTCGCTGCAGCCTCCCAGCAAAAAGCGGTCGCCGCTCAAGAGTCCGGTCGTTTCGACAAGGAAATTACCCCCGTCAGCGTACCGCAGCGTAAGGACGAGCCCCTGCAGATCATCAAGGACGAGCAACCGCGCCCCGGCACCACCACTGAGTCACTGGGTTCATTGCGCCCTGCCTTCAAGCCCGACGGCTCGGTTACCGCGGGCAATGCATCCGGTTTGAACGATGGCGCTGCCGCAGTACTGATGATGAGCGCGGCCAAGGCCGAAGCGCTGGGGCTGCCTGTACTGGCGAAGATAGCCGCGTACGCCAATGCTGGTGTCGATCCGGCTATCATGGGCATTGCGCCGGTCTCGGCTACGCAGCGCTGCCTGAGCAAGGCCGGCTGGACGATCGAGGATCTTGACCTGATCGAAGCCAACGAAGCCTTCGCAGCCCAGGCGCTGGCGGTCAGCCGTGAACTGAAATGGGACATGGACAAGGTAAACGTCAACGGCGGTGCTATCGCGCTGGGTCACCCCATCGGTGCATCTGGCTGCCGGGTACTGGTGACACTGCTACACGAAATGCTCAACCGGGACGCAAAAAAAGGCCTCGCGACACTCTGTATCGGTGGCGGTCAGGGCGTTGCACTCGCACTGGAACGGGACTGAAACAGATAGAAGTAAAGAGTATGCGCCAGTGCAACGCTGGCGCATCCACGCCGTCTGTCACCTCAGCGCCGCTTGAAGCGTGGCGGAAACCACCAGAACGTCGCTATTACCATTAGCCCGAACAACGTATACAGAGTCACGAACACCCACTCTGGTGCGTTGTAATACAGAACGCTTTGCAGCCAATGTTCGATAAATCCGCCCTGATAGCCCTCAGCGCCAGCCTGTTGGCGCAACCAGGTTTCCAGTGTGGTCACCGGGCAGACGACGCCCAGCCAAGCCTCGGCAACAACCACCACAATCGTGCCCACATGAGCCAGCCGAAACCAGAGATTGTTGACCCATGCCCAGTGGAGCAGGTTGCCCAGGATGATAATGACCAGACCCAGGACGACGAAGGCGACCAGCATGACATGGGTAATCAGTACGATGTCAGCCAGGGTCTGATAGAGGTTCCAGCCGTCCATCGTGGCTCCCGGCTACCTGTCCAGCGAGGGTTCCGGCAACACCGGCTCATCATCCGAACTGGCGAGATAGACTTCCCATATGTCATGCGTGCGTCGCCGGGTATGGTCGAGCAGGCAGGTACCAAGCATGGCGCCACGCACCGTGCCCTCGTGCCACAAATCATAGACCGCCAGACAGTGGCTGTCGCGATACCGTACCCAGGCTCCCTGGGCAACTTCCATGGTAACCACCGCATCGGCGCGCTCGGCGTGCAGCGTACGGCTCGCCTCCAGATAGCGGCTGAGCACGCCCTCGGCCTTTTCAACCTCGGCGTGGATGCAGGTGTTCAAGGCCGCAGTGTCTTCGGCGTCCTTGCAAAGCTCTTCCGCCAGGGCGAGGCCCGGCAGCAACAGGAATAACCCTGCCAGCCATTCTTTGTTCATCGAGGCTCCTCGGATCGATTCTGGTCTGCGACCCGTCTGCTCCAGGATGACAGTAACGGGGCGGGGTCAACAGACGCTCAGGCGGGTATTACACCGTACCCGGCCCACAGGAGCAACGCGGACCGGCGGCTTGCTTGCGTAAGCCAGTACAGTTTCACATCGATCAGGACGATTCCGTCTCTTCCTTGGGGTTCATCTGCCAGGGCCACTTGCCGGTCAACTCGACTTCGAGCGTGAAACTCAGGAACGCGCGCACCAGCACGATGACAATCAAGACCCCGACATTCTCGAATGACAGGTCCACTGCGACAGTCAACATGATGTCCGCAGCGATCAGAAACTCGAGCCCCAACAATATCCCCCGACCGAGCCGCAGCCGTACCTCGCGGAAAATGGTCTCGGTTTCATGTCGGTGATAGACCATATGCACCATGGCGATGATCACCGAATAAAAGGCGGCGCCTGCGATGATCGCAATCCCGATCCCTCCTACAGCAATCGCAGTGAAGTCAGCAACGGGTCTGAGCACTTCCATTGAACGGTTCTCCAGTAAAAAGACGGGGCGCTAGATCAGCAGTCGGCGGGCAAGCGGGTATCCAGCTGATAATAGTCTGATGACATGTCGATCATGAACGGACGGATAAAAGGCTTTTCGCCCTTGTCAAAATCGTCCGGCACCAGCGGTTCTGCCTGCGCCTGGGCCCACGCGCCTATTTTGGCCACTGGCTTGGGCAGGGTCAGGGTTTGCCATTTTTCTGCACCGTGAATCAGCTCGCCCAGGCGGAACCACCGGTAATCACGACAAGGGGCTTGCGGTCAGGTGCCTGGCTCTCCGTCATGCTGTCGAAACCCTTCCAGAGAAGACATTTCAGCCTGCACTCCGACGGTTACGCCGCAGGAAAGGCCCTAGGGTCTGTTGACGTTTAGTCGCGAGCCGCGTTGCTGGGGCAAATTACGCCAGACCGAGCGGCGGTCCCAAGGCGCGGGACGCAGGTAATGATTGCTCCCTTGCCGAGTCGCGCAACGCCGCATGGCGTAATTTGCCACGCAACCCCAAGGGCCGGGGCCCGTTCGGCGCAGCACTGCGTTACTCGTCGCTCATTTGGAACAACCAAATTACGTTCCTCGCGCCTTGTGCTGCGCCAAACAGGTCTCCGTCGCGGCCGCGTCAGAACGTCAACAGACCCTAAACTCGTGACTCGCACGTCCGGATAAAGTTGCACCTGCTGGTGTGGGTGGGGCTTAGCGATCCAGGGTCAGCACCAGCCCTACCGCTGCAATGCGCTCGACCTCCGCATAGGCCGGTTTCAGCAATTCCTCGCCGAACACATCGGGGTCGATCTCCTGGTAGCGCCAGCTGCATGGCTGAGCCGCCAGACGTTGGTGCAGACCTTCGCGAAAAACGTCGCGCCCTGCCACGATCGCAACGCCGGTATAGAGCACCAGACTGCCGCCGGGGGCCAGTCGCTCCAGCGCTGCGCTGACAATTCGCTCAGACAGCCCCGCACCCAGCGTACCGCCGCCATGCCGGTAGGCCCGCTCCTGCGAGTCCATCATGTAAGGCGGGTTGGCGACAATCAGATCGAAGCTTCCCTCGACATCATCCAGCAGATTGCTCTGCGCCGTGCGGACGTTGTCCAGCCCCGCCAGCTCAGTGTTGATGGCTGCCATACGCAACGCCTGCGGGTTGATATCGACCGCCAGCACATCCGCATCCGGGCACGACCCGGCCACCAGCATCGCGCCGGCGCCCGAGCCGCAGCCAATATCGACTGCGCGGCGCACCGAGCCGGCATTGTCTGCCAGGTACGCCTGGATAAGCCGCGCGAAGCGGTAGGTGTCCGGACCGAAAAATACCGCATCCGCCGAATCAGTTGGGTAGGCCGAATGCGCGCACAACCAGTTGCCCAGACTGGACCAGCGCACCCTGCTTCGCCATGCCTCGCCTTTGTGGCCCAGAACCCCCGCCTGGTCCATCAGTTCAAACTCGTCAGCACTGACCTGATCCTCTCTGAACGACCGGCTCCAGCCAAAAATATCTCTGAGATCACGGACCGGACGGTCTGTCATCCGCTTCAGATAATGCTGATGAGTCTCGGGCGTGACGGCGACGAAGCGGTAATCCACCGATTGCAGATAGCGTCCGAGCGCCAGCATGCCCTGCGCAGTATCCGGCGCCTCTGCAGACGAGTCGCAATCAATCGATGGCGCAGGCGACAGTTTCATGGTCATTAGTGAATCCTTGATAATGGATCAGCCCAGGGCGGTAGTGAAAAGCCGGGTAGCCAGCAGCCCCGCTGCAGTAGAGTGCGAAGCAGGCGCCATCAGCTCGATCAGGCGCTGCATTCGCGCTTCGGTCGGCAGGTCGCGCAAAGTACGTTGCAGTTCGACCAGCTCCTGATCGACATCGCCGGCCTTCTGTCCCTGGACAGAGGGCAGCTCCTCGCTCACAGCACGCCGCCGCGCGCGCGGCCGGAATGCCTTGCTCCGGCCTCCTGCAGCGGCAGACGAGCCGGCATCGCCAAACCAGTCGCCGGCAATCCAGTCGCGTAACAGCTGTTTTTCGAAATGACTGAACACACCGAACATCTGCGCATCCGGGCCATCGACCAGCTGCCAGAACCGGCTGTTGGCAGGGTCTTCGTGACGTTTGATCCAGCCACGCTGCTCCAGCGCCGCGAGAAAGTCGGGGATATCTCCGGGGCGCGATAACCATTCATTCACGGTGCGTCCGCCAATCCGGCAAAAGTCCGAGTGCATTTGCTGGCCGAAAACGCGCTTTCGCTCGAACATGTCGATCAGCTCGGATTCGAGGTCGAAGGCTTCGATCACGTCAACGGTGCCGAGCCCCAGATCGTTCAGGCGGTAACCGTTAGCCACTCGTTTGAGAAAAGCCTTGCTGTCACCCACTGCGGGCATGCTATCGAGTACCGCCTGCACAGCCTTGCGCGCATGCCCTGTCGCGGCGTTATCAATAGTCACGTGCAGGGTGAAGTAATAGGGGTCGATGTCCAGCTCGTTCAGCTCGAAGGCTGTGATCAGCAGATGCAGAGGCAGCTGTTCATAACCCAGGTTGTAGCCGATCAGTTCGGGCAGGAACGCGTCTGCGTGATAGCCCAGGGCAAGCTGCATCGCGCCTTGCAGGTAATGCCCATCACTGAATTCCGGCAGGGTCTCGCAGCCCTGTTCGGCCAGTAACCGCTGATAGAGCACTACGTGATTCTGTGCCGGAACACCGTCGCCGAGCTCTTCCAGATAGGTGCGGATAAGGCCGTAGAAGCGGCTATCGTTCCACTTGTCCAGTACGCCATACAGCCAGGCACCATCGACCAGCTTGGTCGGCGCGACCCGCTGCAAAAACGCGAGCGCGTGGGCTTTACAGCTGAAATAGCGCCTCGGTTGCCCCGCTTTACGGCTCTCAAGATAGGCCGCGTACCGATCGCCGGTGGCCAGTACCTGTCGCTCCATCCACTCGACCATTGCTTCAGGCTGCGATGGCAGTTCACAGGGCAGACGTGAGGCCGCCTGCAACTGCTCTTCGAGAAAGTCCCGCGACTCGCTCAGGCTGTTCGCAGACGAGGGCTCCTCCAGCAAGGCCTGGTAGACACGCCTTGCACGGCCGCTATCGGCCGTTTCGGTACGGCTCGAAGGGGTAACTCTTTGAAGCGTATCGGGCGTCAACATCTGCACTCCTGACTCATGCAATGCCCGCAGCGCTGTCGGCTGAAGGCTGTCATTGTCTATCTAAGAGCCTGGTCGGCGATGAAAATTCCATCCCACCCGTGACGCTGCGCTGAGCGGTTATCCGATCTTTCCGGGGCCTTGTACATCCTTGAGTGTCGGACTCTCAGGCGCCTCGGCTTGCCCGATGACATCGAAGCTACCGTCGGTCTCCAGAATCACCGCGCCGACCTTGGCCAGGTCCGCATAGCCGCTGGCGCGCGCGACGGCGAGTATTTCATTCTCGGTCACTCGCTCCTTGCGTAAAGCATCGTCCAGCATGCGCCCGTTGTGATAGAGCAATCTCGGCTCGGATTTGACGAAGCGCCGAACCGCCGCGGAGCGGACCGACAAGGCAGTAATGATGTATTGGGCGGAAATCAGCAGACCGAAGGCAAGAATGCCCTCCAGCAGCGGCACATCCTTGGACAGCAGTACCGTAGCCAGAGTCGAGCCCAGCGCCACGGTTACTACCAGATCGAAGGCGTTGAGTTTGGACAGTGTGCGTTTGCCCGAAATACGCAGCAGAACCACCAGCGCGATGTAGGCCAGCGCGCCTACGACAAGGACCCTCCCCAGCCCTCCCCAGCTTTCAAAAAACATCAGACCACCTCACTATTCAGGCTGCTGCCCGTCCTGCGGCACGGTTTCTCTCGGTGACAGCGCGACGGGCATCACCACCAGATCATGCAGGCGCCAGTCCACTGACAAGGCAGCATCGATAATCTCCTCGATGCGCCGGGGTAATTCATCGTAGTCATTGAAGACGATGAATAACTCGCCGGACATCGAGTGCCCTTCTTCACGCAAGCGCACCGAAATGTGATCGATATCCGGACGCCCGCGCAGTGCATTGCAGATGCGTTGCTCAAGTCCCAGTGGCTCCCCTGTCGCGACGGTAGTCGGGCGGTGATCCATCAGGTCGGAGATTGCACGCCGTGTGTTACCTGCCCCGTCCCGTATCACATCGATTCCAATGACACCGGCTGCCACCGCGTCGGCCCACCATATGCCGAAACCTATCCCTATTACGCCCAGTATCGCCGCCCCGGCAGTCAACCAGTCGGCCCGGTTCATCGCGGCATCGGCGTACAGCGTGCTTTCATGCAGGGAATCAGCGAGGGGCAGCTTCATATGGCCGAGCACCAATGGCGGGATAAAACTGTAAACAAGCGCGGCGATCATGATCCAACCGGACCAGATCTCCCATTGTTTGAACAGATAGAAATGCCCGAGCGTGGGGTGTTGTTGACTGATGAGCGTACTGGCGGCCTCGTACAGTACAAAGAGCCCCAATATCAGGATGGCGACGGCAGCGCAGAGAAAGGCCAGCAACGTGGCCTTGCTATAGCCATAGGGATGCGCCGCATCCGGTCGGCGATTACGCACCCGCACGGCAATCAGAAAGACGATGGGCGGGATAAGGCTGATGATGTCTTCAATCAGCGCAGCCTTCATCGCCTGGGACTTGCCCATGGAGAAATACATCACCACCACAATGCTGGACATGAACAGGATCGTCAGCCATTCCAGCACCTTGGCCTTCTTCAGCTGGCGCTGTTTGTCGGGCGGCAAAAGATAGTTCGGACGGATCCTCATTGTTCAGCGGCCCGCCACAGCGCAGCGTCCAGGTGCGCATTGTCGTTGTGCTGGAACAGGTATCGCTCCAGCTCCATCAGCAGGGCATTTTCCCCTGGCGCAACGGCGATAACCTGTTCGTCCTTGCGGAGCTCAATGTCCGTCGGGGTATAGCCGCGCCCGATGATCTCCCAGTATGGCGCTGCGACCAGACCATCAGTGAAGAAAGGATCGCTGTGTGCATCGGGTTCACCGCCCTTGCGTTCGATCACTTGCCGCAATCTGCTGTGCGGCTTGAGCGCAACAGAGCGGCCATCAATGTCCTTGACCGCTTGCTGGCCCAGCGGGGCCGCTATCTGCGTACGGTTGATGTAGAACGGATTGGTGTAACCCACCTGCTTCAACCAAGGGTTCGTGGCGCTGAAGCCACCCACTATGATGTCCAGTTCGTTATGCATGAGCGCTTCGAACAGTTCCTGATCGCCGCCCCACACGGTATCCACACGCGCGTCGAGCTGTTCGGCAAAACCGCGCACTAACTCGCCTTCCACGCCGCTTAGCTGATCACTGTCGCCGCCGGTTACCCAGGGGCTGTTGAATATGGCCCCCACCCGCAGGACCCGATCCGTCTTGATGCGCTCGAGCGAGTTCTCGGGGTCACGCGGAAAACCGTCACATCCGGCAAGCGGCATCAGAAACACCAGCAGGAAAAGGAACGACCGTAGAGGGTCGTGGCGCATGGGCATAGCGGCTCCAGAAAACAACCTTGACGAGGCGTCTCCTGTATTCGGACCGGTGCCGTACGAACGGGTTCCTCCGACGCTGGCCGGAGTCAGGACAAGGGAAATTCATGCAGCACCGAATACACCGATCCTTCCGATGCCTGTGTGCTGGAGAACAGGGCAAGGGTGTCGAACCTGAACCACTCGGACGTCAGCCCGTCATGGCGCCGCGCGACCTGCATCGCCGAGTGGTCGCCCCCGCGGATTCGGGCAAGCGTGATATGCGGCTTGAAGCCGGCGTGTCGATCCTGCGGTAAGGCAAGCGGCGCCAGGCGCTCATCGATCTGTTCACGAAGCTGCACCAGGGGTTGTTCCGGCGCGACACCTGCCCACAATGCAAACGGCCGTTGCGGGCCCCCGAAGCATCCGGCGCCATGCAGCCGCAGGGTTATCCGCTCGGTATTCAGGTCGGTTAGTGAGTCGATAATCATCGGGATGAACGCATCACTCGCCTGGCCAAGAAAGCGCATGGTCAGGTGAATTTGATCAGCACGCTGCCAGCGCGCCCCCCGCAGTGGCTCGTGGATGTCCAATAGCTGCTGCTTGACCGGCGCTGGCAGCTCAAAGCCAAGGAACAAGCGAGGCATATCGAGATTCTCCTGCGATCAGCACCGCAACCTTTCTTACGCGCCACAGGCATCGCAGATAGAGAGGATATCGACACGGTATTCAATATCACCGTTGCGCTCCAGTTCGGCCCTCTGCTTCTCGTCGAGATTCAGATCGCTGGCCGCAATCTGCTCTGCGCTGACCTTGAAGGAGCGGCCCTGTTCGATCGCCTCGATCTGATCATCAGTCAGCCCGACGATATCGACCTTCACCCGCACCTCTTCCTCACACTCGTGATGGGTCTGATCGGCGCAATTGAGAGAGTAGACTGGCATGCCGCTGTCCTCGTAGATAATGAAATATACCTTTCACAGTCTGGCATGCGTTATGCGCTGCAGTTCCGCCCTGGATATACACCATTCAACCGGCGCGGCGCCTTCCGGTTTGCGTCGCTGGCCAAGCGTTACTAACCTGTCTGCATACATGCGTCTCCCTATGGAGGACCACTATGAGCACGATCATTGCCGCCAGGTTCGAGGATCAGGACCACGGAGAGAAAGTTGTCGCCGCGTTACGTGACGCAGGATTCTCGCCGGAGGGCATCTCGTTGTTTTACGTCAACCCGCACGGCCAACACGACATCTATCCCATAGGTGGGGACGAAAACACCTCGCCGGGCGCGCGCGAGTCGGGCAAAGGTGCCCTCGCCGGCGGTGGTGTCGGTGCCGTGGTTGGCGCCGCAGCCGGGCTGGCCGCCACGCCTGTTGCCGGGCCTCTAGGCGTCGCGATTGGTGCCGGTATCGGCGCGTACACCGGCTCACTGGCAGGTGCGATGGGCAAGACCGATCAGGGTTCCGGCGTAGACGAAGCCGAATCCAGGGGTGAGCTGGACGAAGAAGAAGTCAAACAGCACAAGGCGATCGAACGCCAGGCCGGAACCTATGTCGCGGTGCGCACAGGCGGCACTGAGAGCCGCGCCAAGCAGGCGGTGGAATTATTCCGCGTGCATGGCGGCGTCGACATCGAGCATGCTGAAGGTGAACTACGCAACGGCCACTGGACCACCTTCGACCCGCGCTCGGTGGTCAACCTGGTCTGACAGCTATTCCTGCGGCGAACCACCGGCGGCTATACTGCGCCGCCATGAGACTCGACCGCTTCATCAGTAAACATACTCCACACAGTCATCAGGCTTCGCGTCTGATGATTGCGCGTGGATTGGTGCAGGTGAACGGTAAGGTGGTACAGGATCCGCGCGTCGACATCGACCGGTTCATGGCGGTCACGCTGGGCGATGTCCTGTTACAGCAACGAACGGCACACTATCTGATGCTGCATAAGCCAGCCGGCTATCTCAGCGCAACCAGCGACCCGGTGCATCCGACTGTCATGGAGCTGCTGCCTGCGCCGCTGCGTCCGTTATTGCATATCGGCGGTCGCCTTGACCGCAACAGTTCCGGCCTGCTGATCCTGACCAATGACGGACTCTGGTCCCGGCGCCTGACTGAACCCGGCAAAAAGATCGCCAAGACCTATCGAGTCACCACAGCCAGACCCATCACGCCGCAAACCCGGCTACGGTTCGCCGAAGGTATCTACTTTGCGCTGGAGAATCTCACCACCTCCCCCGCCCAGCTCCAACAACTTGACGATCATTCAGCACGCCTGACTATCTATGAAGGGCGCTACCATCAAGTGAAACGCATGTTTCACGCCGTTGGTAATCATGTAACCGCTCTGCACCGTGAAAGCATGGGCGAAATTCGATTGGACGACACGCTGGAGCCGGCCGCCAGCCGGCCATTGACCGAGGCAGAAATCGCTTCAGTTGACGGGTAAAACGCCCCCGGCTATTCCTGACTCAGTAGCCGCTGCGCCAGCTGTTCCGATCCGGCAAAATATTCCAGACCGAGGCCGACGGGCACTCCGCAAGGCCTGGCACCAAGCGAGCGAGCAAGCGCATCCAGCCCGGGGCTGAAATACAGTTTGAGCTCACAATGCAATCGACCTTCTGATTCGAATCGTTGAAAGACCGCCAGGTCATCGACCGCCTGCCTGCACGCTTCGTCCACCGCCTGCAGCACTGACTCGAGCTGTTGGTCAGCCAGCAACGGATCCCCGACATTGAGTACATGCCAGACGCTGGGGGGTGACGACCCTTCCCGCGTATCGAAGCTCATCTGACGAGCGCAATAACAGCCACCACCACGGCTACCAGCGACGCAGCCGAGGACAGCATGACCAGCTTCTGCAGTCTGTTGACCTCCTGCTGTAGCCTCGCCGCCGCGTCATCAATCCCCAGCACTGTTTGCTCGAAATTCTCAGCGAGGGTATGGATGGACTCAGCGTTGCGGGTTGCCGCGGTTTGTAACTCTTCTATCTGTCGGGTTACCACCGGGTCTGCCTTGCTGGCGTCCGGTTTGGACGTGAAGGCCGGAATGGCGGTCGCCACAATCTGTGTGACATAGGGAAGCGTGGTTTTCAACAACGGTAACCAGGCTGGCATGGGCAGCGCCTCTGACGAAATGAGATAGCGTCAGCATAGCTGAGGTAGCTCAGCGTAAGAACCCGGCCGCACATTCCTGCCGCCAAACGCAAAAAGCCCCGGAGACCGGGACTTTTCGTTACTGCGGACTGAAGCTGATATCAGACGCCGCTGGTTTCAGCCGCTTCGACGTCCTTCATGGACAGCTTGATGCGCCCACGGTTGTCGACATCGAGTACCAGAACCTTCACTTCCTGGCCTTCCTGCAGCACGTCAGTCACCTTCTCGATACGCTGGTTGGCGATTTGCGAGATGTGTACCAGACCGTCCTTGCCGGGCAGGATGCTGACGAATGCGCCGAAATCGACGATACGCTCGACCTTGCCTGTGTAGACCTTGCCGATTTCCGCTTCGGCAGTGATACCGTCTACGCGCGCCTTGGCAGCGTTGGCGGCATCCTTGCTGGCAGCAAAGATCTTCACAGTGCCGTCGTCAGTGATATCGATGGAAGCGCCGGTCTCTTCACAGATGCTGCGAATGGTAGCGCCACCCTTGCCGATCACGTCGCGAATCTTGTCGGAGTCGATCTTCATGCTGATCATCGTCGGTGCGTTGGAAGACAGCTCCTTGCGCGACTCTGGCAACACTTCGTTCATCTGGCGCAGGATGGTCAGACGCGCTTCGTGGGCCTGATGCAGAGCGGTTTCCATGATCTCTTCGGTAATACCGTTGATCTTGATATCCATCTGCAGGGCGGTAACACCCTTCTCGGTACCGGCTACCTTGAAGTCCATATCGCCAAGGTGATCTTCGTCGCCAAGAATGTCAGTCAATACAGCGAACTTCTCGCCTTCCTTGACCAGACCCATGGCAATACCTGCAACAGGCGCCTTGAGCGGAACACCGGCATCCATCAGTGCGAGAGACGCACCACAAACCGACGCCATGGAGCTGGAGCCGTTGGATTCGGTGATCTCGGACACAACGCGGATGCTGTAAGGGAACTGATCCATGTCAGGCATGACAGCCTGGATACCACGACGGGCCAGACGGCCGTGGCCAATTTCGCGGCGGCCAGTGCCACCCATGCGGCCAGCTTCGCCTACCGAATAGGGAGGGAAGTTGTAGTGGAACATGAAGGGGTCTTTCTTTTCGCCTTCCAGAGTGTCCAGCAGCTGCGCATCACGAGCGGTACCCAGCGTAGTAACAACCAGTGCCTGAGTCTCGCCGCGGGTGAACAGAGCCGAACCGTGGGTGCGGTTCAGTACACCGACTTCGATATGCAGCGGACGCACAGTCTTGGTGTCGCGCCCATCGATACGCGGGTTACCGTTGACGATGCTCTCGCGCACGGTGCGGTATTCGATCTCGCCAAATGCATCCTTGACCTCGGCTGCAGAAGGCTTGCCTTCTTCTTCGCCGGACAGGGCTTCGATAGCCTGATTGCGCAACTCGCCCAGACGGGTATAACGCGCCTGCTTGTCAGTGACGGTGTAGCCTTCAGCAATACCGGCACCAAACTGGCCCTTGATCGCGTCCAGCAGCACAGTGTTTTCAGGCGCAGCCTGCCAGTCCCAACGCGGCTTGCCGGCTTCGGCAGCCAGTTCCTTGATTGCCTGAACGGCAGGCTGGAATTCCATGTGGGCGAACAGTACTGCACCCAGCATCTGGTCTTCGGTCAGCTCTTGCGCTTCGGATTCGACCATCAGTACGGCGTCTTCAGTACCCGCTACGATCATGTCCAGACGCGAAGACTTGAGCTGCTCGTAAGTTGGGTTGAGGACGTAACCGTTGTTCTCGTCGAACCCGACACGGGCGCCGCCAATGGGGCCGTTGAAAGGAATGCCGGAGATGGCCAGCGCAGCAGACGTACCAATCAGCGCGGCGATATCCGGATCGGTAGTCTTGTCTGTGGAGACAACAGTACAAACGACCTGGACTTCGTTCATGAAGCCGTCTTCAAACAACGGACGGATCGGACGGTCAATCAGACGCGAGGTCAGAGTCTCTTTTTCGGTAGGCCGGCCTTCACGCTTGAAGAAACCGCCGGGAATCTTGCCCGCAGCGTAGGTTTTCTCGATGTAATGCACGGACAGAGGGAAAAAGTCGCGACCGGCTTCGGCTTTCTTGGCTCCAACAACGGTACACAGAACGCTGACGGCATCATCGATGCTGACCAGAACGGCACCGGTAGCCTGGCGAGCGATGCGGCCCGTTTCCAGGGTAATGGTGTTATTACCTAATTTGAATTGTTTGATAACCGGTTTCACGGTGACTTTTCTCTCTGTATTTGCCTTTGGGGAATCTCTGGGCATGGTCGGGTTTCGGACCCGACCATGTCCAAACGGGAATGATCGCTTAGCGACGCAGACCCAGACTGCTGATCAAGCTGCTATAACGCGGAATGTCTTTCGACTTCAGGTAATCCAGCAGCTTACGACGCTGGTTTACCATCCGGATCAGACCGCGACGGGAGTGGTGATCCTTCTTGTTGTCCTTGAAGTGACCCTGCAGCTTGTTGATGTTTGCGGTCAACAGAGCTACCTGGACTTCCGGAGAACCGGTGTCACCTTCGCCACGGGCATATTCGGATACGATTGCAGCTTTTTCTTCAACGCTCAGTGCCATGACAGCTTTCCTCTGAGTGAACAGGCCAGGACATTTCGTCCTGTGTTTTAAATCGGGGAATGACCGTGCCTGTTAACAGCCACCCTCGTTGTGATCCATATGGATCGACTTCATCAGAACGCATCAACCCGCAGGTTGCAACGCACCTTTAATCACTAAATATTAACCACTGAATCGCATCAGTCTCTTGGGTGCGACCCGTGCGTCATCGGTCATTTCACCGATGCCGATAAATTTGCCGGTCTGATCACGCAGGCGAACCTTGCCGAATGCCGGACTACCGGGCACCCGTACCGCCTGACCGTGATTGAGATAATACGCGGTCTGCTCGGTAAGCTGCACCTCGGGCCAATCTTCCAGACCACTGTCGCTGGGTAACAGCAAATGATCCAGGGCGAGGTGACCGCCTTCGGCGTGCAGGGCTTCGAGCGTTTCCAGCGTAACAGCCTTGCTCAGATCAAAGGGGCCGGCCTGAATACGCCTGAGCTCGGAGACGTGTGCCCCGCATCCCAGTGCAGCGCCAATATCTTCAACCAGAGTGCGTATGTAAGTGCCCTTGGTGCAGTGCACTTCCAGACGTAACCGATCGCCTTCCAGGCCTAGCACAGTCAAGCGCTGTATGGTAACAGATCGCGCTTTACGCTCCACCGTTTCCCCGGCGCGGGCCAGCTTGTAGAGCGGTTGACCCTCATGCTTGAGCGCCGAGTACATAGGCGGTATCTGCTCGATATCGCCGGTAAACCGGGGCAGTACTGCTTCCACGTCGGCCTGGCTGACCTGAACAGGCTTCATCTCCAGCACATCGCCTTCGGCGTCGCCAGTAGTAGTAGTCATACCCAGGCGCGCTTCGGTGATATACCCCTTGTCGGCATCCAGCAAGTATTGCGAGAACTTGGTCGCCTCGCCCAGACATAACGGCAACACGCCGCTGGCCAGCGGATCCAGGCTGCCGGTGTGCCCACCCTTGCTCGCATTGAACAACCAGCGCACCTTTTGCAAAGCGGCGTTGGAGGTCATCCCGAGAGGCTTGTCGAATATCAGTACGCCGTCGATATCCCGGCGTTTGCTACGCGGTGCTGACACCCGTTACTCCTCGTTATCCCGGGGGTGCTGGCGATCTTCCTCTACCGCACGCTCAATCAAGGATGACAAATGCACACCGCGACGAACGCTTTCGTCGTAATGGAAATGCAATTGCGGAACACTGCGCAGCTTCATCGAGCGCCCCAACTGAACCCGGAGGAACCCTGCCGCATCTTTCAGCGCCGACAGGTTCTGAGCGATGTCTTCTTCAGTCGCTTCGCCCATCAGGGTCAGATAGACCTTGGCGTGCGCCAGATCGCGACTCACCTCGACCGCAGTAAGCGTCACCATACCGATGCGCGGGTCGCGGACCTCGCGATGGATCAGCTGAGCCAGTTCACGCTGCATCTGGTCAGCAACACGCTGGGTACGACTGTATTCTTTAGCCATAAAATTCACCTCTGGCTGCCGGGCTCTTTGCTCCCTTCATGGACGAGCAACGTGCCTGGCTACCTGAATCTGCGTTACACCAATAATCGGCATAACCCTCAAACAACAAACGGCAAGCCCAGCCCCTGGCGTCGCTCTGGACTGCCAAAAGGCCCTGGCTTGCCGCTTGCCGCAGACGTCTTAGAGCGTCCGCGCTACCTGGATGCGCTCGAATACTTCGATACGGTCGCCAGGACGGACATCGTTGTAGTTCTTCACACCGATACCGCATTCCATGCCGTTGCGTACTTCAGCGACGTCATCCTTGAAGCGACGGAGCGATTCCAGCTCGCCCTCATAGATAACCACGTCTTCGCGCAGCACACGGATCGGACGATTGCGATAGACAGTGCCTTCGATGACCATACAGCCAGCGATATCACCAAACTTGGGCGACCGGAACACGTCCCGCACTTCTGCCACACCGAGGATCTGCTCGCGCACATCACTGCCAAGCATACCCGTCAGGGCTTTCTTGACGTCTTCGATGATCTCGTAGATCACACCGTAGTAACGCAAGTCGAGGCCTTCGCTCTCGATGATCTTGCGCGCCGACGCATCGGCCCGCACGTTGAAGCCGAAGATCACCGCGTTGGAAGCCAGTGCCAGGTTGGCATCGGTTTCGGTTATGCCGCCGACCCCACCGGACACGATCTTGACCTGGACTTCCTCGTTGCCCAGCTCGACCAGCGAACTTTGCAGCGCCTCCAGCGAACCACGCACGTCGGCCTTGAGCACCACATTGAGAGATTTCTTCTCGCCCTGTCCCATGTTCTCGAACATGTTCTCGAGCTTGGCTGACTGCTGACGCGCCATCTTGATCTCGCGGAACTTGCCCTGACGGAACAGCGCTACTTCGCGTGCTTTCTTCTCGTCACTGAGAACCGTCAGTTCATCACCGGCGCCAGGTGTACCGTCCAGGCCGAGGATAGCGACCGGAATAGATGGGCCGGCTTCCTTGATGGTGTTGCCATTCTCGTCGAACATAGCCCGGACTTTGCCGTAGTTGACGCCTGCGAGTACCACGTCGCCCTGACGCAGGGTACCGTTCTGAACCAATACGGTCGCTACCGGACCACGGCCCTTATCGAGACGCGATTCAACCACAACACCGCGGCCAGGAGCCGTAGGCTGCGCCTTGAGCTCAAGCAGCTCTGCTTGCAATAGAACGGCTTCCAACAGCTCTTCAATACCGGTACCAACCTTCGCCGATACATGTACGAACTGAGTATCGCCGCCCCACTCTTCAGGGATCACTTCACGTGCAGCCAGATCATTCTTGATACGATCTGGATCTGCGCCTTCCTTGTCGATCTTGTTGACGGCTACCACCAACGGCACGCCGGCAGCTTTGGCATGCGCGACCGCTTCTTCGGTCTGGGGCATCACGCCGTCATCAGCTGCAACAACCAGAATCACGATATCGGTAGCCTCGGCACCGCGGGCACGCATGGCAGTAAACGCCGCGTGACCGGGGGTGTCGAGGAAAGTCACCATGCCACGATCGGTTTCGACGTGATAGGCGCCGATATGCTGGGTAATGCCACCCGCTTCGCCGGACGCTACTTTGGTGCGGCGGATATAGTCGAGCAGCGACGTCTTACCATGGTCAACGTGACCCATAACGGTCACAACCGGCGCACGACTTACATCCTCACCTTCGAAGTGCAGGTCTTCTACCAGGCGGTCTTCGATGTCGCTTTCCTTGACCTGCTTGACCTGGTGGCCCATGTCTTCAGCAACGATGGTCGCGGTGTCCTGATCAAGCACCTGGTTGATGGTCACCATGTTGCCGTTCTTGAACATGTACTTAATAACTTCAGCGGCCTTAACTGACATTTTCTGCGCCAGTTCAGCCACGGTCACGGTCTCGCCAATTACTACTTCTCGCACTACTGGTCCTGTCGGCTTCTCGAAGCCGTGCTGATTGCGTTTCTTGTGCGCCTTGAGCTTGCCACCGCCGCCGCGACGTCGCGCAAGCGCTTCGTCATCGTCGGATACGCGCGGTGCGTTACGGCCTTTGGCCCCACCGGCACGCTTGTTACGGTTACGCTCATTATCATCGTCACGCGTAGGCGCCGCCTTGCGCCGATGTTGCTCTTCTTTCTTCTTCGGCTGCTCTACCGGCGTCGGTTCAGCCGGCGCTGGCTCAGGCACAACCGGTGCCGGAGCCGATGCTGCTGCCGGCTTGATGGCACTAGCAGCCGCAGCTGCGGCCGCTTCCTGCTCAGCTGCCTTATGCGCTTCTTCCGCTTGTCGGGCAGCTTCTTCAGCCTGACGTTTAGCTTCCGCCTCAGCCGCCAGACGCGCTTCTTCAGCGATGCGTTGCTCTTCAGCTTCACGTTGACGCTCGGCTTCCTGCGCATCAGGCTCACGCTTGACGTAGGTTTTCTTCTTGCGCACTTCGACATTAACGGTTTTGCTACCCGCTACCTTCAAGGTGCTCATGGTCTTGCGCTTGAGTGTGATTTTGCGAGGCTCGGAACCCGAATCGCCATGGGCGCTTTTCAGGAACGTCAGCAGCTTCTGCTTCTCATCATCTGTAACAGGCTGCTCGGCACTTGAATGCGCCAACCCGGCTTCCTGCATTTGTTGCAGCAGGCGCTCAACCGGAGTACCTACTACCTGAGCCAATTCTTTGACCGTCACTTCCGCCATTCACTTCTCTCCTCAGTCGGGTCCGTGCGTCTCCGCAGGGGGGTACCGCTATACCGACCGGTTATTCAAACCAGGGCGCCCGGGCAGCCATAATCAGCGTGCCGGCACGGGCTTCGTCAATACCATCAATATCCAACAGATCGTCGACCGATTGCTCAGCGAGGTCTTCCATGCTGATGATGCCTTTTGCTGCAAGCTGGAACGCCAGGGCCCGATCAACACCTTCCATATTCAGGAGGTCTTCGGCAGGCTGGGCTTCTTCCAGCTTCTCTTCGCTGGCAATCGCCCTGGTCAGTAGCCGATCCTTGGCTCGTGCGCGCAATTCATTGACGATATCTTCGTCAAAACCGTCGATTTCCAGCATTTCTTCCATCGGAACGTAGGCTATCTCTTCTAGCGAAGTGAAGCCTTCTTCCACCAACATCTGAGCCAGTTCTTCGTCTACGTCCAGCTCTTCAATAAAGCCGCGCAAGATGTCGCCAGTCTCAGCTTCGCGCTTGGCGACGATGGCTTCTTCAGTCATCACGTTCAGGGTCCAGCCGGTCAATTGACTGGCCAGGCGAACGTTCTGCCCGCTGCGACCGATAGCCTGCGCGAGATTATCCTCGGCGACCGCAATATCGATGGTGTGGGTATCCTCGTCCAGGATGATCGACGCAACTTCTGCAGGCGCCATCGCATTGATGACGAACTGCGCCAGATTGTCGTCCCACAGAACGATGTCAACTCGCTCACCACCGAGCTCGCCGGATACTGCCTGCACGCGCGAACCGCGCATGCCGATACAGGCACCCTGCGGATCAATACGCTTGTCTTTCGAACGCACCGCGATTTTCGCGCGGGAGCCCGGATCACGGGCTGCGCCCATTACCTCGATCAGCTCCTCGGAAATTTCCGGCACTTCAATACGGAACAGTTCGATAATCATCTCTGGCGCGCTACGCGACAACACCAGCTGAGGACCACGATTCTCTGCACGAATTTCCTTGAGCAGCGCACGGATGCGGCTGCCGGTACGGAATGTCTCGCGCGGAATCATCTCTTCACGTGGCAGCACAGCCTCGGCGTTGTTGCCGAGATCGACTATTACGCTGTCCCGCGTAACCTTCTTGACTGTACCACTGATGATTTCACCCAGACGGTCACGGTAGGCATCGACCACCTGAGCGCGCTCGGCTTCGCGCACTTTCTGCACGATGACCTGCTTGGCGATCTGGGCGGCAATACGGCCGAACTCAACGGACTCGATCTTCTCTTCGATCATGTCGCCGATCTTCAGATCCGGATCACGCGCTTCGGCCTGATCAAGCGTCAGTTGCATGTCGGGTTCTTCGAAATCCTCATCAGCCACCACAGTCCAGCGACGGTAAGTGTCATAGCTGCCCGTATGCCGATCAATCTGCACCCGTACATCTACTTCATCTTCGTAACGCTTCTTGGTTGCTGTGGCTAATGCCAGTTCCAATGCTTCGAAAATCACATCGGGCGGTACGCCCTTTTCATTGGAAACGGATTCCACAACCAGCAGCACTTCTTTGCTCATCGTATGCCTCGCCTAACGCCGTCCATTGGGGCCACTGGAGCCCGAAAAATGCTCAAAACCGCGGGATAATATTGCTTTTGTCGATGGAATCGATGGGCAGCAGGTATTCGTGTTCACCGACCTGAAGAATCACCTCATCGCCTTCAACACCGCGGATGACACCTTGAAAATTCCGCCGCCCTTCATACGGGACGCGCAATCTGAGTTTGGCCTGTTCACCGGTATAAGCGGCAAACTGCTCCAGGGTGAACAGCGGCCTATCCATGCCGGGGGAGGACACTTCCAAGGTATAGTCCCCGGCGATGGGATCTTCAACATCCAGAACGGCGCTTGCCTGCCGACTCACCTCTGCGCACGCTTCGACAGTAATACCGTCCGGATGATCAATGTAAACGCGCAGGAGGGTGTGACGGCCCTGAGACAAATACTCAATGCCCCAACAACGATAGCCTAACGCTTCGATAATCGGGACCAGAAGTATTTCCAACTCAGAAACTTTGCCGGACAAATTCACCACCTTTGCTTTGCATGAATAAAAAATGGGCCTTTAAGCCCATCCTGGTCGCTGGCCACTTCCGAGGAAGTCCAGACATCTAACAAAAAGCCCCTAAAAAGGGGCCTTTGACTGGTTGCGGGGGCAGGATTTGAACCTACGACCTTCGGGTTATGAGCCCGACGAGCTACCAGACTGCTCCACCCCGCGTCGAATCTAGGGCATGAATTATACGCCCGGCCGCCCAACAAGACAACCGGCACACACAGCCCGAAAACAAAGCAGGGCCTGCCAAAGCAGACCCTGAATGATTGGTGCGGAAGATGGGACTCGAACCCATACACCCTAAGGCACTACCCCCTCAAGATAGCGTGTCTACCAATTCCACCACTTCCGCAAAACGTTAGGCTTACTCGACGGCGGGCACATCATCCGTCGCAGCAGGAGCCTGAGGGGCCTGCTCTTCAAGAACAGGTACATCCTCGCTCAGGACCGGAGTAGCCGGCTCAGAGCGCAACACCGGATCAGGCAAACCACTCTCGAGCGATCGTGCTGCATAATCGCTGGCATAGTAGGCCAGACCCAGAGAAGTCAGAAAGAATACAGCGGCCAGCGCGCCTGTCAAGCGACTTAGAAAGGTAGCTGAACCCTGACTGCCAAATACAGTGCCGGAGGCGCCAGAACCAAAGGACGCGCCCGCGTCAGCACCCTTGCCCTGCTGGATCAGTACCAGACCGACCAGAGCAATTGCTGCCATCAGGTGGATAACTATAACTACCGTCTCAATCATTATGCTCGTCCCGCGGCGCGCGCTATCGCACCAAATTCATCAGCATTGAGGGAAGCCCCACCAACCAGCCCCCCATCGATATCCGGCATCGCAAACAGCGCTTCGGCATTGTCCGCCTTGACACTACCGCCGTAGACAATCTGCACACAGCGGGCCTGCTCGTCATCGAGCATTGCCAGCCGGCCACGGATCATCGAATGTACATCCTGTGCCTCTTCCGGCGAGGCCGTCAATCCCGTCCCAATGGCCCAGACCGGCTCGTAAGCCACTACGCCCTGGGCGAGACCACCCACACCGAACGATTCAAGTACCACCTGCAACTGGCGCCCGACTACTTCAGCAGTCTCACCAGCATCGCGCTGCTCGCGCGTCTCGCCGACACACAGAATCGGTCGCAGACCACAGGCCAACGCGGCTGCAAACTTCTTGCAAACCACCTCGTCCGTCTCACCGAACAGACTACGCCGCTCGGAGTGACCAACGATCACATATTCACATCCCGCATCACGTAGCTGAGCTGGCGATACTTCGCCGGTGAATGCGCCAGGCTCGGCCTGGGTTGCGGATGTCTGCCCCGCCAGACTGATGGGCGAACCTTCAAGCGCTGCGCGGCACTGCTGTAGATACAGCGCGGGCGGAGCGATAACGAGATCAACCTCTTCGGGCCAATCCTGCTGATTCAATCCACCAAGCAAGGTCTCAACGGATTGCCGAGTACCGTGCATTTTCCAGTTTCCGGCGACCAGCGAACGACGCATGCCTAACCTCTCAGCTCAAGCGGGCGCCAATCTTACCCAAGATGCCCGGGCGAAACAACCGCATTCTACTCACGAAGCACTGAACAACCTGCTGACCTGTTCAGCCAGGATACCGGCCTCGGTTTCCACCTGCCCGGCGTCTTCGCCTTCGACCATCACGCGGATGACCGGCTCGGTGCCAGACAACCGCAGCAGCACCCTGCCCGCATCCCCCATACGCTGTTCCGCCTGGGCTACTCCGGCCTGCAATTCGGGATGCTCAAGTGGCGAGACCTCCCCGCGCTGGTAACGGACGTTGATCAGCTTCTGCGGACATTTGTGCATACCCTTGCGGGCCTCGCTGAGCGTCGTACCGGCGATTTGCAACGCACGCAGCACCTGCAACGCTGCGATGATACCGTCACCAGTAGAAGTGTGGTGCAGACAAACCAGGTGCCCTGAGGACTCGCCACCGAGAATCCAGTCGCGCTCACGCAGCTCTGCCATCACATACCGATCGCCGACCTTGGCCCGCACGAAGGGAACACCGGCTTCCTTCAGTGCCAGCTCAAGCCCAAGGTTGGTCATGAGCGTGCCGACCACACCGCCGCGCAATAGGCCACGCTGCTGCATATCCCGTGCGATTATGAAAAGCAATTCATCCCCGTCGACTTCTTCGCCCTGCTCGTCGACCATCAATACTCGGTCACCATCACCGTCGAAGGCAATACCGAGGTGCGCACCCGACTCCAGCACCGCCTCACGCAGCGCGGCCAGATCGGTCGAACCTACGCCTGCATTGATATTGAGCCCGTCCGGCTGGGCACCGATTACCTTTACCTCCGCACCGAGCTCGCGAAACACGTTCGGAGCTACTTTGTACGTGGCGCCATGGGCACAATCGATGACCAGCTTGAACGCCTTGAAACTGGTGCTGGTGGGCACACTGCTTTTGCAATACTCGATGTAGCGACCCGAGGCATCCTCTACACGCGCCACCTTACCCAGACTGGCCGAGTCGACGACCTCCATCTGCGAATCAACCAGACGCTCGATCTCGAACTCCAGTTCATCCGGCAGCTTGCTTCCGGTAACCGAGAAAAATTTGATGCCATTGTCGAAGAAAGGATTGTGCGATGCGCTTATGACGATACCGGCATCGGCCTGGAAGGTGCGCGTCAGGTAGGCGATCGCCGGCGTAGGCATCGGGCCGAGCAGTTGCACCTGGGCACCAGCGGCGGACAAGCCTGCCTCCAGCGCCGACTCAAACATGTAACCCGAAATGCGCGTGTCCTTGCCAATCAAAACCCGGCATTGGCCCTGACGCTTGAATGCCATCCCCACAGCCCAGCCCAGCTTGAGCATGAATTCGGGTGTTATGGGATGGCTGCCAACCCGACCGCGGATGCCATCGGTTCCAAAATAGCGTTTTTCCATGTTGCGCAAATCCTTCAGGTTCTGTCTTGTTCTGTTTGGGTCAGGCGGAGAGCACCGCTTCGATCATGCGAACCGCATCGACTGTTTCAGGTACATCGTGCACCCGAATGATGCGTGCGCCCTTGGTCACGGCAAGAGCGGTTAAAGCGATACCACCGAACAAACGTTGGTCCACCGGCCGGTCAAGCGTCTGACCGATCATGCTTTTACGCGATACCCCGACCAGCACAGGCAAACCGGACGGCTGTAGTGCCTCGAGGCGATTGAACAGTTGGAGGTTATGCTCCAGCGATTTGCCAAAGCCGAAACCAGGATCCAACACCAGACGCTGACGTGGAATACCTGCCGCTTCACAGGCAGCAACGCGGTCATTCAGGAACGCATTTACCTCGTCGAGAACCGAGGTGTACGTTGGCGCTTGTTGCATGGATGCCGGCTCGCCCTGCATATGCATGATACATACGGGCAACCCGGTCGCGGCAGCGGCTTCGAGCGCACCCGGCCGGCAAAGCGCGCGGATATCGTTGATAAACCCGGCACCCGCCCTGGCCGCTTCGGTGAAAACGTCCGGCGTACTGCTATCGACCGACACCACTGTATCGAAGCGTGTTTTGATCGCCTCGACCATTGGCACAACCCGTTCAACTTCCTGCGCAACGGACACCGGAGCTGCCCCGGGCCGGGTCGACTCCCCGCCGATATCGATCATCGTTGCGCCAGCGGCAAGCATTTGCTCGACATGCGCTAGCGCCGCGTCCTTCCGAGTAAACCGGCCACCATCGGAAAAAGAGTCGGGCGTAACATTGAGGATACCCATGATATGGGTTCTGGAAAGATCAAGCTCCCGATCACCGCAAGGCAACCGGGAGCTATTAGGCAGGTTAGTCATCGACGCTTCAGTGTTCGCCAGCAGGGCCGCCGATTATACCGCCATCCTTAGGCTTGTCGTCACCGGTCGTCACATCCGTGGCCGGATCATCTCCGACGCTCGCTGACGCACCAGGCCCCTGGCTATCGTCACCCTGCCAGCCTTTAGGCTCGCGAGGCGGATTACCAGCCATGATGTCATTGATCTGCTCGGCATCAATGGTTTCGTACTTCATCAACGCTTCGGCCATCATGTCCAGTTTATGCCGATTATCTTCAAGCAACTGACGGGCTGTTGCATAGCACTCATCAATGATCCGGCGCACCTCTTCGTCAATCAGCTTGGCCGTCTCTCCGGATACGCTGGCAGCTTGTCCACCCCCCATACGGCCGAGATAGCCTTCATTCTCGTCTTCGCCGTACATCAGCGGACCGAGTTTTTCCGACAGACCCCACTTGGTCACCATGTTCTTGGCCAGCTGCGTGGCGCGCATGATGTCATTTGACGCCCCGGTGGTTACGCCTTCAAAACCGAGGGTCATTTCCTCTGCGATACGGCCACCAAACAACGAACAGATCTGACTGATCAGCGCGCGCTTGGACAGACTGTACCGGTCCTCTTCCGGCAGAAACATGGTCACACCCAACGCACGGCCACGCGGAATGATGGACACCTTATAGACCGGGTCATGCTCTGGAACCAGGCGACCGACGATCGCATGGCCGGACTCATGGTACGCCGTATTGAGCTTTTCCTTATCGGACATGACCATGGATTTGCGCTCGGCGCCCATCATGATCTTATCCTTGGCCATTTCGAATTCTTTCATTTCCACCAGACGCTTGCCGGCTCGCGCAGCGAACAAGGACGCCTCGTTAACCAGGTTTGCAAGGTCAGCACCGGAGAAGCCGGGCGTGCCACGCGCAATATTGGTGGGCGCCACATCATCACCCAGCGGAACCTTGCGCATATGAACCTTGAGGATCTGCTCGCGCCCGCGGATGTCCGGCAAACCAACAACGACCTGGCGATCGAAACGACCGGGACGCAGCAGTGCGGGATCAAGTACGTCCGGACGGTTAGTGGCGGCCACCACGATGATGCCGTCGTTTGGCTCGAAGCCGTCCATCTCAACCAGCAGCTGGTTCAGAGTCTGCTCGCGCTCATCGTGACCACCGCCCATACCGCCGCCACGGTGACGACCGACAGCGTCGATCTCATCGATGAAGATAATGCAGGGTGCATGCTTCTTGGCCTGCTCGAACATATCGCGCACGCGGCTGGCACCAACGCCAACGAACATCTCGACGAAATCCGAACCCGAGATAGTGAAGAACGGCACTTTCGCTTCGCCTGCTACCGCCTTGGCCAGCAACGTCTTACCAGTACCCGGCTGCCCTACCATCAGCACGCCGCGGGGAATATGCCCTCCCAGACGCTGGAACTTGCCCGGGTCACGCAAGAACTCGACCAGCTCACTGACTTCTTCCTTGGCCTCGTCACAACCAGCGACATCCGCAAAAGTGGTCTTCACCTGGTCTTCCGTCAGCATCCGCGCCTTGCTCTTGCCGAAGCTCATCGGGCCGCCGCGTCCGCCTGCACCGCCCTGCATCTGGCGCATGAAGAACATGAAGATGGCAATGATGATCAAAATCGGGAAGCTGGCTATCAACAACTGAGTCCAGATGCTCTGCTGTTCTGGCTGCTTACCCTCGATAATGACGTCATTCTCGAGCAGGTCACCGATAAGCCCACTGTCCTGAATCGCCGGACGAATCGTGGTGAAGGTGGTGCCGTCGCGGCGACGCCCTTCAATCTCATAACCGTCAACCGTCACGCGTTCAACCTGACGATCTTCGACCATCTCGAGGAACTGGGTGTAATTGAGGGTATTGGTTTCGGTGGGAGTACTGAAATTGTTCATCACCGTCACCAGGACGGCGGCAATGATCAACCACAAGATGAGGTTTTTCGCCATATCGTTCAAATCGCTACCCTCTTGCCCCGCCGCACGTGCGGCCAAGCCTGACTGAAATCTTCATATATGTATGACATGCCTACCTTACACCAGTTTTCGGCATCACGGCAGGCGCGGCAATGTTACGCGCTATGTCGCGGCACTATGCTTGCGGGCCTTTATATCCCTTGGCCAGCAGGTAGGTTTCGCGGGACCGGTCTCTGGATGCCCCAGGCTTACGGGTAACCAGCTTGTCAAACTGACCTCTCATTTGCCGGAAGTACTCATCAAAACCTTCCCCATGGAACACTTTCACCAGAAAGCTGCCACCGGGCCGCAGAACCTGTGCCGCCATATCCAGCGCCAGCTCGCATAGATACATCGCCCTCGGCTGATCGACTTCAGGCGTACCACTCATATTGGGGGCCATATCAGAAATAACAAGATCTACTGGCTGATCGCCGATCGCGCGGAGAATCTCTTCAAAGACCGCTTCCTCGGTGAAGTCGCCTTCGATGAAGGTTACATCCGCAATACTGTCCATTGGCAGGATATCCGAGGCAATAATACGCCCCTTATCACCAATCAGACGGCTCGCCACCTGGCACCAGCCTCCCGGTGCCGCACCCAGATCCAGAACGGTCATACCCGGCTTGAGTAGCCGGTCCTTCTCCTGAATTTCCAGCAATTTGTAACTGGCACGCGAACGATAGCCGTCCTTTTGCGCCTTCTTGACATAGGGATCGTCAAAATGTTCTTTCAGCCAGCCTTTGCTGGTTTTGGATCGAGCCACGGAATACCTCGTGCAGCGGATGTCGCCGCCGGTTAAACTAGTCGCGATTTCTTTCAACGAAACTGGAACGCATACAGATATTATGGCGCTTAGCTCCGAACAGAAAAAAGTCTACAAACGTATTGGCCACCATCTCAAGCCGATCGTAATGATCAGCGAAAACGGCCTCAGTGAGGGCGTGATGGCCGAACTCGATCGCGCGCTCACCGATCATGAACTGATCAAAATCCGCCTGAGTGTTGCCGATCGCGACAGCAAACAGGCGCTGATTGAAGAGCTATGTAAAAACAGCGGCGCCGAGCTGGTGCAGGTTATTGGCAAGATGGCGATTTTGCTACGCAAAGCTAAAAAACCCAACGCACAGTTATCCAATCTCGTACGTTACAAGAACATGTGACCGGTCACGGCTAGCGTCCGGTTTCATCCGGACGTGGCTGGAGGACCAGTATCAGCCCCGCAAAAGCCAGAACCAGATAGCAGAACAGCTCGATGTAATCGCCGGCTGCAAAGAATCTTGCGCCGAAGAAGATGGCAGACGCGCCCAGCACTAGCATCAACAGCTGCCCACGCAAATCTTTCCACCATCCCCCACCTATCGCCGACCAGGCAATGACCAGCTGAAGCACTGCGCAGACGGCCGCAAAAGCCACCATCAGCGGTCGCATGAAATTGCCAATCTCGTCGGTCAGCATCGGCGCCAGGCCGAAGCTTTCCAATGCCGGTAGCAAGACAAAATGCAACATCCAGATGCCGCCGACCCATAGCGTTACGGTCAGCTGCCAGGCAACCCGACCGCTACGCAATGCAGGCACGGCGGCCGCCCGGCTCACAGGTGTCGCACCTCAACAATCTCGTACTCAACCACACCGCCGGGCGTCTTGACCGCAACGATGTCGCCTTCTTCCTTGCCGATCAACGCGCGGGCAATCGGCGAACTGACCGAGATCTTGCGCGTTTTGATGTCTGCCTCGTCTTCTCCGACGATCTGATAGACCATTGATTCGTCGGTATCGACGTTGGCGATTTCGATCGTGGTCCCGAATATCACCTTGCCTGAATGCGGAATCGTCGTAGGGTCGATGATCTGGGCGTTAGACAACCGCCCCTCGATATCGCGGATCCGCGCCTCAACCATGCCCTGCTGCTCCCGCGCAGCGTGATACTCAGCGTTTTCTTTCAGATCGCCCAGCTCCCGCGCTTCGGCTATCGCCTGGGTTATCTGCGGACGCATGGTGTTCTTGAGATGCTTCAGCTCTGCCTCGAGCGCTTCAGCACCCTGCTTGGTCATCGGATATTTCATGAATCAAGCTCCTTCATGCAGATCCTGAAGGCGCCTTACGGCACGCTCAGGACCAAATTTCAGTGCCATGCAAACTGCTTGGCCGCCAGCCAGTGTGGTCGTGGAGTACACCTTGTGCTGCAGCGCATTGCGACGGATTGAATACGAATCGGCGATCGACTGGCGGCCCTCGGTGGTGTTGATTACCAGACGAACCTCATCGTTCTTGATCATGTCAACGATGTGCGGACGCCCTTCGGTCACCTTGTTCACTCGACGCACCTTGTGCCCGGCTGCCTGAATTACCTTTGCGGTGCCGCTGGTTGCCACCACCTCAAAGCCCAGCTCGATCAGCTCGGCTGCCATCTCAGCAACAAACGGCTTGTCGTCCTCTCGCACGCTGAGGAACACTGTGCCGCCCTGCGGCAAGACTTCACCGGCACCAAGCTGTGATTTGGCAAATGCCTCGGCAAAGCTGTCGCCCACACCCATGACTTCGCCGGTTGATTTCATTTCCGGCCCAAGGATCGGATCAACACCCGGGAACTTGGCAAAGGGGAACACAGCTTCCTTCACGCTATAGAACGCGGGCACGATTTCCTTGGTGAAACCAATCTCTTTGAGCGTTTTTCCAGCCATGACCCTGGCAGCTATCTTCGCCAGCGACTCACCGATGCACTTGGATACAAAGGGCACTGTCCGCGATGCACGAGGGTTGACCTCAATGATGTAGATGCGGTCGTCCTGCAACGCCAACTGCACGTTCATCAAGCCCACCACACCCAGCTCGAGCGCCATCTTCTTGACCTGCTCGCGCATCTCGTCCTGGACATGCGCTGGCAGCGAATAAGGCGGTAGCGAACATGCGGAGTCGCCCGAGTGCACACCAGCCTGCTCAATGTGTTGCATGATCGCGCCGATCACCACGTCGGTACCATCCGATACCGCGTCCACATCAACCTCAATGGCGCAGTTGAGGAAGTGGTCCAGCAACACAGGGCTATCGTTGGAAACCTTCACCGCATCGCGCAGATAGCGCTTCAGCTCTTCTTCCTGGTAGACGATTTCCATCGCCCGGCCACCCAACACATAGGATGGGCGTACGACCAGCGGATAACCGATCTTGCCAGCAGCGCGAATGGCTTCTTCTTCACTGCGAACAGTCGCATTCGGCGGCTGCAACAGGTTCAGACGCTCGACCATCTGCTGGAAACGCTCGCGGTCTTCGGCGCGGTCAATGGCTTCAGGACTGGTACCGATAATCGGCACACCGGCCTCTTCCAGCGCCCGCGCCAATTTCAACGGGGTCTGACCGCCGTACTGTACGATCACGCCCTTGGGCTTCTCGACCCGGACGATTTCCAGCACGTCTTCAAGTGTCACCGGCTCGAAATAAAGACGATCGGAAGTATCGTAGTCAGTGGATACGGTTTCCGGGTTGCAGTTGACCATGATGGTTTCATAGCCATCATCACGCATTGCCAGCGCCGCATGTACACAGCAGTAATCGAACTCGATACCTTGACCGATACGGTTCGGACCACCACCCAACACCATGATCTTTTCACGGTCTGAGGGACTGGACTCGCACTCTTCCTCGTAGGTCGAATACATATAGGCCGTGTCAGTCGCAAACTCGGCAGCGCAGGTATCGACCCGCTTGTACACCGGGAATACATTCAGCTTGTGGCGGTGACGGCGCAGGCTCTTCTCACTGACAGCCAGCAGCTCGGCGAGCCGGGCATCCGAGAAACCCTTGCGCTTGAGGCGGTACATCAGGTCGCGATCGAAATCAGCCAGACCCATGGTCTTGACCCGCTCTTCATCCTTGATCAGATCTTCGATCTGAACCAAAAACCAAGGATCAATATTGGTCAGCTCGAAGATTTGCTGCATGCTCATACCGGAGCGGAACGCGTCACCGATATACCAGATGCGCTGTTCGCCAGGCACGGTCAACTCACGAACCAGATCGGTCTGGGCATCACTGCTGTTCAGGTCGACCTTTGGATCCAGACCGGACACTCCGACTTCCAGTCCGCGCAGGGCTTTCTGCAGGGATTCCTGGAAGGTGCGACCGATGGCCATCACTTCGCCAACGGACTTCATCTGGGTGGTCAGACGCGCATCAGCATTGGGGAACTTCTCGAACGCGAAACGCGGAATCTTGGTCACGACGTAATCGATGGAAGGCTCGAAAGAGGCCGGAGTGCGCCCACCGGTAATGTCGTTGCTGAGCTCATCCAAGGTATAACCCACTGCGAGCTTCGCAGCGATCTTGGCGATCGGGAAACCGGTAGCCTTGGAGGCCAGCGCCGAAGAACGGGACACGCGCGGGTTCATTTCGATCACGACCATGCGGCCGTTGACCGGGTTGATGCCAAACTGAACGTTGGATCCGCCAGTTTCGACGCCGATTTCGCGCAAGACGGCCAGCGATGCATTACGCATCACCTGGTATTCCTTGTCGGTCAAGGTCTGCGCTGGGGCGACGGTGATCGAATCTCCGGTGTGAACACCCATCGGATCGAAGTTCTCGATGGCGCAGACAATGATGCAGTTGTCCTTGGTGTCACGGACAACTTCCATTTCGAACTCTTTCCAGCCAATCAATGACTCATCGATCAGCAGCTCATTGGTCGGCGACAGGTCCAGACCGCGGGTGCAGATTTCTTCGAACTCTTCGCGATTATAAGCAATACCGCCACCCGAGCCGCCCATAGTGAACGAGGGACGAATAATGCACGGAAAGCCAACCTGCTCCAGGACGCCATAGGCTTCCTGCATGTCGTGGGCAATACCTGAGCGCGGGCATTCCAGACCGATGGCCTTCATGGCCTTGTCAAAACGCGAACGATCCTCGGCTTTGTCAATAGTATCGGCGTTAGCACCGACCATCTCGACGTTGTACTTCTCCAGCACGCCGTGCTTTTCCAGATCCAGCGCGCAGTTCAGTGCCGTCTGCCCACCCATGGTCGGCAGCACCGCATCGGGGCGCTCTTTCTCGATGATGCGCGCCACTGTCTGCCACTTGATCGGCTCGATATACGTGGCATCGGCCATCGCCGGGTCGGTCATGATGGTCGCCGGGTTGGAGTTGACCAGGATGACCCGGAAACCCTCTTCCTTCAGTGCCTTGCAAGCCTGGGCACCGGAGTAGTCAAACTCGCAGGCCTGGCCGATGACAATCGGACCAGCGCCGATAATCAGGATACTTTTGATATCTGTACGTTTTGGCATAGTCGTCTAAAAATCCTAAGTGAACCGGCGGCTTAGCGGCGTTTGGCCATGGTCTCGATGAAACGATCGAACAGCGGGGCCACATCGTGCGGGCCCGGGCTGGCTTCGGGGTGACCCTGGAAACTGAACGCTTCTCTGTCCGTCAGCTCGATACCCTGCAGCGTGCCGTCAAACAGGGATTTGTGTGTGGCGCGCACGTTGCCCGGCAGCGAAGACTCGTCGACTGCAAAGCCGTGGTTCTGACTGGTGATCATTACCTCACCGGTGCGCAGATCCTGTACCGGATGATTGGCGCCGTGATGCCCGTTGGGCATCTTCACGGTGCGTGCCCCTGCGGCGAGAGCCAGCAACTGGTGGCCCAGACAAATACCAAGGATTGGCGTATCGGTCTTCAGCAGCTCCTGAATCGCCTCGATGGCATAATCACAAGGCTCCGGGTCGCCCGGGCCGTTGGCCAGAAGGATGCCATCGGGTTTCAGCGCAAGCGCGTCAGCAGCGGTAGATTGAGCAGGCAGAACGGTTAAACGGCACCCGCGCGCCACCAGCATACGCAGAATGTTGTATTTGATGCCGTAGTCGAAGGCCACCACATGATACGGCAGCTCGCTCGCTTCGATTTCCGTATGAGCATTATTTTCCAGGCACCACAGGCTTGAGCGCCACTCGTAACGCTCCTTGACGCTCACTTCCTTGGCCAGATCCATGCCCTTCAGCCCAGGGAACTCACGAGCCAATTCAAGCGCGCGCTCTTCAGTAGCGTCCTCACCCGCAAGAATGCAGCCATTCTGCGCGCCCTTTTCCCGCAGAATGCGCGTGAGACGGCGCGTATCGATGCCGGCGATAGCGACCGTACCGTTCTCGACCAGGTAAGCATCCAGAGGCTGAGTATTACGCCAGTTGCTGGCCAGTAGCGGCAGATCACGAATAACCAGTCCGGCGGCCCAGACCCTGAACGACTCGCTATCGTCCGCCACTGTCCCGGTATTGCCGACGTGCGGATAGGTCAGCGTAACGATCTGACGCGCATAGGAGGGATCAGTAAGTATCTCCTGATAACCGGTCATGGCTGTATTGAAAACAACCTCACCTACGGTCTGACCGTCGGCCCCGATGGACTCGCCACGGAAAATGCTGCCGTCGGCTAGGGCGAGAATGGCTGGCTTGGACAAGAAAACCTCCGAAAAGAGCGGACAAGTTTTACTAAACGCGGGCTGCACAAAAGCGGGAACGAGGTGTTGGACACTTCATCCCGTTTACATTTTGAGCATTGTCAGATGCGCGCTGGATAGACAGATTAGCCCGGCATTCTAAGGGATCGCTCGTCATATATCCAGACCGAAGGATCGCAGCCCCCATTCAGCCCCGCACAGAGCCGTCGATCTATTTCGCTTAGGACACATTGCCAATTTGTTCCATATGCCGTAGCAGTTGTGTTAAAACAGCTGTGAACGGATACAGCCCAGCCACTGATGCTGTGAAGCGCAGGAGCTGTGACAATAAAAAAAGGACCGGAGAGACCCCATGATACCGCGCCTAAGACGCTACATGGTGCTGGCACTACTGAGTGTCGCGCCCCTGATTCACGCAGCAGAACTTCAAGAACTGCAAGACCTCCACGAACTCCGCAGCGATGGGTATGTTGCCGGCACTTATGTGCTGATAGACAACAACCTGTTCGAGCGCGTACGCGAACCTGGCAATCGCGAGACCTACAACAGCGCGTTGAAGAATATGGATCAGCTGTTGCGCAAGATGGGCAACCCCACCGAATTGCGCAGACCCTATGACGCTCTGGTGAAGCTGATTCGCCAGCTCGAAGGTCAGTCCATGGAAGAGGCTCATTACCACCTGGCGACGGTCAACCAGATCATGATGGCCCACGCCGAACTGGACAAGGCGGTAGCGGCTGATTACGAGGCGTTGGCGAAGAACGCTCCAGAAGATCTGCTGGCCCTTCATCGCCAGAGCCTGGAAACCAACCAGATCCTGTTGCTTTACCAGAACAGCATGTTCAGCTCTATCGGCGTGTATTTCCTGGAAACCAAGGAAGGCCTGTTCAACGAAATGGATGCTCGCATCACTCAGCGTTCGAATGAACTACGCGAGCTGTTTCCTGAACTGGAAGCCACGTTCGATCAGCTGGACAAGCAATACAATTTCATCAAACCCCGACTACTGGATCACCGGGCGGACTGGGTACCCACTATCGCTGCGTTTTACCTGCTGCGTAATGCCAGCACTCTCAACAGCCTTTCCCGCGACGCGCTTAACCGCGGCGCCTGACTGGCAGATATTCACCGGGTAACGCTGTTGCTTCACAAGCGTTACCCGGTGACGACACCCAATACATCAGCAATGCGCGCTGAACCTGTAGCGGCTCAGTTTCGCAGAGACAGCACATCCTGCATGTCATACAAGCCTGCCTGACGTCCGGCCAACCAGATGGCCGAACGTACCGCTCCCTTGGCAAACGTCATCCGACTTGAAGCCTTGTGCGTGATTTCGACACGCTCCCCTTCAGTAGCAAACAAGACCGTATGATCGCCCACCACATCACCGGCCCGTACCGTGGCGAACCCGATGGTCTGGGGATCACGCGCCCCCGTCTGGCCCTCGCGGCCGTATACTGCAACCTGCTGCAGATCACGGCCCAGCGCCTTGGCAACGACTTCGCCCATTCCCAAGGCGGTGCCGGAAGGCGCGTCGACCTTGTGCCGGTGGTGCGCTTCGATTATTTCGATATCGGCTTCATCACCCATCACTCGCGCTGCCATATCCAGCAGCTTGAGGCAAAGATTGACGCCCACACTGAAGTTGGGTGCGAAGACGATCGGGATATCCTGAGCCGCCTCGGCAATAACCGCCTTCTGAGCGTCGGAGAATCCAGTGGTGCCGATAACCATCGCCTTGCCGGCATCACGACACAGCGCCAGGTTAACCATAGTGCTGGTCGGGTGCGTGAAATCGATCAGAACGTCGAACTCTTCAAGCACATTTTCCAGAGCCCCGCTCACCGCGATTCCCAGCCGACCTACGCCAGCCAGCTCACCCGCGTCTGCACCGATCAGCGAACTACCGAGCCTTTCGATTGCCGCGGTCAGCACTGCGGCACCTTCGGCCTGGCTAACCGCCTCGATCAGCGTCTTGCCCATTCGGCCAGCCGCACCGATTACCGCTACCCGTCTCATTTCTGCCCCGGTCAAAATTTCATATCCTCGAAAAAGTTTTTAACCCCTTCAAACCAGCTCTTGGCCTTTGGCGACTGGTTGCTGCCTTCTTCTTCCAGGCTGGTGCGCAGTTCCTCGAAGAGTTCGCGCTGACGTCGGGTCAGATTCACCGGTGTCTCGACCACAACGCGGCACAACAAATCACCTGCAGACCCGCCGCGAACGGGTGTCACACCCTTGCCGCGCAAACGAAACAGTTTGCCGGTCTGGGCGCCTTCCGGGATCTTCAACTTGACGCGACCATCCAGGGTCGGCACTTCCAGCTCACCGCCCAACGCTGCGTCGGCGAAATTGATCGGCACTTCGCAGTACAGGTTCTTGCCGTCGCGCTGGAAAATCTTGTGCTCGCGCACCGAGACCACTACGTACAAATCACCAGCGGGACCACCGTTGACGCCGGCCTCGCCCTCACCACCGAGGCGGATCCGGTCGCCGGTATCGACACCTGCTGGAACCTTGACCGACAGGGTCTTGTGTTCTTCGACGCGACCCTGACCATGGCAGTCATTACAGGGATCAGCAATCATCTGACCCGTACCATGGCAACGGGGGCAAGTCTGCTGCACCGAGAAGAAACCCTGCTGCATACGCACCTGGCCGTGGCCACCGCAGGTGGTACAGGTTATCGGCTTGGTGCCCTTCTTCGCGCCGCTGCCTTCACAGGTCTCGCATGCCACCAGAGTCGGAACACGGATGGTGACAGACGTCCCCCGCACCGCCTCTTCCAAGTCAAGCTCCAGCGTATAGCGCAAGTCGCTGCCGCGCTGTACGTTGGAGCGGCCACGACCGCCCGCTGCACCGCCGAAAATATCGCCGAACACATCGCCGAAGATATCCGAGAAGTTGGCACCACCGCCGCCAAAGCCGCCAGGTCCGCCACCCATATTCGGGTCAACCCCGGCGTGACCATACTGATCATAGGCCGCGCGCTTGTTAGCGTCGGTGAGAACTTCATAAGCCTCGTTGGCCTCCTTGAACTTCTCTTCCGCGGTCTTATCGTCCGGGTTACGGTCCGGATGGAATTTCATTGCCAGGCGGCGGTAAGCCTTTTTCAGCTCGGCATCGCTGGCGCCGCGCTCTACGCCCAGCACTTCGTAATAATCACGCTTGGCCATCGTTTTACCATTCCTTCATTCAAAGCTCTGTTGACGTTTCGCGGCACGCCGCAGCGAAACGTCAACAGACCCAGGGGTCCGTTACAAACAGCAACGCGGGAAAAGCTCCCGCGTTGCCTGCACTCAGTCGTTAAGCCGTTCTATCAAGGACTTACTTCTTGTCCTTGACCTCTTCGAACTCGGCATCAACGACATCATCCGCGCCTTCCTGGCCAGCATCTGCTTCAGAATCGCCGCCCTGTGCAGCTTGCGCCTGCTCTGCGTACATCTTCTGAACCAGCGGACCGGAGGCTTCGGACAGAGCGTTGATCTTGGCTTCGATATCAGCCTTGTCATCGCCCTTGATTGCAGTCTCGAGATCAGCCAAAGCAGACTCGATTGCAGTCTTCTCTTCCTCAGTCGCCTTGTCGCCAGCCTCAGTCAATGTCTTGCGAGTAGCGTGCACCAACTGGTCAGCCTGGTTACGGGTAGTGACCAACTCTTCGAACTTGCGGTCTTCCTCGGCATTCGCCTCGGCGTCGCGTACCATCTGATCGATTTCCTCATCGCTCAAGCCGGAAGAGGCCTTGATGATGATCGACTGCTGCTTACCGGTCGCCTTGTCTTTGGCAGACACGTTAAGGATACCGTTGGCGTCGATATCGAAGCTCACTTCGATCTGCGGTACACCGCGCGGTGCCGGCGGAATGTCAGCGAGGTCAAAGCGACCCAATGACTTGTTCTGCGACGCCTGCTTACGCTCACCCTGCATGACATGGATGGTTACCGCGGTCTGGTTATCATCAGCTGTCGAGAACACCTGCGACTTCTTGGTCGGGATGGTAGTGTTCTTCTCGATCAGTGCGGTCATCACGCCGCCCATTGTCTCGATACCCAGAGACAGCGGAGTAACGTCGAGCAGCAATACGTCCTTCACATCGCCCGCCAGTACCGCGCCCTGAATAGCAGCACCTACCGCAACGGCTTCGTCCGGGTTCACATCCTTGCGCGGATCCTTGCCGAAGAACTCGGCAACGGTACGCTGCACCAGCGGCATGCGGGTCTGACCACCGACCAGAATCACTTCATTGATGTCGGATACGTCCAGACCTGCATCCTTCATGGCCACGCGGCAAGGCTCGATACTGCGCTTGACCAGCTCCTCGACCAGCGACTCCAGCTTGGCCCGGGTAACCTTGACGTTCAGGTGCTTCGGACCCGATGCATCGGCAGTGATATACGGCAGGTTCACATCAGTCTGGTTGCTGGAGGACAGCTCGATCTTGGCTTTCTCGGCCGCCTCTTTCAGACGCTGCAGCGCCAGCGGATCGTTGTGCAGATCAACGCCGTTTTCCTTCTTGAATTCGTCGGCCAGATAGTCGATCAGGCGCATGTCGAAATCTTCACCACCCAGGAAGGTATCACCGTTGGTAGCCAGAACTTCGAACTGGTGCTCACCGTCAACTTCTGCGATCTCGATAACCGATACGTCGAAGGTACCACCGCCAAGGTCATACACCACGATTGTCGAATCGCCGCGCGACTTGTCCATACCATATGCCAACGCAGCGGCAGTCGGCTCGTTGATGATCCGCTTGACGTCGAGACCGGCGATCCGACCAGCATCCTTGGTAGCCTGGCGCTGGCTGTCGTTGAAGTAAGCCGGTACGGTGATGACCGCTTCAGTTACCGGCTCGCCCAGGTAATCCTCGGCGGTTTTCTTCATCTTCTTCAGCACTTCTGCAGATACCTGCGGAGGCGCCATCTTCTCGCCCTTTACTTCAACCCAGGCGTCACCGTTGTCGGCTTTGACGATCTTGTACGGGACCAGCTTGATGTCTTTCTGTACGACGTCTTCTTCAAAACGGCGACCGATCAAACGCTTCACCGCGTTGAGCGTGTTCTGCGGATTGGTTACCGATTGACGCTTGGCCGATTGGCCGACCAGCGTTTCGCCATCGTTGGTATAGGCCACGATCGAGGGCGTGGTGCGACCACCTTCAGCATTCTCGATTACCTTGGCCGTACCGTTTTCCATGATCGCCACGCAGGAGTTGGTAGTTCCCAGGTCGATACCGATTATCTTGCCCATCTAAATTCTCCGAATCTGTGTGCCGCGTGATTCCTGCGGCGGGATTGTCTATTGATGAACCCTTAGTGGGGTCACTCGATTCAATTTCAAGCCTGTTCGTCGATCGAAGGTGATGCCGGCTTGTCAGCGGGAGCCTTGCTCACCACCACCATCGCCGGACGCAGAAGGCGACCACTGAGCGTGTAGCCTTTCTGAAACACCCGTACCACTGTGTTGGGCTCCATGCTGTCCCGCTCTTCGGTGGTCATCGCCTGATGGAGTTCGGGATTGAAAGGTTCACCTTCAGGGTGTACCGCTTCGATCTGATGACGCCCCAGGGTGTCAGCGAACATCTTCAGCGTCAGCTCCATGCCTTCACGCATCGGCTTGAGCGCTTCGTCACTGGGGTCAGACAATTCGATGCCGCGCTCAAGGCTGTCGAGCACCGGCAACAGGTCATTGGCGAAACGCTCGAGCGCGAACTTGTGCGCCTTCTCGACTTCCTGCTCGGCGCGCCGGCGCGCGTTCTGCACATCAGCGGCCGCGCGCAGAGCCTGATCCTGCGCGGTAGCCAACTGCTCCTCGAGGCTGGCCACCTTTGCAGCCAGGCCCTCCGTATCAGTGCCTTCCAGCACCTCTTCGACTTCGGGGTCCTGATCGTTCAGGTCCTGCTTCTGTTCGTCCGCCATGAATCTCTCCTGTCGATAAATAAGGGTAATTCGCCGGCCGGTTGACGTTGCGGGCACCGTCATCGCGATGCCACGCCAACCGGCCTTTCATCTCTGACCCCATATATGGGGACGGCAGCCAGCGATTCAAGCCCCACAATCTGCCGGATAAAAGGAATGCCAGGGGACTTGTACGGAAAACTCGGACTACTGTATAAATAACCAGACTTACTATCCGGGAGCACGGCGATGCTGGTACATCTTGCGGTGAACAATTACGCCATTGTCGATCACCTCGAACTCGAGCTGGCCAATGGCATGACCGTCATCACTGGCGAGACGGGTGCCGGCAAATCAATCATGCTCGACGCGCTGTCGCTGACCCTGGGTGACCGAGCCGATAGCGGAGCCGTTCGTCCCGGCGCCAGCAAGGCTGACTTGCTGGCGACCTTCGATATAAGCGACATTCCGGAGGCCATCAGCTGGCTGGAAGAGCGAGATCTTGCCGGAGAAGACAATCAGGTCATCCTGCGCCGCGTGGTAACCGCCGAAGGTCGCTCACGGGGCTATATCAACGGCAGTCCCTGTCCGCAACAACATCTGAAGGCGCTCGGCGAAATGCTGATCGACATCCACAGCCAGCATGAGCACCAATCATTGCTCAAGACCGACACCCACCGGCGCTTGTTGAACAACTATGCCGGTGCCAGCGAACTGGCGCGCCAGGTGCAACTCGCTGCTCAGCGCTGCCGGCAGACCGAACAGGCGCTTCTGAAGGCGAGCCAGCGCGGCGATGAGCAAAGCTCGCGCCTGCAATTGCTGACCTACCAGCTTGAGGAGCTGGATAATCTCAGCTTGCAGGACGGTGAGCTCGAGCAACTGGAAAACGACCAGCGCCAGTTAGCCAACGCCGAGCAGATCCTGCATTCGTGCCAACAGGTGATCAATCTCTGCAGCGAGAACGACAGCGGCAGCGTGCTGCAGGCACTTACCGCCAGTCTGCAACGCATGGGTAGCCTGCAGGCGAATCACCGCAATCTGGACGAGGCCAACACCCTGCTGGCCAGCGCCCAGATACAGGTAGAGGAAGCGGTCGGTGAGCTGACCCGTTATCTGGACCATTTTGAAGCCGACCCAATTCGTCAACAGCAGATTGAAGAGCGTCTTGGCACCATTTATGACCTGGCCCGCAAGCACAGGGTCAATCCGGACGAACTGCCCGCGCTGCAACAACAACTCATAGACGAGCTGGAAAGCATCCAGCAAAACCATGCCGATTCAGGCCAGCTGGCGGAAGAGCTCGAGGCGTTCCGCATTCATTATCAGGAGCTCGCCGGCAAACTCACAACGGCGCGGAAAAAAGCGGCTGACAAGCTTGCCGAAGCGGTTACCCGGGAAATACAACAATTGGGCATGCCTGGCGGCAAGGTTGTGGTTCAGCTGGTGACAAACAAGGCAGAGGAATATTCTCCACACGGCCTGGAAAGCGTCGAGTTTCTCGTCAGCGCCAACCCCGGTCAGCCGCCCAAGCCTCTGGCCAAAGTCGCATCCGGTGGTGAACTGTCACGCATAAGCCTGGGCATACAAGTCATTACTGCCCAGACCTCGCGGGTACCGACACTGGTATTCGATGAAGTGGATGTAGGCATTGGCGGACCAACAGCGGAAATCGTCGGCCAATTGCTGCGCCAGCTCGGCGCACGCGGGCAGGTATTGACTGTCACCCACCTGCCTCAGGTAGCGGCGCAGGGACACCAGCACTTGTTCGTGCGCAAGGAGCAGTCGCGCAAATCGACCCGCACCCGCATCGACAATCTCGATCGTGAAGGTCGTATTCACGAGGTGGCACGCATGCTCGGTGGAATCGACATGACTGAAGAGTCCCTCGCCCACGCACGCAAACTGCTCGCCAGCCCTGATTAAAGCAGAGCTGCCATAACGACAAACGCCCTTCCTGCTACAGGAAGGGCGTTGTGTTATGGCTACGCCGGTTGAAGGCTGTTCAGACGCGTTTCTTTACGTACAGCACCAGATTATGATCCACCAGTTCGTAGCCATGCTCCTTGACGATGTCGTGCTGGCGACGCTCGATTTCCGGATCGTAGAATTCGATCACTTCACCTGTATCCAGGCACACCATATGGTCGTGGTGCTCACCATCCGCCAATTCGAACACGGCGTGCCCGCCATCAAAGTTGTGGCGAACCACCAGGCCCGCGGACTCGAACTGGGTCAGAACCCGATACACGGTGGCAAGCCCGACATCCTCACCCGCTTCCATCAGCGCCTTGTACACATCTTCGGCGCTCATATGGCGATCGGGCGAGCTATCCAGCATCTGCAGGATCTTGACGCGCGGAAGCGTAACCTTGAGGCCAGCTTTCCGCAGTTCTTGATTTTCAACCATGGGTAGTTTCTCGTTCAGCGCTTCGCAGGGCGGGTTCTGTCGGGTATGATTCAGGGCCATTCAGCCGACTCACGATAGTGGATGTTACCACGCGATGCCTAACAGTCTGAACCGAATCCTCTGTGTCCTTTTGTGTACGTCCGCCTTGAGCCTCGCCGGTTGCGGCTTTCCCGGTGTTTACAAGATTGATGTGCAGCAGGGAAACGTCGTAACACAGGAAATGATTGACCAGCTGCGCCCTGGCATGACCACGCGGCAAGTCCGGTTCATCATGGGCACACCGTTGATCCAGGATACCTTTGCGCCCAACCGCTGGGATTATCTGTACAGCATGCGCGCCGGCCATGACGCTCGTCAGCAGGAGCGCGTCAGCTTGACATTCGAAAACGATCAGCTGGTTGGATTGGCAGGTGACTTCCAACCAGGCACCAGCCGCGACGAAGCCATCATGCGCGGACGCGCCCATGAGCCACCTGCGACTGAAAGTTATCCGGTAGATCTCGGCGCTCCGCTGGGTACCGGCGAATAACAGACAACCCTTGCTCGTAAGGAGCTGACCAGAACTCCTTTCGAGCCAACCGGCTCACCCCTTGTTCGCCTCTTCTGCCTTTGCCTCCTTGGCCTTGGCAGCTCGCTGCTTGCGCACCTCCTTCGGATCAGCAATAAGCACGCGGTAAATCTCAACGCGCTCTCCCGCCTTGAGCTCCCGCTCTGCCGGCTTGGGCACCGTCTTGCCGAAGATCCCCAAGGCGCTGCCCTCAACGTCCAGCCCGGGAAAATGCTCATCCATCCGTGACAATCGCGCCGCTTCCAACACGGTTGTGCCTTCAGGCACCACCAGACTGACGATCTTCTGCTTTTGCGGCAGCGCGTAGGCGACCTCCACCGCAATGGTTTTATCGACCACCGTAAAGCTCCTTGGCGCGCTGAGAGAAAGCCTCAACCAGTGTATTTGCCGCATGATTGAAGAGCGGTCCAAGCGTCGCCTTGACTACCGGCCCAGAATAGCTGAACTGCAAATCCAAGCTTATCTTGCAGGCGTGATCACTCAACGCACGAAACTCCCAGACGCCATGCAGCGAACTAAAAGGTCCGTTTTCCAGATGCATATCGATTCGGGAACCCGGTTCGAGCTGATTGACAGTAGTAAACGACTGATGGATGCCCGCCTTGCCTACGGTCAGTCTGGCGCGCATCTCTGTCTCGCTCTCCTCAAGCACTTCTGCAGCAGAGCACCACGGCAGAAATTCGGGGTACAGCTCGACGCGGTTTACCAGCTCGAAAAGGCTTTCTGCCGGATAGGGCAGCAATGCAGAACGTTGAATATGAGTCATGGACACTTCAATTGTAGAGTTCTGTGACAAACACGATAGTCACGCCGACGGGTGCCACATAGCGTAGCAACCAATACACCACCGGGAACAGTCGCGGGTATTTCAGCCCCAGCTCCGCCTTGAACACATCGCGACCCAGCACCCATCCGGCAAACAGAGCAAACAAGAGCCCGCCTAGCGGCAACATGATGCGACTGGTCACGTAATCGACGGTATCGAAGAAGGTCTTACCGCCTTCAGCGCCCCAGGCAAACAACCGCCAACCGGCGTCATCCGAAACAAAAAACCTGGCATCAGCCAGCACGTTAAAGGACAACGCCGATCCCAGCCCGACAATCCAGCAGATCCCTGCAATCACTGCAGTAACCCGGGCACGGCTCTTGCCCGAACGCTCAACCCAGAAGGCGACTGCTGGTTCCAGCATGGAAATAGCCGAGCTCCAGGCAGCAATAGCGACCAGGACGAAGAAGATCACCCCGAACACCTGACCCATCATCACATTGCCGAAGGCGATCGGCAGCGTGACAAACATCAGTCCGGGGCCGGCACCGGGCTCCAGACCCGCCGCAAAGACGATCGGAAACAACGCCAGTCCAGCAGTCAGCGCCACTACCGTATCCAGCAACGCAACCGTCAGCACAGTGCCGCCGATTGAGGAGCGTTTGGGCATATAGGAGCCGAACACCATGATCGAGCCGACACCGATGCTGAGCGTAAAGAACGCATGCCCCATCGCAGCGAGGATGCCCGCACGCGCCTCGGACACATCGAAGTGAAACAAAAACTCGACGCCCTGCATGAAATAGCCAGTAGTGAGGCTGTAACCCAGCAGAACCACCAACAACACAAACAACATCGGCATCATGATTCGCAGGCTGCGCTCAAGCCCTGCCACCACGCCCTTGGCGATGATATAAGCGGTGACCAGCATAAACAGCGAATGCCACAAGGTGAGCCGCCAGGGATCCGCTGTCAGCGAATCGAAGCGGGCGCCAGCTCCGGGACCATCAATACCAGCAAACTCGCCCCGCCCCATACCAATGATGTAGTCCAGCGACCAGCCGGCAACCACACTATAAAAGGAAAGAATCAGCAAGGCCGCGGTCATGCCCATTGTCGCTGCCCACGACCAGCGCGGAGATGCGCCGGAGTGCACGGCCAGGCTGCGCAACGTATTAACCGGACTCTGACGTCCGCGCCTGCCCAGCACTGTCTCCGCCAGCATGATAGGCAAACCAATCAGCGCGATACACACCAGGTAGACGAGCACGAAAGCACCGCCACCGTAGGCACCTGCCATGTAGGGAAACTTCCAGATATTGCCCAGGCCCACCGCTGACCCGGTCGCCGCAAGGATAAAAACCCAACGGCTCGACCAGATTCCGTGTATCGATACGCTTGCGTTGGCCATATGAATACCCGGTCCATATTGGAAAAGAACGGCATTGTCCAGATTCTGACCAGCCGCCACAAGAGCGGGCGATGACGGCGATAGCCGAACTTGTGTTCAGCCCCTATAATACGCCGCCTATGAGCAACCAAAAGAAAACCCAGGCCAACAGCGGCACTATCGCGCTGAACAAGAAGGCCAAACACGAATATTTCATCGTAGATCGCTTCGAAGCGGGCATCGCCCTGGCCGGGTGGGAGGTGAAAAGTCTGCGCGCCGGCAAGGTCCAGCTGGTCGACAGCTATATCTTGCTCAAGGATGGCGAAGCATTCCTGCTGGGCGCCCATATCACGCCACTGAAAACCGCCAGCACCCATGTGATTGCTGATCCGACCCGCACGCGCAAACTGCTGCTTAAAGCCCGCGAGCTGGAGAAGCTGCTCACAGGGGTACAGCAGAAAGGCTTCAGCTGTGTCCCGATAGCCCTGTACTGGAAGCGGCACCTGGTAAAATGCGAGATTGCTCTGGTTCGCGGTAAGAAGGATTTCGACAAGCGCGCGACCGAGAAAGACCGCGACTGGGCTCGTGACAAGGCGAGAATCATCCGTGAGAACCACCGCTGATGCAGTATGCCGCCTCTAGTCTTCGCCCGAGCTGAGCCCGAGGCCAAGCCACGCTAGCCAACCAGCCTGCCTGCCTGCCGGAAATAGCGCGCTCAGGCCTCGGTGGCATGAATAGTCTTGAAACAAACCGTCCTTGGTAAAGACCTGTGCTTAGGTTACACTGCGCCCGTACCAAGATGGTTTTGGGGCCGATTAGGATTCGACGACGGTTACAAAACTTGAGGGGCATGCCGAGTTGGTAACAGAACTCGTAAATAAACTGTTGCAAAACCTATAATTGCCAATGATGACAATTACGGTGCTCAACTAGCTGCGTAAGCAGCCTAGTCGCACTTCTGGTAGCTTCGGCTCCAGCAATCATTAGAGGATGTCTGTAAACTCGAAATGATTGTCATATAGAACAGAATCGCCGCGTAGTACGTTGTGGACGAAGCGGTTAAACATTACACAACTCGCTCCAAACACCCTGCCACTCGGGCGGTGAGGAGTTAACTCAGTAGAGATGGCTAAGCATGTAGAACCGATAGCGGCGGACTGGCGGACGGGGGTTCAAATCCCCCCGGCTCCACCAAACAAAGCAAAAAAGACGTCCTCGGACGTCTTTTTTTATGTCTGAGATTCAGCCCGCCACACCACCCGAACACCCGTAGCGGGTGCTTCAATACATCACGGCAAAGGCGCAGGACTATACACCCTCGGCCCGCTACGGTGCGGAATATGGATAAGATTGAGTCCGTGCGCGCGCGCCCACTGAACACTCAAAGCAGTAGGCGCGGACAGGCACACCAGAGTCGAAATGCGTCCGCGCACCGCTTTGTGGATGAGTTCCAGGCTGCAGCGACTGGTCACCACGGCAAAGCCATCACCTGGACTCAACGCGCTGCGATAAATAGCGCCGATCAGTTTATCGAGGGCATTGTGCCGGCCGATATCTTCGCGGCAGAGCAAGATTTCTCCGTTCAGCCCATCGACAAAGACCGCAGCGTGCAACGCACCGCTTTGCCGAGCCAGCAGCTGTGCCGCACTGATACGATCGCGCATGCCTTCCAGTAGCGAAGGTTCTGGCAGAGCCACACGATCTAGCGGTGCAAGTGTCGGCAACGCCTGCTCCAGCGCCTCCACCCCGCATAATCCGCAACCGCTGTTACCCGCCAGATGACGACGCTGCTGCTTTAGTGCCCAGAACGCTCGACTACTCACCTCCAAATCTGCCCGTCGCTGCTCGCCCTCGCCGCTCAAGCGAAGGTCATAGATTTCGTCAAGGGAGGCGACCAGCGCGCCAGTGAGACTGAATCCGACGACAAAGTCCTCTAGCGCGTCCGGAGAAACCATCATCACTGCCTGGCTGATCCCGTTGTAGCTCACCGCCAGCGCAACCTCGTCTGCAAGCGTTTGACTCGCCCGCAGGGAACCGCCAAGTTCAACATATTCGAACAGCTGCCTCTCGGAACTCCCGACAGCGTTCGCGGGCATATTCTGTGACATGGGACGCTCCCGATCTGCAGTGAATAGCCACAATAAGAATTTAAGCGGCTCAGGTAAAGGCAGTGCAGGAAAGCCGAAGCCGGCAGGAGCAATGCGGGTCACGCTGCCATCATTGCGCCTGTCCTCAACGCCACGACATTTTGCGCCACCCTTGGCTTCGACGAAGCGCCGCCAACAGTGCCATAACGGAGCCGTGCCGGCCGGGCGGTTGGTGAATCGAGCATGACTAACGGTCGCCCGCTCCGCTCGTGAGACGCATTGCGCAACCGCTGACAACCTTCTCAAAAACAGAACCTGCCCGCCATCACGCGATGGCACATTTGACGGAACGCCATGATTGGCGCGGGATGTAGCTTAACTCGCTGATTCGCCAACCTATTCTGACAAGCCCGTTTCTGACTCTCGGATGCCAGTTATTTTCTCATCGCTTATATCTAGCGGAATCGACCTGTTTCCAGTGGCACCGGTTGTCGAAAAGCAGGACTGACTGAACAAAACTTTTGGAACTCTTTATTCAAAGCTCTGTCTAGTCTTTCGGAGCGATTGAATCAGCTGATAGCGATTTGACATCCCAACGGATTAAGTGGCAGCAAACATGTTCCGCGGTATGTGCCTCAAGGCTAGGAGGGCTTATGAACAACCATAGGGAAATGCCGGAAGTCGCCTGGTACCTCTTACAGTGCAAACCCCGACAGAACAACCGAGCGGGTGAGCATCTCGCGCGTAAAGGCTTCAAATGTGTGAATCCAATTTTTCGGGCCAGCAAGCTTCACGACGTTAAGGTGAAGCGGATCAAGCAGCCCATGCTTCCCGGTTATGCCTTCTCAAAAACAAAAGCCCAGGATAACTGGACTGCGCTCTCTTTGACCCGCTGTGCTTCAAGCGCTGTCAACTCCGGCGGGCAAACCATCTCCGCAGAGCACACTGGCGCCGGTTGGTTGCGCCAGTCATGTAGCGATGCGACGTATCAGCCAGCATGCTTGGCTAGTCTGGGCAGCGCATTGACAACAAACGTAACCAACGGGACGGGCGCATATTTTGCAACGCGTTGATTTGGGCAGTACCGAAACAAGCATTTGTGACCTTAACAGGGAAATCGAATGGCGCATCAAACGCCATTTCGTGCTGGTGAACCCGCTGAAATCAAAGGTGATTCCTTTGGGCGGTAGCGTGCCTGTTGCAATGCAGGCGCACTCGAACAGGGCATGACCTGTAACCGAAGGCACGAAAGCTGCATTTTGCACTTTCGTGCATCTGTGACTGAGTCAACAACGCTACGGCGTCAGCATGGGTAGTCTATATCTACCAAGGAGATAGTTGATGATGAGGAAAACTTTGCTTGTGCCGCTTACGGCGCTCGCTATGTCCGGGATGGGCGTCACGAGTCTGCCTGCTCTGGCAGCAGATGTCTGCGTGAATTCTGCAGAGCACCAGCTTACTAACACCGACCATACACGACAGGAAGTCACCGTCGCGGTTCAGCAACGCATTACCGAATGCAGCGAGAAAGCTGCCGACATCGTCACGCTTGCTATTGGGGTGTATCCCAAGCTGGCAAGTGATATCACCCTGGCGGCTATCGATGCAGCGCCCGATCAGATTTCAGAGATTGTGGAAGCGGCGGTAGCAGCAGCACCTGATCAAGCCGAGGAAATTGTCAGCGCAGTAACTGACAGACTGCCCACCGCTTCCGGCGCGGCGCCCTCCCCGGCCGCTACCTCCCTGGGGGTGCCTCGCGGCGGCTCAGGGGGCGGAATCGGCGGCGGAACCACCGCCAGTTCCAGCTGATCGCTACCGTTCAACAGAACAACAATCTTTCATTTCCGAGAAGGAAGACTGCTTTATGAGGCTCTCCAAATTTCTGACCGCTTCGCTCGCAACCTCTGTATCTGCCTACAGCTGGGCAATCGAGCCAATGAGCATAGATGTACGCGGCTTTCAATTCACGCCGACCCTACTTGTCTCCGAAAGCTACGACGATAACTACCGTGGCGTGCGAGACAACGCTGCTGACTCGTGGATCACTACCATCGAGCCGACCTTTGCGTTGAGCGCGGAGAACCGCAACAGCCAACACGAATTGAAATACTCCTTCGATAGCGATATCTATCACGACGATAGCGACGCATCCAACACCGACCACCACCTCACGTTCAAAAGCGCGCTGGCGCTGACTTCGCGTCACCGTGTCCGGGGTAACATCGGATACCACCGGATTGAAGACACCATCAACGATGACACATTATCAGCAGGCGACGTCCTTACGAGAGACTTCTACAACGACAAGTATAGCCGCGCGGTAGCCGGCCTCGGGTATACCTTCGGCGCTGTCAGCGCGCAGAATCAGCTCGACTTTGCTACCAACTATGAGCAGCGTCGCTATCACAACAGCGGCGACCTCAACGAAGACCAGGAGCGCGACAGCATCGGTGTAAGCAGCACCTGGTTCCATCGTATTGGCGGCCGCACCCGCTCAATTGTAGAAGTACGCCACACACAGCATGATTACGTGGAAGACCGCTTCAGCCGAGACGGGACCAATACAGCGGGCTTGATTGGTGCAACCTGGGACGCTACAGCCAAGACCACAGGTACCGTTCGCGTGGGTGCTGAACGCAAGAAGTTCGACAGTGACGGGCGCGAAGATTTCACTAGCCCCATGTGGGAAGTCGGCGTCGCCTGGGCTCCACGGTCCTACTCTACGTTCGAGATCAACGCGCGCCGGGCTTTCGACGAGGGTGAAGATGATTCTTCAACCGTCGAAGATGTCACCACGGGTGTCAGCTGGACACATGGCTGGACACCGCGCATCAGCACCGAGCTTGAATACCAGATTTCCGATCGCGAGTACAAGGCCAGCGACCGCGAGGACGACCGGACCGCATACAGCGTCGGGGTCAGCTACGCATTCGATCGCTGGGCGGACATTACCTTGGGCTATCTGCGGTCAGAAAATGAGTCGTCTCGCTACTTCAACAGTTACGAGCGAAATGTGTATTTGCTAAGCCTTAACATGAGCCTTTGACGCTCAGCGTCCGGCTGAGCGCTGCTTAGATAACGTTAACACCTGCCGTATAGCCTGAATCCGGAAGGATTCAGGCCAGGCTATGGGGCTGACATCCCCCCACAGCGCTGACAAACAGCTAGATGGAGAGAGCAAACATGTCTATCCAACATATGTTAAGAACAGCAACGATCCTATTACTGCTCGCCCTGAGCTTTCAGGCTACAGCAAACACGCAGTACCGTCTCAGTTCGGGCGATGTACTGCGCATCAGCGTGTTCGGCGAACCCGACCTCACATTCGAAGAGATTCGCCTGAACGATGCAGGGACTTTCTCGTACCCCTTCCTCGGCGCAGTGGAAGCGAAGGGCAAAACACCCCGCGAAATAGAGAACCTGATTACCGAATCCTTGAAGGACGGCTATCTGGTCGACCCACGCGTTTCGGTGAGCGTTATCAACTACCGCGAATTTTATATCAGCGGTGAGGTCAAACAGCCCGGTGGTTATCCATACCAGCCCGGCTTGACGCTTGATCGTGCTATCGCTCTGGCAGGCGGACTCACGGAACGCGCCTCGACACGTCGCATTACCATTGTTCGCGGTTCTGATGAAAATCGCGCCGCCGAACGGGCGTCACTGAGCACTATCGTTCAGCCAGGTGACACCATCACTATCGACCAAGGATTCTTTTGAGCATGAACAGCTCCATACGACCTGACCGCCAGTGGCAGCCAATGCAGTCTGAAGACGACGCTGACTATATCGACCTGAAAAAGATCTGGCACGCGCTATGGTCCCGGAAATGGAGCATTATCTCGCTGGTCCTGGTGGTTACAATGCTGGCTACCCTGGCCGTGATGCAGATGACACCCATCTATCGCGCCAGTGTGACCATGATGATCGAATCCAAGGGCGATCAGCTGGTCGACTTTCAGCGCGTCTACGACAATACAGGCCAGTTGAGTGAGTATTTGCAGACCCAGCTTGGTTTGATCAACAGCCGCGGCGTCGCTGAACGCGTGGTACGTGAGCTGAACCTAACCGAGCATCCTGAGTTCGATCCACGCCAGCGCTCTGAGCCATTGATCGATATCAAGGGCATGGTACGGCGCGCCAAAAACATGATCCTTGGCGAAGACCCTTCGAAATCAGCTGCCCCGATGACAGAAGCAGAGATCATGGACGCGGTCACTCGCGACTTCATGACACGTACAGCCGCCGACGTCGAAGGTAAAAGTCAGCTGGTTCGAATTTCAGTCGAGATGGCGGACCGCTTGACTGCCGCCCAGGCAGCCAACGCTTTGGCCAACAGCTATATTGAAGGCCAGCTGGAAGCCCAGATGGAAATGTCCATGGCTGCCACCACCTGGATGAATAGCCGCCTGGCGGAACTGCGCACTTCGCTCAAAGAGGCTGAAAACCGCCTGCAACAATACCGTGAAGAAGAAGGCCTGGTTGACGTCGGCGGCGTCGGTACCGTCAGTGCAGACAACCTGTCCCTGACAGGCGACCGGATGATTGACGCCCGTCGTCAACGTGCCGAAGCCGAAAGTCAGTACCGTCAAGTTCAGGCCATGCAAGATCAGGGCTGGGAACGGATGGCAAGCGTCCCGGCAGTACTGGGTCACCCGTTGATTCAGCAGTTCAAATCTGAACAGGCGCGTGCCCGGGCGAAGGTCGAAGAGCTGTCACGCCGTTATGGCGAGCGGTTCCCTGCCATGCAGGCGGCGCAATCCGACCTCGCAGCGGCCACCGCCAGCCTGAAAGCGCAAGTTGAGCAGGTCGTAGCAGGTATCGAACGTAACTATCAACTCGCGGTTGCCAATGAAAACTCGCTGCGCGCGTCCTTCGATCAGAACAAAGAAGAGATCCAGGATATTTCGCGTAAGGAGTTCAAGGTTCGCGAGCTCGAACGTGACGTAGAAAGCAACCGGGAGCTGTACGAAACCTTCCAGACCCGGTTACGTGAAACCACCGCGACTCAGGATTTGAGCAGCACTAACGCTCGCATTGTCGACGAAGCTCTGCCACCAGCCACACCATCAGCCCCGAATACTCGCTTGTTGATCATGTTGGCCAGTGTACTGTCGTTCATTGCCGGCATAGCTATTGCGCTCATTGCTGACTTCCTCAACAACACCTTCAAGAGCGCCGAGGACGTCGAGAACAACCTCAACCTGCCGGTATTGGGTATCGTACCGCTGGTTGCCAAGAAGCAGCAGAAGAAGGTGGCCCATCTCTTCGAGAAGGGTGACGACATGCGGTTCTGCGAGGCAATCCGGACCATTCGTACCAGTGTCATGCTGGCCGATATGAGCAGGCCGCAGAAAGTCATTGTGGTAACCTCCTCGGTTCCTGCTGAAGGTAAGAGCTCGGTAGCAGCCAACATGGCGTTCGCGCTAAGCCAGCTACAGCGCGTTCTGCTGATCGACGCCGACTTGCGACGCCCTACCCTGGCCAAGAATTTCGATTTCCCGGTGGGTACACCGGGTCTGGCGAACCTGATTGCCGGCACGGCCAAAGCAGAAGATTGCATCCAGACAGTCGACAATCAGCTGGACATGTTGACCGCTGGTGCGGTGCCGCCAAACCCGCTGGAGCTGCTGGCATCACCTCGCTTCGCCAAGTTCCTGGAGCGTGCCAAGGAGCAATACGACCACATTCTCATTGATTCACCTCCGACCCAGGCGGTCAGCGATTCGGTGTTGATGTCTACGTATGCAGACTCGGTTATTTATGTGATCAAGTCGGAACACACCTCCATCAACATGGCGCAAAAAGGCGTGGGTCAGCTGCTGCAAAGCGGTGCATCCATTGTCGGGGTGGTTCTTAACCAGGTTGACGTCAAGAAAGCCGCCAAAAAAGGCGAGTACAGCGGGTACTACGACCACTACGGTTACAGCGAGCAGAATGCATAGTCCCGCGCCGATGATGTAGCATCGCTACTGCACTACCGCGGGCATGCCGCCATCTAAGAACGAGGCGGCATCAAAGCGCCTCTCGCCTTGCTCTTACCCCTTAGCCGCTGCGCAACCATGCTGATGCTTAAGCCTGGTTGCGCAGCTGTCTATGCAGTCGATATCCCGATTAGCCTACCAGCCATCCGAGCGGTAGCACATAAATGCGAAACGCATCGTTTTTTTTGGGGAACATCAGACTTGAAGCCTTGTCGTAGATACACCACGGCTCATCCCGCATGAGCGTGACGTATTTTTCAGAGGTTACTGGCCGCGGACGGCCAGGAGTGTCATGCCAACTCGGCGAAGGACAAAGGCAAGGATGTTTGGAAATGACCATATCCGCTGATAACGGCCCATATACAAAAAGCACGTCCCCCCGCCGCGCCTCCGAGCAGCCACCGATCGCGCAGAAGCTAGCTTGTCTTTTTGCGCTACCGGTTTCTGCCCTATGTCTGGTGCTCTCGGCTCCTATGTTGTTTGCCGGGGTAGCCAGCGAACAGGCGGAGTTGGCATTGCGCAACTGGCAGCGCTCGGACACACCGCCTAGCGAAAGCTATTGGAACATGTCTTTTCAACGAGCAGTGAGCGCAGTAGAGCAGGCCCCGATTACAAACGCCGAGTACCTTGACCGCCTCGGCAGGGTCTTGTTATGGGGCTCCCTGGTTGCGCCTGAAGGCGCTAGAAGAGAGACCCAGCGACAAGGCGCGCTTCAGGCCTTCCGTCAATCGGTTGAGGCGCGCCCTGTCTGGCCCTGGACATGGCTGAGATTGGCGTACGCAAAACAGGCGTTGCATCAGATGGATGACGAATACGACTTGGCAATGCGCCGTACTAACGAGCTCGGCGCAGGCCGAATGGAACTGGACAGTGACCTCGCCGCACTGGGATTTTCAGCTTGGAGCGAACTCACTCCCAGCCAACGAACTATCACGCTCGAAGCAGCGAATCGCTCCGTCGCTTTCAGCAAAAAGGAAGCATTACATATGTATAACCTGGCAAAGGCCACAGGCCTGGCCACCCCACTGTGCTGGAGTCTCGGCTCAGCGGTCAAAGCCGAGCAGCAGATATGCAAGGAGGAAGGTTCACAATGATCGCCAAACGCACCAATCCCGCCGTGAATCGCCGGGGTCTTACGTTCTGGGGCCAATGGCTTTGCGCTATGTCTCTGGTCAGCGGCCTGCTTTGCTATCTGGTTTATCAGCAACTGGAAGTCGTCCCTACGCAATATCGGCTTCTGATCGTCATCACCGTATTCGGGTCAGTGCCTGCCTATATGCTGATGCACGTTTACCATAAGCGGCACAGTTATCTATCCGGCCTGGTTCACCTGATGGGCGGCTGGGCGCTCCTGCTGGCGGGCTTAGTGGCTATCACTTATGCCAGCCAAAGCATGCACCTGTTCTCCTCCGATGTGTTTCTGCAATGGGCTGTGCTTGGGTATCTGATTCAGGCAGCGAGTTATATTCCCCTGCGCTATTTTGGCAACCTGCACTCCAGCAAGCTGCGCCTCGGCAGAACATCCGTGATCATCGGCTCCGGTCCTGCGGCGTATGAGCTAGCCAAGCGTTTGCATGGCTCCAACCGGGTACCGCTGGTGGGTCTGATCACTTCCAAGCCCGACACCCAGACACTCGATGGTCGCTTTCCGGTCCTGGGTGATCTGTCCAAAGTTCGGGAACTGGTAGACCAGTACGGCATTCGTCGTGTCTATATCGCGCTAAGCCTGGACGAAGTTGCCTATATCGAAAAACTCTACATCACCCTGCTCGACCTCAGCGTAGACGTGGTCTGGATCCCGGATTTCGGCCGGATGCCTCTACTCAACCAGTCAATTTCTCAAATCGAACAGCTACCCGCTATCTATCTGAATGAAACGCCGCTTAGCTCTCACCCGGCGTCGGTGTTCAGCAAGGAACTGCTCGACCGGGGCGTAGCATTGCTGGCAATCGTTGCGCTCAGCCCGCTGCTGATCTGCGCCGCTATCGCCGTAAAAATGTCTTCACCGGGCCCGGTACTGTTCCGCCAGCCGCGGCATGGTTGGAATGGCGAGATAATCCACGTCATGAAGTTCCGCTCCATGCGCATGCATGACGACGACAAAATTGTAAAACAGGCTACGCGTGACGACCCGCGCGTTACACCGGTGGGCCGCATACTGCGCAGCACCTCCATAGACGAGCTACCGCAGTTGTTCAATGTATTGCGTGGAGAGATGTCCCTGGTGGGACCACGTCCGCACGCCGTGACCCATAACGATTACTACAGTGACAAGATCCTGGCTTACATGGCACGTCATCGCATCAAGCCGGGCATCACTGGGTTGGCCCAGGTCACCGGCCACCGTGGCGAAACGGAAACAATTGAGAAAATGCAGCAACGCGTCGAGCAGGATCTGGCCTACATCAATAACTGGTCGCTGTGGCTGGATATCAAAATTCTGTTCCGTACTCCGTTCACGTTGTTCTCACGAGACGTCTACTGATTGTCGAAGCCATCCGGGCAATCCGCTGAAGCCATCAGATATTAAACACGCCCCCGGCCTCGATGCCGGGAGTGCAAGCAGATTTGTTCAAATTTAAGGAAGCGCCATGAATATCACAGTTGTAGGAACCGGCTATGTTGGGCTCGTTACGGGCGCTTGTATCGCAGAAATGGGTAACACTGTTTACTGCGTGGATATCGATCCCGCGAAGATAGAGAATCTGAAAAAGGGTATTTTGCCGATCTATGAGCCCGGTCTGGAAGACATTGTCTCTGACAACTTTTCTGCGGACCGTTTGCGCTTTACTACGTCGCTGAAAGACACCATCGAAGATTCTGAAGTGTTCTTCATCGCGGTAGGTACTCCTCCGGGCGAAGATGGCTCAGCGGACCTGCATTATGTAGTGGATGTTGCTCGAGAAATCGGCAGTCTGATCACCCGCCCCTCCGTCATCATCAACAAGTCCACGGTACCTGTCGGCACTGCTGACCTGGTGCGCGCCACTGTCGCAGAACAGCTCGAAAAGCGCGGCTTGGACATCGAATTCGATGTGGTATCGAACCCCGAGTTTTTGAAGGAAGGGGCTGCCGTCGATGATTTCATGCATCCCGACCGGATCATCGTCGGCACAGATAGTGAGCGAGCCCGCGGCGTAATGAATGAGCTGTACGCGCCCTTCATTCGCAACCGTCCCCGCATGATGTTCATGGGTGTTCGCGATGCAGAAATGACTAAGTACGCGGCAAACGCCATGCTTGCGACCAAGATCTCCTTCATGAACGAGATTGCCAGCCTGTGCGAGCGACTTGATGTCGATGTGGAAAATGTACGCCTGGGTATCGGCTCTGACCAGCGAATCGGCTACCACTTCATCTACGCCGGCTGTGGTTACGGCGGCTCATGCTTCCCCAAAGACGTGAAAGCCCTGATCAGTATTGCTCACAAAAGTGATTTCGAACCCAAGCTGCTGCAGGCAGTGGAAGCACGCAACGAGCTCCAGAAACAGTCGTTGTTCAACAAGGTCAACGCGCACTTTGACGGCGACCTGGCCGGCAAAAGCTTCGCAGTCTGGGGCCTGGCATTCAAGCCGGGTACCGACGACATGCGTGAAGCGCCAAGCGTGGTGCTGATCAACAGTCTGATCAATGCTGGCGCGACAGTGAAAGCCTGCGACCCGGTAGCTTACGAGACCGCACGACGCGAGTTCCCGGAAAAATGGTTCGCGGAAGGCAAGCTGGAAATTGTTGAAGGCCAGTATGAAGCCGCCATAGACGCAGACGCGCTGATCCTGGTTACCGAGTGGAAGCCCTACCGCCGGCCAGACCTCAAAGCATTGAAAAAACTGCTGAAGCAACCTTTGATCATTGATGGGCGTAACCAGTACGACCTGACTCAGATCAAGCGTGCCGGGTTCGACTATTACGGTATCGGCCGTACCAGCATCAATGCCTAACGGGTCGCCGACAATGGAGGTCGACATCAACGCAAACGGACACGGATCCCGCTGGTCGAGATACAGCGAGCTGCTGCGTCAGCAAATGCGCAGCAAACTGCTGCGCAATATCCTCACCGTGGTGTCCGGCACAGCTGGTGCCCAGGTGCTGACGATGCTGTTCATGCCGGTCATAACCCGGTTGTACGGTCCGGAAAGCTATGGTGTGCTTGGTGTGTTCATGGGCGTGGTCATGATGATCGTGCCCGCGGCCGCCCTGTCCTATCCGATGGCCATAGTGCTGCCCAAAAGCAACGCCGACGCGAAAGCAGTGGTCAGACTGTCTCTATTCATTGCCGTAGGCATGGCCATTCTGTCGGCAGCGTTACTATATGGTTTCGGCACGCCCCTGGTGGCAAAAATGGGCGTAGAGGAAATCTCGCCTTTTCTGATGCTGCTACCGCTGACCATGTTCTTCGGCGCTGCTCTGGAAATTGCACAACAGTGGCTGATCCGCCATCAGCTGTTCCGCATCACGGCTAAGGTCGCCATCACGCATTCCTTGCTGCACAACCTCATCCGTAGCGCCGCGGGCTGGATCCACGCTTCGGCCGCTGTGCTGGTTTTCACGACTGCAATCGGTCCACTCCTGCATGCGCTGATGCTGCTGTTTGGCATTCGTCGCGCTAGCGGAACCGACAATGATGATGACGCAGCGAACAGACAGGCAGCGAAGGATCAGACCCTCTCCGTTGCCAAGCGCTACAGTGACTTTCCGCTATTTCGTGCACCGCAGATGTTCATCAACACTGTGTCGCAGAACCTGCCGACGCTGGTACTTGCCGCCTATTTCGGGCCGGCGGCTGCGGGATACTTCACGCTGTGCAAGCAGGCATTGAGTATGCCAACGCACCTGATCGGAAAATCGGTCGCTGACGTCTATTATCCTAAAATCACACAAGCCATCCACCGCCAGGAACCCATCACCGCGATGCTGATGAAAGCGGTAGCCGGGTTGGCGATCGTTGGGCTCGTGCCCTTTGGCACAGTGTTTTTCTTCGGCCCCTGGATGTTTGCCTTCGTGTTCGGTTCAGCCTGGGAATCAGCGGGCGAATTCGCGCGCTGGCTGGCGCTAGCTGAGTACGCCATCTTCATCAGCCGACCTTGCACCGTCGCCTTCCCTGCTCTGTCCATGCAGCGACTGTCTCTGGTGTTCGAAATCGTCAGTACGGTATTACGCATATCCGCGCTGTTCATCGGTGCCGCCGTGCTCGAAGATTCGCTGAGTACAGTGATCGCTTTCACCGTCGCGAGCATCGTTATTTACCTGTGTCTGGTAGCGCTGACAGCTGTTGAATCGCGTAGAAGGTTTGCCCGGGGATACCGCAATGCCTGATCACTTGACCGGTTTACGCCTATCAATTTTCCCCAACTCTGGTTGTGAGACGTTATGCCTCTGAATCTGCCTACCATCATTGTCATCGGGTACAACCGCCCGAAGAGTCTTAGTCGCTTGCTGGGCTCGCTGCGCAAAGCGCATTTTCCGCCGGGGAACGTCCGTCTGGTCATCAGCCTGGATAATTCGGGCATGGAAGAACCCCGCGAGGTTGCGGAAGACTTCGATTGGCCATTCGGCGAAAAGCGCATCATTGCTCACAAGACTCGCCTCGGCCTGCGGGAACACGTACTGAGCTGCGGCGACCTTACCGAGGAATACGGCGATGTCATCATCCTCGAAGATGATTTGTTCGCTTCGCCATATTTCTACCAATACACCACCGCGGCGCTCAGCTTTTATGCGGGCGACGCAAATATTGCTGGCATAAGTCTGTATAGCCAGCAGTTCAACCAGACGGCAAACCTCCCGTTCACTCCCGTTGATAATGGCAATGCCGACGTCTATTTCATGCAGCTGGCAGCGTCCTGGGGGCAGGCCTGGTCACGCTCCCACTGGATCGGTTTCCGCGCGTGGATGGAAAAAAACGGTACGGATATTGCCCACATCGACAATATCCCTGCGGATATTCGCGCTTGGCCGGAATCGTCATGGTTGAAGCTGTACAACGCTTACATCATTTCGCGGAACAAGTTCTTCGTGTACCCCTACCGTTCGCTCACGACGAACTTTGGCGACCCGGGGCAACACTTCAACATCGCGTCGTCGCGCTTCCAGGTAGCCATACAGCAACAGGAAATTGACTACCAGTTTGCCCCCCTCGACGACAGCCTGGCCAAGTACGACGCATTCTGCGAGCTGCTACCTGAGAGCGTAAAAAAGCAGAATGAAAAGCTTGCCGCCTATGACTTCACCGTAAACCTCTACGGTTGCAAGGATTGCCGCAGCGGATTGCAGCTGACCCGTACCAGTCAGAAGGGATTATTCAACTTCAGCTTATCTATGAAACCCATGGAGCTCAGCGTCATGCATGACATAGAGGGCGACGGCATTGCCCTGATCGATTCTGCCGAACTGAATAGCGCCAGCCTGACTGCGCCGAAAACCGAATACGACATGTACCGCTTTTTCTACAAGTTTCCGTCGGTACAAGTCATTCTTTTCGGCTTCCGCGAGCGTATTCAAATTCTGCTTCGTAGCGCCAGATCACGATAGACGACTACCCGATTCAAACGAATTCAACTCATTGCAAATACGACCGGAGTATTAAGAAAATGGAACGCAAAAAGGCTTTAATCACGGGCATCACCGGGCAGGATGGTTCTTATCTCGCAGAATTCCTGCTCGAGAAGGGTTATGAAGTTCATGGCATCAAGCGCCGCGCTTCATTGTTCAATACCCAGCGCGTCGATCACATCTATCAGGACCCGCATGTCGAGAACAAGAACTTCGTTCTGCACTACGGCGACCTGTCCGACTCGTCCAACCTGACCCGCATCCTGCAGGAAGTGCAGCCCGATGAGGTCTACAACCTCGGCGCTCAGTCCCACGTAGCCGTCAGTTTCGAAGCGCCGGAATACACTGCAGACGTCGATGCCATGGGCACGCTGCGTATCCTTGAGGCAATCCGCCTGCTGGGCCTGGAAAAGAAAACCCGCTTCTATCAGGCGTCGACATCCGAGCTCTATGGTCTGGTGCAGGAGATGCCACAGAAGGAAACCACGCCCTTCTACCCGCGCTCTCCCTACGCTGTGGCCAAGCTGTACGCCTACTGGATCACCGTGAACTATCGCGAAGCTTATGGCATGTATGCCTGTAACGGCATCCTGTTCAACCACGAATCCCCGCGCCGCGGCGAAACCTTCGTTACCCGCAAAATCACCCGAGGTATGGCCAACATCGCCCAGGGCCTGGAAAGCTGTCTGTATATGGGTAACATCGATTCCCTGCGTGACTGGGGTCATGCCAAAGACTACGTGCGCATGCAGTGGATGATGCTGCAGCAGGAACAAGCTGAGGATTTCGTGATCGCAACCGGCGTTCAATATTCGGTGCGCGAGTTCATCAGCTGGTCTGCCGCTGAGCTGGGCATCAAACTGCGCTTCGAAGGCAGTGGTGTTGACGAAAAAGCCATCGTCGAAAGCGTTGAAGGCGATCAAGCGCCAGGCGTCAAGGCCGGAGACGTGGTGATGCGAGTCGATCCGCGCTACTTCCGTCCAGCCGAAGTAGAAACCCTGCTGGGCGACCCGTCCAAGGCCAAGAGCAAACTGGGCTGGACGCCTGAAATCACAGTACAAGAGATGTGCGCCGAAATGGTCCGTGAAGATCTCATGGTCGCCAAGCGTCACGCCCTGCTCAAAGAACACGGCCACGATATCCCGGTCACCGTGGAGGGTTGAGTATGCGACAGGATCTCGACCAGCGCATTTTCGTGGCGGGGCACCGAGGCATGGTTGGCTCAGCCATCGTGCGCCGGCTGGAAGCTCTCGGCTACAGTAATATCATCACCCGCAGCCGGCATGAGCTCGACTTGCTCAGCCAGGCTGCGGTGAGTGCGTTCTTCGCTGAAGAACGCATCGACCAGGTCTACCTGGCCGCAGCGAAGGTTGGCGGCATCCATGCGAACAACAGCTACCCGGCCGAGTTCATCTACGAGAATCTGATGATCGAAGCCAACATCATTCATGCTGCGCATGCCAATGATGTTCAACGGTTGCTGTTCCTCGGCTCGTCGTGCATCTATCCGAAGAATGCCGACCAGCCGATGCGCGAGGAAACCCTGCTCACCGGCGTGCTGGAACCGACCAACGAGCCCTACGCTATCGCCAAGATTGCCGGCATCAAACTCTGCGAAAGCTACAACCGTCAGTATGGACGTGACTACCGCAGCGTGATGCCGACCAACCTGTACGGCCCGCATGACAATTACCATCCGGAAAACAGCCACGTAATCCCCGCCCTGCTGCGTCGTTTTCACGAAGCGACTCAACGCGGCGATGAGGAAGTCGTGGTCTGGGGCAGTGGTACGCCGATGCGCGAATTCCTGCATGTGGACGATATGGCCGCCGCCAGCGTCCACGTCATGAATCTGGACAGCGACACCTATCAGCAGCATACCCAACCCATGCTGTCGCACATCAACGTGGGCACGGGTCAGGACTGCACTATCCGCGAGTTGGCTGAAACCATCAGCCAGGTGACCGGGTTCCAGGGCAAGCTGACTTTTGATGCCAGCAAGCCCGACGGTACGCCGCGCAAGTTGATGGATGTGTCGCGCCTGGCAGCACTTGGCTGGAGCGCACAGATCGGGCTGGAAGACGGCCTGCGTGATGCGTACAGCTGGTTTGTGAAGCACATGGACGAGGCGCGTGGCTGATATGTTTCTCGAAGCAGACGCCTTTCAATCGATAGTGGCCAGCACACCGCTGGTTTCGATTGATCTGATTGTGCAGAACCAGAGCGACGAGATTCTTCTGGGCCAGCGGTTAAACCGCCCGGCCCAGGGTTACTGGTTCGTTCCAGGCGGTCGTATCTATAAGAACGAAAGTCTCGACGCGGCTTTCAGGCGGCTGACTGAAGTCGAGTTGGGCCAGGCATTTGCGCGTGAGAACGCTGCTCTGCTTAACATCTATGAACATTTTTATAACGACAGTGTGTTTGGCGACACGCAAGATACCCATTATGTGGTGGTAGCCTACACCCTGAAGCTGCCATCCGGGTGCGTCCTGCAGCCTCCAGCGATCCAACATGGACGCTACCGGTGGTGGTCAAAACCGGACCTCCTGGCTTCGGATGACGTGCACGTGCACACCAGGGCCTACATAGCCTGAACCCCGCCGACATACGGTAGGGAACTTATAGACGGCATGGGGGCCAAATTCTGTTGTCGAATGGCCGCTTCTCGACACCCCCCGCTGCCATGACTAGCCTCAATACAGAAAGGGAAATCGCCATTGTTCAAGCAATTGCTTGCATACAGGAATCTGCTCTTCATTCTTATTCTGTTGAATTCGGAAGTTTTCTTCCTGACTGACGATAAGAAAGCTGGCATCCCCTTTCTGCGTGAACTCTATCTGCTCGGCGTTATTGCTGCTGCAGGCGCGCTGTTTGTGACCTGGCGACGGGTGTATCAATCGAAAACCGCCCTGTGGATCGTGTTCCTCGGCGTGCTTCTACCCGTATCGTCAGCCGTTCTGGCCAATCTCAACTATGGACAGCCTCTGGTCTACGGCCTGCTCGAGGAACGCCGTAGTTTCATGTGGTTGAGCTTTTTTGTCGCGTTGTTGCTGCTGATAAAGACGGCTCCAACGCAAAAGCACCTTGAGAAATACTTCCTGTATTCCGCGCTGTTCGCGACCTTCGTCGGTTTCATGTACTACCTCAGCATCATTCCCGACAACGCGTCGGTTTCCTTCGCCAAGGATGAGGTTGATTGGGGTAACAACCCGCTGCGACCCGACCGTTACCGTATAGGCTCGGGTTACGTCACGATCGCGGTATTCATGCTGCTATATCAGCTCAAAGAGAAACTCTCGATCGGTAAACTGGCGCTGGTTCTGTACTTCGCTGCCTATCTCTGGCTGGTGATCCAGACCCGCGGCACCATGCTTATATGGGCGCTGGCAGCACTATGGATTTTCCGCAATCGTATCGACTCGATGGTAAAGGTCGGCGCGATGGCGGGCCTGATTCTGGTCGCCTCTTTCTTCCTTATGCCGGAGTTCTGGGCCGAGCAGATAGAGCGATTCAACCTGTTATTCGAGGAAGCCACCACCGGGCCTGGGGTACGGGACAACACCATCGCCACGATCATTCAGGCGATCAAAGAGAACAACTATATCGGCAAGGGCGCGTTGTCCCTGCAGTGGAACGAAGGTTTTCATTCAATATACAACCCGCACTTCTACCTGTCAGATGTCGGCATTGTCGGTGTCTACCATCGCTATGGCTTCCTGACGCCGTTTATCGCTGTCATTTTCTATGGCATGTACCTACGTATCATGAAGGGCTGCAAGCACAAGGGCGACTTGCTTGCAGCCTTTCAGCTGAGCTTCGCGTTCAGCATTATCAACATGGTGATGTCCAACGCGATCATGTACGGGGGGGATATGCTGGGCATTACCACCGCCTGCTTCCTTTATTACTCCAAGGTGCAAGCAACCGAAACTACGTCGCCTCGACAATTCAACCGGGTGAGCAATGGTCCACTTCAGTATCGTAACTATAAATTGGAATAACCTGGCCGGTCTCAAGGAGACCTACCAGAGCGTTGTTCGGCAGTCCCATCGGAATTTCACCTGGATCGTAATCGATGGTGCGTCCAACGATGGAGCGGTCGAGTGGCTCAGTCGTATCAATGATCCGCAGGCGGACATCACATCCGAGCAGGACAAGGGCTTGTATGACGCTATGAACAAGGGATTGGTCAAAGGCTCGGCGCTGCCTGGCTATACCATCTTCCTTAACAGCGGCGACATGCTGTATGACGAAACCGTGCTGGAGAAGGTTGCTGCGGCCATCGAGCAAGCAGAAGTCCGTCCGAAATTTATCTATGGCGACTTCTATCTGCGCACCGGTAGCCGCAGGCTGATTGAGTCGCATGCCAAACCAATCGACAAATTGTTTATCGGCATGCCGTCGAGTCACCAGGCGATGTATTTCGAGAATGAGCATCTCAGTACCCTGCGCTTTCGGGACGATTACAAACTGTCAGCCGATTACTGCATGCTCATTGAATTCACTAATGGTATTGAGAAGCCGCGTGAAGTGCTGCAGCTTGCCGAACCACTGTGCATCTTCGATTTGACCGGCGTTTCCGAACAGCGCCGCTTTGAGGCTATCAAGGAGGACGTACACATCCGCAAACGCTTCCTCAAATTGTCCTCATTCAAAAATTACGTTCTGTATGGGCTGCATTACGTACATGCCCACATCAAATCAATCAAGGCTGCACGGGATAAGCGGGCCGCCTGAACGCAGTAAACTCACAGAGTGCGCATTTGTAGGCCTTTTTCAAATGCCAGGGAGGTTGCATTGAAAGCTTTTGATATTGAATTTTACGGAGGCTCCGAGGAACAGCTGGTCGAGGAGATCAAAACGACCAGCCAGGAGGACTTCAGTTATATCGTCACTCCCAATGTCAACCATGTCGTTCAGCTTCAGGACGACACGGATCTGCGCGCCGCCTATGACCAGGCCAGCCATCGAATCTGCGATAGCCGTGTTCTGCTGCCGTTTCTCAAGTTCTGCAATCTTGATCTTGAAGAAGCCATTCCTGGCAGTACCTTGACTGCGCGCCTCATCCATCTGGCAAACGAACAGCACTGGAAGGTATGTGTAGTCGGTTGTGAAGCGAGCAACATGATGCTGCTTCGCGAGAAGTTTCCCGGTATCACCTTCTACCACCATTATCCGCCCATGGGCTTCATCAAGGACCCTGAGGCGACTGCAGCCTGCGTGGACTTTATCGTCAACCATCCAGCGCATCTGGTGGTGTTCGCGCTTGGCTGCCCGACCCAGGAAATAATGGCGCACAAGGTTTTCCAGACCGGCAAGGCTAAAGGCGTCGGTCTGTGCGTTGGCGGCTCGCTGAACTTTCTGTCCGGTGCTGTGCCGCGCGCACCCGAATGGATCCAGAAGCTTTATCTCGAATGGCTACACCGCATCTGCAGCGAACCGCGCAGACTGAGCGGGCGTTACGCACGCGACGGCCTCCGGTTTATCCCGATACTTGTCAAGCAGCTCAGAAGTAAACAGCCGCTATCATACAAAGGAGTCTAGAAATGATCCCCATCATCATGTCGGGCGGCACCGGCTCGCGCCTTTGGCCGCTCTCGCGCCAGCTGAATCCCAAGCAGTTCCTGCCGCTTGCAGATGCCTCGCTGTCTATGCTGCAAGCCACCATCAAACGCCTGGATGGCCTCGATATCCAACTGCCACGCTTGATCTGTAATGAAGAACACCGCTTCCTTGCCGCCGAACAGATGCGCAAGCTGGATATGGAAGAGGCGCCAATTCTGCTCGAGCCGGTCGGCCGCAACACCGCCCCGGCAGTTGCGCTCGCGGCATTGCAGGCCGTCGCTGAAGGCAATGACCCGGTGCTGTTGATTCTGGCAGCCGACCATTTGATTCAGGACGAAGCAGGCTTCCGTGAACGTATCGGCGTCGCCTTGCCACTCGCTGAGGCGGGCAAGCTGGTCAGCTTCGGCGTGGTACCCACCCACCCGGAAACAGGCTATGGCTATGTGCAGAAAGGCGCGCCTGAGGGAGATGGGGGTTACAAGGTGGCCAAGTTTGTCGAGAAGCCAGACCTGGAGACTGCCAAGGATTACCTCTTATCAGGCGATTTCTACTGGAACAGCGGCATGTTCATGTTCCGTGCGAGTCGGTATCTGGAAGAACTGGAGAAGTTCCGGCCGGATATTCTTGCCGCCTGCCGCAAGGCCATCAGCCGCAGTAGCCAGGACATGATTTTCACGCGCATCGACAAGGAAGCATTCATCGCCTGCCCTGAAGATTCCATCGACTACGCCGTCATGGAGAAAACCGCCGATGCGGTGATGGTCCCGCTGGATGTTGGCTGGAGCGATATCGGATCCTGGTCTGCCTTATGGGAAGTCAGTAACAAAGATGAGCAGGGCAATGTGTTCAAGGGTGATGTGCTGAGCGAGAACACCCAAGGGACCTACGTGAACGCCGAGCACCGTTTGGTGGCCACCGTAGGCGTCGAAGATCTGGTGATCATCGAGACCAAGGATGCGGTAATGGTCGCGCACAAGAGCCAGACCCAGGAAGTCAAACGCATCGTCGAACAGCTCAAGCGTGATGATCGCTGCGAGTATCTCAATCACCGGGAAGTTTATCGGCCCTGGGGCGTGTATGACTCCATCGACAATGGCCAGCGCTATCAGGTCAAGCGTATCACCGTGAAGCCAGGCGCCAAATTGTCAGTGCAGATGCATCACCACCGCGCCGAGCATTGGATCGTGGTGTGCGGTACGGCTCGCGTTACCAACGGTGACGAGACGTACATGGTCACCGAGAATCAATCTACCTATATCCCTATAGGCCAGGTGCATTCCCTGGAAAACCCCGGTGTTATTCCGCTTGAACTCATCGAAGTTCAGTCCGGCTCCTATCTCGGAGAAGACGACATCATTCGCTTTGCTGACAATTACGGACGCGTAACGGAAGCCGATACAAAAACGTCCGTTACCTGATTGGATTCGGTATCCCCCCGAGCGCTGAACAACCCCATCGGGGGGTCTAGGAGCAACGCTAATGAACTATCGAAGTGTCAGCGATCTGGCGAATCTGACTAACAAATACGCAAGCAAGGTGCCCCACGACATCGATCTCGTTGTGGGCATTCCACGTAGCGGCATGCTGGTAGCCAGCATCATTTCGCTAAAACTGAACCTGCCGCTTACAGACCTCTATTCGTTCTGTCGCAACGATGAGCTGAAGAAAGGCAATACGCGCACCTACAAACATGCCCACCTGGCGAACCCATGGGATGCCACGAAAATCCTGCTGGTGGACGACAGTATCGCTTCAGGCAATTCGATGCTGGCGGCGGCGGAGATGGTGAGGTCCGTCTACCAGGGCGAAGTAATTACCATGGCGGCATTCGCTCAAAAAGAGAACACCGGCAACGTTGATCTCTATTTCGAAACGGTTGAGCAGCCGAGGCTGTTCGAGTGGAACATCCTGCATCACAACCTGATGCGACACGCCTGTCTGGATATTGATGGAGTGCTGTACCTGCAGCCAGACGCCGCCGATGTGCACGATGATCAGAGCTGCGCTACCTACATCGAGAACGCCACGCCATTATTTACCCCCTCAGTGCCCGTTGCGCATTTGATCACGTGCCGTGCGGAGAAATACCGCGAACAAACGGAGCAATGGCTGCAACGTCACGGGGTTGAATATGGCCAGCTGCATATGCTGAACAACGCTGGGCATATCAGCCCGAAGGATGCGGCTATCACGGCGTTCAAGGCTGACATCTACAACCAGGACCCTCATGCGATATTGTTCATTGAACATGATGAGGATACCGCTCTGGATATCATGCGCCTGACCAGCAAGCCAGTTTTCTGCATCGAAGCCAATCAGATGTATGCGCCAGGTATGAGCTTGCCAGCGCTGAAAACCCAGGTCATGCGCAAAGGGTTAACATTCCGGCGCAAGGCACTCGGCAAGCTACGACGCCTTATGTCTGGCTCGCATGTGCCGAGCGAGCCCTGAAAACTACCTGAAGGCAGGCGGAATCAACACCGGCCTGCCGCCAGACTGAACCCGTTAGCCCTTGCTGGGACCAAAGTCAGAGCACTTGTCCTTCGCCGCATATTTTTTCAGCAACGCAACCTGCGGTCGTTTCTCGCCCTTTTTGGGTTCGATTGAAAGCTTGTAGTTGCCCCAGGAAGGTCCCGCCGCCCAATAGTTGATGGGAATACAGTTTTCGTTCAGGTAGCTCAACAGCTTATCCATCGCATCCAGCCAGCGTTCATCATCGTTTGGAATGCCGAACTCACCGATGTGCCCCTTTTTGCCATGCTCTTTCAGCCAATTGACGAAGGGCTCAACGCGCTTCACCCCAATCATCGGCTCAAAATCCTTGCCTGGCCCTTTCTTGTAGCTACCGCTGGCGTCTTCATCGATATATACGTGGGCGGAAAAAACCATGTTGTCGGCGGGATCCTTGAGCTTCAATAGCTCATCAGCATAGCGGGGCCAGCGGGCAGCGCTCGACCACGATGCACCCTCGATCAATAACGGGCGCTTCTTGTCATGTTTGCGCACACCGTCGATTCCCGCCTGCGCAGCTTCAGGCCACAGCTCATCCGCCGAACCGTAGGGCTCATTCATGATGTCATAGGCGAAGAGCGCATCGTGACCGTGCCAGCGTTCGGCGATACGTTCCATAAGATCCTGATAGGCGCTTACCGGCACCTCTTCAGTCCCGATCACGTTCTTGCGATAGCGTGCGTAGTTGTGCACGTCCAGAATGACCTTTACGTCGTATTTCTCCGCCTGATCGAGCATGTCGTCGACCAGCGAAGCGTACACGCTATCCAGTTCGGCATTCAGGCTGGGCTGCAAACGCTCCCACTTCAGCGGAAACCGCACAGTGCGTATGCCCTGTTCGCTCCAGTATTCAAAGTAGTCCTCCGGCGGAAAGAAATAATGCGTGCCGTGCTTACCAGGCAGCTTTCCCCCGGTGAACTCAGCGCCCGCAACGTTGATGCCGATCATATCCACCGACGCAGTCGCCACCGATGCGCCAGCCGATAGCAGAGTAAAGGTGCTGAATATCAACCATTCACGAACTGTCTTCAGGCCTGGTTGTCTCATTGTGTAGATCCTCCTGATGGGTTTCCCGATGATGCCGCCTGGATAGCGCGATCCTCATCAATTCTGCGAGCGTTCGACGCCTAAGCTGAATGGCTATCCCTGTCAAGTCATCCGACAACCTGTGTACCAAGAATCAATTCCAGGACCTGAATTGAACCAATACCCGTCGCAACGTACTCATATGAACCATTGTGTAATACGAGGTCCTCGATGACTAACTCTCTGCTCAAGCGTCACGACCCACTGATCAACAAGTTGCTGCTGATCGACGAGAGTCAATCCGATGCGCTGTTGCAGAAGCTCGCTGCCATTGACTCTCCCACGACGCTGGCGTTCCTTAATCAGCACGCCTACAACCTTGCGCAGCAGAACTTGCCAATGCGCCGTCGTTTTGCCCAGATGTCCTATCTGCTACGCGACGGCATCGGCGTCAAGATCGCCTGCAAGCTGAACGGTAGAGCCCCAAGAGCTAATATGAACGGTTCGGATTTCATTCCGAAGGTGATCGACTACCTTATCCGCACCGATGCCGATCGTTATCAGTTCTTCGCGCTGGGAACGCGCGAGCCATGGCTATCCAAGGGCGCCCGTCGGCTTTTTCAGGGTCACCCTTTCCACGCGATGGATGGGTTCCAGCCCGAAGAAAGCTACGCCCAGTACGTGGAGAGGCATTGTGAGAGCAATAAAGTTCCTGTGATTGTGCTAGCAATGGGGATGCCCAAGCAGGAAGAAGTAGCCATTCGCATCAAACGTGAACTGGATATGCCTGCCCTGCTGATCTGTGGCGGCGCGATTCTGGATTTCTCCGCGGAGCGCTTTACTCGAGCCCCGTTGATATTTCGAAAGACAGGCCTGGAATGGGCATACCGCCTCGGCAAGGAGCCAAAGCGGCTATTCAAGCGCTATGTGATAGGTATTCCGAAGTTCTTTTACTATGTCGGCCGCAACGGATTCGGCAGTGCGCCGCGCGACCCCAAGCATCATCTGATCGAGTGACCCGTTGGCCCTGCCTCTCTGGTAGGGCCCAGGTTCGCCTCCAACGCTCCTTCCTTGCTGTTTCGTTTATTCCGGCTGCGTCCTGACCCTACCTTGTGCGTATTAGCCAATACAGCGATAGCGCAAAGCACCACGTAGGTCGCTGCGTTAGACGGTATTTGCAGATTGAAGTCCGTCAGCGAATGCAGCATCAACGCCAATATCCCCAAGGCTGCACCACATCCCACTCCGCTTCGATAGAGCGAGCGTCGCTGCACCATCGCTTTCAACGCATAGAACATCGAAATCACTACAAACAGAACCAGCGGTAGACTCCCTACTACCCCGTACTCGATAAAGAACTGCAGAAAATCATTGTGCGCATGGTCGTAGTGCAGAGGCAAATTACCTGCATAGGGTGGAAAAACGGCCTCGAAACTGCCCGCGCCCTGACCGATCCAGGGCCGGTCTGTTGCCAGCGGCAGAGCCTGATTGAATACTGTTCCACGCAATTCATTGGCCTGCTCGACCACCGCACCGTCGACAACCACATCGGACAGCCGCGTATTGACCAACCGTTCCTTGAGTCGATCCAGACCGAAGTACTGGCTGACTATCAATATGTCGATCAAGAGAATGCTCGCCAACATGAGCCCGTTACGCAGTCGGTGCTCCTTGTCGACCAGCAGAAACAGCCCACCCGTCAGCAACAGACTGGAGAAAAACGCGGTATTGCCCATACGCGAATGAGTCATGACCAGACCAATAACCATAATGATCAGCGCCAGGCGCAGACGCATTTTTGGTCCCATGATAGTTTCAAACAACCCCGTCCACCGGAACCTGCCCTCCTGCCGCAGAGCAAGCAGTAGCCCGATGCCGGCCGCCAGTGTCAGTTCCAGATAGCCCGCCAGATGATTGCGGTTAACAAAGGTACCGGTGGCATGCCCGACGTGATGATCCTTGGGCCCGATAATCAGCCACTCAAGCCCCGACAGCGTCATGATGGTTCCGTAGAAAGCCTGCAGGACCCCGCTGATCACCAGGACGCCCAGCAACACGGACAACCGCTTGCGCGTTCGGAACAGGCCAATCACCAGCAGATAAAGCAGGCAATACGACAATCCGAGCATCAGATATTGGAAGGTCGCGGTCGAATCACGCGTCAACTCGGCTCCCCACTGCACGACCACCCAGGCTTGGGTTGCTACCAACAATCCGAGCGGCACCAGGGCTTTCCTGAATCCCGAGCCCAGGGACAGATTCTGCAGCATCTGCACGCTTAACCAGACGCAGGCAAGGCTACCTATCGCGAAAATCATCAATGCCGCCGACCAGTCCCGATTACTACCGAGCGGTAAAGGTATCCAGACGAGCAGAAGGAGTAAACCGGCGAGCACAAGGCGTTCAACGGTCTTGAAATAGCGGGTCATTCAGGCGCTTCCTACAACGATGAAAAAGGAATACTTCCGCCCTGCCAGGCGTACCGATTGTGTAGCGTAGGCAAGGCCGCTGTCGAGGCCTCATGATGGCCAGGTGCATAATGACTGGTGCTGATCAGGCAGGTCGGTTTACGGCCCTGAGCGCTGTTACTACACTCCAGGCTACGACAGGTTTGCCGGGTTGCTGATTGGCCAGCACTCCGGCATGGTCTGCTTCACACTCGGTAAAGGATAGCGGCATGCAGGTCGAATTCATTGAAATACGCGATCACCTGAGTCGCTTCCCGCCGTTCGATGGACTGGACGAGGACGTGCTGAACGACATCGCGCCCCAGGTCGAAATCAGCTATGTCCGCGCAAACACCGACATCCTGCACTTTGGCGAGGACAGCTACTACCTGTATTACGTGCGCAGCGGAGCAGTCGAGATCTATCGGCGCAACGGTGATCTGTACAACCGTCTGACCGAGGGCGACATTTTCGGGCAGTTTGGCCTGTTGCGCGATAACAAGGTGCGCTTTCCAGCCAAGGCAATCGAGGACAGCCTGCTGTATCTGATCCCGGACAAGCTGTTCAAGCGATTGTGCGATGAGCACGACAGCTTCGCGGATTTCGTCGAAGCCGAAGGTCAGTCCCGCCTGAAGACCGCCGTGGATACCCAATCCAAGGCCAGCGAGCTGATGAAACTCAAGGTGCGCAAGCTGGTGTCGCGCACGCCTGTGACTGCGCCACTCACAGCGACCATACGCGAGGCGGCCGCCATCATGACCGACGAAAGCGTGTCGTCTCTGGTCATTGTCGACCCTGAATCCACCCCTGCCCCGACCGGCAACGATCGGGCATCTGCCGCGCAGCACGTAATGGTGGGAATCATTACAGATCGCGATTTTCGTACCCGTGTAGTGGCTGAAGGGCTGCCAGCGCAAACGCCGGTCAGCGACGTCATGACCGGTCATCCGATTACCATGCAGGCTGACGACTCGGTATTCGAGGCCATGTTGTGCATGCTGCGCAACAATATTCATCACCTGCCGGTCGTGCATCGTCGGCGGCCGATCGGGGTCATCAACCTGTCGGATATCATCAAGTACGAATCCCAGAGCAGCCTGTATCTGGTCAACAACATCTTCAACAAGCAGAACATCAAGGATCTGACCAAGCTGTTGCCGGACGTGCGCGCCACCTTCGTGCGGATGGTCAACGAGGAGGCCAGCGCGCAAATGGTTGGCAGCGCCATGTCGAGCATTGGCCGCAACTTTACCCAGCGCCTGCTGGAGCTGGCCGAAGAGCAGCTGGGGCCACCGCCGGTGCCCTACTGCTTCATGGCGCTTGGCTCGATGGCACGTGACGAACAATTGATCGTCTCTGATCAGGATAACGCGCTGATTCTGGATGACAGTTTTGTGCCGGAAAAGCATGACGCCTATTTTCTGCAGATGGCAACGCTGGTCAGTGACGGCCTGGCCGCCTGCGGCTATACCTATTGCAAGGGCGGAATCATGGCCACCAACAGCAAATGGCGGCAGCCGCTCAGGGTATGGAGAAGTTATTTCAACAACTGGATCGACCGGCCCAATCCGGAAACGCTGCTGAACAGCTCGATTTTTTTTGATCTGGATAGCGTGTATGGCGAAGCAGAGATGGTCGAATCGCTGAGGGATCTGCTGGCTGAAAAGGCCAGCCGCAACGAAGCCTTTCTCGCTGCGATGGCGCGCAACGCGTTGAACCGCACCCCGCCCCTGGGATTTTTCCGCACCTTTGTCATGGAAAAGGACGGCGAACAGAAGAACGTCATCAACCTCAAACGCCGCGGTACTGCTCCGCTGACCGACCTGATCCGCGTGCACGCGCTGGCCTGCGGTACCAAGGCGCAGAACTCCTTCGAGCGCCTCGATGCCATCGCGAAAACCAAGCTCATGCCCCCCGAGGCCATCACGCGATTACGCTATGCTCTGGAATTCCTGACCAGCGTACGCATCCGGCACCAGGCGGTAGACATTGAACAGGACCGCGAGCCTGACAACAACGTCGAACCGGAAATGGTGACTACGGCTGAACGACACAATCTCAAGGAAGCCTTCCAGATCCTCAGCAACGCGCAGAAATTCCTGCGCTACCGCTATCCCAGCCTGCAATCGACGCGGGCACTATGACGGAACGCCAGCGCCGATCCGCCCACGCCGAAACCACCCCCGACTGGCGCACGCTGTTCGCCAGCCTGGCCCATACCGCCAGGCATCCGCATCTGGTGAAGTATTACCAGAGCGGAGCGGTGGCCGCCGAAACGCCACTGAATGACGTGCCGCTGATGGCGCTGGATATGGAAACAACCGGCCTCGACCCCAGAAAACACGCGATACTCAGTATCGGTCTGGTGCCGATGAATCTCGAGCGGATTCGCTGCCAGGGCTCGCTATACCGCGTAGTCAAGCCACCGTCGGAGTTGAGCAGCGAATCGGTAGCGTTTCACCGGATCACCCACTCCGATATCGAAGCTGCACCGCCTCTCGCCGAGGTGCTGGAGGAGCTCCTCGATGCCATGGCCGGAAAGGTGATGGTGGTGCATTACCGCAATATAGAGCGAGCCTTTCTTGATCGGGCTCTACAACATTATCTCGGCGAGGGCTTTCATTTCCCGGTGATCGACACCATGGACCTGGAAGCACGCATTCACCCCCGCCACAAAACCGGCCTGCTCAACTGGCTGTTGCGCCGGCCGCCTGAATCCATTCGTCTGGCGGACAGTCGCCGCCGTTATGGCCTGCCGCAATACCAGTCGCATCATGCACTGACCGACGCGCTGGCGACCGCCGAACTGCTACAGGCACAGGTTGCCACGCATTTCCGGCCGGACATGCCTGTCTGCGAGTTATGGCGCTAGGCTCTTTTCCTGGTGATGCGCGCACAAAAAAAGGCGCGACCTTGCGGACGCGCCCTTCTGTTTCTGCGGTGCGTTAACGCGGCTCGGAGCGTAGCCCCTTGATGATTGCCACACACCCGGCCAGCAGCACGACCGTGAACGGCAGCCCCGTGGACACCGCCATAGCCTGTAGCGCGACCAGACCGCCGCCAAGCAGCAGCGCAATAGCGATCACCCCTTCGATGATTACCCAGAAAACCCGTTGCGGGGCCGGAGCATTGATCTTGCCACCTGCGGTAATGGCATCAATAACCAGCGAACCGGAGTCCGAGGAGGTGATGAAGAATACAACCACCAGAATGATGCCTATAAAGGAAGTAATCGCCGCCAGGGGAAGCTCGCTCAACATGACGAACAACTGAAGCTCTAGTGCAGCGTCCTGCACCCCGGTGAACCCTGCAGCGAGCTGACTGATACCGGTGCCACCGAAGGCAGTCATCCACAACACTGATATCAGGGTCGGTACCAATAATACCGAAACCAGAAACTCACGAACCGTGCGGCCGCGACTGACCCGGGCGATAAACATACCGACAAAGGGCGACCAGCTGATCCACCATGCCCAGTAAAAGGCAGTCCAGCCCTGACTGAAGTTGGCATCCTCACGTCCGACCGGGTTGGCCAGCGCCGGGAGATGCATCAGGTAGGAGCCAAGGTTCTTGAAGAAGCCGGTCAGAATGGCCAGCGTTGGCCCCATGATAATGATGAAAAACAGCAGCAGAATGGCGAGCCCCATGTTCAGCTCTGACAGCCGCTTGACGCCCTTGTCCAGCCCGGCCAGAACCGATACCAGCGCAACGGCTGTAATCGCGACGATCAGCAGAACCTTTACGGCGTTGGTGGAAGTAATGCCAAACAGATAATCGATGCCACCCGCCGCCTGCTCTGCGCCCAGCCCCAACGAAGTGGCAAGACCGAACAGCGTGGCAAATACTGCGAGCACATCGATCACGTGCCCCGGCCAACCCCAGACCCGCTCACCGAGTATTGGATAGAATATCGAGCGGATACTCATCGGCAGACCTTTGTTGAACGAAAACAAGGCCAGCGCCAGCGCCACGATCGCGTAAATACCCCAGGGATGCAGACCCCAATGGAAGATGGTTGCGGCCATACCCAACCGGGCCGCAGCCTCTGCATCCCCCTCGGCTCCACCCAACGGCGCCCAGTCTGTACGGGCGCCGCTTTCAGCAAATTCCGTTCCTCCCATCGCAGCGGAATAGTGCGACATGGGCTCGGAGACCCCGTAAAACATCAACCCGATGCCCATGCCCGCGGCAAACAGCATCGAGAACCAGCCCAGATAGGTATGGTCCGGCACGGCTTCCTTGCCACCCAGGCGTACCTTGCCCAGCGGAGAAACGATCAGAAACAGGCAGAGAATCACGAAGACGTTGGCCGCTGCGATGAAGAACCAGCTCAAGTGGCCCGTCAGCCAGTCACGAATCGCGTTGAATATGGGTGCCACTTCATTCTGCAATGCCAGGGTCAGCATCACGAATACCAGAATGGTCAGCGAAGAGATCAAAAAGACCTTGCCGTGGATATCCAGCGACAGGGAAAACTCGCCGGTGATATTGTCCTGACCGATTACATAATCGGTATCGATCAGATTGGTCTCGCCACTTGGCGCCGGAATGCCTTCCAGGTTTTCCGGGGCTGGCTGGTCGGAGGGCCGTTCTTTATCCATGTATGGATACTCCTGAAAAAGCGGCCGCGCTTACCACGGCACATAAAGCGAAGACGTCTGTAAGTGTCTGGACCATAGTTCAGCCCGGACCCTCTGACAAGCGCCATACGGGGGCTAGAGAGGTATGCAAGTGTTCAGCTTCACTCTGAAATGAGTGCTGAGCCCCGGCAAGCGGACACGCCAGCTAAGGGGTAGCTAGCCCAATCGGGCGCACATGATATAGGTCTCGGACCCCATGGAATATGAGTATCCATGCACCGGGCCAGATACTGCATCATCGCCCCAGGTATCCAGCGAGGGTATCGTCTCAGGCTTGCACAGGCGCCGAGCGGAGGATCGCCAGCACAGTGCGCGCCGGCATGTTGTAGTCTTTCATAAGTAACTTGAGTTCGTCATTGAAAGCCAGTTCGCTTTGCAGTTGGGTATCCTTTTGCAACGCCTCCAGATGCGCCAATTGCTCGGCGAGCTTGCGCTCGGCGGCGCGGAACTCCGCGAGTTTCGTCATATCCTGCCTATCGGGGTGTAAGTTGGAGAGCCGTCAATTCTACACCAAGAAACATCGCTGTAGACGCCCAGCTCATCAGCTACTAGCCTCATTTGCATGTTCAGATCACTCTTCTATACACGCCTTTTACACAAATCCCCGGCTGTTGCTCTGGTCGGCCTGATACTGACCCATCTATCGGGCTGCTCGGGCAGCGATCCCGCCACTACCCTGCGCACAGAACAACCCATCGAACAGCGAACGGCGACTCGGCACATGGTCTCCGCCGCCCACCCCGCAGCGGTTGAAGCCGGGTTGGACATGCTGCGCCGCGGCGGGCATGCGGTGGACGCAGCTATCGCCGTGCAGATGGTGCTGGGTTTTATCGAGGCGCCCGAGACAGGGATTGGCGGCGGCGGGTTTCTGTTGCTGCATGATGAGCGTGAGCAACGAACGCTGGTCTATGACGGGCGCGAAACCGCACCGCAGGCGGCACGGCCGGACCGGTTCATGACGTTCGGCGTCCCGCATCCCCGGGCATTGACGATCCCCAGCGGCTCTTCCGTCGGAGTACCCGGTCTGATCGCCATGCTGGGCGAAGCGCACAGAGAGCATGGCCAGCTACCCTGGGAGGAGCTGTTCGCGCCAGCCATAACGCTGGCCGAACAGGGCTTGCCCATGCCGCCGCGTCTGGAGAAACAGATCGAATCGGACTGGTCCCTGCGTTTATTTTCCGACACCCGCGATTACTTTCGCAGCCAGACCAGCGAAAGTGAGCCGACTCTGCGCAACCCGCAACTGGCCGATACGATGAGACGGCTCGCTGCAGAAGGACCCGGGGCGTTCTATCAGGGCGAGATGGCCGAACAGTTTGTTGAGCGGGTCAACGATGCGCGCTGGGGCAAAGGCGATATGACCCTTGCAGACCTCGCTGATTACCGGCCGATCGAGCGCGAAGCCGTCTGTGCTCCTTACCGGCAATGGACGGTATGCAGCGCCGGCCCACCCTCCGCCGGCGGCCTGATAGTGCAGCAGGCGCTCGGCATGCTTGAGCATTTCCCGATCGCTGACATGGCGCCCGATGCGCCCGACACTGTGCACCTGATAGCCGAAGCCAGCCGACTGGCATTTGCCGACCGCAATCATTACGTCGGCGACCCCGCCTTCGTGCAGGTGCCGGTAGAGGGGCTACTGAACCGCCAGTATCTGCGTCAACGTGCCGCCTTGATTGACCTGGACCAGGCCATGCAGGTAGCTCGACCCGGCGAACCGGGCCAGCGCCCCGAAATACCTGAAGTCACCCCCAAACCCGAGCCGGAGGAACAGGGAACCTCGCATTTCAGCGTAATCGACGGTAACGGCAATCTGGTTGCGCTGACCAGCTCCAACGAGGCGCCCTTCGGCAGCCGCATGCTCAGTCAGGGCTTCGTGATCAACAACCAACTCAGCGACTTCACCTACGATCCGCAGCTGAACGATCACCCTCATCCCAACGCGGTCGGCCCCGGCAAGCGACCGCGCAGCTCCATGGCGCCGCTGCTCGTGTTCGATCAGCACAACAACATCCGGCTGGTGATCGGCTCGCGCGGCGGTAGCCGTATACCCGGATACGTGCTCAAGACACTGATTGGCGTGCTGGACTGGGAGATGGATATTCAGGATGCCATGGCCCTGCCCAACATCGTCGAGCGGGGGTTGGGCATCGAACTCGAAGCCGGGACCGAGCTTGAAGCCTTGCGTGATGATCTGGAGCAACTTGGACACGAGGTCAGAATCCTTCCCATGACCAGTGGCCTGCATGGCATGGAACGCATCAACGGAATCTGGCGTGGCGGCGCTGATCCCCGTCTGGATGGCGTTGCCTTGGGAGATTGAGACCGGTTTCGCTGTCACACCTTCAAGACAGTTTATTTCGCATCCAGGGAGCCCCGCATGACCACACCGGATACTGCTTTTCCGTTGCCGCCGTGGCGGACAAATGCCAAAGGCAACCTGCGCCGGGTCGGTGTCGAGCTGGAAATGAACGGCCTGGATATTGACCGTCTGGCAGCCGTTGCAGCCAACTTTCTTGAGTGCAAGGTCGAGCCGAGTAGTCGATATGAGCGCACCTTGCGCGGCGATCCGGCCGGCGACTGGGTGGTGGAACTGGATTTTCGCCTGCTCAAGAACATGGGCCGCGAACAGCGCATGGAGGAGGATCTGGGCGATGAAATCAAATCCTCGGCGGAAGACCTGCTGAAATGGGTCGCCGACAGCCTGGTCCCGCTGGAGCTGGTCAGCCCGCCGCTGCCGATGGACCGTCTCGGGGAGGTTAACAAGCTGATCGTCGAGCTACGCGAAGCCGGGGCCAAGGGCACTACCGATCGGGTGGCGAATGCGTTCGGCATGCAATTCAACCCGGAAATGCCTGACACCGAAGCGGAAACTATCTGTGCCTACCTCAAGGCCTTCATGTGTTTGTACGACTGGCTGAATGCCCGCGCCAATATCAACATGACCCGCAAGCTTACCTCCTATGTTGATCCGTTTCCGGCGGTATACGTGCGCCAGGTGATCAATCCCGCCTACCGGCCTAATTTGCCCACGCTGATCAGTGATTATCTGCGCGATAACCCCACGCGTAACAGGGCACTGGATATGCTGCCGCTATTCAAGCATCTGGATCCGCACCGCGTCGCGGCGCATACCGGCGACAAGCTCATCAAGTCGCGCCCCACTCTGCACTACCGCTTGCCCGATTGCCGGATCGACCAGCCGGGATGGGGCATGCATCTCGCCTGGAATGACTGGCTTGAAGTGGAATACCTGGCGGCCGACGCGCCCCGTCTCGAGGCCTGCTGCAGAGCCTATTCCGAACATCTTGAGCGCGGCGTGGGCCGTCTGTTGTCGCGCTGGGCCGAAGAGACCCGCAGGCACTGGTTGCGCAAAGCTGAATGAGCAAACCGATTATCGCGATTACCGGGCCCACACGGGGCGCGTTCGGCCCACGTTTTCTGGTGGCCACGGCGGTGCGCCTTTATGGCGGACAACCGCTGCAGGTGCGGCCGGGCGATCCGATTACCGCGTTGAATTACCATGGTGTGGTGGTAACCGGCGGGCATGATATCGACCCCGTGCTCTATGCCGCGGAGCCCGAGGTGCAGCCCAAGTACGACTCGGAACGTGACGCGCTGGAGATTGCGGTGATCGACGACGCGCTCAAGCGACACTTGCCGCTGCTGGGCATCTGCCGAGGGGCTCAACTACTCAATGCGCGGCGCGGTGGAAACCTGTTCCAGGAGTTGAAATCGCACCGCAAAATGACCTCGAACCGCTGGACCATCCTGCCGCTGAAGACGCTTTTGATCGAACCTGAAACCTTCGTCAGCCGGCTGCTGTGTACTCATCGATGCAAGATCAACAGCCTGCACAACCAGGCCATTGACCGCGTTGGCGTGGATCTGCAGGTAACCGGGCGCGATCTTGACGGCATTGTTCAGGCCATCGAGGACCCAGGACATCCGTTTCTACTAGGCGTCCAATGGCACCCGGAGTTTCTGCTGTTTATCAGCCGGCAGCGACGCATCTTCAAGGCGTTGCTGGCCGCATGCAAAGGACAGCACCCGGTCATTTGATCAGTCGGCGCTCATGCTCAGCCCACTGATCCGGCGCACCGGCTGCGCCACCGCCGCCTCAAAAATCCCCTGCCGCGTTTCCACCAGCGTAAATTGCTGGCTGGCACGGGTAATGCCGGTGTAGACCAGCTCCTTGGTCAATACCGGGCTGCGCGTTTCAGGCAAGATCAGCAGCGTGTGGGCAAACTCGGAGCCCTGGGATTTGTGCACCGTCATGGCGAACACGGTTTCTACTTCGGTCAAGCGGCTGGGCAGAATGAAACGCAAGCCGCCGGAGCCATCATTTCGTGGGAAAGCAACCCGCAACACCAACCGCTCGGGCTCACCTTCACGCAGGGGCTTGTCCTTGATTTTCATGGCGATGCCGATATCGCCATTCATCAATCCCAGGTTGTAATCGTTGCGCGTAACCAGCACCGGCCGTCCTTCATACCAGACCTGACCGGCGTCAAGCAGACCACGTCTCTGCAGGATCTCCGCGATACGCCGGTTCAGATTCTCGATGCCCCAAGGCCCCTTGCGAACCGCGCAGAGCACCTGAAATGCATCGAATGCCGCAAGCACCGACCGCGCCCAATCCTCCCAGCCCCCACTGGCCGCCGGCGTATCAGCGGCGGGACGCTCGGCGGACAGTACATTGAGGTACCGTGCATAGCCCGGCAAACCATCGCCCGACGCACCAAGCATCAGCGTGCTCAACGCGCTGTCTTCAACCGAGCCAAGCAAACGGCTGCGAATATCCGGATACCCTGCACTCAACACGTTGCGTGCAGCGTGAGGGTCGCTGCGATTCACCGCCCGCGCCAGTTCGCCAATGCCGCTCTGGGCACCGAAGCGATGCGAGTGCCGCAACATAACAGTTTGCTGCGCCAGGGGATGCTGCTGCGCATCGCCCTCCTCCAGACCCGCCGGCGCCAGCGATTGGCCGCCAATCTGCTCCAGCCATTGGCGAGTTTGCAGCGAATAGCGCCCTGCCTCGGCATCGCGGCACAGATCGCCCAGCACCGCACCCGCCTCCACTGAAGCCAGCTGATCCTTGTCGCCCAGTAATACCAGACGCGCGTGCGCCGGTAGCGCTCCGAGCAGGTTGGCCATCATTTCCAGATCGATCATCGAGGCTTCATCGACCACCAGTACGTCCAGTGGCAGCGGGTTGCCGGCGTGATGACGGAAATGCCGCGTGTCCGGGCGACTCCCCAGCAGGCGATGGACTGTGGTTACCTGCGTGGGGATTTCTTCGAGCACCGCCGGACTGAGCGTCAGCTGCCCGACCTGCCTGCCAATCGACTCGGTCAGACGCGCTGCCGCTTTGCCGGTGGGCGCAGCCAGACGAATGCGCAAGGGGCGGCCTGCGTTGACCGCGGGTTCCTGCAGCAGCGCCAGCAGCCGCACCACGGTGGTGGTCTTGCCCGTCCCGGGCCCGCCGGTGATGATGCTGAACGCGCCGCGCGCCGCTACTGCACAGGCAAGCTTCTGCCAGTCCGGCTGCGTCTGACTGCCGGCGAACAACCGCTCCAACCCTTGCTCAAAACCCTCGGGCAGTAACACCGGCCGATTCAGCCGCTGACGCAGCGAGTCCATTACCTGACGCTCGTACCGCCAATAGCGGCGCAGATAGAGCCGTGCCCCACGCAACACCAGCGGTTCGCCGCAATCCGCACCCGCTCCGCTGTCCACCAAGCGGCTGGCCGCGAGTAGTGCCAGCCAATCCGCTGCCTGCACCGGAGCAAGCACCTGCGATGGAAGCGTGACGCCCAGTGCGGCCTCGTCGCCCTCCGGTGGTAACGACAGCGCGAAGTCGGGCGCGCGCAAGGTTTCGCCGATATCCAGACACACGTGTCCATGCCCAAGCTGATGGCTGGTCAGCGCGGCGGCCATCAGCGTCAAGGGCGCGCTATGGGCGTCCAGTTCGAGCATGAAGGCAGCCAGCGCACGGTCAAGCGCGCGCAACCAGCCAAGCTCGACCCACTGATCCAGCAATGCCAGCGTGGAATGGATGTCCTCCAGGGCGCCCTCACCCAGCTCGTTTGCACGCGGTGCCTGGTTGGAATCGATCTCAGGGCTGCTGAGCAGATCAAGTTGTTCGACACTCATGACACCACCTCATCCAGCACCAAAGACTCACCGGCGAACAACCGGTCCAGCGATTCGATGAGCTCGCGAGGCGGACGGCAATGCCAGATGCCCGCGTTCTCCGCTGCACCGCCCCGCACAAACCAGTACACCGCGCCACCCACGTGCCGGTCGTAGTCATAACCCGGCAGGCGGGCCTTGAGCTGGCGATGTAGCGCCAGCAGATAAAACACGAACTGGAGATCGTAGCGGTGCTCAAGCACAGCCGACTGCATTGCCGCTTCGGTATAGGCCGTTTCGTCCTGGCCCAGCCAGTTGGATTTGTAATCAACCACGTAGTAGCGCGACTCATGTTCGCATACCAGATCGATGTAGCCCTTGAACAGACCGTTGAGCCGCTCCGGCGCCAGTGGGGCACGCGGCTGGCCCGGCAGCACGTAGCGCTGCACCAGCTCATCCAGCTGCTGGCCATCCACGCGATTGGCGGCAAACAGAAATTCCATCTCGGCCTGGTATTGCCCGGACTCCAGCCCCGCCAGGCGCAGTTCATCGGCACCCGGCAACGGCCAAGGCCGGTTGATCAAACCGCCCAGCCATTCAGCCAATGGCGTGACCCACTGCTCCCAGCCGCGGCGCACACAGCGCGGGCGAAGTAGTTGTTCACAGGCGCTTGCGGTTGCCAGCCTGTTGAAGCCTTCCGTGCCCGCCAGCTCAAGCAAACCATGCAGAAAGGTGCCGGGGCCGGGGCCGCGGGGGAAGCGGTGAATCGTAGCCTGCTCTCCCGCCCGCAGCGGCACGAAGACTGAGTGGCGTTCGTCATCGGTGGCTTTCTGCGCAGCCGGGCTATCCGGCGCAGCATCGTCCGAGCGGGTGCGCTGCAGCACTCTGTCATCGGGGCGCAAGGCACTGTACGAGGCTATCCACCAATGCTCCGCCGCGCGCCGCTGCGTATGCCGGGCGTGCAGCTCCGGAGCGGGGCCCATCAGCGGCTGGAAGCATTCGCCCGAAATATCAGGCGCTGGCTGCGCCTCGACGATGCCTGGCGCAGCCCACTGCGCCAGCAGCTCCGGCAAAACGGCGGAGGACATCAACGGCTGCCCACCGCTTAACAACTGCCCCACCGCGGAACGGTGCAGGATTGAAGCCTTGCCGTTGCCGTGTTTGATGTCAGCCATGCCCAGCCAGCAGGCGTGCCGCGCTCGGGTCAGGGCTACATAGAGAAGACGCAGGTCCTCGGCGAGCCGTTCGGCGTCGGCCTGCTCCACTTCGTCTTCGGTCGGCTCCAGCACCAGTCTCGCGGTCGCGCCATCATGCAGACGGAGCGGCGCGTCCTTGTTCACTGGCCTGACGCCGCAGATAAAGGGCAAAAATACCAGCGGGTATTCCAGGCCCTTGGATTTGTGAATGGTCACCACCTTGACCAGCGCCGCATCACTTTCCAGACGCAGGATCTGTTCATCCGACGCACTGGCGGAAGGGTTCGCCAGCAGTTCGGCCAGATGGCGCACCAGTGCCTGCTCACCGTCCAGCTCCCGCGAGGCTTGCTGCAACAGCTCTGCCAGATGCAGCAGATTGGTCAGGCGTCGCTCGCCATCGCTTTCGGCCAGCAGGCGTGCCGGCAACCCGAAGTCATGGATAATTTTGCGCAGCATGGGCAACACGCCCTGGCGCAGCCAGACCCGGCGGTAGTCGCGGAACTGGAATACTCGCTGCTCCCAGATGCGTTCGTCCTGGTTCAACTCGTCCAGTACCGTCCAGGTCAGCCCGAGCGTGGCGCTGGCCAGCGCCGCTCTCAGCAGGCGGTCGTTATCCGGCTCGGCGCAGGCACGCAGCCAGCGCAACACATCTGCTGCCTCACCGGTGGCCAGCACCGAATCCTTGTCCGAGAGATACACGCTGCGCACGCCCCGCGCTGCCAGTTCGCTGCGGATCGCCTGTGCCTCACGGAAACCGCGCACCAATACGGCCATATCGGCGGGACGCACCCCGCGCATCCCGGAGGAATCCACGAAACCAGCCTGATTCTGCTGTCCAAGATTGAGCAGGCGCACCATCTCGCTGGCGCAGCGGGCGGCCATTTCCTGTTGATAGACGCCGCCGGCCAGCGGCTCTTCACTTGGCAGATGCCAGGCGGTCAACGCTGGCGGGGTTTGATCTTCCACGCTCCAGACTTCCGGTCGTCCCTTGGCTGCGACTTCAATAAACGGCAAAGGTCGCTCGTCACCGTCGGCAAACAGAAAGGCTCCACGACCATCCGGACGTTTTTCAGCGAGTTCAAACACTCGGTTAACCGCCTGCACCATGGAATGGCTTGAGCGGAAGTTGGTATCCAGATTCTCGTGGCGTCCCGCGGTGGCTTTCTTGGCCTGCAGATAGGTATGAATATCCGCGCCGCGGAAGGCGTAGATCGCCTGCTTGGGATCGCCAATCAGAAACAATCCGTACTCGGGATCGTTGTCGGTTACGCGATACACGCGGTCGAAGATCCGGTACTGCAGCGGATCGGTGTCCTGGAATTCATCGATCAGGGCGACCGGAAACTGCCGGCGAATGACATCGGCCAGCCGCTCGCCGTTCGCGCCGTGCAGCGCCACATCAAGCCGGGCAAGCATGTCATCAAAACCCATTTCGGCGCGGCGGCGCTTTTCCTGCTCGAAACGCCTAAGGATCCAGCTCGCAGCGTGGCGCAAGGCCTGCTCTGCCGGATTGGGTAAGCCAGCAAGCCTGAGTTCAAGGGTTTCCATAGCGGTTAGAGCTTGCTTGATCGTATCGCTCAGTTCCAATACCACCCCTTTCTTGCAAGCGTCCTGCAACCCTTCGTGCGTGAGACGTTTGAAAAAGCCAGGCTTGCTACTGCCGTCCTTGAACGATAACTCCGCGCTATCGCTTGCACACCAGTCGCGCAAGCGTCGAAGACGCTCATGAATCAGTGCGGGCTTCACCTTGTTGGCATTGAAATTTCCGGCTTCGCAAGCCTGCTCGAAAAACTGTTGTAGGTCTTCCAGCCATTGCGGCCAAGGCGCTTTCAGTTGCTTCAGTTCAGCGGCGCAGTCTTCCAGCACAGGCTCGATTACGTCTCGCAGGCTATGCCCACTCTCGCTCGCCGGCTCTCCCAACAACACTTTGGCCCGAGCGAGCAGAGCGTCCGGCTTTCGCCAGTTTCCCACTACCCATTTCAACGCTGGACCGCGCAAGCTATAACACTGCTGCCGCCAGTAATCGCGCACCACTTCGGCCAGCAGTTCACTGTGATCGGTCTCCAGCTGCTGGGTGAACAGGCTGCCACTATCGAACGCATGCTCACGCAGCATGCGCTGGCACCAGCTATGAATGGTCGAGACGGCGGCCTGATCCATCCACTGCGCAGCAATATCCAGCCGACGGGCGCAGGCAGGCCAATCCATTGCATCATAATCATCCAGCAGGCCCTGCAGGACGGCGTCGGCATTAGCCAGCTCACCGCGAAATGCCTGTGCCGCTTCTACCAGTCGTGCGCGAATGCGGTCGCGCAACTCGCGGGTCGCCGCATCGGTAAAGGTGACCACCAGAATTTCCGGCGGCAACAGCTCGCGGCCCAGCCCTGCCTCACTTCCGCCGTGGCCCAGCACCAGCCGTAAATACAATGCCGAAATGGTGAAGGTCTTGCCGGTGCCGGCGCTGGCCTCGATCAGCCGGCTACCGCGCAGGGGGAAACGCAGCGCTAGGGGGCGCGCATCCATGCTCATGCTGTTTCCTCCGAAGACTCGTGAATCACCACCAGCTCGTCGAGGCTGGCCTGCACCAGCGGAGCGTACAGCCGGTCACAGTACAGCGCGAATTCGCCGCTCTGGTTGAGGCTGGCGAAATCAGGATACTGCCGCTGCAGTACCGCGCTTCTACCCACCTCCCCGCCAGAATTCCAGTTGCCTTCGTAGGCTTTTATGGCCTCGGCTTCGGCATTCGCTTCGTCCTTTTTGGCCAGGCCCTTGAGCCAGGCAAAGGCGGTATCGGGTACACAGGGCAAGGGACGCTCCAGGCCCGATTGATACTCTTCAAGCCAGGTACTCAATACCTGTTCTGCCCATTCCTGCGCCAGGGGTTTGAAATGCATCGAGGCGTCCCCCGCTACCACGTAGCTGTGCAATGCATAGCCGCTGGCGCAGGCCACCACATGGGTGGTCCAGTCGGCCAGCAGCTTGCGCCACTTCGGACCGGTTTTCTTGTCGAGAACCTTCCCTGGTGCCAGGCGAATCCGCGCCAGTGCGTTGCCATGCAGAGCACCGCGCAGGCCGCTCAACCAGCTGGTCAGCTGCAATGCACCGTGCCGACCGTGCAACGGCATGGGTGTTTCCTGCTCGGCGCCCCAGCTGGCGCACAGACTCTGATAGGTACGCAGCTGATCTCCCAGCGGCGAAAGCAACTCGCCGGATGCCAGGTCGCCAAAACCGGCCAGCGGAAACTGCCCCTGCCCCTTGAGTCTGTCAGCAAAACCCTGCAGTGCCTGGTCGATATCGACATCCGGCTCCAGGCGCTGGGCAAGCTCCAGGATGGCCTGGCTAAGTTGGTAGGTCTGCAGCCCGTCCAGAGCGAAGGGCTCATGGTCGATCAGGTTTTCGGTACGGTCATCGAGGTAGACCTTGAGCCGCGCGCTGTAAAAATGCGCCACGGGATTGCGCAGGAAGCGCTGCAGAGTTTCGAGCTCGATGGGTGCTTCCGGGGGCACTGCCTGCAACGCCGTGTCTGCCTGGACCTCAGTCGGCGCAAGGTGCATCGGCAGCCACTCGCCGGCGTAACTGAACAGCTCACTGCCGTCCTGGAAGTAGCGCTTGCTGAAGGGTTGCAGCGGGTGTTCGATGGTCAGCGCATCCAGCAGGTCGCCTCGCTCTTGCGCCAAGCGCCAGCCGGAATGCAGATAATCGCGCAATTGCCCGACCAACACCGAAGCCGGACGCTCGCTATTGTCACGAATGCTGCGCCCGATCCAGCTTATATAAAGCCGCTCGCGCGCGGACAGCAGCGCCTCCAGTAGCAGATAGCGGTCATCCTCCCGGCGCGAGCGGTCGCCGGGCCGATAATCCCGGCCCATCAGATCGAAATCCAAAGGCGGCTGCGCGCGCGGGTAGTCTCCGTCATTCATGCCCAGTAGGCAGATACGTCGGAATGGAATTGCGCGCATGGGCATCAGAGTACAGAAGTTGACCGCGCCCGCCAGAAAGCGCTGGCTGAGCTGGCTTTGTTCCACCGCGCCGAGCCAGGCTTCACGCGCCACGTTAAGCGGCAAGGCATCTTCCAGCGCCACGCTCTCACAAAGCTCCAGCCAGCTGTCGAGGCCTTCCTGCAACTGGGTCAGCAGGCGCTCATCGCGCTCGGTATCGGCCCGGAAGAAAGCCTCAAGCAGATTGCGCAAGCGTTCGCCCCAGACCGCGCAACTGGCTTGCCCGGCCAGCTCGGTGCAGCTGTGATCCAGCGTGTCGAGCAGCTTTACCAGGGGTCCGATCAATGCCGCATCCAGCCCGCCAATTTCATCGTAGGGTTCAATGTCGCCACAAGGTTCACCGGCACCCACCGCATAGCCGAGCAACATCCGGCGCAGTCCGAAGCGCCAGGTGTTGGCGTGCAGACCGGCCGGCAGGCCGAGCTCAGCGCGACGTTCGGCGTCGAGCCCCCAGCGTATACCGGCACCTTCGATCCAACGACGCAGCGTGGGCAGGTCGCTTTCATGAATTCCAAAGCGCTGACGCAGTGCCGGCACATCCAGCAGGTCAAGTACTTCACTGACCGGCAGACGGCTGTCGGGCAATCTCAGCAGATGCTCCAGCGCGATCAGCAGAGGATCAACACCGCGCTGCCCCTGATCCGCCAAGGTGAAGGGGATGAAGCGTTCGTCCTCGATCCCGTATTGTCCAAACACCGCCAGAATATGCGGCGCATAGGTATTCACGTCCGGGACCATGACGATGATGTCGCGCGGCCGCAGGCTGGGGTCGGCATTGAACCAGTCGAGCAGCTGGTCATGCAGTATTTCCACCTCGCGCTGCGGGCTGTGGCCCAGATGAAAGCGCAGGGATTGATCGGTAGAGGGATCCACCGCAGGCCAGAGCTCGCGCGTTTCGGCCAAAGGCCGCAGGTCGAGAATGTCATCCTGTAGCTGGCCAAGCAGATGGCTGGTATCAGGTGCGTCAAACAGGTCGATGCGGCCACCATTGAGACCAGCAAACTGCGCTTCATAGCTGGCGCGGTCATCGTGGCTGTCGAGCAGATTGATGTAGTCCCGACCTTGTTTGCCCCAGGCAGCGAGCAGCGGGTGCGCATGCTGATGCAGGCTGTATTCATCCAGCTGCGCCGGGGTACCTGGACGTCGCTGCTGTCGCTGGTATTGATGCCGCAACAGATCCTGATCGCCGACGATGTCGCCCCAGTGATGCTGGCAGGGGTTGAGTACGCACAACAGCACCTGACTGAAACGCCCGACCGCTGCCAGCGCCTCGAGATACTGCGCCGGCAGTGACGAGATTCCAAACACGATGACCCGGCGCGGCAACCCTGCCGGGCGCTCGGTTGCGCTTTGCAGAGCCTCGACAAAGCGCGGGTGAATACCCGCGCGGCTGTCGGCCAGCCGCGCCGCGCCGACATCTTCAAGCAGCGCGCGCCATAGCGCCGGTTGCCAGCGGTCCGCAGGCTCCAGCTGTTTTACACCGTCGCGCGCATGACGTACCTGATCGCGTCCTGCCGCCCAGTCGGTCAGCCAGTCGGCGCGGTAGACCTGATATTGGTCGAACAGGTCGGCCAAACGCTCCGATAACTGGTAGCGCTTGCGGCAATCATCATCGTCAGCCAGAAAACGCTGCAACGGTTCAAAGTCAGGCTGATCCATCAGCGCGGGCAACAGACGCATCAGCCGCCAGGTCAGAGGTGCTTTATCCAGTGGTGAGGTGGTGGGTACCGCTTCTGCCCCCAGCACGCTGCGGTACGCCTGCCACAGGAACCGCGCGGGTAACTGCACATCGAACGCCGCGGCGATTCCACAGCCGCTGCTTTCATCGTCCGTCACGTCAGCCGCCAGTGCCTGCTTGAGCCACTGAGCAATACCGTTGCTCTGCACCAGCACCACTTCGTTTTCCAGCGGGCGCAAAGGGTGCCCCGCCACCCAGCTGACCACCAGTTGACGAAGCGACTCCAGACGATTGCCATGGATAATCATCAGGCCCGGATTGAGCGGTTCGGTTTGCGGCATGAATGCTCCGTAACAGACTGGACGATCGGGCGAGCCGCCCGGCCGTATTGCAATGTGCGCATAGTATCAGGCCGGACTACGACATTTGGCGTCGCAACCACTCATCGGAACTAACACACGTATTCAGCTGTCAGTTCCGGGTGATCCGATGCATTCAGCGGCGCTTTGTTTATCTCAGCCAGATCATGCCAGACCTCAATGCAACGAACTATCGCGGCCCCGCTCCGACTGGAGCATGTTGTGGTGAGCCCGACGTGCCAGGAATGTTTCGCCAAAGGATATAGCCTCATGTTTCGCTCCGCCGTGTTGACCCTTTTGCTTGTTACTGCGCCCATGTGCGCTGTTGCCAAATCACCTGATCATCCATTGCTGAGCCGCTTTCCCGAAGCCCGGGCCACCAACTATCAGCAGGTAAGCTTTGAGCGTTTTTCCTTGCCGACAGGCTTGCCCCCCGAGGAAGCGAGCATGGCCTTCCCGGAACTCAACCTGATCGGCGACATGACCCGGCACACCTACCGCATTCGCAACACCTCGACCCTGAAGGTGTACCAGAACTACAAAGCCGCGATAGAGCGCGCCGGTATGAATGTACTGTTCGAATGCAGCCTCGATGAATGCGGCAACCAGCGCCAGATCCAGGACCTGGGAGCAAAGTTGGCGATCAGTAACAGTGTGTTCACCTTCTGGCAAAAGCCCTATTACTTGCTCGCTGAGGCCGATGAAGGCAAGGCGCACGTGGCGGTGTTCATTGGTGGCGACGATGGTGAAACTGCTGTCCAGCAAGTCATCATCGAGGAATCGCAGGTGCGCGATGACCTCATCGATATCGATATGTCCTACCTTGAGCGCCCCCGCGAACTCAACACTGAAATTGCAGAAGTTACACCGGCACAACGCGCCCGCGATCACGCTCTGCTGTCACGCTACCCGGGCGCACGGATTCGCCAGCGTACCCACAGCGAATATGAACACTTCATCATTCCCGTCAGCGTTGTCAGTGCTACGCGCAATGTCGACGAGTTTGAAAAAATCGAGCTAACCGGCGAGCTAACCCGCCACTTTTATGAATTGAGCAAGGTGTCCACGCTCAAGGTATACCGTAACTACACCTCCGCGCTGGCCGAAGCCGGATTCGAAGTGCTCTACGAGTGCTCGCGGGACGCCTGTGGCAGCTCCACCGAAATTCGGGCGCTCGGCGCGCTGATCGCCAACACCGGCAATGTCTACAACTACTACCGTGACCCGCATTACCTCGTCGCCCGCCGCGATACGGTGAAGGGCCATGCCTATATCGCGCTGTTTATCGGCGAGTACCGTGGCGATACTGCCGTTCAGCAAGCAATTCTCGAAGCAGGCCCCACCGAAACGGGACTCGTCAACGTCGATTCAGACCTTCTGCATACTGAGCTCGAGGAGTCAGGCAAGGCCTCAATTGAGGGCATCTTGTTTGATACAGGCAAGTCGACAATCAAAGTCGAATCGAAAGCTGCGCTGGAGTCGATAGCGGAATTGCTGAACGACTATCCCCAGCTGCAACTCTATGTCGTTGGTCATACCGATGATGTGGGCTCCCCCGAACTCAACCTGCGACTCTCGGCCGCGCGTGCAGAGTCTGTGGTGCAGACGCTGGTCAAGGATCACGGGATAGCTGCCGCACGGCTGCACTCTGCCGGCATGGGGCCCTACGCCCCGCTGGCGAGCAACACGACCGAGGAAGGCCGATCAATGAACCGGCGGGTTGAACTGGTCAGCCGCCTGCCTTGAGCCACGCTTGCTGGACAGGCCGGTTTCAAGACCAAAACGTCGACTGTTTCCGGCTCAGCAGTCGATCAGCCAGTATGATCGGGCACAAAATGTACTGCCTGAAGGAATGCCCATGCGCATCCGCGTAACTGTCCCGATCACTGCCGCTGCTCTCGCCCTTTTTGCCACGTCCGTTCCGGCCAAAGCACCGGATCATCCGCTCATAAAACGCTACCCGTCCGCAACGGTAAGGCTGTACGAGAAACTCGAGTATGAGCGCTTCCGGTTGCCAATTGGCATACCGGAAAAGGCTGGCGAAGAGCCGCCAACCCTCACCGTTACCGGCGACAGAACCCGGCATTTCTACGAAATCCGCGGGGTTTCGACACTCAAGCTGTACGAAAACTACCGCAAGGCACTGGAACAAGCCGGAATGGACGTGCTGTTCGAATGTGCCCATGAAGCCTGTGGCGAGGCGCGTCAGGGAAACCAGTTGGGGGACTGGATTGCCATCAACGGTAAAGTCTTTAACTGGCACGGCAAACCCTATTATCTGGCAGCCAAGCGTGACGTGGAGGGTAAGTCTACTTATGTCGCGGTCTACATGGGTGGCTACAAGGATACAGCAGCCATCCAGCAGGTGGTCATACAGGAAGTCCCCCTGGTCAACGACCTGCTCGACATCAATCCTGACGTGCTCGGTCCAGCCGCTGCCGCCGCAGACAGTCCGGCCATTACCGAAGAACAACGTGCAAAGGATCACCCTTTGTTGTCCCGATACCCTGGCGCTAGCCTGCGAAGCAGTGAAAAGCTGGACTATGAGACGATCTCACTGCCCATGGGTCCCATAACGGGCAAGCGCAACGCCTATGAATACGACAAGCTCGAGGTAACCGGTGATCTGATGCGCCATACCTACCAGTTGCCCCAAGTCTCAACGCTCAAGGCCTATGAAAACTATAAGGCCGCGTTGGATAAAGCCGGCTTCGAGCTTGTGGTCGACTGTCAGCTGAAGCAATGCGGTAACGCTGACCAGGCCGAGACACTGGGCGGGCTTCTCGCTATAAGCGGTGACGTGTACAACTACTACCGCAAGCCTTACTACCTCGTCGGAAAACGCGACGCTCAGAGCGGCCCGACCTATGCAGCAGTCTTCATCGGTGGTTATAACGACGAAACCATGATCCAGCAGAACATTGTTCAGACTGTAGCGGCGCAAACCGATCTGATCGGCGTGAACGCAGATGAGCTTCACAAGGAGCTGGAGGAAGCAGGCAAAGCGCTGATCTATGGCATCTACTTTGATACGGACAAATCCGAGGTCAAAGCCGAGTCAGCCCCCGCGCTCGAAGCGATTGCCGAATTGCTGGGCAAACATCCCGGGCTCAAGCTGTATGTGGTCGGCCACACCGACGATACCGGATCGGTGACACATAACCAGTCGCTCTCCTCGGCACGGGCCAAGGCGGTTGTACAACAACTGACGCAGCAGTACGGCATTGCTCCTGCCCGCCTCTCGCCTGCCGGCGTCGGGCCGCATGCGCCCCAGGCCAGCAACCACAACGACGCCGGACGAACGCTTAACCGGCGCGTGGAGTTGGTCAAGCGCGTTAACTAACTCCCCTGCAACCCAGCGAGCGCTTGTGCTCGCGTGCGGGCTCAACGACAGGGCCGTAAAGCGGCGCAGATAGTGGCGTAGCGCAGGCGCGCTACACCATCAGGCAGGCACACTGACGGCGGAGGCTTGCCGGGATTGTCGAGCTCCGTCTCGACAGAAAACTACGCTGAACACACGGCAATGCCAGGCACAAAAAAGCCGGCCCGAATACTCAAGGCCGGCTTTTCGCGCGTTTAATCAGAAACTCAGCGCACGATCCCCTTGCTCATCACGAATCCGCGTGGGCAGACCGATATCATTGAGCAGATTGATGAACGGCTTGGGCGGTAGCTCCTCGACGTTGACCATCTTCTGCACATCCCACTCGCCCTTCGCAATCAGAATGGCTGCGGCCACGGCGGGCACGCCGGCAGTATAGGAAATGCCCTGGCTGCCAACCTCTGCGTAGGCTTCAGCGTGATCGGCGACGTTATAGATGAACACTTCCTTCTGCTCACCGTTCTTCTGTCCTTTCACCAGATCGCCGATACAGGTCTTGCCCTGGTAGTCCGGCGCCAGAGAGGACGGATCAGGCAGCACCGCCTTGACCACTTTCAGCGGCACCACTTCCAGCCCTTCGGCAGTGGTAACAGGCTGCTCTGACAGCAGACCCAGGTTTTTCAGCACAGTGAACACATTGATGTAGTGCTCACCAAATCCCATCCAGAAACGGATGTTCGGCACATTCAGGTTCTGCGACAACGAATGCAGTTCGTCATGGCCGGTCATGTAGCTGGTCTGCTGGCCCACTACGGGCAGGTCGTCGGTACGCTTGACCTCGAACATCTGGTTCTGCGTCCATTCGTTGTTCTGCCAGGACCATACCCGGCCAGTAAACTCGCGGAAGTTGATCTCAGGATCAAAGTTGGTAGCAAAGTAGCGACCATGGCTGCCGGCGTTGATGTCGATAATGTCGATTTCATCGACCTTGTCGAAATACTCGTTCACGGCGAGCGCCGCATAGGCGTTTACCACGCCCGGGTCAAAGCCAACGCCAAGAATGGCGGTAATGTTGTTCTCAGCGCACAGCTCGCGGCGCTTCCACTCGTAGTTGGCATACCACGGCGGCGTTTCGCAGATCTTGTCCTGCTCCTCGTGGATGGCGGTATCGAGGTAGGCCGCACCTGTTTCGATACAGGCCTGCAGCACCGACATATTGATGAAAGCCGATCCGACATTGATGACCATCTGCGATTGTGTCTTGGCAATCAGCGCCTTGGTTGCTTCTATATCCAGCGCATCCAGGGCATGGGCTTGCAATTCACCGGCAACCTTGAGGCTGCCCTTTTCCCGCACGCTGTCGACTATCTGCTGGCATTTCTCGACAGTGCGCGAAGCGATATGGATGTTGCCCAGGATGTCATTATGTTGTGCACATTTATGTGCAACGACCTGTGCAACACCACCGGCACCAATAATTAGAACGTTTTTCTTCATGTCTCTTCCTCGAAACGCCTCCTTGGAAAAGGCTTGGGTGGTGGCCTCAGGAGAGGCCGTTAACAAAGTCTTCGAAGCCGAACTCCTTGACCAGTTCAACCTGGCCGTCGAGCTGACGCACTGCTATGGAAGGCATTTTCACGCCATTGAACCAATTCTTTTTGACCATGGTGTAACCGGCGGCGTCGATGAACGACAGCCTGTCGCCAATCGCCAGCTCCTTATCAAACTGGAACTCGCCGAAGATGTCCCCGGCCAGACAGGATTTGCCGCAGACCATGTAGCTGTGCGGCCCTTCACAGGGCTCCATTTTGGCGGGCTGACGATAGATGAGCAGGTCGAGCATATGCGCTTCGATCGAACTGTCGACGATTGCCAGATTCTTGCCATTGAACAGGGTGTCCAGCACGGTGACTTCCAGCGAAGTGCTCATGGTAATGGCCGCTTCGCCGGGCTCCAGATACACCTGAACCCCGTACCGCTCGGAGAATGCTTTGAGGCGGGCGCAGAACTTGTCCAGCGGATAGCCTTCGCCAGTGAAGTGAATTCCACCCCCGAGGCTGACCCACTTCACCTTTTCCAGCAACGAACCGAACCGCTGTTCAATCTGCGCAAGCATCTGGTCAAACAGCTCGAAGTCGCTGTTCTCGCAGTTATTGTGGATCATGAAACCGGACACCTGATCGATCACCGCGGCAACCTTGTCGGCATCCCATTCGCCCAGACGGCTGAACGGACGCGAGGGGTCGGCAATCAGGTAATCCGAGCTACTGACCTGGGGGTTGAGACGCAGGCCACGCACGTGATTGCTCGAAGCATCGGCGAAGCGCTGCAACTGGCTGATGGAGTTGAAGATGATCTTATCGGAGTGCGCCAGAACCTCTTCAATCTCGTCGTCGGCGTAGGCCACGCTGTAGGCATGCGTCTCGCCGCCGAACTTCAGCTTGCCGAGCTTGACCTCATACAGCGAGGACGAGGTGGTGCCGTCCATGTACTGGCTCATCAGATCGAATACTGACCAGGTGGCAAAACACTTGAGCGCCAACAATGCCTTGGCGCCGGAGTGTTCCCGTACGTAGGCAATCTTTTCGAGATTGCGCAACAGCTTACTTTTGTCGATCAGGTAATACGGCGTATTGATCACTGAGTCACCCTCCGTCCAGCCCGACAGCGGGGGTTGCCCCCGGCGTGAAGAAAGCGCGCGATTATAGTGGAAACGGGGAGTGGCTTCGAGTGAAAGATGTGGCGAGGGGTTTCAGGGCTCCTAAGCTTAAGGCTGGAAGCTGGAAGCTGGAAGCGAGAGGTTGTAAAGGAACTGAGGTTAAGTTCTGAATGTCCGGCGCGATGGCCGGACATTCACGAGCCTCACTGCTTAGAAATTGTAGCGCAGGCCAATGGAAGCAAGATCAACATCCACGTTTACATCAAACTTATCCGCAACGTCGTCATAGCGCTCGTACTCTGCCGCGATTTCAAACTGAGGCGTCAGAGCGAAGGTCGCGCCTACAGCATATGAAGTGACCCAATCCTTCTCAGACTCGTTCCAGTCGAGCCAGCCCACTTCCTTTTCTGTAAAGTCCAGCTCCAGCTTGTGATAACCAACCTTGCCGTAAAGCTTGAACCGATCAACTGGAATGGTGCCGACCAGGTTCGCTCCATAGCCCTCGACTTCCGCGATCTGCTTGAAGCCTGGCTCTTGATAGGTCGCTTCACCCAAATCCAGATATTGGAACTCAACGCCCACAAACCGGTTCAGCTGTATACCTGCGCCAATCTTGAAAGCCGTATCTTCATCATCAAGGGAACCCGGCGCCCCATCGTACGCGCTACCGAAATCGTAACTGGCTTGACCAACATTACCGAACAGATACCCATTCGGCTGAATTTCGGCCGCCTGGACGCCAGAAATCATCACGCCGGATACCAGCGCAGCAAGCAGTGTTTTCTTGAACATCGAAAGTCATCTCCTGATGATGTGATAGGCCGCCTTCATGGCAGCGAGTCCTTTATCCCGGTGCATCCATTGACCGGGTCGCCCAATACTACCCCGCTGCGATAGCCAAACGCCACTTGCACGACTTAGGGCTCCGCTCAGCGCAGCCCAAGATCGTCCCTAGATCATTGCAGCGGGATCATTCATATCGCCCGCTTGCCAGCGCAGTGTGCGCGGTGCGCCGGAGCCTTCTTCGATAACATGTGCCACCCTCGGCACGGCATAGCACTGGTCGCCACGCTTCGGCTGCCACTTGTTGAACTGGGCATGGGTAATACCAACCTCCCAGGGCTCTGCCGACTCCCAGCCGATGGGTGAAAGCTCAAGACGCACTTCAGCGCCCACCAGGCTGACCGACTCGATGCGCAGCGGTAAATGGGCGTGGGCCGCCGACATGGATTGCAAGCGCACCTCATGGGAGCGCATGTACAGCTGCAGTTCCTTCGACGTCACGGGCTCGCCCAGTTTCACCCAGGCCTCACCCTGCCGTATCACTTGCTCTTCCAGGCCGCCATTAAACACGTTGACGTGCCCCAGGAAATTAAACACGAATCGGCTGCCTGGCTCGGCGTAAAGCCTTTGCGGGGAATCGACCTGCTCGATCCTGCCGGCGCTCATGACGGCCACCTGATCAGACAGCTCGAGCGCCTCCTCCTGATCATGGGTCACGAACACGCTGGTGAAATGGAATTCGTCATGCAAAGTGCGCAGCCAGCGGCGAAGATCCTTTCGAACCTTTGCATCCAATGCCCCGAAGGGTTCGTCCAGCAACAGGATTTGCGGTTTCATCGACAATGCACGGGCAAGCGCGATACGTTGTTTCTGTCCGCCCGAGAGCTGTGCCGGATAGCGGTTAGCCAGATGACCGAGCTGGACCATCTCCAGCAGCTTATCCACCCGCTGCCGGATTTCCGCTGCCTTGGGGCGTTCCTTTGCGGGCAGGACTTCCAATCCGAACGCAACGTTCTGCGCCACGGTCATATGCCGGAACAGAGCGTAGTGCTGAAACACGAAACCGACGCGCCGATCACGCACGTGCAACCCGGTGACATCTTCCCCCTGAAACAGAATGCGACCGCTATCGGCGGTCTCCAGGCCTGCAATAATGCGCAGCAACGTTGTCTTGCCGGAGCCAGACGGGCCCAACAAGCCAATCAATTTGCCGTCCGGCACCTCAAGCGAAATGTTATCCAGCGCCTGAAAGGAGCCAAAAGATTTGTTGATACCTTCGATGGAAATACTCATCAGCGGTTGTCCGATTGATCATCCAGGGGAGCACGCTGACGGGCCTGCCGCCACTCCACAAAACTCTTCACAACGATGGTTATGAGCGCGATGCCTGCCAGCAGCGAGGCGCTGGCAAACGCACCTACCACGTTGTAATCCTGATACAAAAGCTCCACATGCAGTGCCAGCGTATTGGTCTCGCCGCGAATATTGCCCGAAACCACCGATACCGCACCGAACTCCCCGACTGCCCGGGCATTGGTCAGCACTACGCCGTACAACAATGCCCACTGAATATTCGGCAGAGTCACACGGCGGAACAGTTGCCAGCCGCTGGCGCCAAGTACCACTCCGGCCTCTTCTTCTTCGCGCCCCTGCTGCTGCATCAAGGGGATCAATTCCCGCGCTACAAAGGGGCAAGTCACGAAGACCGTGACCATGACGATGCCCGGCCAGGAGAACATCAGCTGCACGTCCCGATCAGCCAGCCAGCTGCCGAGCCAGCCGTTGCTGCCATACAAGAGCAGATACAGCAGGCCAGCTACGACAGGCGAGACCGCGAAGGGAATATCGATCAGCGTGATCAGCGCCTTGCGTCCGGGAAACTCGAAGCGCGTGACCAGCCACGCGAGAAATACGCCAAATACCAGGTTGATCGGCACAGTCAGGGCCGCTACGAAGAGCGTCAGGCCGATCGCGTGTAGAGTGTAACTATCAGTCAGGTTGCCCAGGTAGGTCTGCAATCCACCGGAGAACGCCTGGGTGAAAATGATCACCAGCGGCATGACCAGCATGATCACTGTCAGCGCCAATGCCAACCCGATGAGTGTCCATTTGACCCAGGGCTGGTCACCAGCGCGCATGGTTCTGCGTTGATGCATAGCCATTACCGTCCTTGCAGCCGGCGCAGGTAGCGCGCCTGCCAAAGATTGATACCAAGCAACAGGATCAACGAAGCGATAAGCACGACTGAAGCAATCGCGCTCGCGGCCGCGTAATCGAACTCCTGAAGGCGGACGAAAATCATCAGGCTGACGATTTCGCTGACGTATGGCATGTTGCCGGCGATGAAGATGACTGCGCCGAACTCACCCAGGCTGCGGGTGAACGATAGCGCAACCCCCGTCATCAACGCCGGCCACATAGCCGGAAACAGAATGCGCCGGAATACAGTCCAGTCGGATGCGCCCAGGCTGACCGCGGCCTCTTCGTCCTCTGGTGCGAAATCCTCCAGCACCGGCTGCACCGTTCTGACGACAAAGGGCAGACTGGTAAACGACATAGCCACAATGATGCCCAGCGGCGTGAAAGCCACTTTTATGCCCAGCATTGCGAACAGCTGACCGTACCAACCATCCGGTGCGAAGAGCGCCGTCAGAGTGATGCCCGCTACGGCCGTCGGCAAGGCAAACGGCAAATCTACAAGCGCATCCATCAAGCGTTTGCCGGGGAACTCATAGCGTACGAGAACCCAGGCAAGCAACAATCCGACCACACCGTTGATGATCGAGGCGATGGCGGCTGCCCACAGCGTTACCTTATAAGAGGCGACCACGCGTTCATCTGTAATGACAGCCCAGTATTCAGCCCAACCCATACCCGCCGTCTGCACGATCAAACCCGTGACAGGCAGTATGAGCACGATGCTTATAAAAAAAAGCGATACGCCGAGGCTCAAAGCAAAACCCGGCAAGACACGCTTGTCGGGTTGGCTGGAACGGCCTGGGAAAAGGCCGGAGAAAGATTGTTTCATTGAGAATATGCGTTATCGACGTTGTAGTTGGTCGAGCTTTCCACCGCTGGCGAAGTGCACTTTCATCACATTTTCCCAGCTTCCACCGATTTCCTCGACGGGCAGCAATTCTACCTCAGGGAACTGGTCGGCGAATTCGGCCTTGACCGTTTCGTTATGCACCCGATTGTAGAATCCGGCGATCAGGCGCTGTGCATCTTCTGTATAGAGGTTTTCTAAATAAGCCTTGGCCAGCTCTTCGGTCCCGTTTTTCTCGACGCTCTTGTCGATCCAGGTAACCGGAAATTCAGCGAGGAAACTGATCTTCGGCACCACCACCTCGTAGCCCTCGTTCTGGGCCGCGATGTTATTGACCTCGGCTTCGAAGGTGAGCAATACATCACCAATGCCGCGCTCAACGAAGGTAGTGGTCGCACCACGTCCGCCCGTATCGAATACCGCTACGTTGCCAAGCATGTTCCGCAGAAAGTCATCAATGGCGTCCTGGTCGTCACCAAAGGTCTTCTGAGCGTAGCCCAGCGCAGCAAGGTAGGTGTATCGACCATTACCGGAGGTTTTGGGGTTCGGCAACACAGAGCTGACGTCGTCGCGTACCAGGTCATCCCAGTTACGGATGTTCTTCGGATTGCCTTCGCGAACCAAGAACGCCATGGTGGAGTAGTACGGCGAGCTGGCGTTAGGCAAGCGCTCACGCCAGTTCTCCGGAATCAGGTTGCCCTTCTGGTGCAGGATATCGACATCGGTGACCTGGTTGTAGGTCACCACATCAGCGCGCAGCCCTTGCAGGATAGCCTGCGCCTGCCGGGAAGAACCGGCGTGGGACTGCTTGATTTCAACTGTCTTGCCGGTTTTTTCTTTCCACTGTTTTGCGAAGAGCTCGTTGTATTCGGAGAACAATTCTCGGGCGATATCGTAGGAGGAATTCAGAAGCTCTTGGTCAGCGGCCTGGGCGGGAAGCGTCAACCCTACGCTCAGAAACAACGCGGCAACGGCTGAACCCGTACGCTTGGACAAAGCGACTAAACTGGCCATGTAACCCTCCGAAGTATGTTCATACATGATGAAGTCGATCGAGCAGGAAGGTTACCTAAGCCTTTGCGATAGAACAAATTGTTTATTAGACGTATTTATTTATTCCTTAATCCGCTAAAGCATATAGCGATACAGTCATCAGGACTGTACTGACTGAAACCAGCAACTCGGTTGCCTCCCAGGCTCAGATAAAGTAACGGGCAGCTCGAAGAATAGTAGAAAGATATGTCGGGCACGGAAAACGCGCGCCATATCGCAATATTTCACCGGCTGCCAAGATTTTCCGCGCCCATAAAAGAACACCCCGACCTGTTTCCAGGTCGGGGTGTTCTCGGTATAAGCGCTTGACGATGACCTACTCTCACATGGGGAGACCCCACACTACCATCGGCGATGCATCGTTTCACTTCTGAGTTCGGGATGGGATCAGGTGGTTCCAATGCTCTATGGTCGTCAAGCAATTCGTTGCTGTGCGGCTGTTAGTCCACACGGCGTAAAGGGTTGGGAGCGTGATAGAAGCTCGGACAAGGGGGTAACTGTCATCTCTGCAGTTCCAGACTGTCGTTCAATCGGTGTCTTGTATAACACGGTAAATTGCTTGGGTGTTATATGGTCAAGCCACACGGGCAATTAGTACTGGTTAGCTCAACGCCTTGCAACGCTTACACACCCAGCCTATCAACGTCGTAGTCTTCGACGGCCCTTCAGGGGAGTCAAGCTCCCGGTGAGATCTCATCTTGAGGCAAGTTTCCCGCTTAGATGCTTTCAGCGGTTATCTCTTCCGAACGTAGCTACCCGGCAATGCCACTGGCGTGACAACCGGAACACCAGAGGTTCGTCCACTCCGGTCCTCTCGTACTAGGAGCAGCCCCTCTCAAATCTCAAACGTCCACGGCAGATAGGGACCGAACTGTCTCACGACGTTCTAAACCCAGCTCGCGTACCACTTTAAATGGCGAACAGCCATACCCTTGGGACCGGCTTCAGCCCCAGGATGTGATGAGCCGACATCGAGGTGCCAAACACCGCCGTCGATATGAACTCTTGGGCGGTATCAGCCTGTTATCCCCGGAGTACCTTTTATCCGTTGAGCGATGGCCCTTCCATACAGAACCACCGGATCACTAAGACCTACTTTCGTACCTGCTCGACGTGTTGGTCTCGCAGTCAAGCGCGCTTTTGCCTTTATACTCTACGCACGATTTCCGACCGTGCTGAGCGCACCTTCGTACTCCTCCGTTACTCTTTGGGAGGAGACCGCCCCAGTCAAACTACCCACCATACACTGTCCTCGATCCGGATAACGGACCAGAGTTAGAACCTCAAAGTTGCCAGGGTGGTATTTCAAGGTTGGCTCCACGCGAACTGGCGTCCACGCTTCAAAGCCTCCCACCTATCCTACACAAGCAAATTCAAAGTCCAGTGCAAAGCTATAGTAAAGGTTCACGGGGTCTTTCCGTCTAGCCGCGGATACACTGCATCTTCACAGCGATTTCAATTTCACTGAGTCTCGGGTGGAGACAGCGCCGCCATCATTACGCCATTCGTGCAGGTCGGAACTTACCCGACAAGGAATTTCGCTACCTTAGGACCGTTATAGTTACGGCCGCCGTTTACCGGGGCTTCGATCAAGAGCTTCGCCGAAGCTAACCCCATCAATTAACCTTCCGGCACCGGGCAGGCGTCACACCCTATACGTCCACTTTCGTGTTTGCAGAGTGCTGTGTTTTTAATAAACAGTTGCAGCGGCCTGGTATCTTCGACCAGCCAGAGCTTACGGAGTAAATCCTTCACCCTAGCCGGCGCACCTTCTCCCGAAGTTACGGTGCCATTTTGCCTAGTTCCTTCACCCGAGTTCTCTCAAGCGCCTTGGTATTCTCTACCTGACCACCTGTGTCGGTTTGGGGTACGATTCCTAGTTACCTGAAGCTTAGAGGCTTTTCCTGGAAGCATGGCATCAACCACTTCGCTTTCTTAAAAGAAAGCTCGTCATCGGTTCTCGGCCTTAGGATCCCGGATTTACCTAAGATCCCAGCCTACCGCCTTAAACAAGGACAACCAACGCCTTGCTGGCCTAGCCTTCTCCGTCCCCCCATCGCAGTAACTAGAAGTACGGGAATATTAACCCGTTTCCCATCGACTACGCCTTTCGGCCTCGCCTTAGGGGTCGACTCACCCTGCGTCGATTAACGTTGCGCAGGAACCCTTGGTCTTCCGGCGTGGGAGTTTTTCACTCCCATTGTCGTTACTCATGTCAGCATTCGCACTTCTGATACCTCCAGCCAACTTCTCAATTGACCTTCACAGGCTTACAGAACGCTCCTCTACCGCACATCCTAAGATGCACCCGTAGCTTCGGTGTATGGTTTGAGCCCCGTTACATCTTCCGCGCAGGCCGACTCGACTAGTGAGCTATTACGCTTTCTTTAAAGGATGGCTGCTTCTAAGCCAACCTCCTAGCTGTCTAAGCCTTCCCACATCGTTTCCCACTTAACCATAACTTTGGGACCTTAGCTGACGGTCTGGGTTGTTTCCCTTTTCACGACGGACGTTAGCACCCGCCGTGTGTCTCCCGTGCTCGCACTCACTGGTATTCGGAGTTTGCATGGGGTTGGTAAGTCGGGATGACCCCCTAGCCCAAACAGTGCTCTACCCCCAGTGGTGATACACGAGGCGCTACCTAAATAGCTTTCGAGGAGAACCAGCTATCTCCGAGCTTGATTAGCCTTTCACTCCTATCCACAAGTCATCCGCTAACTTTTCAACGGTAGTCGGTTCGGTCCTCCAGTGCCTGTTACGGCACCTTCAACCTGCCCATGGATAGATCGCCCGGTTTCGGGTCTATACCCTGCGACTGTTCGCCCTATTAAGACTCGGTTTCCCTACGCCTCCCCTATACGGTTAAGCTCGCCACAGAATATAAGTCGCTGACCCATTATACAAAAGGTACGCAGTCACGGAACAAGTCCGCTCCCACTGCTTGTACGCATACGGTTTCAGGTTCTATTTCACTCCCCTCACAGGGGTTCTTTTCGCCTTTCCCTCACGGTACTGGTTCACTATCGGTCAGTCAGGAGTATTTAGCCTTGGAGGATGGTCCCCCCATGTTCAGACAACGTTTCACGTGCGCCGTCCTACTCGATTTCACAGCTAAGAGCCTTTCGTGTACGGGGCTATCACCCACTACGGCCGCCATTTCCAGGGCGTTCCACTAAACTCTAAACTGCTTAAGGGCTGCTCCCCGTTCGCTCGCCACTACTTGGGGAATCTCGGTTGATTTCTTTTCCTCGGGGTACTTAGATGTTTCAGTTCCCCCGGTTCGCCTCACACACCTATGTATTCAGTGTGTGATACCCAGCTTATGCTGGGTGGGTTTCCCCATTCAGAGATGTCCGGATCATAGCTTGTTTGCCAGCTCCCCGAACCTTATCGCAGGCTACAACGTCTTTCATCGCCTCTGACTGCCAAGGCATCCACCGTATGCGCTTATTCACTTGACCATATAACCCCAAACAATCTGTGCTGTTGCCAGCGCGACTGATGAAGTCACATGTTATATCGACATGATTTCACGACAATCCGGAACTTGCGTTGAGATTACAAGTTACCTTAGCCATAACCCTGTGCAGTGAAACACAGTGCTATGTCTTGTCTTACTTCTATCACTTTCCCAAATTTTTAAAGAGCGGCTGGTATAAAGACCAGACATCAATGATCTACCCTGAGGCAATCATTCATGTATGAACTCTAGGTCCAGCTAAGGCGTTGTTGTTGCGTCGGTACGTCGGTCTGTCTTGGTGGAGCCAAGCGGGATCGAACCGCTGACCTCCTGCGTGCAAGGCAGGCGCTCTCCCAGCTGAGCTATGGCCCCTTTAAGAACCGTCGCACCTCGACAATTGGTGGGTCTGGGCAGATTCGAACTGCCGACCTCACCCTTATCAGGGGTGCGCTCTAACCAACTGAGCTACAGACCCAATCGCCTTTCTTTTGAATCAAGTAATTCGTGTGAGTGCTTGAAGAGTGTCGAGATCTATCGATTAAGGAGGTGATCCAGCCGCAGGTTCCCCTACGGCTACCTTGTTACGACTTCACCCCAGTCATGAATCACACCGTGGTAACCGTCCTCCCGAAGGTTAGACTAGCTACTTCTGGTGCAACCCACTCCCATGGTGTGACGGGCGGTGTGTACAAGGCCCGGGAACGTATTCACCGTGGCGTTCTGATCCACGATTACTAGCGATTCCGACTTCACGGAGTCGAGTTGCAGACTCCGATCCGGACTACGAACGGTTTTTCGGGATTAGCTCCACCTCGCGGCTTGGCAACCCTTTGTACCGCCCATTGTAGCACGTGTGTAGCCCTGGCCGTAAGGGCCATGATGACTTGACGTCATCCCCACCTTCCTCCGGTTTGTCACCGGCAGTCTCCTTAGAGTGCCCACCATTATGTGCTGGTAACTAAGGACAAGGGTTGCGCTCGTTACGGGACTTAACCCAACATCTCACGACACGAGCTGACGACAGCCATGCAGCACCTGTGTCTGAGTTCCCGAAGGCACCAATCCATCTCTGGAAAGTTCTCAGCATGTCAAGGCCAGGTAAGGTTCTTCGCGTTGCTTCGAATTAAACCACATGCTCCACCGCTTGTGCGGGCCCCCGTCAATTCATTTGAGTTTTAATCTTGCGACCGTACTCCCCAGGCGGTCAACTTAGTGCGTTAGCTGCGCCACTAAGAACTCAAGGTTCCCAACGGCTAGTTGACATCGTTTACGGCGTGGACTACCAGGGTATCTAATCCTGTTTGCTCCCCACGCTTTCGCACCTCAGTGTCAGTATCAGTCCAGGTAGTCGCCTTCGCCACTGGTGTTCCTTCCTATATCTACGCATTTCACCGCTACACAGGAAATTCCACTACCCTCTACCGTACTCTAGTTCAGCAGTTATGAAAGCAGTTCCCAGGTTGAGCCCGGGGATTTCACACCCATCTTACTGAACCACCTACGCGCGCTTTACGCCCAGTAATTCCGATTAACGCTTGCACCCTCTGTATTACCGCGGCTGCTGGCACAGAGTTAGCCGGTGCTTATTCTGTTGGTAACGTCAAAGTTGCTACGTATTAGGCAACAACCCTTCCTCCCAACTTAAAGTGCTTTACAATCCGAAGACCTTCTTCACACACGCGGCATGGCTGGATCAGGCTTGCGCCCATTGTCCAATATTCCCCACTGCTGCCTCCCGTAGGAGTCTGGACCGTGTCTCAGTTCCAGTGTGACTGATCATCCTCTCAGACCAGTTACGGATCGTCGCCTTGGTGAGCCATTACCCCACCAACAAGCTAATCCGACCTGGGCTCATCTGATAGCGCAAGGTCCGAAGATCCCCTGCTTTCTCCCGTAGGACGTACGCGGTATTAGCGCCCGTTTCCGGACGTTATCCCCCACTATCAGGCAGATTCCCAGGTATTACTCACCCGTCCGCCGCTCTCAAGAGAAGCAAGCTTCTCTCTACCGCTCGACTTGCATGTGTTAGGCCTGCCGCCAGCGTTCAATCTGAGCCATGATCAAACTCTTCAGTTAAAAAACTGCTTGGGTTTTGAGAAAACCCTAAACTTGGCTCAGCTTTACAAATAAACTCGATGAATTCACAGAGTAACTTGCTTGGCTGATAATCTTGCGATCATCGAGCAACTCAGCAAGCACCCACACGAATTACTTGATTCAGATTGTTAAAGAGCGATTCGGCCGGCGTTTCCGCCTGACCAAGGCCGCGTATTCTACGCTAACCTTCTGATCCGTCAAGCAATTTTGTGAAGTATTTTTGCTGCTTCACTTGTTGCCTGAGTGGCCTGAACAGCGCTGCTGTTCCGTGCCAGGGAGGCGCATTCTACAGGAGCCAAGCTCACTGTCAACACCTTCCGTAAACCTTGATGAGTCATCTCATCGCTGCGAACAACCGATCCAGCCAGCCCTTCGCAGAGCGGCGCATTCTACGCCTTCTTCCCAGCCTGTCAACCACTAAATTATCTCTAACTTATTGATTACTAAGCGCTTATTCCAAAGCACCCTGACTTGGGAGACGCGCATTATAGGCCTGTGAGATTTGTCGTCAAGCCGTTTTGATACGAATACGGGCAAATTTCTTCTTGCCTGCCTGGCATACATATTCAGAGCCCGGCTTGAACTCGAAGCTGCGCTCTACAACGGCGCCGTCCACTCTGACAGAGCCCGCCGCGAGCAGGTCTCTTGCGGCCGCCGCGTTCTTGACCAGACCCGCCCTATTCAGCACAGCGGAAACCGGTAAAGACCCATCAGTCTCCAACACAACCTCGGGCATATCGTCGGGCAACTCGCCTTCAGCCAAACGGTTACCTGCTGAACGATGAGCATTCGCTGCGGCCTCCTCTCCATGGAAGCGCGCCACCAACTCTTCGGCAAGCTTGATCTTGACATCCCGCGGATTAGCGCCTTTCTCTACATCGGCACGAAAGGCATCGATCTCAGCCATGCTGCGGAAGCTGAGCAACTCGAAGTAACGCCACATCAATGCATCCGGCATCGACACAATCTTGCTGTACATCTCGCCCGGCACGTCATTGATACCGACATAGTTGCCCAGCGATTTGGACATCTTCTTGACGCCATCCAACCCCTCTAACAACGGCATGGTAAGAGTAATCTGAGGCTCTTGTCCGTACTGCCGCTGCAGCTCGCGCCCCATCAGCAAGTTGAACTTCTGATCCGTGCCGCCCAACTCTACATCAGCCTTCATCGCTACTGAGTCGTATCCCTGCACCAGCGGATAGAGAAACTCATGGATCGCTATCGACTGACCGCCCTTGTAACGCTTATCGAAATCGTCCCTTTCCAACATACGGGCTACAGTGTATTTGCCCGCCAACTGGATCATGTCAGCCGCGCCAAGCTTGTCCATCCATTCGGAGTTGAACAGGACCTGCGTCTTTTCGGCGTCGAGAATCTTGAACACCTGCTCTTTATAGGTTTCGGCATTAGCCAGAACCTGCTCACGCGTCAACGGCTGCCGAGTGATGTTCTTTCCTGAGGGGTCGCCGATCATTCCCGTAAAGTCACCAATAAGGAACAGTACATGGTGACCAAGGTCCTGGAACTGGCGAAGCTTGTTGATAAGGACGGTGTGCCCAAGATGCAGATCCGGAGCAGTCGGATCAAACCCTGCCTTGATTCGCAGCGGCACGCCACGCTCAAGCTTGGCGCGAAGTTCGCTTTCTACGAGAATCTCTTCCGCACCGCGCTTGATTAGCGCCAACTGCTCGTCAACCGGCTTCATGTCGGAAACCCTGCCTGTCTGGAATAAAAAAGGAGCAAACCTTACAACATTGCCGCTCAATTTCAAGCGTGCACGGCCGATGTACAAATCATGCGGCGCCCGGCGCGACGGAAAATCGTCAAGAGGCTGCGTTGTAAAAATGACGGACGACGCACATTATGGCTTGCGCCTAAGGGCTTTCAGTTATAATTTAGCAAGTTAGTCAATAATCCATAGAATCAACCACAAGAGCGCTTATGCCTCCTCAAAAGACAAAGACGCCGCGATATCCTAAAAGCCATATCATGGCGGCCAGCGGAATCGCTGCAGCGCTAAGCATTTTTTTGCTCGTCATCCCTACGACGGATGTTGAAGCGCGCCGGACGTTCGTTCCGCTTGAACTGGAAACGTCCCCAATCTTGGAAGGACAACCTTCGGTCTCTGATCAATTGGATGCGCTGATCAGCGAGACAGTCACAGTTGCTTCTCCACTTCAACTGGCCCACCCTACCGAAACGCCGATTCAAACGGAAGCTTCTCCTGCGATCTTGCAATCGCGCGCCACAGCTCCGGAATCAACTTCTGCCGAACTGGCCGAAACGACCGATTCGCCTCCGACCGACTGGATAAGCGTCACCGTTGCCGCAGGCAATACGTTGTCGGTGCTATTCAGCCAGCTCGGATTCTCCGCTGCCTCGCTTCACTCTGTTGTGTCCAGCAGCAAAGATGCGCAACGGTTCACCCGGCTGAAGGTCGGCCAGGTTGTGGAATTCAAGAAGGACGAGACCGGAGAGCTGTTAGCCATTCGCTCCAAACTTAATGATCTTGAAACGATCCGTCTGGACAAAAAAGGCGGTACCTTTGCGTTCACGACTGAGAGCATCAAGCCGGATGTCCGGACGCGGTTCGCCAAGGGTGAAATCAACAGCTCGCTGTTCCTCTCAGCCCAGAAAGCCGGCCTGTCGCATAACCTGACCATGCAGATGGCCAACATCTTTGGTTACGACGTCGATTTCGCCCGTGAGATCCGCAAGGGTGACTCTTTCGAAATTCTGTTCGAAGAGTTGCACGTGGGCGAGAAACGGGTAGGCACCAATAACATCCTGGCGGCGCGCTTTACCAACCGCGGCAAAATTTTCACCGCCGTCCGGTACACCGATAAAAACGGCAACAGCAGCTATTACCGTGCAGACGGTACCAGCATGCGCAAGGCCTTCATCCGTACCCCCGTTGAGCTTGCCCGCATCAGCTCGCGCTATAACCCGAACCGCCGTCATCCGGTACTGAAAACCGTACGGCCACATCGCGGGGTTGATTACGCCGCAGCCACCGGCACGCCGATTCGCGCGACGGGTGACGGTCGCGTCGTGCATGCCGGACGCAAGGGCGGTTATGGCAATACCGTGGTAATCAAGCATGGTCAAAAATACCAGACCTTGTATGCTCACATGAGCCGCTTTGCCAAGGGTTTGAAAGCCGGAGACAACGTTTCCCAAGGCCAGGTAATAGGTTATGTGGGGACCACAGGTCTCTCCACCGGGCCGCACCTGCACTACGAATTTCTGGTAAACGGAACGCACGTTGACCCGCTTAACGTGAAGCTGCCTGTATCCGACCCCATTCCAAAAGCAGAGCGCACCGCTTTCCTGGAAATCAGCAACAGCCTCATGGCCAAGCTTGATCAACAGGGCAGTACTCAGCTGGCGTCACTGGAAGAATAATGTCCGGGTTCTATGTCGGTATCATGTCAGGCACCAGCCTGGATGGTATCGACATCGCTCTGGTTTCCGTCGAAGGTCAGCAGGCCACCTTGATAGGTGCGACCTGCCTGCCATTCCCCCCTTCCCTTTATAACGATCTACTCACTCTGTGTAATTCAGGCCCGGACGAGATCCATCGAGCCGGGCTCGCCGGCATGGCGTGGGCCAGGCTCGCAGCCAGCGGGATCGATATGCTACTGGCCAAACATTCGATCGATGCATCACAGGTCAAGGCAATCGGGAGCCATGGTCAGACAATACGGCACCATCCCGAGCAAGGGTTTAGCTGTCAGATCGGCGCCCCTGCTCTGCTAGCCGAACTCAGCGGAATTTCCGTTATATCTGACTTTCGCAGCCGCGATCTAGCAGCCGGAGGTCAGGGCGCGCCACTGGTCCCAGCGTTTCACCAGTGGCTGCTCAGCTCCCCGGAAGCCGTTCGCGTTCTGGTCAATATAGGCGGCTTTTCCAACCTGACGGTCTTGCGTCCCAATCAAAGTGTCACGGGTTTCGATAGCGGCCCGGGTAACGTGCTACTTGATCACTGGATTAATCGACATCATGGCGAAGCCTTCGATCGCGACGGTAATTGGGCACGAAGCGGCAAAGTGAATGATGAACTTCTGGCGTACATGCTGAGCGATTCCTATTTCCAGCGCCAGCCACCGAAAAGTACTGGCCGGGAATATTTCAACGCGTCCTGGCTGGATGCCGCTCTGCAACAAGCAAGCGGAACCTTCGATCCTGCCGATATCCAGGCGACTCTGCTAGAGCTCACCGCCCGATCCATCGCTCAGGATGTTTTTGCCAATGTTACCGATACGGCAGAGATCTATGTGTGCGGCGGCGGCGCACGCAACCGCTGGTTGATGGAACGTCTCGCGCAATTACTGGCGCCGCTATCGGTCAGAAGCACTCATGCAGTAGGCGTTGACCCCGACTGGATGGAAGCCATCGCCTTCGCCTGGTTGGCGTGGCGCTTTGATAACCGGGAGACCTCGAACCTACCCGTCGTCACGGGAGCGCGAGGCACGCGAATTCTCGGCGCGTTGTATCCGGCGTGATCAAGATCGCGCTGTTTTGCCGGCCACTTTTCTGAACCTGAACAGGAATATCAGCAGGCTGAGGAACGCGACACTCCAGCTGGCGGCAGCCAACAGATGCATTCCCGCGACCGGCAGAAGCGTACCCGCGAGAATTCGAGCTATGGCAGCAAGACTGATCAACCCTGCTGCAAGATAGATTGCCGGTGCGGCATTAGCGTTTTTCTGAGTTCGCTGTGCCTGGCTACGCGCCATAACTGTAAGCGTCAGGCTTCCCAACGCTCCGACACTGATCCCGTGCAAGGCAGTGGACAACGGCAGCGCCTGGAAAAGCAACGCACTACCGATCAGAAGCCATCCGAAAACCAGCCAGGCATACCCCGACGCCAGAGCAACCAGATCCGGCCGATCCCGACACCGCCAGACAGGCCAACGCAGCAGCCGGACCAAGGCAAACCCTGCTGCGGCAAAGAGCGCGATTCCCGCAATCAACTGTGCCGCTTCACCAGAAAGAAGATTGGCGATAAGAGCCGAAGCCAGCAACAGAAGAACATATCCCTCTAGCTGCGGCTGAAGCCGGGCCCGAAGCTCATAATTTTGCTTCAACAGGTGCGTCGCTATGGCGGGCGCGAGCATCCTTCCACTCATGAAGAACATGAGGGCGCTCAGTAACAGAATCGCCTCGAAAAACAATCCGTGGACCGCCCTTGCGTTGGCGGCTAGCGTCAGACCTTGAAATACCGCCCCAGCCACACATAACCCGAGCAGAATGGGCGCAAGCGTTTTGTTGCGCCATTTTTTTGCGCCAGCGAAACGCGGCACCGCTTTATAAGCGAGCACAGCAACGAACAGGATATTGGCTAACGCCGACAGGTAACTTGCTGGCCAGCCCAGGAAAGCGATACGCGCAAAAAGCCAGAGGGAAAACGTCGCCGCCAGCCATCGTCGCGGCTGCGGGCCGAGCACGTAGCCCGCTACAACTGCGATAGCGAAGCCGAACAACATCTCGTGCGCATGACCGATCGAACTGACCAGGCCAGGAGGCGCAGCCAATAGTCCAAGCTGTGCCAGCACGGACCACGGCAAGATCAATGCGCCGTAGGCGGTAGCAGCAGGAAAGAAAACCAGACTGGCTAAGGGTTGTTTCGCTCGCTTGGACAAACCCTTACTCCTGCTCAGCGAAGGGAAGCCGGCGCTACTCGGTCCAGACTGTTCAAAAGTGCAAGAAGACCATGAAGCGCGCTTAACAGGACGAAGGCGGTGAGATGACGAGAAGGCTACGCTAACCGGCCCACTAGGACGCTAACTACCGGTTCAGATGGAAAATGATGAACCACAGCCGCAAGTAGTGGCCGCATTAGGATTATTGATCACGAAACGAGACCCTTCGAGCCCTTCCTGATAATCGACTTCTGAACCAGCCAAGTACTGAAAACTCATCGGATCCACCACCAGCCTCACACCGCCGCGCTCGACAACCGTATCGTCTTCAGCCAACTCATCGTCGAAGGTGAACCCGTATTGAAACCCGGAGCAGCCGCCGCCTGTTACAAACACGCGCAGGCTGAGGCGTTCGTTACCTTCTTCTTCAATAAGAGCGCGCACTTTGCCAACCGCGCTATCGGAGAAATTCAACGGAGTGGGGGTAAAGATTTCAGCAGTCGACATACAACCTCCAGCAGCGGGTACCGCAGCACAACAGACCCGATATTATGGTTAACCCGAGTCTTTTGGTCAACTATTCACCCGGCTCGTTTGCTATCGATGCCAGATTAACCGGCAATTCGTCATTGGCCAGCTCATTACCCAGATATTTGAGCTGACCGCTGATCTGGGCGCCCATTACCATTTCCATGAAACGGTAGTGCAGGTCTCCGTTAATGCGGGCGTTGGCATCCAGTTCCAGATGCTCGAACGCATACACATCACCGATTACCTGACCGTTCACTTTGACGCTGGGCGCTCGGATCACGCCTTCAACCTGACCATGCTCGCTGACCCGAACCAGACCCTGCTCGGCTTCAATGCTGCCAACAACCCGCCCATCGATCTGCAACGCGCCCTGGAAGCGGATATCGCCCCGCACCACCGCATCCTGCGCTATGACGGTTGTCTTTCCACCAAACTGACTGATGTCCATTTTTTTTAGCTTTTCGGTTTTCCACATCAGGACTTTGCTCCCGTTACTGTCCAGTCGAACATCTGTTCTACCAACGTTTTGCCATCATGCTCGGCACGTAGATGCACACGTTTAGGTTGGAACCCTTCTGGAAGCGACAATTCGGCTTCCCTGCCATTGGCCGGCAGCACCTGAAAATAGCGAAAGTCCAGCGCCAGCCCTTCATCATCACCAACTGTAGTCATGCTTGATAAAGGTATCACTACTTCTTCGCCGTCGCGCGAGCCGTGCACCTCAATGAAGAGCGTAGCCTGCGTGGTTTCGCTCTCGCTACCTACCCTGCTGACCATAACCTTGTAGCGAAACACATCGGGGCGCTCGGTGGGCTGCAATTCGAATGCCTGAAAGCGCAAACCCGGCACCATTGCATTGGGCGCCAAGGCACCCTGATAGATAGCAAGATCCTGCTGCAACTTGAAGAGCTGCTGTTCGAGATCGGTAATGATCTTGCGACCATCTCTCACTGCCTCCCGCGCGACCAGCAAATCGACTTCCAGCTGCTGATAACGTTGCTGGGTCTGCTCCAGCTCGGCCTGAAGCGTTTGATGACTATCGCGCAGCTGGGAATGGTTTTCGACCAATTTGGAACGCAGTGCGGCATCCCAGCCAAGCCAGGCGGCAGCAGGGAATGCCAGTAACACGAATACTGCCAAAACGCGCCTGACCAGGCGGGCGAACCGTGATTCCACCGGAATCACGGCAAGACGATGTCCGCGCCGTAACGGAACCCGGCGCAGCAATTGATCGGTCAAGGCATCATCGCCGGATGAGCGAGCCCGAGGCTTTCTTCGAGCCCCAGCGCGATGTTCATGTTCTGAATCGCCTGTCCGGATGCGCCCTTGACCAGGTTATCGATTACCGAGAGCACTACCACCAGGTCGCCGCCCTGCGGACGATGAACCGCCAGCCTGCATTGGTTCGCGCCGCGGACGCTGCGCGTTTCCGGATGACTTCCTGCCGGCATCACATCCACAAATGGCTCGTCGGCATAGCGGTCGACGAACAGCTGCTGCAAGTCGACAGAATGATCCGTAACGTTTGCATAAAGCGTGGCGTGGATACCCCGGATCATGGGGGTCAGGTGTGGCACGAATGTCAGGCCGACCTCTCCTCCTGAAGCGAGGCGCAAACCCTGGCTGATTTCGGGCAGATGCCGGTGCCCTATAACGCCATAGGCTTTCATGCTTTCGCCCGCCTCGCCAAACAACGCGCCGACGCTCGCGCCGCGTCCTGCACCACTAACACCAGACTTGCAATCGGCAATCAGTCGCGTGGTATCGGCCAGTCCGGCTTCAAGCAGAGGCAGCAACCCCAGTTGCACCGCGGTCGGATAGCATCCCGGCACAGCGATCAGCTGCGCGCTGCGTATTGCCTCCCGGTTTACTTCCGGCAGACCATAGACGGCCTGACCAAGCAAATCGGCAGCACCATGCGGTTGGCCATACCATTGCGCCCACTCCTCGGCATTCTTTAGCCGGAAATCGGCGGACAGATCGATCACCCGAACGCCTGTCGTCAGCAACTCGGCAGCCATCGAGTGCGCGACTCCATGTGGCGTAGCGAAAAACACGACGTCGCACGCACCCAGCCGCTGAACATCCGGGACACTGAAGACCAGATTGTCGTAATGGCCACGCAAATTCGGGTACATGTCGATGACGCGGACACCCTCTTCCGAGCGGGAAGTAATGACCTCAACCTGCGCTTGAGGATGCTGAGCCAGCAACCGAAGCAGTTCTACTCCGGTATACCCGGTGCCGCCGACAATGCCGATCCTGATCATGATTGCTCCCCAAAACGATTGAACATGGCAAATAGACCTCTATGATAAGAGTCCGCTGGAGCAAATTACCAGTAAAGCCATCCCATCGTCGGCAGCGTGCCGAAACTAGTTGAGGAATGTCAGTGTATCTCTGGATCAAGGCCTTCCATATCATTGCTGTTATCACCTGGTTTGCGGGCCTGTTTTATCTGCCTCGCCTGTTCGTCTATCACGCAGCGGCAGATGATCGGCCCAGCCTGGAACGGTTCAAGATCATGGAGCGCAAGCTTTATCGGGGCATCATGACGCCTTCCATGCTGGTAGCAGTGGCACTGGGTCTGTGGATGGTGATGCTTCAGCCCGGATATCTGGAGCAGGCGTGGCTGCATGCGAAGCTCACGCTGGTTGCTCTGATAGTGGTCTACCACTTCGCCTGCGGCGCCCTGCTACGCACCTTCGCCGTTGACAAGAACACGCGCTCGCACGTGTTTTACCGCTGGTTCAATGAAGCTCCGGTGCTGGTACTGGTGGCCATTGTGCTGCTGGTAGTGCTCAAGCCGTTCTGACTGACCGCTCTGCAATCTGAACGTGGTTTCATTCTCGCCACGGTTGGTTAAACTGAAGACTGCACGCGAATAATGAGGAGCACCTAGTGGACTGTCTGTTCTGCAAGATAGCTGAAGGCAAAATCCCGGCTAAAACCCTGTATGAAGATGACCAGGTCATCGCCTTCCATGATATTAATCCGCAGGCGCCGGTACACTTTCTGGTACTGCCCAAAAAGCATATCGCCACGTTGAATGACATGACCGAAGATGACCGGGCGCTGGTCGGGCATATGACATATGTCGGACAGAAACTGGCGCTGGAACAGGGTTGCGACCAAGGGTTCCGAACGGTATTCAACTGCAAGGAATTTGGCAGCCAGTCGGTATACCATATTCACCTGCATGTGCTCGGTCAGCGGCAAATGGGCTGGCCGCCGGGTTAAACCTCCGCATCAGGACGGCACCCGCCCCCATCCACCTGCCCTCAGGAGTACGCGATGAGCGTTTCACGTCACTACAGCCTTGTCGATCGACTACTGGTTCAAGCTGATCAGTCGCTGCGCACGCTGATTCCCGGCGCGGCTCAAGCCAACCGCCCCTCCCCGGCGCAGCACATCACCACCGACGAAATACCCGAGAATGCGCGGCGGCATATCGCCGGGCTCATGCGTATCAATCACACCGGGGAGGTCTGCGCGCAGGCTTTGTATCAGGGGCAGGCACTTACTGCGAAGCTGCCGGAGGTGCGGGGCAAGATGGAGCAGGCGGCAGCCGAAGAAATAGACCACCTGGCCTGGTGTGAACAGCGGTTACGCGAGCTGCGCAGTCATCCAAGTGTTTTCAACCCGCTGTTCTATGGGCTGTCGTTCGGAATGGGGGCGGCCGCAGGGCTGGTCAGCGACCGGATCAGTCTGGGTTTTGTTGCAGCAACTGAACAGCTGGTAGAAAAGCATCTCGATGATCACCTCGAAGACCTGCCCGAGAATGACGTCAAATCGCGCGCTATTCTCGAACAGATGCGAGAGGATGAGATTGAGCACGGGAACCAGGCCCTTGACGCAGGGGGAGCTGTATTCCCCGCACCCGTCAAGTTGGCGATGACGCTGATGTCACGGGTCATGACGAAGGCCAGCTACCGCACCTGAGGCGCAGCTGGCCACAGCCAACTCAGTCTACTTCTACGATCTCGTAATCGTGCGACATCTTCACACCAGCACGGCCAAACATGATCGAAGCAGAGCAGTACTTCTCCGCTGAAAGCTCCACCGCCCGTTTGACGTGCTGCTCTTTGAGATTCTTGCCGCTTACGATGAAGTGTACATGCACCGCCGTGAACACTTTCGGCTCAGTCTCGGCGCGCTCACCTTCGAGCACGGTCTGGACATCGCGGATGTCCTGCCGCGCCTTGCGCAGTATGCTCACCACATCATAACTGGCGCAGCCACCCAAACCGATCAGAACGGTCTCCATCGGCCGAACACCCATATTGCGTCCGCCCGCTTCAGGCGGACCATCCATTACCAGCGTGTGACCGCTGCCGGATTCGCCGACGAACATTGCCCCATCAACCCACTTGATATGCGCTTTCATATGCTCTCCAGCGGCACCAATTCACAATTCGAAAGAACGGCAGAATAACACAGGCCAAACGGTGCAGTGGCGGTATGGCCATTTCCAGTGAAACTGGACATAATCAGATTTGGTCTCGGAAATGAGGCTGCATGGATGCCAGGCATCCTATGGTAAGGACCACAATAACGGAGCATAAGGATAGTCCGGTTTTTTTGTCCAAGGACCCAGTTTATCAGCCCACTGCAAGGACACATCACATGGTTGCTATAGCCCCCATACCAAAAATAAAGAATATCGACGCTTATCTTTCCTATTGTCACCGTCGCCGCTTCGCCGCACGCAGTACCATCATCCACGCTGGCGACTCTTCAGAAACGCTCTTCTATATTGTCAAAGGCTCGGTGACCATTCTCATCGAAGACGAGCACGGCCGTGAAATGATCATCGCCTATCTGAACCAGGGCGACTTTTTCGGCGAGATGGGCCTGTTCGATCAGCATCTGGCGCAACAGGACCGCAGCGCCTGGGTACGCGCCAAATCAGAATGCGAAGTCGCGGAGATGAGCTACAGCAAGTTCCGCGAGCTGAGCCAGCGCGACCCCGAGCTGCTCTATGCGGTCGGACGTCAAATGGCCGAGCGCTTACGCAACACCACGCGCAAGGTCGGTAATCTGGCATTCCTCGATGTCACCGGCCGCGTCGCAGGCAGCTTACTCGAATTGTGCAAACAGCCTGATGCGATGACCCATCCTGACGGCATGCAGATCAAGATTACCCGGCAGGAAATCGGTCGTATTGTCGGCTGCTCACGCGAGATGGTCGGCCGCGTGCTGAAGAATCTCGAAGAGCAGGGCCTCATTGATGTGAAAGGCAAGACAATGGTGATCTTCGGCACCCGTTGAGGGCCTGCAGTGACATAACGGCTCATGTACAATCGCCGCATCATTTCTCGTGGTGAGGCGATTATGGGCTTGAATAATCAATGGATGCAGCGCGACATTTCTGTGCTTTGGCATCCCTGCACCCAGATGAAAGACCATGAGCACATGCCGGTCATCCCGATCCAACGGGGCGACGGTGTCTGGCTGCATGACTTCGAAGGCAATCGATACCTCGACGCCGTGAGTTCCTGGTGGGTAAACATTTTTGGCCACGCCAATCCGCACATCAATCAGCGCATAAAAGACCAGCTGGACACCCTGGAGCACGTCATTCTAAGCGGCTTCAGCCACCCTTCGGTCATCGAATTATCCGAACGTCTGGTCCAGATGACGCCTGCGCCGCTCACCCGCTGCTTCTATGCTGACAATGGCTCGTCCTGTATCGAAGTCGCGCTGAAGATGAGTTTCCATTACTGGCTGAACATCGGCCAACCCCGCAAAAAACGCTTCATTACGCTCTCTAACAGCTACCATGGCGAGACCCTCGCCGCCCTGGCTGTAGGCGACGTCGCGCTGTATAAGCAAACCTACGAACCCCTGTTGATGGATGTCATCACGGTCCCTTCGCCCGATTGCTACGAGCGGAAAGAAGGCGTCAGCTGGGAAGCCCACAGCCGACAGATGTTCGAGCACATGGAGAGAACGCTCGCCGAGAATCACGAAGAGGTTGCGGCGGTCATTGTCGAACCGCTGATTCAGTGCGCTGGCGGCATGCGGATGTACCATCCCGTTTACCTCAAGCTGTTGCGCGAAGCCTGTGATCGCTACGGCGTACACCTGATCCATGACGAGATTGCTGTCGGCTTTGGGCGCACAGGCTCGATGTTCGCCTGCGAGCAAGCCGATATCAGTCCGGATTTTCTGTGCTTGTCCAAGGCGCTCACCGGGGGCTACCTCCCTATGGCGGTGTGCCTGACTACAGACCAGGTGTATGACGCCTTCTATGACGATTATGAGAATATGCGCGCATTTCTGCATTCTCATAGCTACACCGGTAACCCGCTGGCCTGTGCCGCGGCCCTGGCGACGCTGGACCTGTTCGAGCAGAACGATGTGATTCAGGCTAACCGCACCCTGGCGGCACATATGCATAAGGCAACCAGCCATTTCGCTGATCATCCGCACGTAGCGGACGTTCGACAGACCGGCATGGTGCTGGCCATCGAGATGGTCAAGGACAAGCGCAGCCGTACGCCCTTCCCCTGGCAGGAGCGCCGCGGCATCCGCGTCTATCAGCACGGCTTGAAGAACGAGTCCCTGCTGCGGCCGCTGGGGAATGTGGTGTACTTCATGCCCCCTTATGTCATCACCCCTGATCAGATCGATCACCTGGCAAGCGTAGCCTGGGAAGGTATACAGCTGGCGACGCGGGACTGATCGCATGCGCGTATCCCGTTTCTATCTGGACGAACCGCTGACCGAGGGCGAATACTCGCTCGCGGGTGATGTTGCGCATTACATCGGTCGAGTGCTGCGCCTGGCACCCGGGGCGCTGGTGCAGATCTTCAATGGCTCGGGGCAGGAATGGTCGGGGAGTATTCTGGAGGTCAGCAAACGGGAAGTAGTCGTGCGCCTGGAACCACCAATGCCCGGACTGCCGGAGCCTTCCCTGCGCATTCATCTCGGTCAGGCCATGTCCCGCGGTGAACGCATGGACTGGGTGATTCAGAAAGCCGTAGAGCTTGGAGTGGCGGAAATCACGCCGCTGTCTACCGAGCGCTGCGAAGTGAAACTGCAAGGTGAACGGGCTGAGAAACGGCAGAACCATTGGCAACAGATCGCTGTGAGTGCCTGTGAACAATGCGGCCGCAGCGTCGTTCCGCACATCCACCCACCTACCGCAATGGATGACTGGCTCGCCGACGTCGACGCCGACTTGCGCCTGGTACTGCATCACCGCACCGATGAAAACCTGCTCAACATCCAGAGACCCGAGACACTTGCCCTGCTGATCGGCCCTGAAGGTGGGTTGAGCGCTGGGGAGATAGCCCGCGCGGAGAAGGCCGGCTTTCAGGCCACGCGTTTCGGCCCGCGGGTTTTGCGTACCGAGACCGCGCCGGTTGTCGCGCTGAGCATTGCTCAGCATCTCTGGGGTGATTTTAGGTAAAGGCACACTGTCCGGTGAAGCCGGGCGGAACCACTGATGCGGACATAGGAATCAGATGGATTTCTGGCACGTAGTACTGATCGCTGTGGGAGGCTTCGCCGCGGGTGCGATGAACGCTTTGGCTGGAGGCGGAACCTTCTTCTCCTTTCCCGCCCTGCTCGCCGCCGGCATCCCCCCCGTCAGCGCCAACGCAACGAACGCCGTCGCACTGTGGCCGGCAAGCCTTTCCGCTGCCATGGCCAACCGCCATGTGTTGCGACGATTACCGCTGCGTAGCTACCTCTTGCCGTTGATGCTTGCTGCGCTTATCGGTGGCTTGGCAGGTGGCCTGGTGTTGTTGATCACCACTGATCAAACCTTCACGCTATTGATCCCGTGGCTTCTGCTGGTGGCTACGCTGTTATTTACTTTCAGCAGGCAACTCGGCCGGCTTGTACGCAAAGGCGAAGAACTGCAGAGCGAAAACCGCATCGGATCGACCGGCTTCGTATGCCAGTTACTGGTGTCGATCTACGGCGGCTTCTTCGGCGCAGGAATGGGCATTCTGATGATAGCCAGCCTGGCCATCTCGGGCCGTACTGAGGTGCTGGAAATCAACGCCATCAAGAACCTCATGTCCTCAACCATCTACAGCGTAGCGGCCATAACGTTCATCGTCGCTGGGGCGATTCACTGGCCGGCCTTGCTCATCATGCTGGTGGGGACGGTCAGCGGCGGCTATGCCGGCGGGCTTTTTGCTCGCGCTTTGCCTGATGCCTGGTTGCGCTGGCTGGTCATTGCCATCGGCTGGGGTCTGAGTCTGTATTATTTCTATGTCATATATGCCTGATTGACCGCCCCAGCGGGCTTGGGTAAGGTTCAGCCCGAGCGGATCAGCCCAACCGAGGTAATCATCATGGCCCGAAAAAAACCCATTGATTTCGAGCAGTCGCTAGGTGCGCTACAGCAACTGGTGGAGCGCTTGGAGAGTGGCGAACTCAGCCTCGAGGATTCTCTCACTGCCTTCGAGCAAGGCGTGGCGCTCACCCGTGACTGCCAGCAGGCGCTGACCCAAGCCGAGCAGAAGGTTCAACAGCTGGTGGAGCAAAACGGCACCCCGACGACGCTACCGCTGGATACGCCGCCCAATGAGTGACTTCGATAGCTACCTGCGCGATTGCCAAGGTCGTATCAATGGCTATCTGACCCAGCGCTTCGAGAATAACCACCCCGGTCTCGAACAGCTATTTTCAGCGATGCGTTACAGCGTCACCATCGGCGGCAAGCGGGTGCGTCCGCTACTGGCCTATGCCAGTTGTGAAGCACTCGGCGGCCAGCCGGAGCAGGCCGATGTCGTCGCAGCGGCGGCTGAGCTGGTGCACGCCTACTCGCTGATTCATGACGATCTGCCCGCCATGGACGATGATGATCTACGCCGCGGCCAGCCCACCTGCCATCGCGCCTATAACGAGGCGACCGCGATATTGGCAGGGGATGCACTGCAGGCTCAGGCTTTCGAATGGCTCAGCGGCGCAGAGCACATACCCGCAGAAACGCGGCTGCGCATGGTGCAGACTCTCGCCGTAGCGGCCGGCCCGCGCGGCATGGTCGGCGGACAGGCTATCGACCTTGCTGCAGTGGGCCAGCAGCTGGACATCCAAACCCTGGAAGATATGCATCGTCACAAAACCGGAGCCTTGATTTCTGCAAGCATTCAGCTCGGCGCTCTGGCTAGCGGCAAGGCTTCCGAGCAACAGCTGAAAGCACTCATCGACTATGCTGACGCCATTGGTCTCGCCTTTCAGGTCCAAGACGACATCCTTGATGTCGAAAGTGAAACCAGCATACTCGGCAAACAACAGGGCGCTGATGCAGCCCGGGAAAAGCCGACCTATCCTGCCCTGCTTGGCCTACAAGGGGCACATGATCTGGCGAATGACCTACGCGATCAGGCAATCGCCGCGTTGCAGTCTTTCAATGCCGACGCCGACCGGCTCCGACAGGTGGCGAATTACATAGTCAAACGTCAATTCTGAGCCGACGATAAGCCAAGGTTGGGCTATTGACCTGCATCGGGTAAACTGCTCGTTTATTTTCTTGCCACCGGGCGTGGCCACAAGAGCCCTGTTTGATGCCTAGCACTTTCCACGAGATACCTCTTGAGCGTCCCAGCACTCCGCTGCTGGATCGCATCAGCGACACCGACGTTCTGCGCGGCATGGATGAAGAATCCCTTCCGCAGCTGGCCGACGAGCTGCGCGCCTATTTATTGTGGACCGTTGGCCAGACCGGCGGGCATTTTGGTGCAGGCCTGGGCGTCATCGAGCTGACCCTCGCACTGCATTACGTTTATCAGACCCCTGACGACCGGCTGGTATGGGATGTCGGCCATCAAGCCTATCCGCACAAGATCCTGACCGGTCGCCGCGAACTGATGCACACTCTGAGACAGAAGGATGGTCTCGCAGCTTTTCCCCGGCGCGCTGAAAGCCCCTATGACACTTTTGGTGTCGGGCATTCCAGCACATCCATCAGTGCCGCTCTGGGCATGGCTATCGCATCTCGCCTGCAAGGGCTGGATCGACGCTCGGTCGCAGTAATCGGTGACGGCGCGATGACTGCCGGCATGGCCTTTGAAGCGTTGAACCATGCGTCCGATGTCGACGCTGACATGCTGGTGGTGCTGAACGACAATGACATGTCGATTTCGCGGAATGTTGGCGGGTTGTCCAATTATCTGGCAAAAATTCTTTCCAGCCGCACCTATTCGCACATGCGAGCAGGCAGCCGCAAAGTGCTGTCCAAGATTCCGAAGGCATGGGAGCTGGCCCGTCGTACCGAAGAGCACGCCAAGGGCATGCTGGTACCGGGCACTCTGTTCGAGGAGCTGGGTTGGAACTATATCGGCCCCATCGATGGTCACGACCTGCCCCTGCTGATCAGCACCCTGCGCAATATGCGTGGGTTGCCCGGCCCGCAGCTGCTGCATGTGGTCACTCAGAAGGGCAAGGGATTCTCGCCCGCCGAAGCGGATCCCATCGGCTATCACGCCATTACCAAGCTGGAGCCCTCGCGCTCCACCAGCCCCGCAAGCGGCCCGGCGAAACTGAAGTACTCGGCGGTCTTCGGTCAGTGGTTATGTGATATGGCTGCGCTTGATAAACGCCTGGTCGGCATCACTCCGGCCATGAAGGAAGGCTCGGATCTGGTCGCTTTCAGCGAGCGCTTCCCCGACAGATATTTCGATGTAGCCATTGCTGAACAGCATGCTGTGACCCTGGCAGCAGGCATGGCCTGTGACGGCGTCAAGCCGGTGGTCGCCATCTACTCTACCTTCCTGCAACGGGCTTATGATCAGGTCGTTCACGATGTCGCCGTGCAGAATCTCGATGTGCTGTTTGCCATAGACCGTGCCGGTCTGGTGGGCGAAGACGGGCCGACCCATGCCGGCAGCTTCGATCTGTCATTCCTGCGCTGCCTGCCGAACATGATGATCATGGCGCCAGCCGATGAGAACGAAACCCGGCAGATGCTGACGACGGGCTTTCTGCACGACGGCCCGGCCGCCGTACGCTACCCGCGCGGTACCGGCACAGGCGTAGCCATAGATTCCATGCTTCAACCCCTTCCGATCGGCAAGGGCGTCGTTACCCGCCAGGGCCAGCGAGTGGCCATCCTCTGTTTCGGCACCCTGCATGCCAATGCGCTGATTGCTGCCGAAGCGCTCAACGCAACAGTCGCCAACATGCGTTTTGTGAAGCCGCTGGATACCGAACTGATCAGCCAATTGGTCGAACAGCACGAGCTGGTGGTCACGCTCGAAGAAAATGCCGTCATGGGCGGTGCCGGTAGTGCCGTCAATGAATGGCTCATGGCCCAGGGCATTGATCAACCGGTACTCAATCTGGGTTTGCCGGATGTGTACGTCGAGCATGCCAAACCCTCGGAGATGCTTGCTGAATGCGGTCTGGACGCAGCCGGCATCGAGCGTTCGATTCGCGACAGGCTGTCGCTCCCTCCCGCCATCCACCACGCTTGACCTCTACTGGCAAAGCGCCTAGAGTCCTCTCCGCTTCCAGTCGCACTGGGTACCTGGCAGTTTAACTGCCAGGTGAAACGGGAAGTCGGTGCAACCCCGACGCTGCCCCCGCAACGGTAAAGGATCGCAGACCCTGTCTGCCGGGTATGTCACTCGCCACTGTGTTCTACATGGGAAGGCGACATATCCCGGGATTCTGTAAAAACGAATCCCGATCCTGAGCCCGGAGACCGGCCCTGTGCGAAGAACCCGCTCGATGCGCCATGCCCTTCTGGGCGGCACTGAATAGGTTCGTAGCTGAGGTGTCGCGGAGGGCGTCACCCGGTCGGTGCATGCTGCCCTCCGTCACAGGCAACTCCACTGGCTCCTCGCCCTCCTCAAAAGATGCTTTTGAGGATCAACATGAACAAGTTCGCCCTGTTTTTTCCCGCCATGCTGGCGTCTGCCGTTGCAGCAGCCAACAGCCTCGACCTGCCGGATACGGTCATCACTGCCTCGCGTTTTGAACAACCGAGCAGCACCGCCCTTGCGGCCCACGACGTATTCACTCGCAGCGATATAGAACGATTACAAGCGCGCAGCGTTCCGGAACTGCTGAGCCGAGTGCCCGGAGTGCAGCAGAACAGTAATGGGGGCATTCCAGCTTACTTCCTTCGCGGCAGTAACACGGCCCAGACCCTAGTACTGGTCGACGGCCAACGCATCGCCTCTGCCGCAGGCGGCATTGCGCGGCTGGATTATCTGAGTATCGACAATATCGAGCGAGTCGAAGTCATCCGTGGGCCGCGCTCCTCAGTATATGGCGCAGATGCGATTGGCGGGGTGATTCAGATTTTTACCCGCCAGGGCGAGCCAGGCTTCCAACGCAGCGTACGCTTCGCTGTAGGAACCAACAATACTTATCAACGTAGCGTCAATTTGAGCGGCGGTAACGACGATACCCGCTACGTACTTGGCGCCAGCCTCGACGAGAGGCTCGGGCACGACCTTACCTCCGACAACGCTGGCTATGACAGCGACCGCGATGGTCAGCGCACCAAGGCCATGCTTTTGCGCCTGGACCACGATTTCAACGACTATTGGACTGCCGGGTTTAGCACCAGCCACCAACAAGGTAAAAACGAATTCGATGACGCTTATGAGCTCGCTCCCGGTACGCCGGAGGATCAGTTCCGGGTGCGCAGTTATAGTGGCTATTTACAGGGGCAGCTAACCAGTATGTGGCAAAGCCACCTGGAGCTCGGCCGTAGCGAAGACCGCAATAAGGTGGTTGGATCAGGACAATCCTGGAACGACGCGTTCATCGAAACCGTCCGACATTCCGCCAGCTGGCTCAACCATCTGAAGCTCACATCAGCGCAGCGCCTGACACTCGGCGGTGACTGGCAACGCGACCGTCTATCCTCCAGCCACTCTTTTACCCAAACTCGGCGTGAGAACCTGGCGGGCTTTCTTCAACACAGCTGGACCACGCAGCACTTCAATACCGAAGTAGGCATTCGCCATGATGACAACCAGCATTTTGGCACCGAAGAAACATGGAATGCGGCCTTATCAATACCGAGCGGGAAAAACCAACAGTGGATCGTCAGTTACGCAACCGGCTTCCGTGCTCCTACTTTCCGGGACTTGTACGGTCCTCCGACATGGGGACCGAACCCGGGGCTAGACCCGGAGCGCTCAAAAACCTGGGAACTGCAGTGGCGCGGCGAGCTAGCGGGAAGCCACTTGGAGGCGTCGCTCTATCGCAATGACGTAAGGGATTTGATTGTCTGGGATACGGTTACCAACCAAGTGGAAAACATCGATCAAGCGCGTATCAATGGCCTTGAATTATCCGCCGAGCGTGAGCTCTTCGGCTGGTCAAGCCGTGCCGCGCTGAGCATCATTGACCCGCGTGACCGCGACACCGGCGGCACTCTGCAACTGCGCGCTAAACGCAGCTTGAGTCTCGATATGGATCGCCAGTTTAACGATTTTGGTTTTGGAGCAACCTGGCAACTGTTCAGCCAGCGCTACGCCAACGCGGCCAATAGCGAAACGCTGTCCGGCTACGGTACGCTCGATCTGCGAACCAGCTGGCATGCCAGTACGGCACTGCGCTGGGATTTGAAACTGAGCAACGTACTCGATCGGAACTACCACCTAGGTAGCTATCAGCGCCCGACTGGTTTTTGGCCAGCGCCTTCGATAGACAATCCTTATCAGGAGCAGGGTCGCGCTGCTCTACTGGCGGTTACCTGGACGCCGAACATCTAGCACCCGTACATCCGGCAGCAGCTCGCTGTCGAATGACTAATAGGAAAATTCGCAAACACCTGAGAGCCCTGACGTTTTCAATAAGTAAATCACCTAATGTTTATCATTGAAAACTTCCTGCAATAAAGACTGTCGATACTTGGGCTAACCCCCAAGTCGCCGGCAGTCTTCCATGTTCAACAACCGTACCCGTGCACTCATCGTCGTTCCTTTGCTGGCCATCTCCTGGCTGATTTACACAGGGCTCGACAGTACCCCTGAGCCCGAAGAGGCCTTGCAGACGCTGGTTTTTCTACGGCATGCCGAGAAGCCCAACGATGGGCTCGGGCAACTGAACTGTCAGGGCCTCAATCGCTCCCTGGCTCTGCCTGCCCTGCTGCCGGAACGCTTCGGCGCACCTGATTACGTATTTGCTGCCAATCCCGACCGAAGGGTAGAAGAAGGGCCCGACGACGAAGAATTCAACTATCTGCGCCCGCTCCTGACCATCGCCCCCACAGCTATTGCCCATGGACTACCGGTCAACACCGAGTTCAATGCGAACGACGTTGAGGAAATCGTTGATGAGCTGACCGACCGGCGATATCGCAACAGCACGATTTATACTGCCTGGTCCCGGGGCTATGTATCGGAAATCATGAACGAACTGCTGGATGAGGTAGACGCGGACGAGAGTCTGGCCGTCGACCGCTGGCACCGCGAAGACTTCGACAGCGTGTATGTGATCAAGCTGCACTGGAAGGATGGCGTAGCCAAAACCTCACTGGAAACCCAGGCGCAGGGCTTGAACGATGCCAAATCGCAATGCCCAGGGAAGCAGCAACCAGCAGGCCCTCAACTGGCAGAGAATTCTTCGGGATGATTGGGTCAATCAACCGGTTGCGCTGGCCTGCGCTGGCCTGCGCTGGCGTTCGATAAGCTCGCACAAGCGCTGAACGCCGTCCAGTACACCGGGAGTCGGCCTGACCAGGCGGTCGCTATCCAAGACATGTAACCCGTTACGACGCACCGCATTGAGCTGCGGAAAACGCCGCCAGCGGTCGAGCCATTCGGTCACTGACTTGCCATCGTCTGCCAGCACCAGGATCAGATCCGGGTTGGCTGCCAGCACCCCTTCCCTGCCCACTTGCGGGGCCAATCCCGGCAGGTTCTCGAACACGTTGCGCCCGCCGCAATGTTTCACTGCGTCGCCGATCAGCTGGTTACCCGTGACGGTATAGAGCGGATCATCCCACAACTGGATGAACACGCCAGGCGAGCGGTTATCGACCGGGACAGCAAGCTCAGCCAGAGCTGCCCGGTAACGCTGGTTCATTTCGGTCGCACGCTCAGCCGCATTGAGCGCTTCCCCGAGTCTTTCAACTGTTGTGGCGATACTTGAGAGATCCTTGGGATCAAAGCGCAGCACCTGTATGCCCCAGCCCTCCAGGCGGTCGAGTAACGCTGGCGGGTTGCCTGAGTCCCAGGCGAGCACGAGATCAGGCTTCAACGAAACGATCAGTTCCAGCGACAGAGTCTGATGCCCCCCTACGCGCGGAATGTCGTCGATTTCAGGGGGAAGGTGACCGTCATTCAGAACGCCGACGAGCCGATCGGTCGCGTCGAGCATGATGACCATGTCGGTAAGAAACGGAGCCAGACTGACCACCCGCTCGGCTGCGGGTACACAGATACTCTGTAACAACAGGCCAGCCAGTAGCCAGCCACGCATCATTGCATCCGGGCAGTGGGCGGACGATAGATGAGCATGGCCCCCTGACTGGCAAGCACCAGCAGAATCAGCGGAATAATCTCGCCCGTGGCAACGTAGTGCAACATACCGATCCAGCCGGGAAGTTTTGCGTTGAGCAGGCCCAACAGCTGCTGATGATGCAACCGCGCCCAGGCCTGTTCGGCGGCCGGCGAGTCATCGCCGCCGTCGGCCTCAATCAATGCGAATTTATACTGCCGGAAGCGCCAGACGGTGAGGAATATACTGGCCAGCCCGACCACGAAGATCGGCACCGCTGCACTATCCAGAACGGGCTGCCAGTCGTCGCCGAGCAGCCAGACCAAAGCGATGGGCAGAATCAGGGACGCAGCGCACTGCATACGCCAATTGCGCTGAAGCGCTTTCCAGTGCGTTCGGGTATCGATCATCAATCCGCCTCGGCCTGATGAATCTTGCCGAGCAGGTGACCCAGCTTGCCCGCCTTGGTCGCCAGGTATTTGCTGTTATGCGGATTCTCGCCGAACTGAAGCGGCAGGCGCTCGACCACCGGAATACCGAAGCCTTCCAGAGCCTTGACCTTGCGCGGGTTGTTGGTCAGCAGCTTGAGCCGGGTAATGCCCAGATGGGCCAGCATCGGCTTGCAGATGGCATAATCGCGTTGATCCGCGCCGAATCCCAGTTGCACATTGGCTTCCACGGTATCGGCACCATGGTCCTGCAGATGGTAAGCGCGGATCTTGTTCATCAAGCCGATGCCGCGTCCTTCCTGGCGAAGATAGAACAGCGCCCCCCGCCCTTCCTCGGCAATTGCCTTGAGCGCCGCTTCCAGTTGGAAACCACAGTCACAGCGCAGACTGAACAGCGCATCGCCAGTCAGGCACTCGGAATGCAGGCGTCCCAGTACCGGCTGGCCGTCCGCTACATCTCCCATGGTGAGCACCACATGTTCCTTGCCCGTTCCCGGTTCGAGGAAACCGTGCATGGTGAAAGTACCCCACTGGGTGGGAAGCTGGGATGACGCGACGAAGGTGACAGGCACACCGGTCTCCTGTGTGAACCACTGCGATAAAAGGGCATATATATTATCAGAGTGAACGGGGGCGCGGGGATTGCAGTGGGGGCGAAGCGGTGCTCTCGAAGATCAATAGCGGCGTTCCATGACCAATATATTGCCCTCATCAACCAACCGCAGCCGGCTGAGAAAAGTCATACCCAGCAGAACTTCGGTGGGGTAGCTGCCCTCTATCACCATTCCTTCGATATTGTAGAGTTCGATTTCGCCGGCCTTGATACGCTCCAGCTGTACGCGATATCCGTTTGCGATGCCACTGGCGGTGGTCACGCCCACCCGAGTGCCGGCGAGCTTGTAGTCGATACCCAGCCGCCGCGCATGGGCGGAGTTCATTGCCACGCTGGTGGCGCCGGTATCGATCAGGAAAGGCACGCCATGGCCGTTTATCGAGCCCTGAATGCGAAAATGTCCTCCCTGCCCGCGCGGTACTACCACCCGTTGCTTATCCGGCTGCGCACTGCTCTGCGAGAAATCCTTTTGCAGCCGGAACTCCCGAGGCTTGCCATTGATAGCGAGGCGAGCACTGTCACTGTCGGCTGAAAGCAGCTCTATACCCTGCGGCCCCGGCTTACCAACACGGAGCATATGCCGCTGGCCATCGATGGTTATGACCGCCGCGCCGGAGAATAGCCCAACGACGCGTACCACGGGTTCGGCAGATGTCGGGGCAGCAATCAATAGCAAGGCGAGGAACAGTGCGCAGCGGTGCGGGATATTCATTGAGCGGCATCCATTGTCAGTCTCAAGGCCGCGGCAATGATCAGCCGCGATTATGCATCCATACAGTTGATCAGAACCGGCCCAGCGCGACCTCGGCGATCAGCAGCGCGATCAGCGCCATGAACCCGGCGAGAATGTCATCGAGCATGATACCCAGGCCACCGTGAACCTTTCTGTCCACCCAACCAATCGGCCAGGGCTTCCATATATCAAACAAACGGAACAGCAAGAAACCGGCGACCAACCATCCCCATCCAACGGGTGCCAGCCACAGAGCTATCCATACACCGACAAACTCGTCCCAGACGATACCACCATGGTCGTGCACGCCCAGATCAGCGGCGGTGCGATGGCATAACCAGATCCCGAATAGCGTACTGAATACCAGCACCAGGCTGTACCCACCTGGCGGCAACTGCTGCCATAGCAGGATGAACGGCATGGCGGCCAGCGTGCCGAAAGTGCCAGGTGCCTTGGGCGCAGCCCCGCTGCCGAACCCGAACGCCAGAAAATGAATCGGATTGCGCCAGACGGATGCGGGCGTAGGCTCGCGTAAGTCAGCCATTTATTCGGCTCCTTGAAAATGGTTATAGCCGGCTGGCCGCGCGATACGCTGCGGCCCGGCGCCTTGGTCCAGCCAGACGCCTTCTCCGTCGCGGATCTCCCCGATCACGCTGACATCCCAGCCGCATGCCTGCCATGCATCAAGCGAAGCACGGTGGGCGGCCGGCAGGCTGAACAGCAGCACGTAATCATCGCCACCGCCCAACATCCACTGCAACCGTTGCGATGCGCTCCAATTACCGAGCGCTGGCGAATGCGGAAGATCAGCGGCACGAATATGCACGGCTACGCCGCTACGGCTGGCGAGGTGCCCTGCGTCAGCAAGCAGACCATCCGACACATCCAGCCCGGCACTGGCGATACCTGCCAATGCTTGCCCAAACTCGCACTGAGCGCCCGGGCGCCAGAAACGCCGGTTCAGATAATCGCGATGTTCCGCCGACAGCCCCGGCGGCAAATCGCGTTCAAGCACTACGGCAAGCCCGCCAGCACCGTCACCCAGCGGACCGCCAACACACAGCAGATCACCGGGCACCGCGCCGCTGCGCCGCAAACCGAGCCCGCGCGGTACGTCGCCGTAAACAGTTACTCCGATGTTGAGAGGACCGCGAGTCGTATCGCCACCAATCAAACTGACCTGAAAAGCCTGTGCAGCGTCAGCCAGCCCACGGGCAAACCCGGCTAGCCAGTCCTCGTCAACATCAGGCAATGTCAGTGCAAGCGTGAACGCCAGTGGACGCGCTGCCATGGCAGCCAAATCACTGACGGCGACAGCCAGTGCGCGATACGCGAGGTCATCCGGGGAATAACGGGAGGGAAAATGCGTGTTCTGTACCAGCGAGTCGGTGGAGATCACCAGCTGCCGGTCTGTGGGGATATCCAGCAGTGCTGCGTCATCACCAATGCCGAGGGCTATCACCGATTGGTCGCCGGCCATTTCCAGAGCGGCGCCCTGGAAATAGCGATTAATCAACTTGAATTCACCCAGCGGCATGGCTGCGGCTCCAGCCCTGGGCTTCAACGCCCCCGGCGGGAGGCGTTGACCTCGACACTGCGCAGGCGTGGCGCCAGCTTGTCGAGAATGCCGTTGACGTATTTATGGCCCTCGGTAGCACCAAAGATCTTGGCCATCTCGATGCCTTCGTTGATAACGACCTTGTAGGGTACGTCGATGCGCTTGCTCAGTTCATACACGCCGATGCGCAGTACCGCCAACTCGATCGGATCGATATCCTTCACCGGACGGTCCAGCACGCTATCGAGATAACCATCCAGCTCAGTGAGGTTGCGCGGCACGCCGGTGAGCAACTCATGGAAATAGGCGCCATCAACCTTGCCGAAGTCGTTATCGGTACGAAACTGCGCCTCGATATCAGACAACGGCATACCCGCGATCTGCCAGGAGTAAAGCGCCTGCACCGCCATGCTGCGCGCCTTGCGACGCGCTGAAGCCTTGGGGCGACCGGCCGCCGGCGGTTGCTGCTCGGAATCGCTCACTTAAGCCCCCAACTGCTTGATCACGCTGACCATTTCGATTGCAGACAAGGCTGCCTCTGCGCCCTTATTGCCGGCTTTGGTGCCGGAACGCTCGATAGCCTGCTCGATGCTGTCGACAGTCAATACGCCGAAAGCAACCGGTACGCCGAAGTCCAGCGACACCGCTCCGACACCCTTGACGCACTCGCCAGCCACATATTCAAAGTGCGGTGTGCCGCCCCGAATGACCGCACCCAAGGTTATGATGGCGTCATAGTCCTTGAGTTCAGCTACTTTCTGCACCATCAGCGGAATCTCGAAGGCGCCCGGAACCCGGATGATAGTGATATCGGCTTCCTTGACGCCGTGGCGCTTGAGCGTATCAACAGCGCCAGCTACGAGGCTTTCCACCACGAAGCTGTTGAAGCGGCCTACAACCAGTGCGTAACGTCCGTCGGCTGCAACGAAATCGCCTTCAATGGTACGGATAGCAGTCATATTTACTCTCTCTTAAAGAACCGGCTGCACTCCATGGCGCAGCCGCAAATCAATGCGTTTATTCGCAGGGCACGTATTCTACTACTTCCAGGTCGAAACCGGATATGGCATTGAATTTCATCGGCGTGGACAACAGACGCATCTTGCGCACACCCAGATCGCGCAGAATCTGCGAACCAGCCCCTACAGTATTGTAAGTAGCCGGGCGCCGCGCCGGTGCTTCATCGCCGGTCAGCTGCCTGACGTGGTACAACAACTCCTCGCCGTTCATCTGATTACCCAAAAGCAGGACCACGCCATTGCCTTGTTCGGCCAGCTTGGCCATGGCGGCGCGCAGGCTCCAGCGGCCCGGCTGCTTGACCATGAACAGATCGCGCAGAGGGTCCATGTTGTGGACGCGCACCAGGGTGGGCTCTTCGGGTTCGATTTGACCGAGGGTCAGCGCAAGGTGCACCGAACCATCGAGGCTATCGCGGTAGGTGACCAGATTGAAGCTGCCAAGTTCGGTATCCAGCGGTTGCTCGGACAGGCGCTGCACGGTGTGTTCGTTGAGCAGACGATAGTGGATCATGTCGGCAATGGTACCGATCTTGAGACCGTGTTCTTCGGCGAAAGCCTCAAGCTCGGGGCGACGCGACATGCTGCCGTCCTCGTTCATGATTTCGCAGATCACCCCGGACTCACCAAACCCGGCCATCCGCGCCAGGTCGCAGGCCGCTTCGGTGTGACCTGCCCGCGCCAGCACGCCGCCGGGCTGAGCCATCAGCGGGAAAATGTGGCCGGGGCTGACGATATCTTCGGCAACCGCATCACGCGCGGCGGCGGCCTGCACGGTGCGCGCCCGATCAGCCGCAGAGATGCCCGTGGTGACCCCTTCAGCCGCCTCGATCGAAACGGTGAATTTGGTACCGAAGCCCGAGCTGTTACGTTGAACCATCAGCGGTAACTTGAGCCGCTCGCAATGCTCCAGGCTCATCGGCATGCAGATAAGACCGCGACCATGCCGGGCCATGAAATTGATGTGCTCCGCCTGGCAGGCCTCGGCGGCCATGATCAGATCGCCTTCGTTTTCGCGGTCTTCGTCATCCATGAGGATGACCATCTTGCCCAGACGAATATCTTCAACCAGTTCTTCGATTGTGTTCAGTTTCATAAGGCCCTCCCGGGCTCGTAATTCAGGGCTTGAGGAAGCCGTTTTCGGCCAGAAAAGCCATATTGATTGTGCTGCCCGAACCGGACTCGGCAGCCTTGTCACCGAGCAACAGGCGCTCCAGATAACGCGCAATTACGTCGACCTCCAGGTTGACCGGATGGCCGGGCTGGTACTCGCCCATCACGGTCTCCTGGATGGTATGCGGCACGATATTCAGATCGAACACAGCGCCATCCACCGCATTCACGGTGAGGCTGGTGCCATCAACCGTAATCGAACCTTTCTCGGCAATGTATCTGGCCAGCGCCGCTGGCGCTTCGATGCGAAAGCGCACCGAGCGGGCTTCTTCGCTACGCGACAGTACATGCCCGACGCCATCAACATGACCGCTGACCATGTGGCCACCCAGACGCGTGCTTGCCGTAAGCGCTTTCTCCAGGTTGACCTGACTGCCGGTCTTGAGCCGGGTAAAGGCGGTACGACGCATGGTTTCCTGACTCACATCCGCCCAGAATCCATCGCCTGGCAATTCCACGGCTGTCAGGCACACGCCGTTAACGGCAATGCTGTCGCCCAGTTTCACATCGGCAAGATCCAGTTTGCCGGTCTTTACATACACTCGCACGTCACCGCTGCGCGGCTGCATGCTCTGAATTTGGCCCACCGCTTCGATAATGCCGGTAAACATAGACGCCTCTGTTGGGGTTGGATGTCAGCCCGTGGTCATTCGATCATCAATCCGGTCAAATATACCGCCACGAAACCGACGGCGAAGGAAAGGAACAGCAGGCCGAAGCTGCGCAAATAGGAGATGAAAGTCAGCCCCGGCACCTTACTCATCGCCACGATGCCTGCGGCGGAGCCAATTATAAGCAGGGAACCCCCTACTCCGACAGCATAAGTCAGCCCCATCCACTCAGCCACGCTCATCTCCAGGTCGGATTTCAGCAGCGCGGCGGTCAGGGGCACGTTGTCGATCAGCGCCGACAGCACGCCCATCAGGAAGTTGGCGAGCAACACCGGTACCACGTCATACAACGCAGTGAGGCCATGCAGCACGCCGATAAACTGCAACATGCCGACAAGCAACAGGATGCCGAGGAAGAACAGCAGCGTCTCGAATTCGATGGCGCGGATGTATTCGAGGATCGGATCGTTGGCCACATCTTCATTAAGAAAATGCGCGACCAGGAACATCAGCGCCAGCCCGCCGAGGAAGCTCAGCAGCGGCGGAATTTCGAACAACAGACTGCCCAGAATGGTGCCGATGATGGTCAGCAGGAAAATCGTCGCAATGACCCGCTCTACCTTTTGCGAATGCACCTTCGCGCTCTTATCGATCACCACCCGATCGTTCATGCCGATGGATAACAGCGACGCCAGCAACAGGACCGCTAACAGCGAAGGAACGATAAGAAACAGCAGATGGGTGATTTCGAGCTTTCCGGCGAGAAATATCATCAGGGTGGTGACGTCACCGGTAATCATCGCTACGCCGCCGGAGTTCACCGAGAACACCACCAGCGTGGCAAACCGCAACGTCTTGCGCAGCTCCAGACGCAGGCTCAGCACCAGCGCCATGGACACCAGCGTGGCGGTGATGTTGTCGGCGATGGAGGAAAACAGAAAGCAGAATATAGCCGTAAGAAACAGCAGTTTACGCTCGCTGACATGGGTTGGCAGTATCTTGAAGATAACGCTGTCGATAAGCCCTTTCTTGTTCAGGTACGCCACAAAAGTCATGGTCGCCATCAGAAACAGCCAGAGGCCGGCGATGTCCAGAATATTGTGATTCAGTGCCTCCTGCACTCTGGCACGAGCCAGTTCATCCGGCGCGGCAATAAACATCAAAATCCACGCCAGCGTACCAAAGAACAACACCACCATCGCCTTGCTGACGTGGGTAACCTCCTCCAGCACCACGCCCGCCACAGCCAACACTGCCAGCAGAATCAGAACAACTTCAAATGCACTCATATTACTGTCTCAGGAAGGAAAAACCGGTCGCGCGGTAATACGCCAGTCCCGACCGACCGCACGCATGTCGATGATGTCGAGATCCTGGGCTTCACTCATGGAATCAAAGGGCAGCTCGACCAGCGGACGACCGCGGCTGCCAAGCAAGCGGGGGGCCATATACACAACCAGTTCATCGACCAGCCCGGCCCGGTAGAACGCGCCCGATAGTCCGGCGCCGGACTCAACCAGCACCTCATTGCAGCCACGGCTGGCCAACTCGAGCAGCAAGGCCTGAAGATCGACCTGTTCACCTGCTTCATCCGGCAAGGACAACAGCTCGGCACCGGCGAATCCATAGTCCGGGGCGCGCCCACGCTGCATGCGACAGGCTACCAAGACCGGTCCTGCCTGGCGAAACAGCCGGCTTTCCAGCGGCACCCGCAGTCTCCCGTCGACCAGCACCCTGAGCGGCTGGCGCGCTGCGGCGGCGATGGCTTCGGCTTCAGGCAATCCAAGCTCGCTAGCGCGCACGGTCAGTGCCGAGTCGTCCAGTAGCACACTGTCGGCGCCGCTGATAACCGCACCGCTGCGCGCACGCAGACGCTGAACGTCACCGCGCGCCTCGGGCCCGGTAATCCACTGACTTTCACCGCTGGCCATCGCAGTGCGCCCGTCGAGGCTCATCGCCAGTTTCATGCGGACCCACGGCCGCCCGGTTTCCATACGCTTGATGAACCCCGGATTGAGCGCGCGCGCCTCATTCTCCAGCACACCGCATTGCACCACGATACCTGCATCATGCAGGCGGGCAAGGCCTCGACCCGCGACTTGAGGATTGGGATCCTGCATGGCTGCGACGACCCGTGCTACGCCTGCCTTGATCAGGCCGTCGGCGCAGGGTGGCGTCTTGCCGAAATGACTGCAAGGCTCTAGCGTGACGTAGGCGGTTGCGCCCTTGGCGCGTGCGCCTGCCATGGCCAGCGCATTGACCTCTGCATGGCCTTCGCCTGCCCGTACATGCCAGCCTTCACCAACGATCTCGCCGTCACGTACCAGCACGCAGCCAACCCGCGGATTCGGTTCGGTGGTATACAGGCCGCGCGCAGCTAGCTGCACGGCGCGAGCCATCATCTGGCGGTCAAGAATGTCCGAATCAGACATCCGGCTCGGCCTTGGCACGTTGCGACAGTCGTTCGATTTCCTCACGGAACTGATCCAGATCCTGGAAACGGCGATACACCGAGGCAAAGCGGATATAGGCGACTTCGTCCAGCTGCTTGAGCTCGTCCATCACCATTTCACCGACCACCATAGCCTTGATTTCACGCTCACCGGTGGCACGCAATCTGTGTTTGATGCGGCTGATGGCAGCCTCGATTTCCTCGACACTGACTGGCCGCTTCTCCATGGCGCGTAGCAGGCCTGCACGCAGTTTTTCTTCATCAAAGGGCTGACGGCGACCGTCCTGCTTGACCAGCCGCGGCATCACCAGCTCGGCAATCTCGAAGGTGGTGAAGCGCTCCTGACAAGCCAGACACTCGCGGCGACGGCGTACCTGATCCCCGTCGGTTACCAGCCGGGAATCGATCACCTTGGTATCGTGAGCGCCACAGAACGGACAATGCATAGGAAAATCCTGAGGATAAAATAGCGGCCCCCATGTTACTCCCAACCAGACTGCTAATAAATCGCTGCGAAGGGTTACACTGCCCGTCCTTACGACCTACAAGATGCTCTCGATGCTGTTGAATCAACTCGAAACCGTGCTGCAGGAGGTGCTGAGCGCAGCACGTCTGGTGCCTACCGAGCTGCCGGGACTGCCTGAATTGCGCCTGTGGCTACTGGACCCGGTCAACCTGGATCGCGCTTTCGCCGAAGAGGAGACGCGCGCCCTGCTGGAGAGACCGCCCTATTGGGGATTCTGCTGGGGCAGCGGCCTGGCATTGGCCCGCTGGGTACTGGATCATCCAGAACAGGTACGCGGCAAGCGGGTGCTGGATTTTGGTGCCGGCTCGGGCATCGTCGCCCTTGCCTGCCGCGCCGCCGGTGCCAGCACCAGCATTGCCTGCGATCTGGACCTTCCGGCGCGCTGGGCCAGCCAGCTGAACGCCGAACTCAACGCGCTCGACATCGAGCTGGCAGAGGACTTTTTCGCAGTTGACGGCACGCTGGACATGATCCTGGCTGCCGATGTGCTTTACGATGCAGACAACCGCGTGTTTCTGGACCATTTCACGGCTCGCAGCACACGGGTGCTGATCGCCGATTCCCGGGTTCGCAATCTTCATCACCCGGGCTACCGCCGACTCGAGACATTGTCTGGCCAGACCCTGCCCGACCTCGGTGAACCACTGGAATTTCGTCAGGTTGCGCTCTACGGCGCCGGTCTTGAATATCCCTGAGTCGCCACCATATTACCCCGATAGCCACCTTAGCCCTGGAAGCCCCATGAGCCAATCGCCTTACATTTTTGATGTTACCGCCGAGGATTTCGACCGCTTCGTTCTGGAAAACTCTTTCCATAAACCTGTATTGGTCGATTTCTGGGCTGAGTGGTGCGCGCCCTGCAAGGCATTGATGCCGATACTGGCGACAATCACCGAGGGTTACGGCGGCGAACTCCTGCTGGCCAAGGTGGATTGCGACGCCCAGGCAGCGCTTTCGGAGCGCTTCGGTATCCGCAGCCTGCCCACTGTAGTGCTGTTCAAGGATGGCCAGCCGGTCGATGGTTTCGCTGGCGTACAGCCGGAAAGCGCAATTCGCACCATGCTGCAACCACACGTTGCCGAACCGGCAGATGAACCTCAGGACGAGTCGATGGACGTAGCTGGTCAGACTCACGAGCTGATTGCCGCCGGTGCCTATCAACAGGCCCAGGCGTTGCTGCAGCAGGCGATTGCGGCACAGCCGGATGACGGGTTACTGGTGTTGCTGGCTAAGACTCTGGTAATGGACGACCAGCCGGACGAAGCTGAACAGGTGATTGATTCAGTTACCGATAAGGACGCGCATAAGCAGGCCGTCAACGGGTTGAAAGCCCAGATCAGATTCCTGCGAGAGGCAGCCGATTTCCCCGTCCGAGACACGCTTGAGGCCCGCAGAGCGGCCGACGCAAGCGACAGCGAAGCCAGCTATCAACTGGCAATACGCGATCTCGCCGATGGGAATTACGCGTCGGCTCTCGCTACGTTATTGGTCCTGTTCCAGACCGACCGCGGGTATGCGGACAACAGTCCGCAGCGCAGCATGCTGGAAGTATTCGATCTGCTCGGCAACGACGACCCGTTGACCATTCAGTATCGGCGCAAGATGTATCAGGCGCTCTATTGAGTAACTTGCCGGGAGCCGACTTCGTCCATAGCGAGCGAATGTCGGCAGCACCGGCAGCCTGAGATTGCACGTGCATTGGCCGGTCAGGTTCCATCCTGACCGGCTTGCTAGCCGGCGATATCGCTCGTCGAGTCGGAGCTCGACACACCATAGCGCCCGGTTTCATTTCCGACCAATGTGCTCATCGGTAGCGCCTCTGGTCGAGTTGGCGTTCTACCTTCCCGGGAAAGCCTGTCTCATACAAACCTAGGTGTGCGCGATAGGTCGTCGCTCAGCTATTGCCCTCTGCCAGCGCATTCTGGGCGTACTGTTGCCACTGCCGTATCAGATCACGCTGCTCCGCGCTGGCACCGGGTTCGGCCTGTTTGAGGCTGCTCAGCAACTGATCCCACTGACCCTGTTGCAACTGTATGCCCGCCGCGCGCAGCCAGTGTTCGGCCTGTCCGCTGCGGTTGGCAAGCGCCAGCCAGGCAGCATGCGCGCGCTCGTGGTCGCGCGCCTGATGCCAGAGTTGCGCGAGCCGCTCACTGCGCGTTGCATCGCCAGTCAATAACTGCTGATCGAGCAAGGCTTGCAACAGGCGCGCGGCCTGCCATGGCGCGCCAGCTCGCACCTGCAACGCCACCAGATTGTCCAGATCCGAAGGGCTGAAGCGAATGCCCGATTCATAGGCCAGCCGCAATGTCGCTGCAGCCGCCACCTGGCGACCACCCTGACTCTGCACGCCCGCCAATTGTCGCCAGACTTGTATATTGTCCGGTTCACGCTTGAGCAGGACCTTGAGCCAGCGCTCGGCTTCGCGGTAGCGTTCCAGACGCTGATTCATTCCGGCAAGCAACTGATACCAGCTTGACTCCACGCCCGGCTCGGCCGTCACCACCTGCTCGGCTATGGGAATTGCCTTGCTGTACTGCTGCAATTGACTGTAGGCCTGAACCAGCAGGCGCTTCGGCTGATTACCCAGCGGCTGCTGCGCATGCTCGCGCTCCAGCAGGGTTACCGCTTCGCGATAGGCCTCCTGCATGATCAACAGCTGCGCAAGATTGATTCGGTCCTGGCGCGCGGCATCATCGGTCAATTGATCATGCGCCAGCGCCTTGCGCAGCCAGTCGATCGCTTCGGCGTTGCGGTCGCGGGCAATGGCCAGATATCCCAGACGCTGCTCCACCAGCGCACGCTCCAGACTGCCCCCGGCCGACTGCTCCAATGCAGCTTCCAGCCGAGACCGCGCATTGGCATAGTCACCGGAATCCTGCGCCTGTTGCGCAGCGTTCAGCGCGGTGAACACGCCAGGATTGATAGCCTGCTGGGCATGAGCGGTGCCTGTCGACAGCACCACACAGATCCCCATAGCAGCCAGACACTGGCGCAGACAATTCATCGGCGTCCTCCATCAAGTTTGAAGTACAGCGTCTTGGTTGCTTCTCTGGCTACCGGCTGGCCGTTTTCACGTCTGGGGGCAAACCGCCAACGACTCGCCGCCCGCCGCGCTTCGCGATCGAACACTCCCCTGGGCTCAGCGTGGGTTACCCGCAGGTTGTCCACCCTGCCCTCTGCAGTAATAGTGAAGGCCAGCGTCACTTCCCCTTCGATACCGGCCGCCAGCGCCCGCTGAGGATAATTGGGCGGGATGTCATTCAGCGGCGTGACTTCCTCTGACAACGACGGTTCGCCCTCCATCGCCGGTGCGGCTGGCGGCGGTGGAGTGCTTGGAGCCTCAGCAGCGGTCAGCCCCTCGAGTTTCGGAGCGCTGCTCAAGCTGATCTGCGTGTCAATGCTCGGTACCTCGATGTTCAGATCAAGCTCGGCGCTCACCTGGGGCTGCTGCTGTGGCTGTGTCGGTTGCGGCGTAGGCTCCGGCGGCTGCGGTCGTTCCGGCGCTTCGCGCGGCTGACGCTCGCGGCTTTCGCTACTGGTATCGCTGACACTGCGCACGAAGCTGACCCGCGCCAGCTCCTGATCAGGCGTACTGTCATCACGCGGCGGCATCACCAGCACCACCATCAACGCGAACAATGCCAGGGCCACCAGCAGCGCCCCGAAAAAACTCAACAGCAATCGCATCAGCGATTTCCGCTGCCGGCGGTGGCAGCCAGTGCGACATCCTGCACCCCGGCCAGTCGCACCTGATCCATGACCTGAATCACCAGACCGCTGCGCGAGTCCTGATCGGCCTGCACCACCACGCTGCTGTCGGGCTGGTCTACACGCATACGTTCAACCGCAGCCCGCACCGCGCGGATGTCCACCTGCTGGCCATCCATCCAGATTTCACCGTTCGGGCTGACGGCAATCAGAATGTTGCCCTTGGGCTGTTCGGAGGCGCTCGCCGCGGAGGGTGTCTGCACGGTAATTCCGGCTTCCTTGATGAAGGAGCTGGTGACGATGAAGAAGATCAGCATGATGAAGACGATATCCAGCATCGGGGTCAAATCGATCCCGGCCTCTTCATCACTCATTGCGGTATGTCTGCGCATGCGCATAAAAATCGATCCTAGTCGTGACGCAGTTTGTCGGTGAGCCGCTGAAACGCGCGACGGGACTGTTGATCCAGCCGGGCCAGGCAGAACAGCCCGCTGATGGCGATGACCATTCCGGCCATTGTCGGAACGGTCGCGCGGGAAACCCCGGAGGCCATCGCGCGTGGGTTGCCGTTGCCGCTCAACCCCATGACATCGAACACCTGAATCATTCCGGTCACCGTGCCCAACAGACCCAGCAACGGACACAGAGCAATCAGCACCCGCACCATGGGTACGCTGCGGTTGAGCCGCATTTGCGCCTGGGATAGCCAGGCGGTACGGATATGCCGCGCGGCCAGGCTGCGTCGTTCGGACCGCGCCAGCCAATCGCTGCGAAGCGCGCGGGCTTCCCGGGGAAACACCCGGGCAAGAAACCAAAGCCGTTCAAGCATCAGCGTCCACAGCAGGACAGTGGCGAACAGGATGGCCCACAGCACCCAGCCGCCGCTGTCAAAAAAGTCCTGCAGGTGCAGCAGGCCTTCACTCACCCTTGCGCTCCTCGCCGCCCAGATGCAGGGCTATGAGACCCGCACTCTGCTGCTCAAGCACCTGAATCAGAGCCTTGCTGCGCGCTGCGACCAGACCATGCAGGAACAGCAAGGGAATCGCCACGACCAGGCCCAACACTGTGGTAACCAGCGCCTGGGAAATACCCCCAGCCATGAGCTTCGGATCGCCCGTGCCGTACAGGGTGATTGCCTGGAAGGTGGCGATCATACCGGTCACGGTGCCCAGCAGACCCAGTAACGGCGCGACGGCGGCCAGCAGTTTGATCAGCCCCTGCCAACGATCGAGCTTGGGCGTTTCCTTGAGAATGGCTTCGTCCAGTTTAAGCTCGAGTGTTTCCAGTTCCTCGAGCTTCGGCTGGCTGCCGATGACGCCCAGAACGCGGCCCAGCGGGTTGTCATCGCTCAGCCGATCCAGATTGTCTATCTGCCGGTCGACCCGCGTATTGGTGCGGTGCAGCCATACCAGCCGGGCCAGTGCGAGCAACAAGCCGAGCACGCCCAGCGCCATGATCACGTAACCCACAACGCCGCCCTGTCGCACTCGCTCCAACAGGGATGGGGTCAGCTGGATTTGCTGGACGACGTTGCCGCGGCTCGGGTCGACATACAAATCTGCCAGCGTGTCTCGCGGCGCGACGAAGTCTTCAACCAGGCCGCGCCTGGCAGGCTGGCGCGGCGCGACCAGAAGCCGGTCGGCCTCGGGTTGATAGATGAGATAGTGATCATCCTGCAGCGCAGTGAACGGGCCTATGCTGACCACCGGCAGGGTTTGCTGCTCACCGTCCAGGCCAACCACAGGTGCTTCAAAACGGCTGACCTTGCCGCTGGCTGTCATGTCTTGCTGGAGCGTGAACCAGAACGCTTCCAGTGATTCGATGGTAGGAATGCCGCGGCTTTGCGATAACGCCTCCAGCTGATCCATGCGCTCGGGAAATTGCAGATTCAGCAGAGAATCCTGCCACTGGCCCTGGGTATCGCCGGCAATCTGCCGGACCACGCCGAACAGTTCGCCAAGATTGCCGCTGCGCTGGGCGAGCTCGGCTTCGCCCTCGGCCAGCGCCGTTTCAAGCTCATCGAACTCGGCCTTCAGCCGATCAGCCTCAGCCTGAACTTGCGCCAGCTCGGCTTCAGCCGCTTCAACTTTTTCCTGCTGCTGGTCGCGCTCGGCGATAAAGGCTGATTCGCGAGCCTGCATGGCCTGCTGTTCCTGGCTACGCACCTCGCGGATATCGCGCAGGAGCTCATCGAGGCTGACCGGTTGAGCCAGGGCAAAGGGTGTCAGCGTGACAAGGAGACAACTGATAACCAGACGCTTCATTGCGTGGCCTCCTGCTGTTGAACCGGAGGCAGGGGTAATCGCAGCATGACCGGCGTCTGTTGTTGGTGGGCGATACTCAGCCCCTGTTGCAAGGTGCGGTGGTAATCATCCGACAACGCAGACCACTGTTTGCTCTCCGCGTCCCAGTAGCCCTGGCGGCGACCGTCCAGCGTCTGATAAAACAGCATTACCCTGCCCAGCCGCAGGAAATCCACGACACGCTGGCTGCCGTCCACTTCCAGCGGCCCGCGCCAGGCTTCCAGGGTGCGGCCGTAATCACTTTCGATCTGATAGGCCTCAAGCACGCGGCGGTACTTCTCCGCCACGCTCACATCGGGCTGCGCCATCAAATCGCGCAGCTGCGCAAGGCGCTCGTTACGCTCATCGAGCTGGAACGGGACATCAAGCGCAACGAAGCTTTCCAGCGAATCGAGCATCCGCTGCAGCATCGGCAAGACTTCCCGTTGCGTTTCCTCGATGCTGGCCAGTTGAGTCTGTAGCGATTCGAGCTCACTGCGCTGAGTCTGAACCATCTCAGACAGCTGCCGGTTGTAGTCAGCGAGTTGCTCGCGCTGCTGTATAGCCTGGCGATAACGCTGCAGGGCGTCACGGGTGGCGTCGTCCAGCGCATCAATTCGTTGTTGAGACTCGCGTGCCTCACCCATGAGTCTTTCGCTTTCAGACAGTGCTTGGTCGCCGACATCCTGCGCCAGCAACGCACCTGGCATGCACGCCAGTATCAATAACCAGACAGCCTTCATTAAACGTCTCCGAGACGCCGGCTCGATTGAGCTCGACCACAAAAGAGACTCATTATCATCTGTGCATCAACAGACTTCAACCGCGTGTGGCGCCCCGTCGCAGCCCAGTGCGGGCGTCCATTGCTCCAGATCAATGTTTGGAAGATTTGAACCACGTAAAGTCAGCCCATCGATACCTACCCAGGAGTACCCATATGTCACGCTTCGCTACAGTCGCTGCCGGCCTTCTCATCGCTCCGGCACTGCTCGCCGCTTCAGTCGCCCACGCTCACCAGGCAGGCGACGTTATCGTCCGCGCCGGTGCGGTGACGGTTGATCCGCGGGAAGATAGTTCAGCCATTGAAGCAGGCGGAGTGGCTCTCGGCGGCAAGGCAACTCTGGACAGCAATACCCAGCTCGGCCTGAACTTCGCGTACATGCTGACTGACAGCGTCGGGATTGAGTTGCTCGCTGCGACGCCGTTCCAACATGATGTTGGCATCTCCGGTCTCGGGGCCCTTGATGGCAAGCTAGGCACTATCAAGCACCTTCCGCCGACCCTGAGCGCCATCTGGTACCCGATGCAAAGTAACTCGGCGTTCCAGCCTTATGTCGGTGCGGGCGTCAATTTCACTTGGTTCTTCGATGAGGAGCTGAGCAGCAGCAGGGAAGCCGGCGGGTTTGATGGTTTCCGTCTTGACAATTCGTGGGGTCTGGCCGGCCAGGTCGGGGCGGACTTCATGCTGACTGAGAACGTCATGCTGAACGCGCAGGTTCGCTACATCGATATCAGCACCACGGGTAAGACCAGCCTCGGCGGTGCACCGATAGAAGTGGATGTGGACGTCGACCCATGGGTCTACATGGTTGGCCTGGGCTACAAGTTCTGAGCCCAACCTGCCTGCTTCAAGAAAACGGCCGCTGATGCGGCCGTTTTCGTTATGACGACTCGAAGCTTTTCAGCAGCTCCGGCAACTGGGTGCGCCATGACCGCGACTTGATACCGTAGGTCATCAGAATCTTGCGGCTGACCACTGAAGCGTTCTGCGGCTCAAGCCCGGCCATCGGCTGGGTATTGAACGGCACAGGCTGTATCACCGGGTCCTTGTCCAGGCAGTGACTGGCCAACAACTCCTGCGTTACGCTTTGCGCGAAGCTGATCCAGGTGGTGGGCTCGGTACTTCCGTAGTGATAAACCCCATGCACTGGCGCCTCGCAATCCAGCTGCTTGAGAACCGCCAGTATGACCCGAGCCGCATCCACCACAGGCGTCGGGTTACCGCGCCATTCTTCAGCAAGCTGTACCGGATCCTGATGCTGCAATTGGTCAAGCAGCCGCCCGAGCTGCCCGTCCGGCGAGTTATCCAGCAACCAGCTGAAGCGCAGTATCAGATACTGATCACCGGCATCGCGGATCTGTTTTTCCAGCAGCGCCTGCAGCTCGCCTACCGCTTCGCCGGGTGCAGGTTTGTCCCGCTCGGTATAGGTGGCTTTTTTCAGACCATCGAACACTCTGGTACTCGATATCATGAAACGGGTGATACCGCGTGCTGAACATGCCGCGATAACGCCCTCGCCAAATGCCCGCTGGGTGGCGAGCTGCTGTTCATTATGCAGGCTCAGCTGAAACTGCTCATGATAGAAGACCAGATCAATAACGAGGTCAGGCTGAAAGGTGTCGAGGCAATCGTCCAGCGTATCGACCAACCAGCCGCCCTCTGGGGGTTCTGGTGCGTCGATCCTGATTGACTCTGCCGCCGCCTGGGTTAGCAGGGCCTGCCCCAACCGGGACTCCCCTCCAAGCAGCAAAACCCGCATTCGCATCCGCTTGCCCTTGTGTTTACTTATAGGTCGCACATTGTGCAGTGTTTCCCGCGCCCGCGTCACCCTGTTGAACTCGGGCCTATTGGCCCTGCAGATGCCAGCAGGCTCTGGCTAAGCACGGCCCGCGTCAAGCGTAGGTAATCAATGACTGTCGGTCCGGGCGGTCCAGATGCGGAACGCTGTTGAAGCCGCACAGACGCATCGATCGTGAGTTGAAAACACAATGTATCAGTGCCGTGTTACGTGTTTGCAGATTGAGCTCAATCATCGTTTCACAAGGTGCCTGCAGTAACTGGCGCATTATCATGGCGATCGCACCGCCCGAACTTACCGCCAGCACACGCTTGCCAGCACACCGCGACATCAGGTCCTGACGCAGGCGCTGCAGCCTGTCCTCGAAGCATGCCCAGGTTTCCGGCAGCTCGCCTTGGAGTTCGCCCTGCGACCATAAAAGAATGCCCTTGCGCAGCTGCTTGAAAAAATCGGCGATAGCCGGTTTCTCCGGAAGCTTGTCGTCTGGGAACTGCGCGCAATAGGCAGCCCGGATCGAGTGAAAATCGAATTCGTTAAGTTCTTCAAACACTTCGAAGGCCGTGTTCGGCAACCCCATACCCTGACAGATGCCCTCCGCCGTTTCACGGTGACGGACCATGTTGCCGGTCAGAATGTGATCGAATTCCATATCACGCTCACGAAAATATTCACCCAGCAGCCGGGCCTGTTCGTGACCGGTCTCGGAAAGCTTGTCGTAATTGTCGGAACCAAAGGAGGCCTGGCCATGGCGTACAAAATACACTTCGGACATATCCGTCCCGTTCTATAAAAAAGGCAAAAGAAAACCCGGCAACCGAGTCTTCGTCTCGGTCAAACCGGGTCCGGTCTGGCAGTCAACTCCAGTTCAGCGATGAATCCTCAGAACGGAATGTCATCATCGAAACTGTCGTAGTCCGGTGCAGGTTGCTGCGGCGCCTGCTGTGGGCGCTGTTGCTGCTGCGGAGCCGATTGTTGCTGCTGGGGTGCTTGACGCTGGGGCTGTTGGCGCGGAGCCATGCCTTGCTCGCCGCCCTGTGGACGACCATCGAGCAACTGCATCTGGCCGCCGATATCCACCACAATTTCAGTGGTATAGCGCTTGACGCCGTCCTTCTCCCATTCACGGGTCTGCAGGCGCCCTTCGATGTACATCTTCGAGCCCTTGCGCACGTATTCCCCGACCACTTCAGCCAGACGACCGAAGAACACCACGCGATGCCATTCAGTCCGTTCCTGCTGTTGCCCGGTCTGCTTGTCTTTCCAGCTGTCACTGGTCGCAAGGGTCACGTTGGCAACTGCATTGCCATTGGGCAGATAACGCACGTCCGGATCGCCGCCTACGTTACCAATCAGAATTACCTTGTTGACGCCTCTGGCCATCTCACTAATCTCCTGTGTGCTGCCTGATTCAGGCCGGACTCAATACGCTGTCCAGCTGCTCACGATTCAGCACTTGAATGTCTACTTTGATGTATGCAGCGGCTTCTTCCGCCACGATAACCGCCTCAGCCACCCCCGGTACGGCAAGTATTCGCCGGAGCAGATCCTCATCCCTGACTAGCTCGAGGGGCAACGGCAGACGGTAGCTGATTACATAGGCTGGTTGACGCATCTTAACACCAATCAGCAGCCATGAAAGGGCAAGCACGGCGCAGCAGACGAATACCCCGCCAAGCCCATAAGCCCCGTATACCGCGCCGCCGAGCACGCCGCCGAGGGCCGCTCCAATGAATTGGCTGGTTGAGTAGATGCCCATGGCCGTGCCCTTCGCACCCGCCGGGGCGAGCTTGCTGAGCAGGGACGGCAGAGTCGCTTCGAGCAGATTGAAGCCGACGAAATACAGGACTATTGCGGCAACCAGCCAGCCCAGCGACGACATGCTCGCCCAGAGCATCGGCTGCACCAGCGCTAGCAGCAGGATAGCGCCCAACACCACCTGTTTGACCCGGCGCCGACGCTCAGCGTAGATAATGCACGGCACCATGGCGGCAAACGAAATAACCAGCGCCGCGAGGTATACCCACCAATGCTGCTCGCTGGGCAACCCGGCCTGCTCAGTTAGCGCCAGCGGGATAGCAACGAAACTCGCCATCAGAATCGCGTGCAGCACCGCGATGCCATAATTGAGCCGCCATAACTCGGCGTTGCGCAAAGCAGGCAATACCGCGGAACGAACGACGCCTGCGTCGCGGTGGCGCGAAACATGCTGAGCAGGAGCCGGTACAACCAACAGCACCAGGAGCATGCCGGCGATGGCCAACAGACTGGTCACATAGAACACACCCTGCAAACCGGCCGCGCTGGCGATCAGCGGACCGGCCACCATGGCCAGGCCGAAGGAAATTCCGATGCTCATACCGATCATCGCCATCGCTTTGGTGCGGTGCTGATCCCGGGTCAGGTCAGCGACCAAGGCCATAACCGCCGCGGCAATGGCGCCAGCGCCCTGCAATATGCGGCCGGCGATCACCCCCTGGATGCTTTCAGCCTGTCCGGCGACCAGCCCACCCAGCGCAAACAGCACAAGCCCGCCGACAATAACCGGCTTGCGGCCGATACGGTCCGACAACATACCAAAGGGGATTTGCAGAAAGGCCTGGGTAAAGCCGTAGGCACCGATCGCCACCCCTATAAGCAGCGGCGTGGCACCATCGAGCGCCTGACCGTAAATGGCGAGAACCGGAAGCACCATAAACAGTCCGAGCATACGGAAGGCAAATACCGCCGCCAATGATGCAGCGGCGCGGCGCTCGGCGGGCATCATGCTATCGGCCTGGTTCAATGGACACTCCTGCCTGAACAAAAGGTGCGCATTTTAGCATGCTTGCAGGCAGCTTTTGCGAACCTGACACAGGGCTGCCCATGATAGGTATGCCATGTTCCGAGCGTATCCGCTTTTGGCGCGCATGCCATGAGCAACGTATACTAATCAGCTTTGCTGGCCTTGGGTGGATGTACAGTGGATACCATCGTTATTCGTGGGGCCCGTACCCACAACCTGAAGAACATTGACCTCGACCTGCCCCGTGACAAGCTCATCGTCATCACCGGTTTGTCCGGTTCCGGGAAATCCTCTCTGGCGTTCGATACGCTCTACGCCGAGGGCCAACGTCGTTATGTTGAATCGCTGTCTGCCTATGCCCGGCAATTCCTGTCGATCATGGAAAAGCCCGACGTCGACCATATCGAAGGCTTGTCGCCTGCGATTTCCATCGAACAGAAATCGACCTCGCATAACCCGCGCTCGACGGTCGGCACTATTACCGAGATCTATGACTACCTGCGCCTGCTGTTTGCACGGGTAGGCATCCCTCTCTGCCCTGATCATGGCGAACCTCTCGCGGCCCAGACGATCAGTCAGATGGTCGATCAGGTTCTGGCGTATCCCGAGGGAAGCAAACTGATGCTGCTCGCGCCGGTAATGCGTGATCGCAAGGGCGAGCATCTGGCGTTGATTGACGAGCTGCGTGCCCAGGGTTTCGTACGTGCACGGATCAATGGGCGCATCCATGACCTTGATGAAGCGCCAGTTCTGGAGAAGAACCGCAAACACACCATTGAGGTGGTCGTCGATCGGTTCAAGGTCCGCGAAGACCTGCAATTGCGCCTGGCGGAGTCCTTCGAAACAGCCCTGAAGCTGGCCGACGGGGTTGCGATAGTTGCCCCCATGGAGGGTGAAGACGGCGATGAAGTGACCTTCAGTGCCCGCTTTGCCTGCCCGATATGCGGTCACTCGATCAGCGAGCTCGAACCGCGCCTGTTCTCGTTCAACAATCCGGCCGGCGCCTGCAGTACCTGCGACGGCCTGGGGGTAAAGCAGTTCTTCGATGCGCGGCGCCTGGTCAATGGCGAGCTGACGCTGGCCGAAGGCGCGATACGTGGCTGGGACCGGCGCAACGTGTATTACTTCCAGATGCTCAGCTCCCTCGCCGGGCATTACGGCATCGACCTTGATACCGCTTTTGTTGACCTGTCAGACAAACACCGCAAGCTTGTGCTCAACGGTACCGGTAGCGAAAAAGTACCCTTCCGTTACCTGAACGACCGGGGCGACATCGTCAAGCGTGAGCATCCGTTTGAAGGCATTCTGCCTAACCTGGAGCGCCGATACAGAGAAACCGAATCACAGACCGTGCGCGAGGATCTGGCCAAGTTTCTCAGTACCCAGCCCTGTCAGGATTGCCACGGTACACGTTTGCGCCGCGAAGCTCGACACGTATTCATTGACGATCGCAACCTGCCCGGCATTACCACCATGCCGGTCGGCGCTGCGGCCGAATATTTCATGCAGCTGCATCTGCCCGGCAATCGCGGCGAGATTGCCGAGAAAATTCTCAAGGAAATCCGCGCACGGCTGATGTTCCTGGTCAATGTCGGGCTGGATTACCTGAGCCTCGACCGCAGCGCCGACACCCTGTCGGGCGGCGAAGCACAGCGTATCCGTCTGGCCAGCCAGATTGGTGCAGGCCTGGTCGGCGTTATGTACATTCTCGATGAACCCTCAATCGGCCTGCACCAGCGCGATAACGAACGGCTTCTGGGTACCCTTATTCATCTGCGCGATCTCGGGAACACTGTCATCGTCGTCGAGCATGACGAAGACGCCATTCGCATGGCCGACTATGTCCTGGATATCGGCCCCGGTGCCGGTGTGCACGGCGGCCAGGTAGTCGCGCAGGGCACGCCCGCTCAGGTGATGGAACACCCTGACTCGCTGACAGGCAAATACCTGTCCGGCCGCGTCAAGATACCCGTGCCGGCCGAGCGGCATCCGCCGCGCAAGGATGAATGGCTGCGCCTCAAAGGGGCCTGCGGTAACAACCTGCAGAACGTGAATCTGGAGATTCCGATCGGTCTGATGACCTGTGTGACAGGTGTCTCCGGCTCAGGCAAGTCGACCCTGATCAACAACACGCTGTATCCGATCAGTGCCACCGCTCTCAATGGTGCCACGACGCTTGAGGCTTCGCCCTACGACAGCTTCGACGGCTTGCAGCACCTGGACAAGGTGGTTGATATTGACCAAAGCCCTATCGGCCGCACGCCGCGCTCCAACCCGGCCACCTATACCGGGCTGTTCACACCGATACGGGATCTGTTCGCCGGCACCCAGGAGGCGCGCTCGCGGGGTTATAAAGCCGGGCGTTTTTCCTTCAACGTCAAGGGCGGACGTTGCGAAGCGTGTCAGGGCGACGGGCTGATCAAGGTAGAGATGCACTTCCTGCCGGACATCTACGTGCCCTGCGACGTATGCAAAAGCAAGCGCTACAACCGCGAGACACTGGAGATCAAATACAAGGGCAAGAACATCCACGAAGTGCTGGAAATGACTATCGAGGAAGCCCGTGAGTTCTTTGATGCGGTGCCATCGCTTGCGCGGAAATTGCAGACGCTGATGGATGTAGGCCTGTCCTATATTCGTCTGGGACAGTCGGCGGTCACGCTGTCTGGCGGCGAAGCGCAGCGGGTAAAGCTGGCCCGGGAGTTGTCCAAACGGGATACGGGCAAGACCCTGTACATCCTCGACGAACCAACCACCGGGCTTCACTTTGCGGACATACAACAATTGCTGGATGTGCTGCATCGTCTGCGTGATCACGGCAATACCATTGTGGTGATCGAACACAACCTCGATGTGATCAAGACAGCCGACTGGCTAGTGGATCTTGGCCCTGAAGGCGGCTCCAAAGGCGGCCAGATCATCGCGACCGGGACGCCAGAAGATATCGCCAAGGCCAAACATTCCCATACCGGACATTTCCTTGGTCCATTGCTGGAACGTGATAGTTAGGGGCTCCAACCGCATCTGGATTCGACCGGGGCGGCTGCCCGCCAGCGCCCCGTATCTCTTCTGTTCAACTAAGGGCTGCTGACCCGCTCACGGGCTGGTCTGCTCCCTTCTCCTCGACACGTCGCCCTCTCGTCTGCAAGCAATCGGGAATAGACCGGCGGGTCTATCCCTGCCCCGCCTTCGCTCGACCATAAACAGAAGCACAGGCCCGATATCAGAAAGCTATATCTTCACCGTGCGCTGGAGATGCTCTACTACGCTTGAACAGGCGCCGCCACCTGCTGGCGGTGTCGACTAAAGCCGTTCCCGTAACAAATAAAATAATTCAGGAGAGGTTTATGTATCCCCGCTCGCAATTCCCCCCTACCCGCTCGCCACGCTTCCTGCGCGCGCGAGGGCTGACGCTGGCTCTGATTACCAGCACGCTCTTGCTTGGCGGCTGCCTTGATGATGACGACGATGATAATGACACCCCAATTCCCGACAGTACTGCTGAGCTGACGTTGCCCAACGGACAGATCAAAGGGATTGTCAAAGGCAACTCCCTGGTTTGGTACGGCTTGCCCTATGCACAGCCGCCTGTCGGCGAGCTGCGCTGGCGCGCGCCGCTGCCACCGAATGACTGGGACGAGACTCTTGATGCAAGCAAACGCGCTGAAGAGTGCGTACAAGCCGAAACCACTCAGCGCTGGGAGCGAACAGCCAGAATGGTGGGCAGCGAAGATTGTCTTTATCTCGACGTATACCGCCCGCAACGCCCTGACTATCAGAACGAAGAGTTGCCCGTTTACGTGTGGATCCATGGCGGCTCGAATAATTTCGGAACCACCAAACAATACGACCTCGAGGCCCTCGCTGAGCGGTCTGATGTAGTCGTAGTCGCGGTGCAATATCGGCTCGGACCGCTGGGCTGGTTTTTCCATCCTGATGTCCAGACCGGGGGTGCAGACGCGCTGTCCGATTCCGGAAACTTCGGCACGCTTGACCACATCCGTGCGCTGGAATGGATTCAGGATAATATTGCCGCGTTCGGAGGTGATCCGCAGAATGTAATGATCACCGGCGAATCAGCCGGTGGGCATAACGTCCTCAACCTGATGGTCTCCGAACAAAGCACCGGGCTTTTTACACGGGCGGTGTCACAGAGCGGTTCAATGAACACGCGTTCTACCGAAACCGCAAGAGCGTCGGCTAACGCGCACATCGAATGGGTAATTCGGCTTCGGGAAGACCGAAAGACGCCTGATGCGCCTATCACCGCTGAGGCAGCAGAAGCGATGCGCATCAATATGGAAGCCGCGGGCACCCTGGCGGATTATCTGGCAGAGACAGATGGACGCGACTTTTACCAGGCTGTATTCAATTACGACCGGCTTGCAGCATATGGGGCGATCGAGGACGGCACCGTGGTCCCCCAGGGCGGCTGGATGCCGGCGTTCCGTTCCGGGAACTTCAATAATGTACCGGTGATTCTCGGGGCCAATCAATACGAGCAAAAGGCATTCATGCCGCTATACGGTGCAGCCATCAAACCGCTTGGTATTCCATCTGGCGAGCATTCGTGGATGGACCTGATTGATGTCGCACATGGGGAAAGCGATCTGTCGCTGGATACCGTGTTGCCTACCGCTCAGGACAAAGCGGTGTACGAGATGACGGGTTATTACGGCGGCCAGGCCTGGCGTGCAAAATACGTCGACGAACTGGCTCAGGTCATTTCAACTCACCAACCGAACACTTACGCCTATGAGTTTCGCTGGGGAACCGAGGCGGGGCCCTCGCCCTTTGATTTCATCTACGGTGCGGGCCATTCAGCCGAAATACATTTCTTTTTTGGAAGCGGCGACGGATTGTTCGGACTTCCTTTCACTGAAACCAACAGGCCTGGCAGAGAAGAACTGGAGGACGCCATGATGGATTACCTGGCCGATTTCGTCAGGAACGGAAATCCGAACGGCGAATTCAGCAGTGACCAGCCCAGCTGGTTGAGCTGGAACGAGGCGACTGACGAGGAAAAGCTGATCGTATTCAACGCAAACGAGGATCAAGCGCTCGTCGAAAGAACGGCAGCGACGTCTCTTGCACAGGTGGACAGCGCGTGGACAGAGGCTATGACCACGGCGGGTCTGGTCCCAGCGCAACAGAACACGCTTCGACAGCTGTTTGGCCAGTCGCCCCACCCGCTTCCATAGCACCCTATGCACCGGAAAAGAAGAGCCCGCATTCGCGGGCTCCTCTTTTATCTCAGCGCTTCAACGTCTTTTACACAGGCACTTCTGACATCGGCAGAGCCAAGGCCTCAGCGACTCCTCGTCCATACGCCGGGTCGGCCTTATAGCAGTGAGTGACGTGACGAACCATGATATGCCGATCGGCGCCATTCATGGCCCGCGCGGTATTCTGAAACAAACGCTGCTGTTCTTCCGGTGACATCAGACGGAACAGGTTTCCCGCTTGAGTGAAATAGTCGTCATCATCTGCGCGGTAGTCATAGCGCGCCGCAGCGCCTTCCAGGGCGAGTGGCGGCTCGCTGAAGTCAGGCTGCTCCTGCCATTCCTGATAGCTGTTCGGCTCATAGGCAATGCGGCCGCCCTGGTTACCATCTACCCGCATGGCGCCATCCCGGTGGTAGCTATGGAACGGGCAACGCGGTGCGTTGACCGGGATCTGGTGATGGTTTACCCCTAGACGGTAGCGCTGTGCGTCACCGTAAGAGAACAGCCGGCCCTGCAGCATACGGTCTGGCGAGAAGCTGATGCCGGGCACCACGTTGGCCGGAGTAAAGGCTGCCTGTTCGACGTCCTGAAAATAGTTGTCCGGGTTACGGTTAAGCTCGAAATAGCCGACCTCGATCAAGGGGTAGTCACCCTTGGGCCATACCTTGGTCAGATCAAAGGGGTGGTAAGGCACCGTAGCGGCGTCCTTCTCCGGCATGATTTGCACGTACATTGTCCAACGCGGGAAGTCCTTGCGCTCGATGGCTTCATACAGGTCGCGCTGCGAGCTTTCCCGGTCACCGGCGACGATGGCAGCCGCCCCTTCATCGGTGAGATTCTTGATACCCTGCTGGGTCTTGAAGTGGAACTTGACCCAGTAACGCTGGTTATCGGCACTGATAAAGCTATAGGTGTGCGACCCGAAGCCGTGCATATGGCGATAAGAGGCAGGGATACCCCGGTCACCCATGACATACGTAATCTGATGCAGCGCTTCGGGCAGACTGGTCCAGAAGTCCCAATTGTTGTTAGCGCTACGCATGTTGGTGCGCGGATCGCGCTTGATCGCATGGTTGAGATCGGGGAATTTCAGGGGATCCCGGAAAAAGAAAACCGGCGTATTGTTACCCACCAGGTCCCAATTTCCTTGCTCCGTATAGAATTTCATGGCAAAGCCACGGATGTCCCGCTCCGCATCAGCAGCTCCGCGCTCCCCGGCGACCGTGGAGAAGCGCACGAACATTGGCGTCCTCTTCCCTACGCTAGAAAAAATACGGGCCTTGGTATAACGCGTGATGTCGTGGGTAACAACAAACTCGCCGAAAGCGCCTGAGCCTTTCGCATGCATCCGCCGCTCTGGTATCACCTCGCGATCAAAATGCGCAAGCTTCTCGAGGAACCAGACGTCCTGCAGCAACATCGGACCGCGCGGCCCAGCTGTCATTGAATTCTGATTCTCGGCAACCGGAGCACCGGCTACGGTGGTGAGTTTGGGTTTGTCTGTCATGGGGAAACTCCTGAGGCTGTCCATCATTCGGTGCGTCCGGTGCGGTGTTCCGCCCTTCTGCGTGAGAGCGATGATAGGTAAACAAACGCAGCGACCCCAATGACATAAATCAACGCAGCTAATAGAAAAAATTTAGGCAAAAAAAAGCCGGATCCAAGGATCCGGCTTTTCTCACACGCTTCAGGTCTTACTCGTCAGCAGCTGCGCTCAGCTCCGGACGATCAACCAGCTCCACATAGGCCATGGGAGCCGCATCACCAGCGCGGAAGCCGCACTTGAGAATACGGACATAGCCACCGGGACGCTCGGCATAACGCTTACCCAGGTCGTTGAACAGCTTACCAACCGCTTCCTTGCTACGGGTACGGTCAAATGCCAGACGACGATTGGCTACGGTGTCTTCCTTAGCCAGGGTGATCAGCGGCTCGGCCACACGGCGCAGTTCCTTCGCCTTTGGCAGAGTCGTTTTGATCAGTTCGTTCTCGAACAGCGACACCGCCATGTTTTGAAACATGGCCTTACGGTGTGAGCTGGTCCGATTCAGGTGACGACCACTTTTACGATGACGCATCTCTCAATTCCTCGGTGTCGAGACGATCAGGCCGAAACCTTGTCGTCCTTCTTCAAGCTTGCAGGCGGCCAGTTGTCCAGACGCATACCCAGTGACAGACCACGTGAAGCCAGGACATCCTTGATCTCGGTCAGGGATTTCTTGCCCAGGTTCGGGGTCTTCAGCAATTCCACTTCGGTACGCTGGATCAGATCGCCGATATAGTAAATATTTTCTGCTTTCAGGCAGTTGGCCGAACGTACAGTCAACTCCAGATCATCAACCGGGCGCAGCAGGATCGGATCGATTTCGTCTTCCTGATGTTCGATCACTGGTTCGTGATCGCCTTTCAGGTCAACGAAAGCGGCCAGCTGCTGCTGAAGAATGGTAGCAGCGCGGCGAATAGCTTCTTCGGGATCCAGCGTACCGTTGGTTTCCAGGTCGATAACCAGTTTGTCCAGGTTGGTACGCTGCTCAACACGAGCGCTTTCCACTACATAAGCCACACGGCGAACCGGGGTATAGGTAGCATCAAGCTGCAAGCGGCCGATCGAGCGGCTCTCATCGTCTTCAGACTGGCGAGCATCGGAGGGCTCATAGCCCCGACCGCGTGCCACAGTCAACTTCATGTTCAGGACACCATTGTCAGACATATTGGCAATGACGTGATCCGGGTTAACGATCTCTACGTCATGGTCCAACTGAATGTCTGCGCCGGTGACCGGCCCCTGCCCTTTCTTGGAAAGGGTCAGGGTCACGTGATCACGGCCGTGCATCTTGATCGCCAACCCTTTCAGGTTGAGCAGGATCTCGATGACATCTTCCTGTACGCCTTCGATGGCGCTGTATTCATGCAAAACGCCGTCGATTTCCGCCTCTACCACGGCACAACCGGGCATGGAGGAGAGCAGAATGCGACGCAGCGCATTGCCCAGGGTATGGCCGAAACCACGCTCAAGCGGCTCAAGGGTAATCTTGGCACGCGTAGGCGAGCTTTCCTGTACGTCAATGTGACGTGGTGTTAGAAACTCGGTAACCGAACTCTGCATGGGGGCACCTTTTGCTTACTGACGCTTACTTGGAGTAAAGCTCGACGATCAAACTCTCGTTGATGTCGGCGTACAGGTCACTCCGTGCAGGCAGGGCCTTGAAGACACCTTCCTTTTTGGCTGCATCAACTTCAAGCCAATCGGACTGACCACGCTGTGCAGCAAGTTCCAGAGAACCGCTGATACGCAGTTGGTTCTTTGCCTTTTCGCGAACAGCAACCACGTCACCCGGAGACACCAGGAACGAAGCAACATTGACGGTCTTGCCGTTGACGCTGATCGCTTTGTGCGAAACCAGCTGACGCGCTTCCGCACGCGTTGAACCGAAGCCCATACGATAAACAACGTTATCCAGACGACGTTCGAGCAACTGCAGCAGGTTTTCGCCGGTCGCACCCTTCAGACGGGCAGCTTCCTTGTAGTAATTGGCGAATTGACGCTCCAGGATGCCGTACATCCGACGGACTTTCTGCTTTTCACGCAGCTGGGTGCCGTACTCGGACAAGCGGCCACGACGCTGGCCGTGCACGCCCGGAGGACTTTCCAGCTTACACTTTGAGTCAAGGGCGCGAACACCGCTCTTGAGGAAAAGATCGGTGCCTTCGCGACGAGACAGTTTACATTTGGGACCAATATATCTAGCCATTTCCGTCTCCTGGTTACACGCGGCGCTTTTTAGGCGGACGACAGCCGTTATGTGGGATGGGGGTGACATCGGTGATGCCGCTGATCTTGTAGCCACAAGAGTTCAGGGCACGAACAGCCGATTCACGACCCGGGCCTGGGCCCTTCACATTAACGTCGAGGTTTTTCAGACCGTATTCCAAAGCAGCCTGACCAGCACGCTCAGCTGCGACCTGGGCAGCAAAAGGTGTGCTTTTACGCGAACCACGGAAACCGGAACCACCAGAAGTCGCCCAGCTCAGAGCGTTGCCCTGACGGTCGGTGATGGTGATGATGGTGTTATTGAAAGACGCGTGGATGTGGGCAATCCCATCGACCACCGTCTTTTTTACTTTCTTACGAACACGAGCAGCAGGCTTAGCCATATCTGTATTTTCCTTCGCGATTACTTACGGATCGGCTTGCGTGGGCCCTTACGGGTACGCGCATTGGTCTTTGTGCGCTGGCCGCGGACCGGAAGGCCCCGACGGTGGCGCAGACCGCGATAGCAGCCCAGATCCATGAGACGCTTTACGTTCATGTTGATCGCACGACGCAGGTCACCTTCAGTGTTGCTCTTGCCCACTTCGGTGCGTAGCAGATCAACCTGCTCCTCGCTGAGATCCTTGATTTTTGCATCCGGTGCAATACCGGTTGCGGCACAGATCTGTTGTGCCTTGGTCTGACCGATACCAAAGATATAGGTCAATGAGATAACAGTATGCTTGTTATCCGGGATGTTGACGCCTGCAATACGGGCCATCCAAATTTACTCCGTCTGACAGCTACTCTGACTCAACCCAAAACGAACACGAGCTGTGTGTGAAAAAGGGTGCAGTAGGGTAGCGCTAACAAAAATAAAAATCAACCGCCCAGCCAGTTATCTGGCCGGGCGGCGGTTATCCTGAGACGTAGTCATCAATCAACGGGAAGGAATATTAACCTTGACGCTGCTTGTGACGGGGCTCAGCACTGCAAATGACCCGGACGCTACCATTGCGACGGACCAATTTGCAGTTACGGCAAAGCTTCTTGACTGATGCTGCAACTTTCATAACCGACTCCTAGAACCTTCAGATTCTCAGCGCAGCATGCCGCTGCCGTAGCCTTTGAGGTTCGATTTCTTCATAAGAGACTCGTACTGCTGAGAAACGAGGTGCGATTGTACTTGGGACATGAAGTCCATCACAACAACAACAACGATCAACAGTGACGTCCCACCCAGGTAGAAGGGAACATTAGCCGATACCACCAGGAATTGCGGCAGCAAACACACCGCAGTCATGTACATGGCACCAAACATGGTCAGTCGAGTCATCACCCCGTCGATATAACGAGCTGATTGCTCGCCAGGACGAATGCCGGGGATAAACGCGCCAGACTTTTTCAGGTTTTCAGCCACATCCTTGGGATTGAACATCAACGCTGTGTAGAAGAAGCAGAAGAAAATGATCCCCGCACTAAACAGAATGATATTCAAAGGCTGCCCTGGAGCGATTGCCTGCGACAAACCCTGCAGCCAACCCATGCCTTCGCCCTGGCCGAACCAGGTTCCCAGAGATGCCGGGAACAGCAGGATACTGCTGGCAAAGATCGCTGGAATCACACCCGCCATGTTGACCTTGAGAGGCAAATGACTGGTCTGAGCAGCGAACACCTTGCGACCCTGCTGGCGCTTGGCGTAATTGACAGTAATCCGACGCTGACCGCGCTCAACGAACACCACGAAGGCAATCATTGCCACTGCCAGCAAAGCGATCGCAATCAGTGCGAAGATATTGATATCGCCCTGACGTGCCGCCTCGAATGATTGGCCGATAGCGCTTGGCAACCCGGCAACAATACCGGCAAAAATCAGCATGGAGATACCGTTACCGATACCTCGCTCAGTAATCTGTTCGCCCAGCCACATCATGAACATGGCGCCCGCTACGAAGGTCGTTACCGCTACAAAGTAGAAGCTGAACCCCGTATCAAACGTCACGCCCTGCCCGGCCAGACCAACGGACATACCGATCGCCTGGATGAATGCCAGTACCAGAGTCAGATAACGGGTGTACTGGCTGATCTTGCGACGCCCGGATTCACCCTCTTTCTTCAACTGTTCCAGCGACGGACTAACCGCCGTCATCAGCTGCATGATAATCGACGCAGAGATGTACGGCATGATGCCCAGAGCGAAGATACTCATCCGCTCCAGGGCACCACCCGAGAACATGTTAAACAGGCTAAGTATGGTTCCCTCGTTCTGCCTGAACAGGTCAGCCAGTCGATCAGGATTGATACCAGGCACAGGTATGTGTGCCCCGATGCGGTATACGATGATCGCCAGGAACAGGAAGCGCAAGCGCCCCCACAGTTCCGTCAGGCCGCCTTGCTTCATTCCAGAGAGAGCGCCTTGCTTAGCCATTTAGTCCTCGATCTTGCCGCCAGCTGCTTCGATCGCTGCACGCGCACCTTTGGTGGCCATCAGCCCTTTGATGTTGACCGCTTTGGTCACATCACCGGAAAGAACGACCTTGGCACGTACAAATTTGTTGCCAATGATGTTGGCATCTTTCAAAGCCTGCAGGTCAATCACGTCGACGTCCAGCTTGTTAAGCTCACTGGTACGGATTTCAGCGGTGACCATCGCGATTCTGGAAGTAAAACCAAACTTCGGCAGACGGCGATGCAGCGGCTGCTGACCACCCTCGAAGCCCGGAGCAACGGTGCCGCCCGAACGCGAGGTCAAACCCTTGTGGCCGCGGCCGGCCGTCTTGCCCAGGCCGCTACCGATACCACGGCCGACGCGCAGCTTTTCACGGCGTGCACCCGGCGCGGAACGCAGATCATTCAGTTTCATGTCTTAACCCTCAACCCGGACCATGTAGGCGATCTGATTGATCATCCCACGAACAGACGGGGTATCTTCGACCTCGACGGTGTGATTGATACGGCGCAGACCCAGACCCTTTACGCAGGCTCTATGATTAGGCAGACGACCGATTGCACTCTTGTACAAGGTGACTTTGATTTTTGCATTAGCCATTACAGGTTACCCCACGATGTTTTCAACGGTCTTGCCGCGCTTGGCCGCTACAGACTCGGGAGACTGCATCGACTTCAGACCCTTGTATGTGGCCTGGACGACGTTAACCGGGTTAGTGGAACCGTAACACTTGGCCAGTACGTTATGCACACCGGCAGCTTCGAGGACGGCACGCATCGCGCCACCGGCGATGACGCCGGTACCTTCGGAAGCAGGCTGCATGAACACCTTGGAGGCGCCATGGGCAGCACGGACCGGATACTGCAAAGTCGAACCATTCAGATCCACCTGGATCATGTTACGACGTGCGGCTTCCATGGCTTTCTGGATCGCTGCAGGCACTTCACGTGCCTTGCCGCGACCGAAACCCACTCGACCATTACCGTCGCCAACCACCGTCAGTGCGGTGAAAGCGAAGATACGGCCACCTTTTACTACTTTGGCGACGCGATTAACCTGAACCAGTTTCTCGATATAACCTTCGTCGCGCTTCTGCTCGAAATTAGCCATAGCTCTACCCTTAGAATTCCAGCCCGCCTTCACGAGCGGCGTCGGCCAGCGCTTTCACGCGGCCATGATACTTGAAGCCGGAACGGTCGAAGGAGACCTGACTAATCCCAGCGGCCTTGGCGCGCTCGGCTACCAGGAGCCCGACTTTCTTGGCGGCTTCGACATTGCCAGTGCCGCTGTTGCGCAGGCTGGCATCCAGAGTGGATGCGCTGGCCAGTACTTTTGAACCGTCGGCAGAGATCACTTGCGCGTACATGTGCTGCGAAGAACGGTACACGCACAGACGTACGGCTTCCAGCTCGCGCTGCTTGAGACGCGAACGGCGAGCGCGACGGAGACGGATAACTTTTTTATCGCTCATTTTGCTATGCCCTACTTCTTCTTGGCTTCTTTACGACGCACGACCTCATCGGAGTAGCGTACACCCTTGCCCTTGTAAGGCTCGGGACGACGGAAATCACGAATTTCCGCGGCTACCTGACCGACCAGTTGCTTGTCGATACCTTTGATAATGATGTCAGTCTGACTCGGAGTTTCCGCAGAAACACCTTCAGGCAGCTGATAGTCGATCGGGTGGGAATAGCCCAGCGCCAGGGACAGAGTCTGACCCTTGGCCTGTGCCTTGTAACCCACACCAACCAGCTGCAGTTTGCGCTCGAAACCTTGGGTGACACCGGTAACCATGTTTTGTACCAGAGCACGAGTCGTGCCGGCCATGGCCATGTTTGGGCTGCCAGGACGCGCATTGAACTTCAATACGCCGTCTTCCTGAACAACTTCTACTGTCGAGTGGAGGTTCAGATCCAGAGAGCCCTTGGCGCCCTTGACTGAAAGTTCCTGACCGTTCAGCTTTATTTCTACGCCCTGCGGTAATTTGACAGGGTCTTTAGCGACGCGAGACATCGTAACCCCCTATCAGAATACGGTGCAAAGAACTTCGCCGCCGATACCGGCTGCGCGAGCGGCGCGATCAGTCATAACACCCTTATTGGTGGAGACGATCGATACACCCAGTCCACCCTTGACCTTTGGAATCTGGTCAACGGACTTGTACTGACGCAGGCCTGGACGGCTGATGCGCTTGAGATCTTCAATAACCGGCTTGCCTTCGAAGTACTTGAGGTCGATCGACAGCACAGGCTTGGAATCGCCCTGTACTTCGTAACCGGCAACATAGCCTTCTTCTTTAAGTACTTTGGCGACAGCCACCTTCAGCTTTGCCGCAGGCATGCTGACACTGGACTTTTCAGCCATCTGGGCATTACGGATGCGGGTCAGCATATCTGCTAACGGGTCCTGCATACTCATGGGCTTTCTGCTCCTGAAACTGAGTAATTGAGGTCTGGATTACCAGCTGGCCTTAACCAGACCGGGTACATCACCGCGCATCGCAGCTTCGCGCAACTTGATGCGCGACAAGCCGAACTTGCGGTACACGCCGTGTGGACGACCAGTCATGCGGCAGCGGTTACGCTGGCGGACAGGACTGGCATCACGCGGCAGTTTTTGTAGTGCCATCTGGGCGTTCCAACGATCCTCAACGGATGCGTTCAGATTGCCAACGATTGCTTTCAGTTCAGCACGCTTGGCAGCGAACTTGGCAACCGTACGAGCACGCTTGAGCTCGCGGTTCTTCATACTGACTTTTGCCATTACCTGACTCCTAGTTACGGAACGGGAAGTTGAACGCACGCAGCAGCGCACGACCTTCGTCGTCCGTCCGCGCAGTGGTAGTCAAAGTAATGTCCAGACCACGCAGGGCATCGATCTTGTCGTAATCGATTTCCGGGAAGATGATCTGCTCTTTGACACCCATGCTGTAATTGCCACGACCGTCGAACGACTTGCTGTTCAGGCCACGGAAATCGCGCACGCGGGGCAGAGAAATAGCCAACAGGCGATCCAGGAATTCGTACATCTGTTCACGGCGCAAGGTAACCTTGACACCGATCGGCCAGCCGTCACGAATCTTGAAACCGGCGATAGACTTGCGAGCATAGGTCACGATGCCTTTACGGCCAGTGATCTTTTCGAGGTCAGCCATTGCGTTTTCGATGACCTTCTTGTCGCCAACTGCCTCGCCAAGGCCCATGTTCAGGGTAATCTTGGTGAGCTTCGGTACTTCCATCACGTTCTGCAGGCCCAGTTCTTCCTTGAGCTTGGGAACGAGAGTAGTCCGGTAGTGTTCTTTCAATCTTGCCATGGTAAGCACCTAGATTCTCAAGCGTCGACGGATTTTTGCGTCGACTTGAAAATACGAACCTTCTTACCGTCTTCGACCTTGAAACCGACGCGGTCGGCCTTGCTGGTCTCGGCGTTGAAGATTGCCACGTTGGAGACGTGGATGGGCGCCTCCTTCTCAACGATACCGCCTTGCGAACCAGCCATGGGATTTGGCTTGGTGTGCCGCTTGATAATGTTGACGCCGGAAATTACCAGGCGAGAGTCAGCCAGGACCTTGAGGACCTTGCCGCGCTTACCTTTATCTTTACCGGCGATGACGATTACGTCGTCGTCACGTTTGATCTTTTGCATGACCGGGCTCCTTACAGCACTTCGGGCGCGAGGGATACGATCTTCATGAACTGCTCATTGCGCAGTTCACGCGTCACTGGCCCAAAGATGCGGGTACCGATCGGCTCATTCTTGGTGTTGAGCAGAACGGCTGCGTTGCCATCAAAACGGATCAGCGAACCGTCTGTACGGCGTACACCGTGTCGGGTACGCACGATGACCGCATTGAGCACCTGGCCTTTCTTTACTTTGCCGCGGGGAATCGCTTCCTTCACGGTCACTTTGATGATATCGCCAATGCCAGCGTAGCGGCGGTGAGAACCGCCCAGAACCTTGATACACATAACGCGACGTGCACCACTGTTGTCAGCCACATCCAGCATGGATTGAGTCTGAATCATAACTTTCTCCGACCCTTGAAAATTCCGCCAAGAAGCGCGGGCTTAAACTTGCGCCGCGCGCTCGTCGACCTGTACCAGGGTCCAGTTCTTGGTTTTGGCCAAGGGACGGGTTTCCCGAATAGTTACCAGATCACCGATGCGGCATTCGTTGTTCTCGTCATGTGCGTGCAGCTTGGTAGAGCGGCGCACGTACTTACCGTACAGCGGATGCTTTACCTGGCGCTCGATGAGCACAGTGACGGTCTTTTCCATCTTGTTGCTGACCACACGGCCAGTAACGGTACGAACTGTATTGGTCTCGGCCATGATCACTTACCACCTTTCTGGTTGAGCACGGTCTTGACTCGAGCGATGTCACGCTTGGCCTGCTTCAGCAGGTGGCTCTGACCGAGTTGACCGGTTGCCTTCTGCATGCGCAGATTGAACTGGTCACGCAGCAGGGTGAGCAGCTGCTCGTTGAGCTGCTCGGCAGATTTTTCACGAAGTTCTGTCGCTTTCATTACATCACCGTCCGCTTAACAAAGGTGGTAGCGAGAGGCAGCTTGGCAGCGGCAAGAGTAAATGCCTCGCGCGCCAGCTCTTCGGAAACACCTTCAATCTCATACAGGACCTTGCCAGGCTTGATCTGGGCTACCCAGTACTCGACGTTACCCTTACCTTTACCCATCCGCACTTCCAAAGGCTTCTTGGAAATCGGCTTATCCGGGAAGACACGGATCCAGATTTTACCGCCACGCTTAACATGACGAGTCAGGGCACGACGAGCGGCTTCAATCTGACGGGCAGTCAGACGACCGCGGCCGACGGCCTTGAGTCCAAATTCGCCAAAGCTCACTTTACTACCGCGATGCGCCAGGCCACGGTTGTGGCCGGTCATCTGCTTGCGGAACTTCGTACGCTTGGGTTGTAACATGTGCGTACCCCTTACTTAGCAGCTTTTTTCTTGGTCGCGACGGTTTTGGTTTCTTCAGGCTGACCACCAATGATCTCACCCTTGAAAATCCAAACCTTCACACCGATCACACCGTATGTGGTGTGGGCTTCATACGTTGCGTAGTCGATGTCGGCACGCAGAGTGTGCAACGGCACACGGCCTTCACGGTACCATTCGCTCCGGGCGATTTCGGCACCGCCGAGGCGGCCACCAACCTGGATCTTGATACCCTTGGCACCAATACGCATCGCGTTCTGTACGGCGCGCTTCATAGCACGACGGAACATCACACGGCGTTCCAGCTGCTGAGCAACGCTCTGTGCTACCAGGGCAGCGTCGAGTTCCGGCTTGCGGATCTCTTCGATGTTGATATGCACCGGCACGCCCATTTGCTGTGTCAGCTCCTGGCGCAGCTTCTCGACATCCTCGCCCTTCTTGCCAATCACGATGCCCGGACGGGCTGTGTGAATGGTGATCTTGGCGGTTTGAGCCGGACGCTGAATCTCAACGCGGCTGACCGAAGCGCTTTTCAGCTTCTTCTGAACGTACTCGCGTACTTTCAGATCAGTGTTCAGATAATCCGCGTATGTGCGGCCATCTGCATACCACACCGAAGTGTGCTGTTTAACAATACCGAGGCGAATGCCCGTCGGATGTACTTTCTGACCCATGATCGACTCCTACTTGTCAGCAACCTTGACCGTGATGTGGCAAGACCGCTTTACGATGCGATCAGCACGGCCTTTGGCACGTGGCATGATGCGCTTCAGAGAGCGACCTTCGTTGACAAACACGGTGGAGACCTTCAGGTCATCCACGTCCGCGCCATCGTTGTGCTCAGCGTTGGCAATAGCCGACTCGAGCACTTTCTTGATGACTTCAGCGGCCTTTTTGTTGCTGAAAGTCAGCAGATTCAGGGCCTCTTCGACTTTCTTCCCGCGGATCTGGTCAGCGACCAAGCGCGCTTTCTGGGCAGAGAGTCGGGCGCCTTTATGACTAGCGGCTACTTCCATCTTCTAACCCCTTAGCGCTTGGCTTTCTTGTCTGCTGCGTGACCACGGTAGGTACGCGTAGCAGAGAATTCGCCTAACTTGTGACCGACCATGTCTTCGGAAATGATTACCGGCACATGTTGACGACCGTTATGTACTGCGATGGTCAAACCAACCATCTGCGGCAGAATCATCGAACGGCGCGACCAGGTCTTGACTGGCTTGCGATCGTTCTTTTCAACTGCAACTTCGATCTTCTTTAACAGGTGAAGATCGATAAAAGGTCCTTTCTTCAGAGAACGCGGCACTGTCGTTTCCCCTCTAATTACTTGCTGCGACGACGGACAATCATCTTGTCAGTCCGCTTGTTTGACCGAGTCTTGGCACCCTTGGTCGGGAAGCCCCATGGCGACACCGGATGACGACCACCGGATGTCCGGCCTTCACCACCACCGTGCGGGTGATCAACCGGGTTCATGGCAACACCACGAACGGTCGGACGAACACCGCGCCAGCGCTTGGCACCAGCCTTACCCAGGGAACGCAGACTGTGCTCACCATTGGACACTTCGCCCATGGTTGCACGGCACTCACCAAGCACCTTGCGCATCTCGCCGGAACGCAGACGCACAGTTACATATGCGCCTTCACGCGCAACCAGCTGAACGGAAGCACCGGCACTGCGAGCTACCTGAGCGCCTTTACCTGGCTTCAGTTCGATCGCGTGGATAGTGCTACCCACTGGAATGTTGCGCAGCGGCAGCGTATTACCCGGCTTGATCGGCGCCTCGGCACCCGATACCAGCTGATCACCGGCAGTCACGCCTTTGGGGGCGATGATGTAGCGGCGCTCGCCGTCGGCATACTTGAGCAGAGCAATATGAGCGGTACGGTTTGGATCATATTCGATACGCTCAACGACAGCAGGAATGCCATCCTTGTTGCGACGAAAATCAACCATACGGTAGTGCTGCTTGTGACCGCCCCCACGATGACGCGTGGTGATACGGCCATTATTGTTACGACCACCTGACTTGCCTTGCTTCTCTAGCAAAGGCGCATACGGAGCACCTTTGTGCAGGTCAGCGTTCACGACCTTGACAACGAAGCGGCGGCCAGCGGAAGTAGGTTTACATTTTACAATTGCCATGATGTACCCCTTAACTTATTCAGCGCTGGCAAAATCGATGTCTTGACCGGGCTGAAGGCTTACATAGGCCTTTTTCCAGTCATTACGTTTGCCGAGGCCGCGTACGGTTCGCTTGGTCTTGCCTTTGACATTCAAGGTCGAAACGGTCTTGACCTTGACGTTGAACAGTTGCTCAACAGCCTTTTTGATTTCCAGCTTGGTCGCGGTGTTTTCCACCTTGAACACGAACTGGTTCTTGCTGTCAGCCAGCACGGTAGCCTTCTCGGATACATGCGGGCCAAGCAGTACTTTGAAAATGCGCTCTTGGTTCATCCCAGCATCTCCTCGAACTTCTTAACAGCAGGTACGGTAATCAGTACCTTGTCGTAAGCGATCAGGCTGACCGGATCCGAACCTTGAACATCGCGTACATCAACATGCGGCAGGTTGCGCGCAGCGAGATACAGGTTGGAATCAAGACTGTCAGTAACGATCAGCACGTTGTCCAGGTTCAGATCCTTGAGCTTGCCGACCAGTGTTTTGGTCTTCGGCGCATCAACGGAAAAATCCTCAACTACCACCAGGCGCTCAAGACGAACCAGCTCGGACAGAATGGAGCGCAAAGCACCGCGGTACATCTTACGGTTCAGCTTCTGCTCGTGATTCTGCGGACGTGCAGCGAAAGTGGTACCGCCCCCGCGCCAGATCGGGCTGCGGATAGTACCAGCACGGGCACGGCCTGTACCTTTCTGGCGGAACGGCTTCTTGCCACCACCGGAAACGTCGGAACGTGTCTTTTGCTGCTTGGTACCCTGACGACCACCAGCCATAAAGGCGACAACGGCTTGGTGAACCAGAGTCTCGTTAAATTCTGTGGCAAAGGTCAGATCGGAAACTTCGATCGCGTTTGCACCAGCTACATTCAAATTCATGGTAACTCCCCCTTAACCCTTGGCCTTGACAGCCGGGCGGACGACAACGTCGCTGCCGGGTGCGCCAGGTACCGCGCCCTTGATGAGCAGTAGGTTACGTTCGGCGTCAACGCGTACGATTTCCAGGGTCTGCACGGTCACTTGTTCAGCGCCCATGTGCCCGGCCATCTTTTTGCCCTTGAATACACGGCCCGGAGTTTGGCATTGGCCAATGGAACCTGGTACGCGGTGGGATACGGAGTTGCCGTGAGTAGCGTCTTGTCCACGGAAGTTCCAGCGCTTGATCGTACCGGCAAAGCCCTTACCCTTGGACTGACCGGTGACATCGACCTTCTGGCCCGCTTCAAAAATGCTGACAGTAATTTCAGCCCCAGCCTGGTACTCGGTATCGCCTTCCAGACGGAATTCGCATACCTGACGACCTGCTGCGGTGTTTGCCTTGGCAAAGTGTCCTGCCATCGGCTTGCTGACGCGCTTGGCGCGACGCTCGCCCACGGTGATCTGAACAGCTTGATAGCCATCCGAATCGAGGGATTTTACCTGGGTGATGCGGTTCGGCTCTACTTCTACAACCGTAACCGGAATGGAAACGCCATCTTCAGTGAAAACGCGGGTCATACCGCATTTCCGGCCGACTAAACCAATAGTCATCTTGTAACCTCATGAGTGCACGGGGCTATTACCCGCTATGGCCGCCCATTTCAGGGCGTTGCACGACTTATAGCCCCCGTCGTGTGGGGCTATCAGCCGAGGCTGATTTGAACCTCAACGCCAGCTGCCAGGTCCAGCTTCATCAGCGCATCGACAGTCTTGTCGGTAGGCTGAACGATATCCAGAACCCTTTTATGGGTGCGGATCTCGTACTGATCACGGGCATCTTTATTGACGTGCGGGGAAACCAGCACTGTAAAACGCTCTTTGCGCGTCGGCAAAGGTATCGGACCACGGACCTGAGCCCCAGTACGTTTCGCGGTATCCACGATTTCCTGGGTTGATTGATCTATCAGGCGGTGGTCAAAAGCCTTCAACCGAATACGAATCTGTTGGTTCTGCATTTGACCAGAAACTCCAAGCTTCAATTCTTCAGAGCACACCCCAAACTCGCGGGTAGGCCCATCCAAGGGAGGCGCAATTCTACTGACGCGCCTACCCAGTGTCAACCAAAATACAAAAGCCCCCGTTGAACGGGGGCTTTTGTTTATGGCTTCAGATTATCAGGCGATAATCTTGGCAACCACACCGGCACCAACGGTACGCCCGCCTTCGCGAATAGCGAAGCGCAGACCGTCTTCCATGGCGATCGGAGCGATCAGGGTAACAACCAACTTGACGTTGTCGCCCGGCATTACCATTTCAACACCTTCCGGCAATTCGCAGGAACCAGTCACGTCAGTTGTACGGAAGTAGAACTGCGGACGATAGCCCTTGAAGAACGGAGTGTGACGGCCGCCTTCGTCCTTGCCCAGAATGTACACTTCAGCTTCGAACTGGGTGTGCGGCTTGATGGTACCCGGCTTGGCCAGAACCTGACCACGCTCAACGTCTTCACGCTTGGTACCACGCAGCAGAACACCAACGTTCTCACCAGCGCGACCTTCGTCCAGCAGCTTGCGGAACATCTCGACACCCGTACAGGTAGTCTTGACAGTGTCCTTGATGCCGACGATTTCAACTTCTTCCTGGACCTTGATGATGCCGCGCTCAACACGACCAGTCACAACAGTACCGCGACCGGAAATGGAGAACACGTCTTCGATCGGCATCAGGAACGGCTTGTCGATGGCACGCTCAGGCTCAGGGATGTAGGCATCCAGAGTCTCAACCAGCTTACGTACGGCAGAAGTACCCATTTCGTTGCCGTCTTCGCCGTTCAGTGCCATCAGCGCGGAGCCGATGATGATCGGTGTGTCGTCGCCAGGGAAATCGTAGGCGCTCAGCAGATCGCGGACTTCCATTTCGACCAGCTCAAGCAGCTCTTCGTCATCGACCATGTCAGCCTTGTTCAGGAACACGACGATGTAAGGAACGCCAACCTGACGGGACAACAGGATGTGCTCACGAGTCTGCGGCATCGGGCCGTCAGCTGCGGAACAAACCAGGATAGCGCCGTCCATCTGGGCAGCACCGGTGATCATGTTCTTCACATAGTCAGCGTGACCAGGGCAGTCAACGTGCGCGTAGTGACGAGTCGGGGAATCGTATTCTACGTGCGAGGTGTTGATGGTGATACCGCGAGCCTTTTCTTCCGGCGCGTTATCGATCTGGTCGAAACCACGGGCGGCTCCGCCGTAGGCCTCAGCACAAACGCGAGTCAGTGCTGCGGTCAGTGTGGTTTTGCCATGGTCAACGTGGCCGATAGTGCCGACGTTGAGGTGCGGTTTTTTACGTTCAAATTTCTCTTTAGCCACGGTTCATAACCTCTGTAATTAGCTTAGGTGCAAGTTAGCCTTGCTTCTTGATGATTGCTTCGGCGATGTTGTTTGGGGCCTCGGCGTACTTCGAAAACTCCATGGAGTAGCTCGCACGCCCCTGGGACATGGAACGAACATCCGTGGCGTAGCCGAACATCTCACCAAGCGGAACCTCAGCGCGGATAACCTTACCGGAAGGGGAATCTTCCATACCCTGTACGAGACCGCGACGACGGTTCAAGTCGCCCATAACGTCACCCATGTAATCTTCCGGGGTGACAACTTCTACCTTCATGATCGGCTCGAGCAGAACCGCACCACCCTTCTGGGCCAACTGCTTGGTTGCCATGGATGCTGCGACCTTGAACGCCATTTCGTTCGAGTCGACATCATGATAGGAACCATCATAAAGGGTTGCTTTCAGGTTGAGCAGCGGATAACCGGCAAGAATACCGTTTTTCATCTGCTCTTCGATCCCCTTGTTCACCGCAGGGATATATTCGCGCGGGACAGAGCCGCCAACGGTTTCGTTGACGAAGATCAGGCCATCGCCTGCTTCTTCGGACGGCTCGAAGCGAATCCATACGTGACCGTACTGACCACGACCACCAGACTGACGGACAAACTTGCCCTCGATCTCGCACTTGTTGCGGATCGCTTCGCGATAAGCAACCTGCGGCTTACCAATGTTGGCTTCAACATTGAATTCGCGCTTCATGCGGTCGACCAGGATGTCCAGGTGCAGCTCGCCCATACCGGAGATGATGGTCTGGCCTGATTCTTCATCAGTGCGAACGCGGAATGAAGGATCTTCCTGAGCAAGTTTGCCCAGTGCGATACCCATCTTCTCCTGGTCAGCCTTGGTCTTCGGCTCTACCGCAACCGAGATCACCGGCTCAGGGAATTCCATGCGCTCAAGAACGATTGGATTCTCGATATCGCACAAGGTGTCACCAGTGGTGACGTCCTTCATGCCGATCAATGCCGCGATGTCGCCCGCACGGACTTCCTTGATCTCGTCACGCTGGTTGGCCTTCATCTGGACCATACGACCAACGCGCTCCTTCTTGCCCTTAACCGAGTTCATAACAGAGTCGCCCGAGCTCAGAACGCCCGAGTAGACACGTACGAAGGTCAGCGTACCAACGAAGGGGTCAGTAGCAATCTTGAAAGCCAGAGCAGAGAAAGGCTCTTCGTCACCGGAGTGACGCACGTCAGTTTTCTCGTCGTCATCGGGATGAACACCCTTGATCGCAGCCACCTCATCGGGAGCAGGCAGGAAGTCGATCACGGCGTCAAGAACCAGGGGCACACCCTTGTTCTTGAAAGATGAGCCGCAGACAGCCGGAACAATCTCACTGGCAAGCGTGCGCTGACGCAGACCGGCCTTGATTTCCTCGTCAGTCAACTCGCCGCCTTCCAGGTACTTGTTCATCAGCTCTTCGTTGGCTTCAGCTGCCGCCTCGATCATCTGTTCGCGGAACTTCTTGGCTTCGTCAAGCATCTCGGCAGGAATTTCTTCCTCACGCATGGTCATGCCCATGTCGTCTTCATTCCAGTAGATCGCCTTCATGCGAAGCAAATCGACCTGGCCGATGAAATTCTCTTCAGAACCAATAGCAAGCTGAATCGGCACCGGGGTATGACCCAGACGCTTCTTGATCTGTTCCACGACACGCAGGAAGTTGGCGCCCTGACGGTCCATCTTGTTCACGTAAACGATACGCGGAACACCGTACTTGTTGGCTTGACGCCATACGGTTTCGGACTGGGGCTCAACACCAGAGGTGCCGCAGAAAACCACGACAGCACCATCCAGAACGCGCAGTGAACGTTCCACCTCAATGGTGAAATCCACGTGACCGGGGGTGTCGATGATATTCACACGGTGCTTCTGGTATTGCTTCTCAGAACCCTGCCAGAAAGCTGTTACCGCAGCAGAAGTAATGGTAATACCACGCTCCTGCTCCTGAGCCATCCAGTCAGTTGTACTGGCACCGTCATGCGTCTCACCCATCTTGTGGTTGACGCCGGTGTAAAAAAGAATCCGTTCCGTGGTGGTTGTCTTGCCCGCATCGACGTGCGCGCAGATACCGATATTACGGTAAAGATTAAGCGGTGTTGTACGAGCCACGGTATTCTCCTGAGTCGTTTAGAAGCGGTAGTGAGAGAAGGCCTTGTTGGCTTCAGCCATACGGTGCACATCTTCACGCTTCTTGACCGCAGCGCCTTTGCCTTCAGAGGCATCGACCAGTTCGCCGGCCAGGCGCAGTGCCATGGATTTTTCGCCACGCTTCCGGGCAGCATCGACCAACCAGCGCATCGCCAGAGCGTTGCGACGGGAGGGACGCACTTCAACCGGAACCTGGTAGGTAGCACCACCTACGCGACGGGATTTAACTTCAACCAACGGTGCGATGGCATCCAGCGCGCGCTCGAACAGGTCTACCGGATCGTCGGTCTTGGTGCGATCCTTGACCTTGTCCAGTGCCCCGTACACGATGCGCTCAGCGACAGCTTTCTTGCCGCTTTCCATTACGTGGTTCATGAATTTCGCGAGAATCTGGCTGCCGTACTTAGGTTCAGGCAGGATCTCACGTTTTGCCGCTACACGACGTCTTGGCATGATAAGCCCTCAAAACGGTCTTCAGGTTAGCCCGGGATCATAACGTTAGCGTTACACCCGACCTTACTCTTATCGACTCAGGATAAATGAAATCAAAATTTACTTAGGACGCTTGGCGCCGTACTTCGAACGACCCTGACGACGATCCTTGACACCCGAGGTGTCCAGCGAACCGCGAACGGTGTGATAACGCACACCCGGCAAGTCTTTTACACGGCCGCCGCGGATCAGCACGACGCTGTGTTCCTGCAGGTTGTGACCTTCACCACCGATGTACGAAGAAACTTCGTAGCCATTGGTCAAACGGACACGGCAGACCTTACGCAGAGCCGAGTTCGGCTTCTTCGGCGTGGTGGTATATACGCGAGTACATACTCCACGACGCTGCGGACAGTTCTGCAGCGCTGGCACGTCGCTTTTTTCAGCAACGCGCTTGCGCGGCTTGCGAACCAGCTGGTTGATTGTTGCCATCTAGCAAAACTCCACTGATGTCTCTGGGACATATTTAATAAAAAATGGCAGGACAAGATGCCCCGCCAATTTTAGGGGTACGGAATTCTATAGAGCGCACCCCTTAGCGTCAAGGTCCCGGCGCCTGAGGCGCCGGGACACTTGTTAGTTGCCGCTCGAGTTCAACGCGTCGGAAAGTGCCTGTTCAACTTCACTGGCGCTTACCTTGACCGGCTTATCGACCTGGCGCTGACGCTTACGCTCAGCGTGATACGCCAGACCAGTACCGGCTGGAATCAAACGACCGACAACCACGTTTTCCTTCAGACCACGCAGATGATCGCTCTTGCCAGTGACGGCAGCCTCAGTCAGTACGCGGGTTGTCTCCTGGAAGGAGGCAGCAGAGATAAACGACTCGGTTGACAGCGATGCCTTGGTAATACCCAGCAGTACGCGCGCGTATTTGGCGGGGAACTTATCCTGAGCAATCAATGCCTCGTTCGCTTCCAGAACCTGAGTCAGCTCGACCTGGTCACCTTTGATGAAGCTCGAATCGCCGGACTCGGTGATTTCAACCTTACGCAACATCTGACGAATGGTTACTTCGATGTGCTTATCGTTGATCTTCACACCCTGCAGGCGGTACACGTCCTGGATCTCGTTAACGATGTACTTGGCCAGCGCACTGACACCCAGAAGACGCAGGATGTCATGCGGGTTGCTCGGTCCATCGGAGATAACCTCGCCCTTGGTAACCTGCTCACCTTCAAACACGTTCAGGTGACGCCACTTCGGAATCAGCTCCTCGTACGGATCGCTTCCGTCAGTAGGCGTAATGACCAAACGACGCTTGCCTTTGGTTTCCTTACCGAACGAAATGGTGCCACTGGTTTCGGCCAGGATCGAAGGCTCCTTCGGACGACGCGCTTCAAACAGGTCGGCAACCCGCGGCAGACCACCGGTGATGTCGCGGGTCTTGGACGTTTCCTGCGGAATACGTGCAACAACGTCGCCCACGTTCACCTTGGCGCCGTCGGTCAGGTTGACCAAGGCGTTCGGCGGCAGGAAGTACTGTGCCGGCACATCAGTGCCAGGCAGCATCAGTTCCTTGCCATTCTCGTCGACCAGTTTGATGGTCGGACGGATGTCCTTGCCAGACGCCGGGCGGTCCTTCGGATCCATCACTTCAATATTGGTCAGGCCGGTCAGCTCGTCGGTCTGACGCTTGATAGTGATGTTCTCGTCCATGCCGAAGAAGGCGACAGTACCGCTGATCTCCGTAACGATGGGGTGAGTGTGCGGATCCCACTTGGCGACGATGCGCCCTGCCTCAACCTGGTCACCTTCCTTGATGTTGATGAAGGCACCATAAGGTAGCTTGTAACGCTCGCGTTCACGGCCAAATTCATCCGCTACTGCCAGCTCGCCCGAACGCGATACCGCAACCAGCACGCCGTCAGCCCGCTCTACGTGCTTCAGGTTGTGCAGACGAACGGTACCGCCATTCTTGACCTGGACACTGTCCGCAGCAGAGGTCCGGCTAGCCGCACCACCAATGTGGAACGTACGCATGGTCAACTGGGTACCGGGCTCACCGATCGACTGAGCTGCGATAACACCGACCGCCTCACCAATGTTGATCAGGTGTCCACGCGCCAGATCGCGGCCGTAACAGGTACGGCATACGCCGTAACGCGTTTCACAGGCGATGGGCGAACGTACGATCACTTCGTCGACACTGTTCTGCTCGAGGAACTCGACCCACTGTTCGTCGATCAAGGTGCCGGCAGGCACGATGGTTTCTTCAGTTCCGGGGCGAACCACGTCACGGGCGATAGTACGGCCCAGTACGCGCTCACCCAGCGGCTCAACGATGTCGCCGCCTTCAATATGCGGCGCCATCAGGAGACCCTGATCGGTGCCACAGTCGGTTTCAGTGATAACCAGATCCTGGGCTACGTCGACCAGACGGCGGGTCAGATAACCGGAGTTCGCAGTCTTCAGTGCGGTATCCGCCAGACCCTTACGCGCACCGTGCGTGGAGATGAAGTACTGGAGTACGTTCAGACCTTCACGGAAGTTGGCGGTAATCGGCGTCTCGATGATGGAGCCATCCGGCTTAGCCATCAGACCCCGCATACCGGCCAGCTGACGGATCTGAGCCGGGGAACCCCGAGCGCCTGAGTCAGCCATCATGTACATCGAATTGAACGATTCCTGCTCGACCTCGTTACCCTCGCGATCGGTAACCATCGACGACTTCAGGTTGTCCATCATGGCCTTGGAAATTTCATCGTTGGCCTTGGACCACAAGTCGATGACCTTGTTGTACTTCTCGCCCTGGGTTACCAGACCGGAAGCATACTGATCTTCGATTTCCTTAACTTCTTCGGTGGCCTCATCGATGATCCGTGCCTTCTCATCCGGAATGACAAAGTCATTCACGCCGATGGATGCGCCGGAGATAGTCGAATAGGCGAAACCGGTATACATCAACTGGTCAGCGAAAATGACGGTTTCTTTCAAGCCGACAACCCGATAGCACTGGTTGATCAGCTTGGAAATCGCCTTCTTCTTCAACGGCTGATCGCAGAGCTCGAACGGAAGGCCTTTCGGCAGAATCTGGAACAACAGCGCGCGACCGACCGTGGTATCCACGATGCGCGTTTCAGTCGTCCAGCTTTCGTCCTTGTGCTTGATGGTCTCGCTGATACGCACCTTGACCATGGCATGCAGCTCGACCTGGCCGCTACGGTATGCCATCTCTACTTCGTTCACATCGGCAAACCGCATGCCCTCGCCCTTCGCGTTGATGCGCGAGCGAGTCATGTAATAAAGACCCAGTACCACGTCCTGAGACGGCACGATGATTGGGTCACCGCTGGCCGGGGACAGGATGTTGTTGGTCGACATCATCAGGGCGCGCGCTTCCAGCTGAGCCTCAAGGGTCAGCGGTACGTGCACAGCCATCTGGTCGCCGTCGAAGTCGGCGTTATACGCAGCACACACCAGCGGATGCAGCTGGATTGCCTTGCCTTCGATCAGGACGGGCTCGAAAGCCTGGATGCCCAGACGGTGCAGGGTCGGCGCGCGGTTCAGCAGTACCGGGTGCTCGCGGATAACCTCGGCGAGGATATCCCAGACCTCAGGCAGTTCGCGCTCGACCATCTTCTTCGCGGCTTTGATGGTGGTCGCCAGACCACGATGCTCGAGCTTGCCGAAAATGAATGGCTTGAACAGCTCGAGGGCCATCTTCTTGGGCAGACCGCACTGGTGCAAGCGCAGGGTCGGACCTACCACGATCACGGAACGACCGGAGTAGTCCACGCGCTTGCCAAGCAGGTTCTGACGGAAACGACCCTGCTTGCCCTTGATCATATCGGCAAGGGATTTCAGCGGACGCTTGTTGGTACCGGTGATAGCCCGGCCGCGACGACCGTTGTCCAGCAGCGCATCAACCGACTCCTGCAGCATGCGCTTTTCGTTGCGCACGATGATGTCCGGCGCCGACAGGTCCAGCAGACGCTTCAGACGGTTGTTACGGTTGATCACGCGGCGATACAGATCGTTCAGGTCGGAGGTCGCGAAGCGGCCACCATCCAGCGGAACCAGAGGACGCAGGTCCGGCGGCAGCACGGGAAGAACAGTCAGGACCATCCACTCAGGCTTGTTGCCGGAGCCGTCGAAGGCTTCCATCAACTTCAGCCGCTTGGACAGTTTCTTGATCTTGGTCTCGGATGTGGTTTGCGGGATTTCCTCGCGCAGGCGGGCAATCTCGTGCTCCAGATCCATTGCAGTCAGCAATTGGAAGACCGCTTCGGCACCCATGCGGGCATCGAAGTCATCGCCAAACTCTTCGAGCGCTTCGAAATACTGCTCGTCATTCAGCAGCTGCCCTTTTTCAAGGGTGGTCATGCCCGGCTCGATAACCACATAGCTCTCGAAATAGAGTACGCGCTCGATATCGCGCAGGGTCATGTCCAGCAGCAGGCCGATACGGGACGGCAGCGATTTCAGGAACCAGATATGCGCAACGGGCGATGCCAGTTCAATGTGACCCATGCGCTCACGACGCACCTTGGCCAAAGCGACTTCTACGCCACACTTTTCACAAATGACACCACGATGCTTGAGCCGCTTGTACTTTCCGCACAGGCACTCGTAGTCCTTCACCGGGCCAAAGATCTTGGCGCAGAAAAGGCCGTCACGCTCAGGCTTGAACGTACGGTAGTTGATGGTTTCCGGCTTTTTAACCTCGCCGTATGACCAGGACCGGATCATCTCCGGCGATGCCAAGCCGATCCGGATGGAATCGAACTCTTCAATCTGTCCCTGGGACTTGAGCAGGTTCAGTAAGTCTTTCAAGGCCTATACTCCTCGCAGTGTCTCGAGGGCGGAGCACTTCTCCGCCCGAGACGTGGGCAACCCGGGTTACTCGGTATCCAGTTCCATGTCGATGCCGAGTGAACGTATTTCTTTAACCAACACGTTGAAGGACTCGGGCATGCCCGGCTCCATACGGTGGTCACCGTCCACGATGTTCTTATACATCTTGGTACGGCCGTTCACGTCGTCAGACTTCACAGTCAACATTTCCTGCAAGGTGTAAGCGGCGCCATAGGCTTCCAGCGCCCACACTTCCATCTCACCGAAACGCTGACCACCGAACTGGGCCTTACCGCCCAACGGCTGCTGTGTTACCAGACTGTAAGACCCGGTAGAACGGGCGTGCATCTTGTCGTCGACCAGGTGGTTCAGCTTGAGCATGTACATATAGCCAACGGTGACCGGACGATCAAAAGTATTACCAGTCCGTCCGTCGTACAGCTTCATCTGACCCGAATCAGGCAGATCCGCAAGGCGTAGCATGGTCTTAATCTCATGCTCCTTGGCACCGTCAAACACGGCGGTAGCCATCGGCACACCCTGACGCAGGTTATTAGCCAGATCCAGAACTTCCTGGTCAGACAGAGAATCGAGATCCTCATTGCGTCCGCCAACCTGGTTGTAGATTTCATCAAGGAACTTCCGCAGATCTGCGATCTTGCGTTGTTCTTCAAGCATCAAGTTGATCTTCTCACCCAACCCCTTGGCCGCAAGGCCGAGGTGGGTTTCGAGGATCTGGCCCACGTTCATACGCGAAGGAACACCCAATGGGTTCAGCACCACGTCAACAGGCGTGCCGTTTTCGTCATGGGGCATGTCTTCAATAGGCATGATCACGGAGATAACACCCTTGTTACCGTGGCGACCTGCCATCTTGTCACCGGGCTGAATGCGACGCTTGATTGCCAGGTAAACCTTGACGATCTTCAGCACGCCAGGAGCCAGGTCATCGCCCTGCTGCAGCTTGCGCTTCTTGTCCTCGAACTTGTCGTCGACCAGCTTGCGACGGTCAGTCAGATAGGCCTGGGCCTTCTCCAGCTGCTCGTTCAGGCTGTCTTCGGTCATGCGTAGCTTGAACCACTGGCCACGCTCGATACCGTCGAGGATTTCGTCGTTCAGCACTGTGCCTTTCTTGAGCCCAGAGCCACCTTCTACCGACTGACCGTTCAACGCAGAGCGCAGGCGCTCGAATGTTGCGATTTCAACGATGCGGAACTCTTCCTGCAGATCCTTGCGAATCTCGTCGAGCTGCTCCTTTTCAATCGCCAGAGCACGCGTGTCGCGCTCAACACCGTCACGAATGAAGACCTGAACGTCGATAACTGTACCCTTGGTACCGGTCGGGACGCGCAGCGACGTGTCTTTAACATCGGACGCCTTCTCACCGAAGATGGCGCGCAACAGCTTCTCTTCCGGTGTTAGCTGGGTTTCACCTTTCGGCGTCACCTTACCGACCAGAATGTCACCAGGACCCACTTCAGCGCCGACATATACAATGCCCGCCTCGTCCAGCTTACCCAGCGCTGCTTCGCCCACGTTCGGGATGTCGGAAGTGATTTCCTCCGGCCCGAGCTTGGTATCGCGCGAAACGCAGGTCAGCTCCTGAATGTGGATCGTGGTGAAACGATCTTCCTGGACCACCCGCTCGGAGACCAGGATCGAGTCCTCGAAGTTGTAACCGTTCCAGGGCATGAACGCGACGCGCATGTTCTGACCCAGAGCCAGCTCGCCCATATCCACGGAAGAACCATCAGCCAGAATATCCTTGCGTGCAACCACGTCGCCTTTCTTCACCAGGGGACGCTGGTTGATGCAGGTGTTCTGGTTCGAGCGCGTGTACTTGGTCAACGCATAGATATCGACACCGGCTTCGCCCGCTTCGATTTCGTCCTCGGCCACACGAACAACGATACGGCTAGCGTCAACCGAATCGATGACACCGCCGCGACGGGCTGTCACACAGACGCCGGAGTCGCGCGCAACGTTGCGCTCCATGCCGGTACCCACGAGGGGTTTTTCGGCACGCAGGGTCGGTACCGCCTGACGCTGCATGTTCGAACCCATCAAGGCACGGTTAGCATCGTCATGCTCAAGGAACGGAATCAGCGACGCCGCCACCGACACAACCTGGCGCGGCGATACATCCATCAAGGTCACTTCGTTCGGAGTCTTGACGGTGAATTCGTTCATATGACGAACCGCTACCAGATCATCGGTCAGCTGGCCGTCTTCGACCTTGGCGCTGGCCTGTGCAATGACGTGATCGCCCTCTTCAATCGCGGAGAGGAAGACGATTTCATCAGTCACCTTGGCATCACGAACCCGGCGGAACGGACTTTCCAGAAAGCCATACTGGTTGGTACGGGCATAGGTAGCCAACGAGTTGATCAAGCCGATGTTCGGGCCTTCCGGCGTTTCGATCGGACATACACGACCGTAATGCGTCGGATGCACGTCACGTACTTCGAAACCTGCGCGCTCGCGCGTCAAACCACCCGGCCCAAGGGCCGATACACGGCGCTTGTGAGTGATTTCAGACAACGGGTTGTTCTGGTCCATGAACTGGGACAGCTGGCTGGAACCAAAGAACTCTTTAACGGCTGCTGCGACCGGCTTGGCGTTGATGAGATCCTGCGGCATCAAGCCTTCGCTTTCTGCCATGGACAGACGCTCTTTAACAGCACGTTCGACACGCACCAAACCCACACGGAACTGGTTTTCGGCCATCTCGCCGACCGAGCGGATGCGACGGTTACCCAGGTGATCGATGTCATCAACCACGCCTTTGCCGTTACGGATGCCGACCAGCGTCTTGAGGACTTCGATGATATCTTCCTTGCTGAGAACACCCGCGCCTTCGATCTCGTCACGGCCGATACGGCGGTTGAACTTCATACGACCAACCGCAGAGAGATCGTAACGATCACTGCTAAAGAACAGGTTGCTGAACAAGGTTTCCGCGGCGTCCTTGGTCGGCGGCTCGCCGGGGCGCATCATCCGGTAGATTTCGACAAGCGCTTCCAACTGGCTGGTCGTGTTGTCGATACGCAGCGTGTCGGAAATAAACGGGCCGCAGTCGATGTCATTGGTATACAGCGTCTCGACACGCGTCACCTGACCCTTGATCAACTTGGCGATGACTTCAGGCGTCACTTCGGTGTTGCACTCAACCAGAATCTCGCCCGTCGAAGGATGTGCGATGGTCTTGGCGATGGTACGGCCGATAATGTAATCAAACGGCACGGACAGGCTGGTGATACCGGCCTTTTCCAGCTGGTTGATGTGACGCGCGGTAACCCGGCGTCCTTTCTCGACGATTACCTTGCCCTTGTCATCCTGGATGTCAAAGGTAGCTATCTCGCCGCGCAAGCGCTGTGGAACCAGCTCCAGCTGAAGCTCTTCACCCTCGACAGAAAAGACGTTGGTCTCGTAGAAAATATCCAGCATTTCGTCGGTTTGATAGCCCAGCGCGCGCAGCAGAACAGTTGCTGGCAGCTTGCGACGACGGTCGATACGGACAAATACCGCGTCCTTGGGATCAAACTCGAAATCCAGCCATGAGCCGCGGTAAGGAATCACGCGGGCGGAGTACAGCAGTTTACCGGAGCTGTGTGTCTTGCCACGGTCGTGGTCGAAGAACACACCCGGGCTGCGGTGCAGCTGGGATACTATGACACGCTCGGTACCGTTGATGACAAAGGTACCGTTTTCGGTCATGACGGGGATTTCCCCCATGTACACTTCTTGTTCCTTGATGTCCTTGATCGCCTTGTTGGACGATTCACGATCAAAGATGATCAGCCGTACTTTTACGCGCAACGGGACCGCATAGGTCACGCCGCGGAGTACGCACTCCTTGACATCGAAAGCCGGGTCACCCAACCGGTAACCGACATATTCGAGCGCCGCATTACCGGAATAGCTGATAATGGGGAAGACAGATTTGAAGGCCGCGTGCAGACCGATATCGCGGACATTCTCTTTAGCCGTACCGGCCTGCAGAAATTCCCGGTAGGAATCCAGCTGAATCGCCAGTAGGTAAGGGACATCCATGACATGCGGCAGCTTGCCAAAGTCCTTGCGGATACGTTTTTTCTCAGTATATGAGTAAGCCATCAGCGTTCCCCAGCTTGGTCACCTGCTTGATTGGCTAGTCCTGACGGGCTAGCCTGAAAATGCGTGCAAGCCCTAAGTCTTGCTCACTCGCCTGGAGTGGATCCGCCTGCGGCATCGAAGCCGGTCAGAACGGAAAAAGGCCGGTGGCACACGGGCCACCAGCCATCAATCTGATTCAATAAATCAGACTGTCGACGCAAGGTCGCGCAAGCTTACTTGAGCTCAACCTTGGCGCCAGCGTCTTCCAGAGTCTTCTGAGCAGCCTCAGCTTCGTCCTTGGATACGCCTTCCTTGATCACGCCAGGTGCGCCGTCAACCAGTGCCTTGGCTTCTTTCAGGCCCAGACCTGTCAGCTCACGAACAGCCTTGATGACGTTAACCTTCTTGTCGCCAGCTTCCAGCAGCATGACGTTGAACTCGGTCTGCTCTTCAGCAGCAGCCGGGCCAGCAGCCGGACCAGCAGCAACAGCCGCAGCTGCAGAAACGCCGAACTTCTCTTCCATAGCGGAGATCAGTTCTACGACCTGCATGACGGACATTTCGGATACTGCGTTGATGATATCTTCGTTGGTAAGAGCCATGACTCTAATATTCCTGTATTGGGGATGGCTTTCAGGCCATCAAAACTTGTAAATCGAACGGAGAGTCCGAGCACGCATCAAGCGGCTTCGGCTTCCTTCTGATCGCGTACAGCAGCCAGGGTACGGACGAATTTGCTGGTGGCGCCTTGAATAACGCTCATCAACTGGCTGATAGCCTCGTCGTATGTTGGCAGTGTGGCCAGAATGTCGATTTGTTCAGCTGCAAGGAAGTTGCCTTCAAACGCTGCGGCCTTGATCTGGAACTTGTCCTGACCTTTTGCGAACTCCTTGAACATGCGGGCAGCGGCGCCCGGGTGCTCATTGGAGAATGCGATCAAAGTCGGACCGACAAAGACATCGTTCAAGCACTCGTACTGAGTACCTTCAACGGCACGACGCATCAGAGTGTTACGTACAACACGTACATAAACACCAGATTCGCGAGCTTCTTTGCGCAGACCAGTCATGGCAGCAACGCTTACACCGCGGGCATCAGCCACGACGGCAGACAGCGCACCTTTGGCAGCTTCGTTGACTTCAGCGACGATGGCCTTTTTGTCTTCGAGCTTAATTGCCACGGGTTTCACTCCTGGATTTACCATTTGCCACTCTTGCGAGCAGCCTGTTTTGGTGTCTGATCCAGCCTGCACTGAATCGGGAGCACCATCTGCGTAGGCTTGAAAGTTGTGCTTTCGGTTTAAGGCTTTCGCCGCCTACGGTCTTGGATAGCCCCCACTACGCAGGGACCCCAATATGTGGCGCGTCGCCAGGCGACGCGCCGTAAATCAGATTGCCAGCGACGCCTGGTCGATCTGGACGCCCGGACCCATGGTTGTGCTCAGGGAAACGCGCTTCAGATAAACACCTTTGGAAGTAGACGGCTTGGCCTTCTTCAGATCAGCCAGCAAGGCTTCAACGTTTTCTTTCAGCTTGGCAGCATCAAAGCCGACCTTACCTACTGAACAATGGATAATGCCGTTCTTGTCTGTACGGTAGCGGACCTGACCGGCTTTGGCGTTCTTGACTGCAGTACCAACATCAGCAGAAACCGTGCCTACTTTCGGGTTCGGCATCAGGCCGCGCGGACCGAGCAGCTGACCCAGCTGGCCTACTACGCGCATTGCGTCCGGCGACGCGATAACCACGTCATAATCCAGATTGCCGGCCTTCATGTCAGCCGCCAGGTCATCCATACCGACCTTGTCAGCACCCGCAGCAACAGCTGCTTCAGCATTAGCGCCCTGAGTGAACACAGCCACGCGAACCGTTTTGCCAGTACCATGCGGGAGCAATGTTGCACCGCGAACTACCTGGTCGGATTTACGCGGGTCAACGCCCAGATTGATCGAGACGTCGAACGACTCGACAAACTTCACGTTAGAAACTTCGGCCAGCAAAGTGGCGGCTTCTTCAAAGCCATAAACCTTGTTGGCCTCAACCTTTTCGGCAATAGCCTTCTGACGCTTAGTCAACTTAGCCATTTACACACCCTCCACGGTAAGGCCCATGCTGCGAGCGGAACCTGCGATGGTGCGTACGGCAGCATCAAGGTCGGCGGCAGTCAGATCAGCTTGCTTGGTCTTGGCGATTTCTTCGAGTTGAGCGCGGGTTACAGTGCCAACTTTCTGAGTGTTGGGGCGTGCGGAACCGCCCTTAACGCCAGCGGCCTTCAGCAGCAGTACCGCTGCCGGCGTGCTCTTGGTCTCGAATGTAAAGCTGCGATCGCTGTAAACAGTGATAATCACGGGAGTCGGCAGACCGGGCTCCTGGCCCTGGGTCTTGGCGTTGAACGCCTTACAGAATTCCATGATGTTTACGCCGTGCTGACCCAGCGCCGGACCTACCGGCGGACTTGGGTTAGCCTGACCGGCTTTGACTTGCAGCTTGATGTAAGCTTGAATCTTCTTTGCCATGTTTCTTCTCCAGAGGGTGCTAGCGCCTCGCGGCTCCCCTATTGACTATATTCCCCACTGACAACAAAACCCCGCAACGCCTAAGGCAGTGCAGGGTTCAGGGGGATGTATCAATTCAGCCCTTTTCGACCTGGCTGAATTCCAGCTCCACAGGCGTGGGGCGACCAAATATGAGAACAGCTACCTGAACCCGGCTCTTCTCATAGTTAACTTCTTCGACAACACCATTGAAATCCGCAAAAGGCCCGTCGGTAACGCGAACAACCTCACCCGGCTCAAACAGTGTTTTGGGTTTAGGCTTGTCGGTCCCTTCCGACACGCGACGCAGAATGGCTTCAGCTTCACGATCTGTGATCGGAGCGGGCTTGTCAGCGGTTCCGCCGATGAACCCCAACACACGTGACGTATCTTTAACCAAGTGCCACGTTCCCTCGTTCATTTCCATTTGAACAAGTACGTAACCAGGAAAGAACTTCCGCTCACTCTTGCGTTTCTGGCCATTGCGCATTTCCACCACTTCTTCAGTGGGCACCAGAATTTCGCCGAACTGGTCTTCCATTCCGGCCAGCTTCACACGCTCGATCAACGAACGCATGACATGCTTTTCGAAGCCCGAATAGGCATGCACAACGTACCAACGCTTAGACACGGATCACCTTTAACCAATAAACTGAGAAATGATCCAACCCAGAAGGGTGTCGAGACCCCACAGGATCAGCGCCATCACCAACACCACCGCCACAACAATCAGTGTTGTCTGTGTGGTTTCGGGACGGGTTGGCCAGACGACTTTACGAATTTCGATGCGCGCTTCTTTAACAAGCGCCCAGAAGGACTTTCCTCTAGCGGTCTGCAAGGCAACGAAGCCTGCGACCAGCCCAAGTACTACCAACGCCACGGCACGATACAAGACAGGTTCAGAGGCAAAATAATGGTTACCATAAACCCCAGCCAAGACCACTATGGCCACGATAATCCACTTGACTACATCTAAGCGATTATCGTGAAGCTCTGCTCTGGTGCTCATGAATCATCAAATCCTGTCTTGGTAGCCAAAGCCAGATTAAATCTGGCAGGCCAGGAGGGAATCGAACCCCCAACCTGCGGTTTTGGAGACCGCCGCTCTGCCAATTGAGCTACTGGCCTGTAATCGCAGTCGAGCCGGCAATAGTACCGGCTCAACTGTTCAAGATCAATTGCTAATTAAACAATAATCTTGGCAACCACGCCGGCACCAACGGTACGTCCGCCTTCGCGAATAGCGAAACGCAGGCCGTCTTCCATGGCGATCGGAGCGATCAGGGTAACAACCAACTTGACGTTGTCGCCCGGCATTACCATCTCAACACCTTCCGGCAATTCGCAGGAACCAGTCACGTCAGTTGTACGGAAGTAGAACTGCGGACGATAGCCCTTGAAGAACGGAGTGTGGCGACCGCCTTCGTCCTTGCCCAGAATGTACACTTCAGCTTCGAACTGAGTGTGCGGCTTGATAGTGCCCGGCTTGGCCAGAACCTGGCCACGCTCAACGTCTTCACGCTTGGTACCGCGCAGCAGAACACCAACGTTCTCACCGGCACGGCCTTCGTCAAGCAGCTTGCGGAACATCTCGACACCCGTACAGGTAGTCTTGACAGTGTCCTTGATGCCGACGATTTCAACTTCTTCCTGGACCTTGATGATGCCGCGCTCAACACGACCAGTCACAACAGTACCGCGACCGGAAATGGAGAACACGTCTTCGATCGGCATCAGGAAGGGCTTGTCAATGGCACGCTCAGGCTCAGGAATATAGGAATCCAGAGTCTCGACCAGCTTCTTGACAGCAGTAGTACCCATTTCGTTGCCGTCTTCGCCGTTCAGAGCCATCAGCGCGGAGCCGATGATGATCGGCGTATCGTCGCCAGGGAATTCATAAGCGCTCAGCAGGTCGCGGACTTCCATCTCGACCAGCTCCAGCAGCTCTTCGTCATCGACCATGTCGGCTTTGTTCAGGAACACGACGATGTACGGAACACCAACCTGACGGGAGAGCAGGATGTGTTCGCGAGTCTGCGGCATCGGGCCGTCAGCTGCGGAACATACCAGGATTGCACCATCCATCTGGGCAGCACCGGTGATCATGTTCTTCACATAGTCAGCGTGACCAGGGCAGTCAACGTGCGCGTAGTGACGAGTCGGAGAATCGTACTCTACGTGCGAGGTGTTGATGGTGATACCGCGCGCCTTTTCTTCAGGGGCGTTATCGATCTGGTCGTAACCCTTGGAAGAACCGCCACTACCGAAGACCTCAGCACAAACGCGAGTCAGTGCGGCGGTCAAAGTGGTTTTGCCATGGTCAACGTGGCCGATAGTGCCCACGTTCAGGTGCGGTTTTTTACGTTCGAACTTCTCTTTAGCCATCGAGAGATCCCCTATTCCTGAGTGCAATCGGTCACGCGACCATTAAATAAAAGGCAGATATTCGCATATCTGCCTGATACTGGAGCTCATGAGCGGAGTTGAACCGCTGACCTCACCCTTACCAAGGGTGTGCTCTACCAACTGAGCTACATGAGCTTTTACCTGTTGCAGCACCAAACTGGAGCGGGTAGCGGGAATCGAACCCGCACCATCAGCTTGGAAGGCTGAGGTTCTACCGTTGAACTATACCCGCCGTCTGCTCGGCTCTTGCGAAATCTGGTGGAGGGGGAAGGATTCGAACCTTCGAAGGCTAAGCCGTCAGATTTACAGTCTGATCCCTTTGACCGCTCGGGAACCCCTCCGTAAAAGAGGCGCCATTTTCATCACTAAGCGTCTACGTGTCAATACTTTTGTTAGAAAAAACCGTTACTTGAGGTGGTCCGGCTTGAGGAATAGCTCAACCGGGCCGACAACCCGGGCCAGTATGTCTGAATTCGTGAGTTCAGGCCCATGAAAACATACCTTGATCACTATGGGACTGTCATCCAGAACGTGATTGCCCTGTATCGAAGGCCAGCCCCCACAAGCAAACGGACTGGGTACGCTAGGCTTCATCCGTGCTGCTACACACCTGATATTGCTGCTGCAACTTCGGGAAATCTACCTGAAGCCGTGATAGCAAGGCCTGATCCACCAAGCGCCGTGCGCTTTGAGCGACCTGAACCAGATACTCAGTATTTTTCTGCTCGATCCGCTGCACCCGCGCAGGATAACCCTGGCTATCCAACTCTGCCTGACGGTTGCCGGCCTCAGCTTCGCTTTGGTAGATGCCAAACGAGACATTATCAACCAACGGGCCCTCGGTGATCAGATAACTCTCGACATCCCGGTCCTGCAAGATAGTAATCTGGGCGAGAGCTTCGCGTCGCCCGCCTTCCACATCCATCACAACCCAGAAATCCGGCTCGCCCGGGACCTCACGCTCAACAACAGAAGACTGGATACCGAGCGCTAACAGTCGCTGCAGAAGCTGCTCAGCCCTGACTGCCCGAGTGAAGGTGCCAAAGTTGACACACAGCGGCGCTGCAGGCTCTCGCGCAGGCGGAACGAGGGGAATGGTTTCTTCACCTGGGGCGACCGCCGGCAGGCCCTGCTCGAGGGTTTGATCAGCAACTTCCCGCAGCGCACGCTCAGCACTACGGTCCTGCAACTGCCACAGACCATACAGAATATTGAGAAGTAGCAGACACAGGAATACGGATTTCATCAGTCCACCTCCAGTGGGCACGCCAAAGCCAGTCCTTCGAAAACCAGGTCACCAATCACGTGACAGCCACCTGGTAACAGCTCGGCCATCCGCACCGCATCGCCGCCAGTGAGGATGACAACCATGCTATCACCGAGCAGCTGCCTGGCTATGCGAAGCTGTTCACGCACGAATCCTGACAGCATAAGTTCACAACCGTACTCCACTGCCTCACCCGTCGACGTGCCGGGCTTAGGCAGCTGAAGGTCCCCCAGGGGCTGCTCATCGTAACGAACCAAACGGGTATGCCGCACCAGAGACGTTCTCAATAACTTGCTTCCGGGCGCGATGTAGCCTCCTAAATGCATGCCGCTTGCATCCACAAAGTCGACTGTGACCGCCGTTCCCAGGTCAATCACCACGCAGGCCTTCTTACAAAGCTCATAACCGGCTACCAGTGCCAGCCACCGGTCCATCCCAAGCTTCGTACAATCCTCGTACCCATTGGTCACGCTGGCGAGGCTATTACTGGCGCGCGCGAGTAAAGGATGCAACTTGAGCCAGCTCGTGAGCTGATCCATTACTAATTGAGTCTCTTCGGCTGACCGGACACTGACCAACCTGCATCCACGAATTTCCCGCTCCTGGCCACCAAGGAGCCGCTGCAGTTCGACCAAGTCAGGAGCCATGTCGCGGTCGCGCACTCGACCCTCTCGATCAAGCAGACGCCATTTGATCAGGGTGTTACCGCAATCAAGCTCAAGTAGCATTATTCAACCTCAGGCTTACTTCCCCACCGTTTATGTGCGCCTCACCTTGTGTCGAGACAAGCCTTAGAGCACCTCGGGCGGTCACTCCTCGACTTATTCCCTCCTGTACCAGATTACCGGCAATCACTCGCACGGCCTGGTTGCGCCATGCATCACGTTGCTCCCATGGCTCCATGAACGGCTCAAAACCGTTTTGCTTGAACAACTTCAACGCGCTGGCCAGACGGGAAAGGAATTCTGCAATTAAACGATTCCGGTCAAGTTCCTTTTTTTGACCCGACATCAATAGCGATGTCCACGGCTGATCGATTTCGGATGTTCGCATCAGTACGTTCACCCCAACGCCGATTACCACCAGACACTCCGAAGTCAAGTCGCCCGATAGCTCTATCAGAATGCCTGCGAGTTTCTTGCCATCAAGTAGCACATCGTTGGGCCACTTCAGCTTACACCCACGATACCCGAGGCTTTCTAGCGACTCGACGAGCGCAAGACCTACGACCAGACTCAGCCCCTCAAGCGACTGCGCGCCACCTTCGAACGGTTCGGCGACCGATATATATATGTTCTGCCCAAAAGGGCTCGCCCATACTCGACCCCGCCGCCCGCGACCGGCCAGCTGCTGTTCGCTCAAACATATTATTCTCTTGGCTCCATCAAGCTGGAGGCGTCGCTGCGCCTCGGCATTGGTAGAGTCGACTTGTTGAGCGAGATGCCACCCCCAATCGCTTGCCATAGAGTCGGGAAGCGCGGCTTGGATCCGGTCCAGATCCAGAAGAACCGCATTGGGCGGAATACGATAGCCTTTTCCGCGCACACGCTGGATTGGAAAGCCCTGTTTTTCGAGACGACTGATGATTTTCCATATCGCCGCGCGGCTTACGCCCAGTTGAGACCCAAGTCTCTCTCCGGAATGGAAGCGACCATCAGCCATTAATGCGAGTAAGTCGTTCAGCATATCAACAAGCCATCTTGATTCGACAGGCCCGCATGATAGCGCCCGGCGGACACAGATTGAATGAATATATGAGCTGGATTGGAGAGTCCAATGCAGCGCCCGCAATAATGCAGAGAGCTCTGGCACTCGCAAGCCATGCAAGCGCCAGGCGCCTGATGGCTTTCAGGACACACCGAGCGTAAGGAAGATCGTGATTCAGGCGTACAGGCGTAACGGCGAGACCGAGCAAGGTACTCCCGCCTGCTAACTGCATTAGGTGTTTTCCGCGCCCAAAAAAGAACACCCCGACCTGTCTCCAGATCGGGGTGTTCTCGGTATAAGCGCTTGACGATGACCTACTCTCACATGGGGAGACCCCACACTACCATCGGCGATGCATCGTTTCACTTCTGAGTTCGGGATGGGATCAGGTGGTTCCAATGCTCTATGGTCGTCAAGCAATTCGTTGCTGTGCGTTTGTTAGTCCACACGGCTTAAAGGGTTGGGAGCGTGATAGAAGCTCGGACAAGGTGGTAACTGTCATCTCTGCAGTTCCAGACTGTCGTTCAATCGGTATCTTGTATAACACGGTAAATTGCTTGGGTGTTATATGGTCAAGCCACACGGGCAATTAGTACTGGTTAGCTCAACGCCTTGCAACGCTTACACACCCAGCCTATCAACGTCGTAGTCTTCGACGGCCCTTCAGGGGAGTCAAGCTCCCGGTGAGATCTCATCTTGAGGCAAGTTTCCCGCTTAGATGCTTTCAGCGGTTATCTCTTCCGAACGTAGCTACCCGGCAATGCCACTGGCGTGACAACCGGAACACCAGAGGTTCGTCCACTCCGGTCCTCTCGTACTAGGAGCAGCCCCTCTCAAATCTCAAACGTCCACGGCAGATAGGGACCGAACTGTCTCACGACGTTCTAAACCCAGCTCGCGTACCACTTTAAATGGCGAACAGCCATACCCTTGGGACCGGCTTCAGCCCCAGGATGTGATGAGCCGACATCGAGGTGCCAAACACCGCCGTCGATATGAACTCTTGGGCGGTATCAGCCTGTTATCCCCGGAGTACCTTTTATCCGTTGAGCGATGGCCCTTCCATACAGAACCACCGGATCACTAAGACCTACTTTCGTACCTGCTCGACGTGTTGGTCTCGCAGTCAAGCGCGCTTTTGCCTTTATACTCTACGCACGATTTCCGACCGTGCTGAGCGCACCTTCGTACTCCTCCGTTACTCTTTGGGAGGAGACCGCCCCAGTCAAACTACCCACCATACACTGTCCTCGATCCGGATAACGGACCAGAGTTAGAACCTCAAAGTTGCCAGGGTGGTATTTCAAGGTTGGCTCCACGCGAACTGGCGTCCACGCTTCAAAGCCTCCCACCTATCCTACACAAGCAAATTCAAAGTCCAGTGCAAAGCTATAGTAAAGGTTCACGGGGTCTTTCCGTCTAGCCGCGGATACACTGCATCTTCACAGCGATTTCAATTTCACTGAGTCTCGGGTGGAGACAGCGCCGCCATCATTACGCCATTCGTGCAGGTCGGAACTTACCCGACAAGGAATTTCGCTACCTTAGGACCGTTATAGTTACGGCCGCCGTTTACCGGGGCTTCGATCAAGAGCTTCGCCGAAGCTAACCCCATCAATTAACCTTCCGGCACCGGGCAGGCGTCACACCCTATACGTCCACTTTCGTGTTTGCAGAGTGCTGTGTTTTTAATAAACAGTTGCAGCGGCCTGGTATCTTCGACCAGCCAGAGCTTACGGAGTAAATCCTTCACCCTAGCCGGCGCACCTTCTCCCGAAGTTACGGTGCCATTTTGCCTAGTTCCTTCACCCGAGTTCTCTCAAGCGCCTTGGTATTCTCTACCTGACCACCTGTGTCGGTTTGGGGTACGATTCCTAGTTACCTGAAGCTTAGAGGCTTTTCCTGGAAGCATGGCATCAACCACTTCGCTTTCTTAAAAGAAAGCTCGTCATCGGTTCTCGGCCTTAGGATCCCGGATTTACCTAAGATCCCAGCCTACCGCCTTAAACAAGGACAACCAACGCCTTGCTGGCCTAGCCTTCTCCGTCCCCCCATCGCAGTAACTAGAAGTACGGGAATATTAACCCGTTTCCCATCGACTACGCCTTTCGGCCTCGCCTTAGGGGTCGACTCACCCTGCGTCGATTAACGTTGCGCAGGAACCCTTGGTCTTCCGGCGTGGGAGTTTTTCACTCCCATTGTCGTTACTCATGTCAGCATTCGCACTTCTGATACCTCCAGCCAACTTCTCAATTGACCTTCACAGGCTTACAGAACGCTCCTCTACCGCACATCCTAAGATGCACCCGTAGCTTCGGTGTATGGTTTGAGCCCCGTTACATCTTCCGCGCAGGCCGACTCGACTAGTGAGCTATTACGCTTTCTTTAAAGGATGGCTGCTTCTAAGCCAACCTCCTAGCTGTCTAAGCCTTCCCACATCGTTTCCCACTTAACCATAACTTTGGGACCTTAGCTGACGGTCTGGGTTGTTTCCCTTTTCACGACGGACGTTAGCACCCGCCGTGTGTCTCCCGTGCTCGCACTCACTGGTATTCGGAGTTTGCATGGGGTTGGTAAGTCGGGATGACCCCCTAGCCCAAACAGTGCTCTACCCCCAGTGGTGATACACGAGGCGCTACCTAAATAGCTTTCGAGGAGAACCAGCTATCTCCGAGCTTGATTAGCCTTTCACTCCTATCCACAAGTCATCCGCTAACTTTTCAACGGTAGTCGGTTCGGTCCTCCAGTGCCTGTTACGGCACCTTCAACCTGCCCATGGATAGATCGCCCGGTTTCGGGTCTATACCCTGCGACTGTTCGCCCTATTAAGACTCGGTTTCCCTACGCCTCCCCTATACGGTTAAGCTCGCCACAGAATATAAGTCGCTGACCCATTATACAAAAGGTACGCAGTCACGGAACAAGTCCGCTCCCACTGCTTGTACGCATACGGTTTCAGGTTCTATTTCACTCCCCTCACAGGGGTTCTTTTCGCCTTTCCCTCACGGTACTGGTTCACTATCGGTCAGTCAGGAGTATTTAGCCTTGGAGGATGGTCCCCCCATGTTCAGACAACGTTTCACGTGCGCCGTCCTACTCGATTTCACAGCTAAGAGCCTTTCGTGTACGGGGCTATCACCCACTACGGCCGCCATTTCCAGGGCGTTCCACTAAACTCTAAACTGCTTAAGGGCTGCTCCCCGTTCGCTCGCCACTACTTGGGGAATCTCGGTTGATTTCTTTTCCTCGGGGTACTTAGATGTTTCAGTTCCCCCGGTTCGCCTCACACACCTATGTATTCAGTGTGTGATACCCAGCTTATGCTGGGTGGGTTTCCCCATTCAGAGATGTCCGGATCATAGCTTGTTTGCCAGCTCCCCGAACCTTATCGCAGGCTACAACGTCTTTCATCGCCTCTGACTGCCAAGGCATCCACCGTATGCGCTTATTCACTTGACCATATAACCCCAAACAATCTGTGCTGTTGCCAGCGCGACTGATGAAGTCACATGTTATATCGACATGATTTCACGACAATCCGGAACTTGCGTTGAGATTACAAGTTACCTTAGCCATAACCCTGTGCAGTGAAACACAGTGCTATGTCTTGTCTTACTTCTATCACTTTCCCAAATTTTTAAAGAGCGGCTGGTATAAAGACCAGACATCAATGATCTACCCTGAGGCAATCATTCATGTATGAACTCTAGGTCCAGCTAAGGCGTTGTTGTTGCGTCGGTACGTCGGTCTGTCTTGGTGGAGCCAAGCGGGATCGAACCGCTGACCTCCTGCGTGCAAGGCAGGCGCTCTCCCAGCTGAGCTATGGCCCCTTTAAGAACCGTCGCACCTCGACAATTGGTGGGTCTGGGCAGATTCGAACTGCCGACCTCACCCTTATCAGGGGTGCGCTCTAACCAACTGAGCTACAGACCCAATCGCCTTTCTTTTGAATCAAGTAATTCGTGTGAGTGCTTGAAGAGTGTCGAGATCTATCGATTAAGGAGGTGATCCAGCCGCAGGTTCCCCTACGGCTACCTTGTTACGACTTCACCCCAGTCATGAATCACACCGTGGTAACCGTCCTCCCGAAGGTTAGACTAGCTACTTCTGGTGCAACCCACTCCCATGGTGTGACGGGCGGTGTGTACAAGGCCCGGGAACGTATTCACCGTGGCGTTCTGATCCACGATTACTAGCGATTCCGACTTCACGGAGTCGAGTTGCAGACTCCGATCCGGACTACGAACGGTTTTTCGGGATTAGCTCCACCTCGCGGCTTGGCAACCCTTTGTACCGCCCATTGTAGCACGTGTGTAGCCCTGGCCGTAAGGGCCATGATGACTTGACGTCATCCCCACCTTCCTCCGGTTTGTCACCGGCAGTCTCCTTAGAGTGCCCACCATTATGTGCTGGTAACTAAGGACAAGGGTTGCGCTCGTTACGGGACTTAACCCAACATCTCACGACACGAGCTGACGACAGCCATGCAGCACCTGTGTCTGAGTTCCCGAAGGCACCAATCCATCTCTGGAAAGTTCTCAGCATGTCAAGGCCAGGTAAGGTTCTTCGCGTTGCTTCGAATTAAACCACATGCTCCACCGCTTGTGCGGGCCCCCGTCAATTCATTTGAGTTTTAATCTTGCGACCGTACTCCCCAGGCGGTCAACTTAGTGCGTTAGCTGCGCCACTAAGAACTCAAGGTTCCCAACGGCTAGTTGACATCGTTTACGGCGTGGACTACCAGGGTATCTAATCCTGTTTGCTCCCCACGCTTTCGCACCTCAGTGTCAGTATCAGTCCAGGTAGTCGCCTTCGCCACTGGTGTTCCTTCCTATATCTACGCATTTCACCGCTACACAGGAAATTCCACTACCCTCTACCGTACTCTAGTTCAGCAGTTATGAAAGCAGTTCCCAGGTTGAGCCCGGGGATTTCACACCCATCTTACTGAACCACCTACGCGCGCTTTACGCCCAGTAATTCCGATTAACGCTTGCACCCTCTGTATTACCGCGGCTGCTGGCACAGAGTTAGCCGGTGCTTATTCTGTTGGTAACGTCAAAGTTGCTACGTATTAGGCAACAACCCTTCCTCCCAACTTAAAGTGCTTTACAATCCGAAGACCTTCTTCACACACGCGGCATGGCTGGATCAGGCTTTCGCCCATTGTCCAATATTCCCCACTGCTGCCTCCCGTAGGAGTCTGGACCGTGTCTCAGTTCCAGTGTGACTGATCATCCTCTCAGACCAGTTACGGATCGTCGCCTTGGTGAGCCATTACCCCACCAACTAGCTAATCCGACCTGGGCTCATCTGATAGCGCAAGGTCCGAAGATCCCCTGCTTTCTCCCGTAGGACGTACGCGGTATTAGCGCCCGTTTCCGGACGTTATCCCCCACTATCAGGCAGATTCCCAGGTATTACTCACCCGTCCGCCGCTCTCAAGAGAAGCAAGCTTCTCTCTACCGCTCGACTTGCATGTGTTAGGCCTGCCGCCAGCGTTCAATCTGAGCCATGATCAAACTCTTCAGTTAAAAAACTGCTTGGGTTTTGAGAAAACCCTAAACTTGGCTCAGCTTTACAAATAAACTCGATGAATTCACAGAGCAACTTGCTTGGCTGATAATCTTGCGATCATCGAGCAATTCAGCAAGCACCCACACGAATTACTTGATTCAGATTGTTAAAGAGCGATTCGGCCGGCGTTTCCGCCTGACCAAGGCCGCGTATTCTACGCTAACCTTCTGATCCGTCAAGCAATTTTGTGAAGTATTTTTGCTGCTTCACTTGTTGCCTGAGTGGCCTGAACAGCGCTGCTGTTCCGTGCCAGGGAGGCGCATTCTACAGGAGCCAAACTCGCTGTCAACACCTTCCGTAAACCTTGATGAGTCATCTCATCGCCGCGAACAACCGATCCATCCAGCCCTTCGCAGAGCGGCGTATTCTACGCCTTCTTCCCAGCCTGTCAATCACTAAATTATCGCTAACTTATTGATTACTAAGCACTTATTCCGTAGCGCCCTGACTTGGGAGACGCGCATTATAGGCCTGTGAGATTTGCCGTCAAGACGCAAATCGAACTTTTTGATTAAAAAGAAGGGAGCCCGTCCCTATCGCTTGGAAACGGGCGGGTCCTGCGATCACACGGAGAGGAATTTACTGATGTAGGCCTTGTCGATCTGTTCACCTTGCGCTTCGTGGACGATCCGCCCCTTGTCAATTACCAGCATGCGATCCGCCACAGCTGTGGCGAAACTGAGCACCTGCTCTGATACCACGATGCTAATCTTGCGCAGCTGTTTGATCTCATTCAGCGTCACCGCGAGCTGCTTGATTATAGAAGGCTGGATGCCCTCAGTAGGTTCATCCAACAACAGTACTTTCGGATCAGCCGCAAGCGCACGTCCGATAGCCAGCTGTTGTTGTTGACCACCGGAAAGGTTTCCGGCTTTCCGATGGCGCATATCGAATAGCACCGGGAATAGCTCATAGATGTCATTCGGTACTTTCTTCCGCCCTGAAGCTTCCAGGCCGGCCTTGATATTTTCCTCCACGGTGAGCGTAGGAAACACCATCCTGCCCTGCGGCACATAGGCGATACCCTTGGCGACGCGCTGGTAGGACTCAGCCCGGGCCAGATCATCACCCTGGAACCGGATTTCACCTGCCGTGCTCGGCAACATCCCGATCAACGACTTGAACAGAGTGGTCTTGCCCATCCCGTTGCGGCCCATAATCGCGACGGTTTCGTTTGCCCCCACATTCAGCGAGATGCCGTGGATGACTTCGCTCATGCCGTAACTGACGCGCAGCTCGTTAACATTCAACATGTTCGTACCCCCCTAGTGGCCAAGGTAGACTTCAATGACTTTCTCGTTTCGCTGCACGTCATCCATCTTGCCTTCAGCCAGTAACTTGCCCTGGTGCAATACGGTTACCCGGTGCGCGATATCCTTGACGAAGTCCATATCGTGTTCGATGACGATAACCGAGCGGTTCTGGCTGATACGCCGCAACAGGTCCGCCGTCGCCTCGCGCTCCGAGACGCTCATGCCGGCCACCGGCTCGTCGAGCATTAACAACTCCGGGTCCTGAATCAGTAGCATGCCGATCTCCAGCCACTGTTTCTGGCCGTGACTGAGCAGTCCGGCGCTGGTATCGAGCCGGTCGATCAGGAAAATATCATCTGCGACCGCTTCAACCCGCTCGCGCACCTGCTCGGTGACCTTGAAGAACAGACTGCCAAACACCGAACGTCCGGTGGGGTAGGACAGCTCCAGATTTTCCCGAACCGTCAGATTTTCGTAGATCGACGGTGTCTGAAATTTCCTCCCTACGCCCGCCTTAACGATATTGTTCTCTGCCAGCTTGGTGAGCTCGGTGTCTTTGAACTTGATCGAGCCTGATGTAGCACGGGTTTTGCCGCAGATAAGATCCAGCAGCGTGGTCTTGCCCGCGCCATTCGGGCCGATCACGACCCTAACCTCGTTGCGCTCGACATACAGGTTCAGCCCATCGACGGCCTTGAATCCATCAAAGGAGACGGTGAGATCTTCGACGGCCAATAGAATCGGGGCACTCATGACGTCACCTCCTGCGGCTTGCTACTGGGAGCGGGTTCGATTGTCTGCTCGCGCTTGATGGCTACCGGCTTACGACGGGAGGCAAGAAACCGATCGATATGCGGCTGCACGAAGTCGCCATATAGCCCCGCCAAACCACGCGGAAACAGCAGGACCACGCCGATAAACAGCGCACCCATGAAGATGATCCACAACTGGGGAAAGCTTTCCGACAGCAGCGTCTTGGCCAGGTTGACCAGCAAGGCACCATACACCGCGCCGATCAGCGAAAGACGCCCGCCAACTGCACAGAAAATCACCATCTCGATGGAGACGACCGTGCCCACGAACGAGGGCGACATGAAGCCGACCTGCAGCGCGAACATGGCGCCGCCGATTGCCGAGAAGATGCCGGCCAGCGCGAAGACGAAGATTTTGATATTGGCTACGTCGTAACCGGAAAACCGCACCCGGTCTTCCTGGTCGCGCATGGCGATAAGCAGTTTTCCGTAGCGGCTACTGAGTACGAACTGACCTATCAGCAGACAGATGATCAGCAGCGCGCAGCAGAGGAAATACAATATGTACTTCGCGCTGTCCGGTCGGATATCCCATCCCAACAGCGTGCGCAGGTCAGTGATTCCGTTGATGCCACCGGTGAAACCTTGTTGTCCGATGATCAGAATAGTCGCGATCGAGGCGATAGCCTGGGTGATGATCGCGAAGTAAACCCCACCGACCCGTCGCTTGAACATGGCGACGCCGATAACGAATGCGAACAGTGCCGGCACAGTCAGAATCAACAGAATGGTCAACGTCAGACTGTGGAAGGGCATCCAGAAAACCGGTAGCTCGGTAATCTGGTTCCAGTCCATGAAATCCGGAATACCCGGAGTGCTCTGAATGGCCGTATTCTCCGGGCTCGATGCTTCGAGCTTCAGGAACATCGCCATGCAATAACCACCCAGGCCGAAGAACACGCCCTGCCCCAGGCTGAGCACGCCACCGTACCCCCAACACAACACCAATCCGACCGCGACAAAGGCGTAGGTCAGATACTTACCGATCAGATTCAGACGAAAGATATCCAGCGTCAGCGGCAGCACGACCAGCAACAAGACGGCCAGCGCGGCTAATTGCAGCAAACGCTGCCGCCCCCCGAAAGCGCTTATCCAGTTTTGCATTCAAATAACCTCCAGCCGGCGCGCCAATCAGCGGCGCACCTTGCTTGCAAAGAGTCCCTGGGGACGGAACATCAGAATCCCGACGACTACCAGCAAGGTGATTACCTTGGCCATTGAGCCGCTGAGGAAGAATTCGAGAATGGACTGCGATTGCGCGATACCGAAGGCTGACACCACTGTGCCCAGCAGGCTTGCCGCGCCGCCAAATACCACCACCAGGAAGGTATCCACTATATAGAGGGAGCCGGTAGTGGGACCCGTGGATGCGATAGTGGTAAACGCCGCGCCGGCGACTCCGGCGATGCCGCAACCCAAAGCAAAGGTAAAACGGTCAACTCGCTTGGTATTGATGCCAGCCGCGTTTGCCATCAGCCGGTTCTGCGTGGTCGCACGCAGTTTGATGCCCCAGCGCGAGCGGTACATCATGATGACGACGCCCAAGGTCATCAGCAGGGTAACGCCCATGACAAACAACCCGTTGAGCGGAATGTCGATCATGTCGCTTGGTGCCCATGAGCCCATCAGCCAGTCGGGCATGCTGACGCTCACTTCACGCGGACCAAATGTCGAGCGATAGATCTGCTGAAGAATCAACCCCAGCCCCCAGGTCGCCAACAGCGTGTCCAGCGGACGATGGTACAAACGGCTGATCATCACCCTTTCGACGATGTAGCCGAGGAGGAAGGCTCCGGCAAAGGCTGCCACAATAGCGAAAGGAAAGTACGCCTGTTGCAACCAGGGCGATGTGCTGGCCAGCTCGGACACCAGCCAGGTGATGTATGCTCCCAGGGTCAGAAATTCCCCGTGAGCCATGTTGATAACGCCCATCTGCCCGAAAATGATGGCCAGACCCAGGGCCATCAACAGAAAGACGCAGAAAAGACTCAGGCCACTGAACCCCTGCATAACAAAGATGGCCGTGAGCTCCTGCCCTGAATAACCGCCCATGATCGTTCTCCTGATTTACCGGTGGTGCGACCGTTGCCGGCCGCACCTGCTAAGTGACGCGGCGGCTTACTGGTAGCCTTCCGGGAATGGGTTCGGTTCGATCAGCTCTGATTCGTAAACCACTTCAGCCTGGCCATCAGCCTTCCACTGACCAATGCGCAGCTTGCTCCACAGGTGATGGTTGTCGTGCACTTTCACGTAGCCTTCCGGAGCGGTTTCCAGCTCGATTCCGGCAGAAGCGGCAGCCACAGCGTCGACGTCAAAGGTGCCAGCTTTCTCGACAGCGGCTTTCCACAACCACGGCCCGAGATAAGCAGCCTGCGTCACGTCGCCGATCACGCTGTCTTCACCCCAACGCGCCTTGAACGCCTTGACGAACTCAGCGTTGTTGTCGTTTTCCAGCGACTGGAAATACTTCATCGAGGAGTAGTAGCCGGCAATGTTCTCGCCGCCGATGCCCAACACTTCGTCTTCGGTAACCGAGATGGTCACGATGGTCTGGCGCTCTGGTGTAATGCCGGCAGCCTTGAGCTGCTTCCACCAGGCCACGTTGGAACCACCGACGATGCTCGCGTACACCACATCGGGTTTCTTGAGGCGGATCTTGTTGATCAGCGATCCAAAGTTGGTATTGCCCAGCGGGTAATACTCTTCGCCGATCACTTCGCCGCCGAGTACGTTCTCGATATGCTTGCGGGCAATCTTGTTCGAGGTGCGCGGCCAGATGTAATCCGAACCGACGAGGTAGTAGGTCTTGGCACCTTTTTCCTTGGCCACCCAGTCCAGTCCGGCGAGGTTTTGCTGGGTCGCCTCCTGGCCGGTGTAGATCACGTTTTTCGACTGCTCGAGGCCTTCATAAAAAGTCGGGTAGTACAGCAGGCCGTTCTCCTTTTCGAAGACAGGCAGTACTGCTTTACGCGAGGCCGAGGTCCAGCAACCGAACACCGCAGCAACCTTGTCCTGGGTGAGAAGCTTGCGGGACTTCTCGGCGAAGGTTGGCCAGTCGCTCGCGCCGTCTTCCTGAACCACTTCAATCTTGCGGCCCAGCACGCCGCCCATCGCGTTGATCTGTTCGATGGCGAGTTTTTCAGCTTCGACCGAACCGGTTTCGCTGATGGCCATGGTGCCGGTGATCGAGTGCAGGATGCCGACCTTTACGGTGTCATCGTTAACAGCCAGGCCTGTCGTGTTGACCTTGTCGGTCGGGTGCTCCGCCGCGCCGGCGGCGCCAGCGAAGCCCAGACCAGCGCCCAGGGCAACTGCCAGCAGATGGCGCTTCCACGCCGGCGTCTTGCGATTAGAGTCATGCATGAGGTGCTTCTCCTTGGTATGGATGTAACCGGCGAGCACGTCCAGTCCCCCGCTTCACTCGCCTGTTGAACCCACCCAGAGCAACCCCTGTGCCACCTCCGTGTTTCATGCTGCGGTTTTTATCCGCCGCACAGCTAAGCCGTTGTAATAGGAGAGATTTATATTGCTGACGCAAGCCCTCCCCTCTTCACCGCAGCCAGGTACGGCGTGCTCCGAAATGGCTCGTGCTGACATTGTCATGTCATTGTCATGGTGCAACCTTCGACATTGTCATCCAGGCGCCGGCAGGCCTGCTGTTCACATCTGACATTCTTAAGACAACCTATTGTTTTTAAACATTTTTATATGCCGATGACAAAGCTGGCACGGCATCTGCTCTATGCGTCATACCGGACGGATTCACCGGACCGAAACGCGACATAAACAGAGGATGCCCCTGTCATGGCTGAAACACTGATCAAGATCGACCTGAGCAAGAGCCCAAAGGAACACGACAACATTCATAACCGCTGGCACCCGGACGTGCCCATGGTGGCCACCGTCAAACCCGGTGCGGACTTCATCATCGAATGTATGGACTGGACTGGCGGTCAGATCGCCAATAACGACAGCGCCGAAGACGTGCGGGATGTCGATCTGAGCAAGGTGCACTACCTCAGTGGCCCGGTAGCGGTCGAGGGCGCCGAGCCGGGCGACCTGCTGGTTGTCGATATTCTGGACATCGGCGCCTTCGCCGATCAGATGTGGGGCTTCAACGGCCTGTTCGCCAAGCAGAACGGCGGGGGCTTTCTAACCGAGCATTTTCCCGAAGCGCGCAAGACCATCTGGGACTTCAACGGCATCTATACCAAGTCCCGCCATATTCCCGGGGTCGAATTCATCGGCCTGATGCATCCGGGCCTGATCGGCTGCCTGCCATCGCAGGAGCTGCTGGATGAATGGAACAAGCGTGAACAGGCGTTGATCGATACTGACCCCGAGCGCGTCCCGGCCCTGGCCAACCCACCCTACGCACCCACTGCGCATGTGGGCCGCGCCACCGGCGATGTCGCCAGCAAGATTGCTGCGGAAGGTGCCCGCACCGTCCCGCCCCGCGAGCACGGCGGCAACTGCGATATCAAGGATCTGACCAAGGGCTCGCGTGTGTTCTTCCCCGTCTATGTCAAAGGCGGAGGTCTGTCGATGGGCGATCTGCACTTCTCCCAGGGCGACGGCGAAATCACCTTCTGCGGTGCCATTGAAATGGCCGGCTGGATTCATATCAGAGTGAACCTGATCAAGGATGGCGTGAAGAAATACGGCGTGAAGAACCCGATCTTCCAGCCCAGCGATCTCTCACCCGGCTACAAGAAACATCTCATTTTCGAAGGCATATCGGTGGATGAAAGTGGCAAGCAGCATTATCTGGATGCCCACGTCGCCTACCGCCAGGCCTGCCTGAATGCCATCGAGTATCTGAAAAAATTCGGCTACAGCGGCGCACAGGCCTACTCCATTCTTGGCACCGCGCCGGTGCAGGGGCACATCAGCGGCATCGTCGACGTGCCCAACGTCTGCGCAACGGTGTGGATACCCACCGAGATATTCGACTTCGACATCCAGCCCAACGCAGACGGCCCGACCATCGCCGTCAGCGGCGACGAAATACCCACGGCCATCTGGAACAAATAAAGCGTTGCTGGAAGGTTGCTCCGTCATGGAGCAACCCGTCAGCCCTCTTTGCACCGTCAGGAAGCATGAACATGCCTATCTATGATTTTGATTGCCCTGCGTGCGGGGTCTTCGAAGCGCTATTGCCCAGTGCCCAGCGCGACGAGCCGCGCGACTGTCCTGACTGCGGGCACACCATGCAGCGGCTCGTGTGCGCGCCACGCCTGCAGATCCTCAACACGCAACAACGCACTGCGCACGAGACCAACGAGCGCAGCGCCCATGCGCCGAAGCTCAGCCACGGGCACAGTTGTTGCAGCTCCGGTTCCTGTAGCCATACACCGCGTGCCGATGGACAACCGCCGGCGCTCAAGCAACAAACCGGCCCCCGCCGTCCCTGGATGATCAGCCACTAACCGCTGCGCAGCCGGACCGGGGCGCGTTCAGCCCAGATACCGGAGCTTGCACAGCATGATGATTTCCTCCCCGGAACGGATAACCCAACAGATGAAGCGTGAACTGGTGGTCATCCTGGAAATGGCCAAGCTGATGGAGAAACCGCTGGACGCGCCGCGCACGATTCAAGGCCTGCTCCGGTTGCTGTCACAGCTATATGGCCTGAATTGTGGCCGGGTCAGCCTACCGGACGCGGCCACCAGCACCCTTCAGGTGCGTTATTCCTACGGCCTGTCGATTGACGATCTCAAGGCCGGGCGCTTCAACCTCAACTTCAACGAAGGGGTAACCGGCTACGTCATGCGTACGGGCTCGATCGGACTGGTACCTGATGTAGATAAGGAGCCTTTGTTCATCCGCCGTATTACCGAGCTGTCCCATCATCGTGGCGGTCGCATGGCCTTTATCGCCATACCCATTCTCGAGACCGGAACGCCGATTGGCGTACTGTCGGTGCAGCGTGAAGGACTACACGAACGGCCCTTCGATAACGACATCAGCCTGCTGCGCGTGGCGGCGGCGATGATCGGTCAGCTGTTGCGCATTCATAGCTTCGTCGTAGAGCAGACTGCTCATCTGGTGAAGGAGAACCAGCATTTGCGCCATAGCATCGCCGTCGAGGGCATGCTCAAACAGAGCCTTGCGCACGGCATTCTCGGCACCAGCCAGGCACTGATGGACGCGGTGCGTTCGGCGATTCAGGTCGCGCGCAGCGATGCGCCGGTAATGCTGCTGGGTGAGTCGGGCACAGGCAAGGAAAAGTTCGCGCGCATGATCCACCAGCAAAGCGACCGCCGGGAACAGCCATTCATTTGCATAAACTGCGCCGCGATTCCAGCCGACCTTCTGGAGTCCGAGTTGTTCGGGCATGTCAAAGGTGCGTTCACTGGGGCTTCGCAAAGCAAACTGGGCAAGATCATCCAGGCCGACCGGGGCACGCTGTTCCTCGACGAGATCGGCGACATGCCCCTCGCGCTGCAATCCAAGCTTTTGCGCGTGCTGCAGGAAAAGAAGGTCGACCCTATCGGCAGCATGCAGTCGGTTCCGGTGGACTTCAGGGTGATTACTGCCACGCACGTAAACCTGCAGGAATCGGTCAATCAGGGCAATTTCCGCCTGGATCTGTTCTACCGATTGCACGTGGTGCCGGTGCACCTCCCGCCCCTGCGTGATCGCCAGGATGATATCCGGCAGCTGGCACTGCACTTTCTCAACGAACTCAATCATCACTACGAACGCAACTGGAGCCTGGCCGCTGATGCCTTTGCCGTGCTGGAACAGTTCGACTGGCCGGGCAACATCCGCCAGCTGCAGAACGTGCTGGAACGCACCGCTCTGACGAGTGATCAGGACTTGATCAATGGAGAGCAGCTCCGCCAGAGCCTCGCCTCGGAAAGCGCCATAACCATTCCGCAGAAATCCAAAACCCTGCCGCACCTGTCAGAGCCGGTTCCCGAAACGAGAGCTGGGAATAACGGGCGCAGTTACAGCCGTTCCTATAACTGGGTGCAGCAGGACGAAGCAGAGGTCATCCGCAGCATGCTCGCGCTGACCAACAACAACCAATCCGAAGCGGCCCGGCGACTGAATATAAGTCTCAGGCAGCTTCGCTACCGGGTCAGCAAACTGGGCATCGAACGCCCACATATCTGACCCACTCAATACGGAGTAGAACCAATGCGACACGGTGATATATCAAGCAGCCCGGACACAGTGGGCGTGGCGGTCGTCAACTACAAGATGCCCCGCCTGCACACCAAAGGGGACGTCCTCGATAACGCCCGCAGGATAGCGGACATGATCATCGGCATGAAACAGGGCCTGCCCGGTATGGATCTGGTGGTGTTTCCGGAGTACAGCACCATGGGCATCATGTATGACAACGAGGAGATGATGGCCACGGCCACCACCATCCCGGGCGACGAAACGCGCATTTTCAGTGAAGCCTGCAAACAGGCCCGTACCTGGGGCATCTTCTCGCTGACCGGCGAGCAGCACGAGGAACATCCGCACAAGGCACCCTACAACACGCTGGTGCTGATCAACGACCAGGGCGAAATTGTGCAGAAATACCGCAAATGTATTCCCTGGTGTCCGATCGAAGGCTGGTATCCCGGCGACCGCACCTATGTGACCGAAGGCCCCAAGGGCATGAAGATCAGCCTGATCATCTGCGACGACGGCAATTACCCGGAAATCTGGCGCGACTGCGCGATGAAGGGTGCCGAACTGATCGTGCGCTGCCAGGGCTACATGTACCCTGCCAAGGAACAACAGGTGATGATGTCCAAAAGCATGGCCTGGGCGAACAATTGCTACGTTGCCGTGGCCAACGCCGCCGGCTTCGATGGCGTGTATTCCTACTTCGGTCATTCGGCGATCATCGGCTTCGACGGCCGCACCCTGGGCGAATGCGGCGAAGAGGAAATGGGCATCCAGTACGCGCAACTGTCCGTCTCGCAGATCCGCGACGCACGCGCCAACGATCAATCACAGAATCACCTGTTCAAGCTGCTGCACCGCGGCTACACCGGCATGTACAACTCTGGCGACGGCGATCGCGGCGTGGCGGATTGTCCGTTCGACTTCTACCGCACCTGGGTGCTGGATGCGGAAAAGGCGCGCGACGATGTCGAGAAGATGACCCGCGGCACCATCGGCGTCGCTGACTGCCCGGTCGGCGAACTTCCCCAACCTGGACGCGACCGGGAAGCCGGTGCCTGAATTGAGCTGCGGCTCAACGGGGCCGTTTTCACGGTCCCATGCAGGCTCGGACAAGGACCAAAAACATGCCCTTTATCAATGACGTGCTGGTGCAGAACCAACGCGCCAGCAGCACCTTGCCGCTAACGCGCACCTCGCGTTTTCGCTTTGAGCCGCAGCAGGTCATGACGCTGCTGCGCTCGCGTATTGTCGGCCAGGATGCCGCCCTCGACACCATTGAAGACAGCCTGATGGTGATCAAGGCCGAACTCGGCGATCCGCGTAAACCGCTCGCGGTGGTTCTGCTCATGGGCCCCACCGGCGTGGGCAAGACCGAAACCGTGCGCCTGCTTGCCGAGGCGATTCATGGCAAAGCCGATGCGCTGTGTCGGATTGATATGAACACCCTGGCCCAGGAACACTACGCCGCCTCCCTTACCGGCGCCCCGCCCGGCTATGTCGGCAGCAAGGAAGGCACAACGCTGTTCGACAAAACTGCAATCGAAGGCAGTTACAGCGCTCCGGGAATCGTCCTGTTCGATGAGCTTGAAAAGGCCAGCGAGCCGGTCGTCCGGGCCCTGATGAACATCTTTGATAACGGCCAGCTACGCCTCAGTTCCGGCACTTCCACACTGGATTTTCGCAACAGTGTGATTTTCATGACCAGCAACGTCGGCGCCGAGGCGCTGTGGACTTATCAACAGCGCCAGCAACAGGGCTGGCGAAAATGGACGCCCGCTCAATGGCAGCTACGCCAGGAAGCGAAACTGGTCGACCGGGCGCTGGAAAAGCAATTCTCGCCGGAGTTCATCAACCGCATCGACCACCGCGTGCACTTTCAGCGGCTCGGTACGGAGCAGGTAGGGGAGCTGGTAAATCTGGCACTGGTCCGTTTGAATCAGCGCCTGGCCCGGCACCACTCGCAGCTGATGCTCACCCCGGAGCTTCACGACTGGCTGGGCAAACAGGGCTTCGATCGACGCTACGGCGCACGCTCCATGGCGCGTGCCTTCCGTCATCATCTGGAGCCGGCAGTGGCACGCCTACTGCTGGATCATCCGGACCGGAAAGCCGGCAACGTCATTCAGGCATCGCTTGGTCAGGACGGCATACAGCTAAGCCTGCTCGGTTCAGACAGTCCCTGAAGCATGAACACTGGCTGCTCGATCGAACATCCAGGCCTGATCAGCAGGCACAAAAAAACCCGCCGAAGCGGGTTTTTTCTTTACCTGCTGATCAGATGCAGTCTTCGACTGACTTCAGCGGGTAATGCGCCGGGTATGGCAGGGTAGCCACGCCGGAATCGATCGCAGCCTGGGCAACAGCAGCAGGCACTTCTTCGATCAGACGGACATCCATCGGCTTCGGAATGATGTAGTCCCGGCCGAATTCCAGGTTGATCCCGCCGTATGCGGCAGAAACGTACTCCGGCACTGGCTCCTTGGCCAGTTTGCGGATGGCGTGAACGGCAGCGATCTTCATTTCTTCGTTGATGCGGGTCGCGCGAACGTCCAGTGCACCACGGAAGATGAAGGGGAAGCCCAACACGTTGTTGACCTGGTTCGGGTAGTCGGAACGACCGGTAGCCATGATCACGTCGGGACGCGATGCATGGGCCAGCTCCGGGTTGATTTCCGGATCAGGGTTCGAGCAGGCGAATACGATCGGGTTCTCAGCCATCAGCTTCAGCTCAGCCGGCTGCAGCAGGTCAGGACCGGACAGGCCGACAAACACGTCAGCGCCCTTCATGGCGTCGGCCAGGGTACGCTTGTCGGTTTCGGTAGCGAAGATCGCCTTGTATTCGTTCAGATCGTCACGGCCAGCGTGGATAACGCCTTTACGGTCGATCATGTAGATATTTTCAACGCTGGAACCCAGGCTTACCAGCAGCTTCATGCAGGCAATCGCTGCAGCGCCGGCGCCCAGACAAACGATTTTGGCGTCTTCAATCTTCTTGTCAGCCAGCTCCAGCGCGTTGATCATCGCGGCAGCGGTCACAATAGCGGTACCGTGCTGGTCGTCATGGAAAACCGGGATATCGCACTGCTCGATCAGAGCTCGTTCAATCTCAAAGCACTCAGGCGCCTTGATGTCTTCCAGGTTGATGCCACCGAAGGTGCAGGAAATGCGCTTGACGGTGTCAATGAATGCTTGCGGGCTTTCGGATTCGACTTCGATGTCGAACACGTCGATACCAGCGAAACGCTTGAACAATACACCCTTACCTTCCATTACCGGCTTGCTGGCCAGCGGCCCGAGGTTGCCCAGACCCAGGATGGCGGTGCCATCGGAAATCACTGCAACCAGGTTGCCCTTGCCAGTGTATTTGAAGGCGTTGTTGGCGTCCTTGGCGATCTCGCGGACAGGCTCGGCAACGCCAGGGCTGTAAGCCAGCGCCAGATCACGGGCAGTGGCGGTCGGCTTGGTCAGCTCAACGCTCAGCTTACCCGGACGCGGGTGGGCATGGTACTCGAGTGCATCGGTTCTCAAATCAGACATGTTCAAAATTTCCGGTCAGGTTGCTCATGCGGACGGCCGAGAATACAGAAAAGCCACTATACGAACAAGATCATTCACAAGATCAATGTCAAGGACATATTGTTATATCCATGTGTCATCTCGATAAGTCGACTCGGTCACATTTTCAAATGAATCAAGGGCGTTGCAGCATGAAGGAATGCTCGATAGGCAAGATGAACGGCTTGTGCCCGGGCTTCAATTGCCCCCGATCGCGATCGATCACCCAGCCACGCGCTTCGACGTCTTTACCTGCCAGCTGCTCAACCGGGATTGCTCTTACATAGTCAGTTTCGCGCTGGGCGATTCTCAGCACCAACGGACCGTCCAGCTCCAACCAGTAGAATTTCCCCGCCTTGCTGACCGACTGGACCCGGCCACGCACGATCTGGAATCCGCCAGAGGACACCTGGCTCGCTGGCGTAGAGGCCGCGCCTTCCCACACACCCAACGAGCCTTGGCGCGCGACGCGCTCGGCCGCGGCATGGCACTCAACCAGATCAATATTCGGCGGAACGGCCAACGCATACCCCAGCCCTTCGCGCAGCAGCTGCGCTTCGATATTGGTGCCGCTGGCAAACAGATGACCGAGGGTACGCCCGTAATGATCCTTCGGGTCACCACCCACCGACAACAGCAGCGGTTGAGCCTCGGTCAGCTGTTGCAGCCGCCGGCGGGCTGCCTGCGCGAAGGGCTCGGACGCCTCACCCCGGCGGCCAATCTCCGGGGTATTGATACCGATCAACCGGAGCCGCCGACCGTCACGCAACTCAAGGGTATCGCCATCAATGACATGACGAACCAACACCGGCTCGCTGTCGCCAACCTGGCTGCAGGTGTCGGCAAACACCGACTGAACCGAAAGACAGACAATAAAAAAGGCGCCCCTGAGGAGCGCCTTTCTGGTATCGGGCATTGCCAACATGTGGCAGCCGACCTTACTTCTTGGTGCTGAGTGCACCGAAACGCTGGTTGAAGCGCTCGATACGACCACCGGTGTCCAGCATCTTCTGCTTACCGGTGTAGAAGGGGTGGCACTCGGAGCACACGTCAAGGTGGATAGTTTCACGCAGAGTGGAACGGGTCTTGATCACGTTACCGCAGCTGCAGGTAGCTTCGAGATCTTGGTACACAGGATGCAGATCAGCTTTCATGGTGATTCCTCGGTTTTTTGTGCCGCCACCGGACCAACATGATCAGGCACCGCACTGGATAATCGCACCGCTACCATACACTGGTACCGGAAAACAGGCCGGCGATAATAACAGAAACAAGAGCAGACGCAAGCATCCCCGGAATGCGCCACGGTGCTACCATCAGCGACGAATTATCAATGGAGTGTTACGTGTCCGGCCCGATTCTGCAGGTTGCCCTGCCTTCACCCCTGCGTCGCTTGTTCGACTATCTTGCGCCAGCCAATATCCCATTGGAAGCCCTGCGTCCGGGCCTGCGCGTCAAGGTACCTTTCGGCAACAGACAGCTCGTAGGGCTGATAGCCGGTCTCAGCACTAGCTCGGACGTTCCGTCAAACAAGCTCAAGCCCGCAATCGAGCTGCTGGATCGCGAACCCCTACTGCCCGACGCGCTATGGAAACTGTGCACCTGGACGGCCAGCTACTACCAGCATGGCCTGGGCGACACCCTGAGCAGCGCCCTGCCAATCCTGCTGCGCCAGGGCGAGCCGGCGCTGGCGCGTCAGGACCTGATCTGGCAATTGCTGCCCGGCGCCTACCCTGAACACCCCGCAGTCAGCCGCGCCGCCAAACAGAAACACGCGATCCAGACGCTTCAGCAACATCCGCATGGCTTGTCCCACACGTTGTTGAGCCAATGGGGGCTGACACGCGCCACGCTCGAGTCACTGGAGAAAAAGGGGCTGGTGCAACAAACCAGTCAGTCGCAGCACCACGTGAACGAACCTCTTCCTTTATTACGTGAAGCGCCGTTGACGGCCAATGCGGAACAAGCCGCAGTCCTTGCGGAAATTTTGCCCCCGCCGCAAAGCTCGGAGCAAGCGGCTTCAAGTCAGCCCGCGCCTGGCTTCCGGGCCTGGCTGCTGGAAGGGGTAACCGGCAGCGGCAAGACCGAGATCTACCTGCAGGCGATCGAGCACTGCCTGCGCCAGGGGCGCCAGGCTCTGGTGCTGATACCCGAGATCGGTCTCACGCCGCAAACACTGGAGCGCTTTCGCCGCCGTTTCAGCGTGCCGGTGGTGATCCTGCATTCAGGTCTGAATGATCGCGAACGTCTTGACGCATGGATAGCCGCCCGCGATGGCGAAGCCGGCGTGGTGATCGGCACCCGCTCGGCTATCTTCACGCCGTTGGCCCGCCCCGGTCTGATCATCATCGATGAGGAACATGACCTGTCCTATAAACAGCAGGAAGGCCTTCGCTATAACGCCCGGGACCTGGCGGTTTACAGGGCGCGCCTGGAAAACGTCGGGATTCTGCTCGGCTCCGCCACGCCGTCTCTGGAAAGCCTGCACAACGTTCAACGCGGCCGCTACCAACTGCTACGGCTGACACAACGCGCCGGCAATGCCCGTCCGCCCAGCTTCCAGTGTCTGGACATCCGCAGCCGTCAGCTGGATGCAGGTTTGTCCCGCCCGCTGGTGCAGGTCATGCGCGACCACCTGAACCAGGGCAATCAGGTACTGGTATTCATCAACCGCCGCGGCTTTGCACCGACGCTGATGTGCCACGATTGCGGGTGGATAGCCGAATGCAAACGCTGCGATGCGCGCATGACGGTTCACCAGTCGCCGCATCATCTGCATTGTCACCATTGCGGCAGTCAGCGCCCTGTGGACCGGGTCTGCCCAAAATGTACGGGTGAGGATCTGCGCCCGTTGGGTGCGGGCACCGAGCGCACCGAAGAATTTCTGACCAGCTGCCTGCCGGACTATCCGGTGTTGCGCATCGACCGCGACACCATGTCCCGCAAACAGGCCATGCAGTCGATGCTCAAGACCATTCACAGCGGCGCGCCCTGCGTGCTGGTCGGTACGCAGATGCTCGCCAAAGGGCATCACTTCCCCGATGTGACGCTGGTCGCCATCCTGGATGCTGACGGCGGCCTGTTTTCGGCAGACTTTCGCGGTCCGGAACGCATGGCGCAGATGATCACCCAGGTGGCCGGGCGCGCCGGCCGCGCGGACAAGCCCGGTCAGGTTTTGATCCAGACACATATGGCCGAGCATCCTTTATTGATTGATCTGACCGAGCACGGCTACGCCGCAATCGCCGAACGCGAACTCGCTGCCCGACAGGCCGCTCATCTGCCGCCTTACAGCTTTCTGTCACTTCTGCGCGCCGAAGCCAATTCAAGCGCGCTGGCAAACCAGTTTCTCGACGAGGCCTGTGATCTGGCGGAACAGATCTGCGAAGCCGGCAACTGGACCGGCATCGACCTGCTCGGCCCGGTCCCTTCTCCGATGGAACGCCGTGCCGGCCGTTTCCGGGCGCAACTGTTGATACAGGCCGAACAGCGATCAACCATGCACCAGCTTTTATATAACTGGTTGCCGCAGCTGGAACAGCACCCACTTGCGCGCAAGGTGCGCTGGTCGATTGATGTCGATCCGCTGGATATGTTCTAGGGCGGCTTGTTGATGGTGCCCTCAAAACCGAATCCCCCCTAGCCCCCCTTTTTCAAAGGGGGGAACGAGCCCGTGCTTTATTTGGCCTGATTCGCACGCTTGCGGAATCGATGCCGAGGATCTATCGAAACTCGCGACCATTCTACTGCCCGATCCAGCCAGCCGTTTGTCGGGGTGAAGCAAGTGTTGAAAACAAGGATGTTTTCACCAAGCCCCCAGGGATGGGTTCACGGCGTCTTGCGTAATCCTGGCAGATGGCTGGCGGTTAGCCTCGAACTCGCTACGGCAGCGCCGTCAAAATCAAATCCCCCAAGTCCCCCTTTTTGCAGAGGGGGACGAATCCGTACTTTATTTGGCCTGATTCGCACGCTTGCGAAATTGGCGAGGCGGATCTAGCGAAACTCGCCACCACTCTACTGCTCGATCCAGCCAGCCGTCTGCCGGGATGAAGCAAGTGTTGAAAACAGGGATGTTTTCACCAAGCCCCCAAGGATGGGTTCACGGCGTCTTGCGTAATCCTGGCAGATGGCTGGCGTATATCTCAAATCTCATCGCAGGGATCTTCTCTATATAGAGAACCAGCTGCAGCTTTGCCCAGCCAAGCCAAGCCCAGCGCGCGGACTGGCGCGCGCAGATGTCGATACGGGCCACGGCGCCGCCCTACCCGTAAACTGAATTTCGATGGCGTGCGCCTGGCTCAATGCGATTTGGCAAGTGGCTCTATACAACGGATAATGTCGGGTTTTCCACAGGCATTCGCCGGATACCCGATTACCCATGAAAAACCTGATCAGCCAGCTCCTTTCCAGCGCCGTTAGCAGCCTGCAAAGCCAGGGCGTTTTGCCCGCCGACCTTACGCCTAATATTCAGGTTGAAACCGCACGCGATAAAGCACACGGCGATTTTGCCAGCAACCTTGCGATGATGCTGGCCAAGCCCGCGGGTATGAAGCCGCGCGATCTGGCGGAAAAACTGATTGCAGCCCTGCCCGAGCACAAGGCCGTCGCCAGCGTGAGCATCGCTGGTCCCGGTTTTATCAACTTCTTCCAGGATTCAGGCTGGCTGGCTGGCCAGCTGGAGGCCGCTCTTGCCGATAACCGGTTGGGCGTGGCGCAAGCAGATCCAGCGCAGCGGGTAGTGGTGGATTACTCCTCACCCAACCTGGCCAAGGAAATGCACGTCGGTCATCTGCGCTCCACCATCATCGGTGACGCCGTGGCGCGCATTCTGGAGTTTCTCGGGCACGAGGTCATCCGCCAGAATCACGTAGGGGACTGGGGTACTCAGTTCGGCATGTTGCTGGCCTATCTGGAAGAGAACCCGGCGGACGCCGAGACCGAACTGGGCGATCTGGAGAATTTCTACCGCCAGGCCAAGCGCCGTTTCGATGAAAGCGAAGCGTTCGCCAACCGCGCCCGTGAGCGCGTGGTACAACTGCAAGCCGGTGACTCGGAGTGCCTGGCGCTCTGGCAGCGTTTCAATTCCATTTCGCTGGGCCACTGCCAGGCCGTTTATGACCGCCTCGGCGTCAGCCTCACCGAGCAGGACGTGCGCGGCGAAAGTACTTATAACGACAAGCTGGCCGACGTAGTTGAAAGCCTGACCGCTAAAGGTCTGCTGACCGAAAGCGAGGGCGCCCGTTGTGTGTTCCTCGACGAATTCAAGAACAGCGAAGGCAAGCCCCTGCCGGTAATCGTTCAGAAGGCTGGTGGTGGATACCTTTACGCCACCACCGATCTCGCCGCAATGCGCTATCGCCATGAACAGCTACAGGCCGACCGCGTGCTGTATTTCGTCGACCAGCGCCAGGCACTGCATTTCCAGCAGGTGTTTGCCGTCGCGCGCAAAGCCGGTTTCGTATCGGCTGACATGCAGCTCGAGCACATGGGCTTCGGCACCATGAACGGTGCCGACGGCCGGCCGTTCAAGACCCGCGATGGCGGAACGGTCAAGCTGATCGACCTGCTCGACGAGGCGGAGGCCCGGGCCCATCGACTGGTAAGAGAGAAAAATCCTGAGCTGGGCGAAGAAGAACTGAGCCAGATCGCCCGGGCAGTAGGTATCGGCGCGGTTAAATATGCCGACCTGTCGAAGCACCGCAGCAGCGATTACAGCTTCAATTTCGAGCAGATGCTCAGCTTCGACGGCAACACGGCTCCTTATCTGATGTATGCCTATACCCGCGTCGCCAGCGTATTTCGCAAACTGGGCAGCGGCATGGATCAGCTGGACCAGCTCGGCCCGCTGGTTCTGGAGGAAGAAGCTGAAAACGAACTGGCTGCGCACCTGGCCCAGTTCGGCAACACCCTGAATTACGTCGCCCGGGAAGGCACCCCCCACGTGCTCTGCCATTATCTGTATGAACTGGCCGGACGCTTCTCCAGCTTCTATGAGCGTTGCCCTATCCTTGCGGCCGAACAGCCCAGCCAGCGCGACAGCCGCTTGCGCCTGGCCGCGCTGACTGGACGAACCCTGCAGCAAGGCCTTACTCTGCTCGGCATTGAAACCTTGGAGCGCATGTAAGCAGTATGGCCAAAGGACGCAAAGCCCCAGCACGTGGCGCCAGCCGCGCTAAAGCTTCCGCCAGGCGAGGGATTCCGCCGTGGTTGTGGCTGATCAGTGGCCTGGTCATAGGCCTTTTCGTGGCGTTTCTGCTCCAGCTGGAACCCGGTCGGGAGACTGTCAAACGCGACACGACCCCGCCGAAGCAGGTACAGCCGAAGAAACCCGCAAAGCCCGCTGAGCCGCAGCCTCGTTATGACTTCTATACCTTGTTGCCGGAATCCGAGCAGCTGGTGCCGGAACACTCCGTGCCCAAGCAAGCACCACCGCAGCCCGCGAAGAAGGAAGAGGCTGCCAAGCCGCAGGACAGAACCCGGTTTTTCCTACAGGCCGGCTCATTTCGCAAGCGTAACGATGCTGATCGGGTTCGCGCCCAGATCCTGCTGCTCGGCCTCGATGTTAAACTGGAGGACGCCAAGCTCGGCGATGGCGAAACCTGGTATCGCGTTCAGGTAGGTCCCTTCCAGGATCGCAGCAGCGTCAACCAGGCGCAAAAAACCCTCGCAGGTAACGGTTACGACAATCTGCTGCTGCAACAGCGTAGCGAGACACGCTGAACGTAATTGCAGCTTGAAATCCGCGCTCCTGACCCCAAATAGGTTTCATTAGGGAATCTCTGCAAAACGTATCGAGCGAAGGCCACGCAAGGTTTTAACGCCGCATGGCCGAGCGCAATCGTTCTGCTCAGATTCCAAAGCGGTGATGCATTGCTGCATCACCGATCTTTTGACAGCCAATCAGGAGCTGCGTGTGACTACAATCGTTTCAGTCCGCCGCCACGGCAAAGTGGTAATCGGTGGCGACGGCCAGGTTTCCCTCGGCAATACCGTCATGAAAGGCAATGCACGCAAAGTGCGCCGGCTCTACAAGGATCAGGTTATTGCCGGGTTCGCTGGCGGTACCGCAGACGCTTTCACCCTGTTCGAACGCTTTGAAGCCCAACTGGAAAAACACCAGGGCAACCTGGTTCGCGCTGCTGTCGAGCTGGCCAAAGACTGGCGTACCGATCGCGCCCTACGTCGTCTTGAAGCCCTGCTGGCCGTAGCCAACAAGGATGCGTCGTTGATCATCACCGGTAATGGCGACGTCATCGAGCCCGAAGAAGGCGGCCTGATTGCCATCGGCTCCGGCGGCCCCTTCGCACAATCATCGGCCCTGGCATTACTGCGCCATACCGACCTGTCAGCCCGTGAGATCGTGGAATCGAGCCTGAACATAGCCGGACAGATCTGCGTCTTCACCAACCATAATCCGACCATCGAGGAGCTGGACGCCAATACCTGAGGCGTTCGGAATCAGCATGTCCATGACACCCCGCGAAATTGTCCACGAGCTGGACCGCCATATCATCGGTCAGCAGGACGCCAAGCGCGCAGTGGCCATTGCCCTGCGCAACCGCTGGCGTCGACAGCAGCTGCCCGACGCGCTGCGCAATGAAGTGACACCCAAAAACATTCTGATGATCGGGCCGACCGGTGTCGGTAAAACCGAAATCGCCCGGCGCCTGGCCAAGCTGGCGCATGCCCCCTTTATCAAGGTCGAAGCAACCAAGTTCACCGAAGTGGGCTACGTCGGCCGCGATGTCGAATCCATCATCCGCGATCTGGTCGATGCCGCAATCAAGATGCTGCGCGAACAGGAAATGAACAAGATGGGGCACCGCGCCGAGGATGCCGCCGAGGAACGCATTCTCGACGCCCTGCTTCCGCCTCCGCGCCAGGCCGTGAGTGACGAACCGGCCCGCGAAGATTCCAGCACCCGTCAGCTGTTCCGCAAACGCTTGCGTGAGGGCCAGCTGGATGACAAGGAAATCGATATCGAAGTGGCTGACGCCCCGGTCGGCGTCGACATCATGGCGCCGCCGGGCATGGAGGAAATGACCAGCCAGTTGCAGAACATGTTCTCCAACTTCGGCAAGGGCAAACGCAAGACCCGCACCCTGAAGGTCAAGGATGCGATGAAGATGATCCGTGATGAAGAAGCCGCCCGTCTGGTCAACGAGGACGAACTCAAGACCCGTGCGATCCACGCTGTGGAGCAGAACGGCATCGTTTTCCTCGACGAGATCGACAAGGTCAGCAAGCGCGCCGACAGTGGTAGCGGTGCGGATGTCTCCCGGGAAGGGGTCCAGCGTGACCTGCTGCCGTTGATCGAGGGCAGCACGGTGAACACCAAGTTCGGCATGGTCAAGACCGACCATATCCTGTTTATCGCCTCCGGGGCTTTCCACCTGACCAAGCCGTCGGATCTGATTCCGGAACTGCAGGGCCGTTTGCCGATTCGGGTCGGGCTGCAATCGCTGTCGCCGGATGACTTCAAGCGCATTCTCACCGAACCGGACGCCTCGCTCACGGAGCAATATCGTGCGCTGATGCAGACCGAGGGATTAGACATCGAGTTTGCCGATGATGCGATTGCCCGTCTTGCCGAGATCGCCTGGCAGGTAAACGAGAAGACCGAAAACATCGGTGCGCGCCGTCTGCACACCGTACTCGAACGCCTGCTGGAAGAGATCTCCTTCAGCGCCGCCGACCTCGCCTCCAAGCAGGATGGCAAGGCGATGGTTATCGATGCGGCTTATGTTGATGAGCATCTTGGGGAATTGGCGGTGAACGAGGATCTGTCGCGGTATATCCTCTAACCCAGGGTCACCGGACTGGGCGCTGAAGTCTGGCGTCCAGCCCCGGGTCCATGGCCAAACCCGACGCCGAGTCCTACCCTCTGTTCATCACATTGAATCCCACCGACCAAGGTCCCGCGATGCACAACCCTATCCCTGTCGATATCAAGCTCAAGAAGGCCTCCCGTACCCTGATGCTCAGTTATGCCGATGGACAAAGCTATGCATTGCCGGCGGAATACCTGCGGGTCTATTCACCCTCGGCTGAAGTGCGCGGGCACGGCAACCCTGTGCTGCAGACCGGCAAAATTCATGTCGGCTTTACCGGTATCGAGCTGGTAGGCAACTATGCGGTAAAGCTGGAGTTCGACGATGGCCACGAAACCGGGCTCTACAGCTGGGATTATCTGTATGAGCTTGCAACGCAGCAGGACCGTATGTGGCAGGCCTACCTTGACCAGCTCGCCGAAGCCGGCGCCAGCCGCGATCCCGACGAGGCGGTGGTGCGCTTCGTCCCCTGACCGGGTTTAGCCAGGCGCGGATGGTTTAAACGCTCACCTTCAGCCGGCGGAACTTCACATCCTCGGAACGAGTCTCTTGTCCTTGCTGTGTACCGTTGCGTTAATGGTCTCGGCTAAGCGGGCCGCTGCAGTAAGCAGCGCATGAATCACCCTCGCCCCAACGCATCGACGCCCTCTCGATCCTCCATGGGAGCAGGACAAGGAAAGCTTGATGCCAGGCCATACCGATATTTCACCGGACGAACTGGAGCGGTCTCTCGCTGCGACCCTGCAGAATCTGGCGGGTACCGCGGTTTCGCAACCTTGTCACCATGTACAACACACGCTGGCGCTGCTGGCTGACCTTACCGGCGCGTTATCGGGCAATCCCACCGACGAAGCCGTGTGGCAAGACGCACGCTTTGCCCGCCCCGCCTGGCAAAAACCATTGCGTCGCAGACTGGTTGGCGCCTGGTCTGCCTGGCTGGCAGGCACGGAAGGGTGGCTGGATGGGCTGGACGTGTCCCCGCATGACAAAGCGCGACTGAAACTGGCTTTTCGGCAACTTCAGGATGCACTGGCGCCGTCCAACAGCCCCTTCAACCCGGCGCTGGCGGAACGTCTGAAACAAACCGGTGGGCGCTGTCTGCGCGAGGGGGTACGCAATCTGTTGGACGACATCGTTGCTCAGCGGGTATTACCCGCCGTAGATAACCCGAATAGTCTTCTGGTGGGTCGGGATCTCGCGACCACGGCAGGACAGGTGATTTACCGAACGCCGCAGCTCGAACTGATCCAATACCTGCCGCTTACCAGCGCAATCCATGCGGTGCCTCTACTGGTTATTCCGCCGCCACTCAATCGTTATTACCTGCTCGATCTGCAGCCCGACAGCAGCTTGACCCGCTACGCCCTCGCACAGGGCATGCAGGTGTTCATGATCAGCTGGCGCAATCCCAATCCAAGCAACGCGACATGGGGCTTGACGCAGTATGTCCGGGCGGCTGCCGCCGCCCTGGACGTGGCTTGCGCCATCTCCGGCAATCAACAGGCGAACCTGCTCGGGGTCTGCACTGGTGGAGTAATCGGACTCGCGCTGCAGGGTTGGCTGGACGGTCAGAACCTGTCGAGCCGGATCAGCGCGGCTAGCTACCTGAGCACGCCACTGCATGGTCGTCAGCACAGTGAGTTGAGCTTGCTGGCCAGCCCGACCCTGCGCCAGCGCCTGCGCAATCTCGCCTGGCGCAACGGCTGCCTCGATCACCGTCACCTCACTGCGGGCTTCGCCTGGTTGCGCCCCGGACAACTGGTCTGGCCGCACTTTCAACGCTATGTGTTGGCGCAGTCAGCTGTACCTGACCCTCTGACTTTCTGGAGCCAGGACAGCACCCGGTTGCCCGCGCAACTGGTTCACGATCTGCTCGATGTGCTGGAGCGGGACGCCCTGAGCGCACCCAACACACTGATAATCGACGGTATTTCCATCGAGCTGGACAAACTGCGAACCCCATCCTGGCATCTCGGCGCCGAGCGTGATCACATCGTGCCCTGGCACAACGCTTATCCGGGCGGCTGTCTGGGTGGCGATAAAACCTTCACGCTCAGCCACGGTGGACACATCCAGAGCCTGGTCAATCCACCCGGCCACGCGAGCGCCTGGTATCGAAGCGCGACGGCCCGAACCGACATGACCATTGCTCAATGGCACGCCGCCAGTGAACGACAACCCGGCAGCTGGTGGCCTGAATGGCATGCCTGGCTCAGGCGCTACAGCGGCGATTTGCGCAGCGCTCCAGCGGTGCTGGGCAACGCAGCCTATCCAGCGCAATACCCGGCACCGGGCCGTTACGTGCATCAGTTATAGGGAAAGTGATGGCAACATTGACGGTAATCACATGAAAACGCGAGACCGCATCCTCCTGTGTGCGCTTGAACTGTTCAACGAACACGGTGAGCCGAATGTCACCACGCTGGATATCGCGAACGAGCTGGATATCAGCCCCGGAAACCTCTATTACCATTTTCGCGGCAAGGAAGCGCTGCTCGTCAGCCTGGTGGAGCAATTTCAGGATCACACCCGCGATCTGCTGGAAATGCGCGGCGATCCGCAACAGCTCGAACCCGAAGACTACTGGTTGTTCATGCACCTGCTGTTCGAAGCCATTACGGACTTTCGCTTCCTGTTTCAGGATCTCTCCAACCTGACCGGCCGCTATGACTTCATCCGACGCGCCATGCAGCAATGGCTTGCGGCGCTACGCGCCAGCCTGAACAATATGCTGATGGCGCTGCGCGAGCAGGGACATCTGACTGCCGGCGATGCCGATATCGAACGACTGCTGGATGCGCTCTGCCAGACCTTTGTGTTCTGGCTGGACTTTCAACGCGTGACCCGCCGCGACGATATGGGGCCGTCGCAAGCCGTGCGGCAGGTACTCGGATTGATGCTGCCTTATCTTGATGAACCCAGCCAGGCCTGGATGCGTACGCTGATAGACCGTTACAACTGACTCTGACAATAAAAAACCCGACCGGTAATCCCGATCGGGTTTCGTTCAAACTAACAACTCAGCGGGTCAGACAGTGCGCATCAAATTCCCGTCTCGCCCGGCTGAGCCTTAGGCTCAGAACCTGCATCGGCAGCCGACTTCGGTGTCGCCTTGGCTTTTGATGCGGCCTTGGGCTTGGCCGGTCGCTGCTTGTTCGATGCGGCCGACTTGCCCTCTTCCTTGGAAGCTATCTCCGGCTCCAGCTTGGCGGGCTCCGCCGGTGCAACCGGTGCTGCCGCTACCTCTGGCTCGGTCTCCAGCTTATCGGTCGTCTCATGAACCGCTTCGGCAGCCGGTGAGGCTGGCGCAGGCGCGGGGGATACGCTGGCTGGACGGTGCGCTCCCAACTCACTGACCAGCCTGGACAATTCCTCGATCTTGTTGTCCAGCGCCTGCATTTCGCTACGAGTAGGCATGCCCAGACGGGACAGAGCACTTCCGAGTCGCTTGTCAAATGCCGCTTCCAGTTCGGTCCAGCGGCCACTGGCTCTACCCCAGGGCTTATCACCCTTGGGCTCGGAGCTGTCAGTAGCGCTGTCCTTGAATCTGCCAGCGCGACTTCTGAACTCCTCGACCTTTTTTTCGATATTGGCCTTGGCGGTCTGCTCGGCTTCCTCGCCGTCCTTGATCAGCGTCTCGAACAGCTTGACCCCTTCCTTGCCAACCTTGGCGTAGGCGCCCAGGCCAGCCAGCCAGATCTGGCGCGAATAGTTCTCCAGATCATTGGCCCATTTTTCCTTGTCGTGCTTTTTATCGCCCGTCATGGAAACACCTCCTCTGAATGCTTACTTGGCCTGCATTGATCTCAGCGAAGCGCTCAGCATGTCCAGCTTGTTGGACAGCTGCTCGATATCCGATTTGTTCGGAATACCCATGCGCTCGAGTGCCGAGGCCACGCGCTCGTCAAACATTTCTTCGACTTTATGCAGGCTCCCGCCGTTACGTTCCTGCAAGCGCTCCTTCAGGCTGGCGACCTTGGTGCCCGCAGCGTCGATGCGCTCGGAAATGAATTCCTTGCTGTTCTGCTCCAGCTGCTCGCCTTCGCTGACCAGTGTCTTGAAATATTCGGCACTGTCCTTACCCGCCTTGGCATACACGCCAAGACCGGCGAGCCAGATTTGGTGAGCGTACTTCCGCACGTCACCGGCGAACGCCAATGCATGTTCTTCTGCTTCGATGGTGTTGAGCTTGACCATTGTGTAACTCCCGACTGTTGAGTGAGACGTAGACCGGGTCGATCACCGGCTTCTGATGCTCAAGCTACGCGGGAGAATTAGAAAAAACATACTAATCACGAAAGTCTGCTGACCGTTGATCGGCGGCGCGATGCCAGGTCAGCAGCGGTCAAATCAGGCCAGATACTTGTCCAGAGCCTTTTCGATTTCGTTCTTGACCATGCCGGACATGGGCGTGAGCATCATGCCGAGTTTGACGACAACCCTGACGTTATCTTCAGCGACGTGAATGGTGCCGTCAGCGCCACTGCGCTTGAATGTCAGCTGATCGCCATCCCATTCGCACTTGGCGTCGAGCTTCTGTGCCAGTTTATCGGCCAGCTTTTGTGCGCGTTCCCGGGCGGTTTCCTTACCTAGAGCGTGTTCTCGCGTGATATCTACGGTTGCCATGAAGGTGTCTCGTCTGCGGATTTATCCAGGCCGCATGATGACGCATTGCCGACTTTTCGTCATCCGTGACTGCGACAGCCTGTCTACAGCAAAACCGGCCCCGCTCCCGCAATTTGCGGTTAGAATGTCGGTTGATTTGCCAAGGCGCTGACCCCATGACCGACAAGCACAACTCAGACAACACCACTCATTTCGGCTTCAAAAGCGTGCCGGAATCGGAGAAAGCCGCAAAAGTAGCGGATGTATTCCATTCTGTAGCGGCCAAGTACGACTTGATGAATGACCTGATGTCGGCTGGCGTCCACCGGTTGTGGAAACGCTTCACCGTCGAGCTTTCAGGTGTTCGCCGGGACAACCGGGTCCTTGATATTGCCGGCGGTACCGGCGATCTGACACGCAAGTTTTCGTCGCTGGTCGGCCCCGACGGCGAAGTGGTGCTGGCCGATATCAACGCCTCGATGTTGAAGGTCGGGCGGGATCGACTGCTCGACTGCGGCGTATCCGGCAATGTCCGCTTCGTTCAGGCGGATGCCGAAGCGCTGCCCTTTCCTGACAATCATTTCGACTGCATCACTATTGCCTTCGGCCTGCGCAACGTTACACACAAGGAAGCGGCGATCGCGTCGATGCTACGGGTACTCAAGCCCGGCGGCAGATTGCTGGTGTTGGAATTTTCCAAGCCACGCAATCAGTTATTTTCCAAAGTCTACGATCAATATTCCTTCAAGCTCCTGCCATTGATGGGCAAATTGATCACCCAGGACGCCGACAGTTACCGTTATCTGGCCGAGTCAATCCGCATGCATCCGGATCAGGAAACTCTCAAGGCGATGATGGAAGAAGCCGGTTTCGCCCGCGTCACCTATCACAACATGACCGGCGGCATCGTGGCGTTACACCGAGGGATCAAGCCCTGATGTTGACGCAGGCCATGCTCGCGGGAATCGAGTACAGCCTGGAACAGGCTATTGCCCGTGATCCGCTGACCGCCAGACGTCTCGCGGCGCTGGCGGGCAAGGTTATCCTGATACGCGGCACCTCGCCTGACTGGCAGGTATTCGTTTTGCCTGCGAAAGGCGAGGTCCGGCTGATGAGCCAGTCCGAGCTTGATCCCGACTGCACCCTTACCGCCCCCAGCAATTTGCTGGCACAGCTGGTGGTCAGCAATCAGCGCCAACGCCTGCTGCAGGACCCCCAGGTGGTTTTGAGTGGGGATAGCCAGGTATTGGTGACCTTACAGAATATATTTGGCGACCTGCGCATTGATGGCGAAGCCGAACTGGCACGCTGGCTGGGTCCGGTTGCCGCCCATGCAATAGCAACCGTGCTGCGCAGCGGCCGTAACTGGGGCGCACAGACGCATGAGAGCCTGAGCCACAGCCTGGGCCGCTATCTGACTGAAGAAACCCGCCAACTGGTTGGCAAAGCCGAGGCCAACGTCGCCGCGGAAGAACTCCACGCGCTGCAACTTCGCCTGGACCGGCTTGAAGCCCGCCTGCAACGCCTAGAGAAGCCGCCTCAGGACACCCCCGACGCATGAACCTCACCGCGTTTGTTCGCCTGTTTCGCATCCTGCAAATTTTCACCCGCTATCGGCTTGATCAGCTCATCCTGCAGTTGCCGCTGCCCTGGTTTGCGCGTTTCGTGCTGAAAATCGGCCCCTGGCGCCTGCATCGGGCACCGAAGATGAGCCGCGGCGCCCGACTACGCCGGGCCTGTGAAGATCTGGGGCCGGTATTCATCAAGTTCGGACAGATACTGTCTACGCGCCGTGATCTGCTCGCGGATGACGTGGCACTTGAACTGGCCTGGCTGCAGGACAAGGTTCCGCCCTTCCCCTCCGAACTCGCCCGGCAACGCATCGAAGAACAGCTGGGCCAGACCATTGACGAGGTGTTTGCCAGCTTCACCGACCAACCGCTGGCCTCTGCATCGGTCGCCCAGGTACACGCAGCGCGTCTGCATGACGGTACCGAGGTGGTGGTAAAAGTCACCCGGCCCGGCGTTGGCGCGACGATTCACCAGGATATCCAGTGGTTGTTTCTCGCCGCACGCACGCTTGAACGTTTTTCCAGCGAAGGTCGCCGGCTACGCCCGGTTGAGGTTGTCAGCGATTATGAAAAGACAATCTTCGACGAACTCGACCTGTACCGTGAAGCAGCTAACGCTTCACAGCTGCGGCGCAATTTCGAGAACTCCACACTGCTCTACATCCCAGAAGTTTACTGGGACTGGTGCCGTCACAAGGTCATGGTAATGGAGCGCATCAGCGGCCTCCCTGTCACCGATCTGGACGCGCTGCTCGATCAACGTACCGACCTGAAGAAACTTGCCGAGACTGGCGTCGAGATTTTCTTCACCCAGGTGTTTCGTGACAGTTTTTTCCATGCCGACATGCATCCGGGCAACATATTCGTATCGCGCAGCCACCCCTGGCAGCCCCAGTACATCGCCATCGATTTCGGCATCGTCGGCAGCCTCAACCCCGAGGACCAGGACTACCTCGCGCGCAACCTGCTGGCCTTCTTCAAGCGCGATTACCGCCGGGTGGCGCAGCTGCATATTGACTCGGGCTGGGTCCCGGCAGGTACGCGCGTCAATGAATTCGAAGCAGCCATCCGTAGCGTCTGCGAACCGATATTTTCCCGGCCGCTGAAGGATATTTCCTTTGGCCAGTTGTTGCTGCGGCTGTTCCAGACAGCCCGGCGCTTCAACATGGAGGTCCAACCGCAACTGGTGCTGCTACAGAAAACCCTGCTGAACATTGAAGGGCTGGGCCGGCAGTTGTATCCCGATCTGGATCTGTGGAGTACCGCCCAACCCTATCTCGAACGCTGGATGCGTGAGCGCATGATGCCCCAGCACCAGGCGCGGGTACTGCATCAACAGCTGGAGCAGATCCCACCGCTGCTGAGCTCTACGCGCCGGGCCATGGATCGTCTGGCGCAGCAGGAACCGGAGCCGGCAGCTCGCGCGCCCGATTCCAACCGTGCCTTGCGTCTGATCGGCGTTGTGCTGGTGGTACTGGGCGCCAGTGGTCTGGGCACGGATGTCAATCTGTGGACCCAGGCGCAGCCCCTGCATTGGCTGCTGGTGGGCACCGGTGGCTGGCTGGTGATCCGTAAACACTAGACGCTGTCTATTCTCCCTAAGGGATACGCCCGAAACTGGCATCCGTCCCCTGATAACTGGCACACTTGCACGCATGACAGATACTTCCCAGAACACGGCCTGGCTCGACGAAATAAAGTGGGACGCGAATGGCCTCATACCTGCGATTGCCCAGGATATTCATAGCAACCGCGTGCTGATGGTCGCCTGGATGAATCGCGAGTCGCTGCAGCTCACCGTGCAGGAGAATCGAGCGGTATACTGGTCCCGTTCACGTCGCAAGCTATGGCGCAAGGGCGAAGAATCCGGCCATATTCAGGTACTGCACGAACTACGCCTGGACTGCGACGGTGATGTGATCGTGATGATGGTCGAGCAACTCGGTGACATCGCTTGCCATACGGGTCGGCAGAGCTGTTTTTACCGGGTCTTCACCGACGGGAAATGGCAGACAGTCGAACCGGTCATCAAAGACCCTCACCACATTTACGAGCATAAACATGAGTGACACGCTGAGCCGGTTGGCCAAGGTACTGGAGCAACGCAAACAGGCTGGAGCGGACGCTTCCTACGTGGCCAGTCTGCACGCCAAGGGATTGAACAAGATTCTGGAAAAAGTTGGCGAGGAGTGTACTGAAACACTCCTGGCCGCCAAGGATTGTCAGCACAGCGATGACAAGTCGGAGCTGATCTATGAAACAGCCGACCTGTGGTTCCACAGCCTGGTCATGCTCAGCCATCTGGGTCTCGGGCCAGACGATGTACTGAAAGAACTTGAAAGGCGCTTTGACCTTTCCGGCCTGGCCGAAAAGGCGTCGCGTCAACATAACTGAGGGCGTTGCCCTGGAGGTTTGCAATGGGTTTTGGCGGCATTAGTGTTTGGCAATTACTGATCGTATTGCTGATCGTGGTCCTGCTGTTCGGCACCAAGCGTCTGAAGAGCATCGGCGGCGATCTGGGTGAAGCCATCAAGGGCTTCCGCAAATCGGTCAATGATGAAGACGAAAAGCCCTCGGTTCAGAACAAGACCGGGGACACCCTGGACGTTCAGCCTGAGAAAAAGTCGGAAACTCACTCCCGGGACTGATCGTCCATGTTTGATATCGGCTTCATTGAAATGCTGGTGGTGGCCATCGTTGCCCTGTTGGTACTGGGGCCCGAACGGCTGCCCGGCGCAGTGCGCACGGCCGGACTGTTTATAGGCCGTATCAAGCGCGGGTTCGCAGATGTACGCTCTCAGGTCGAGCGCGAAATCGGCGCGGACGAGATTCGCCAGCAGCTGCATAACGAGCGCATCATGTCCGGCCTGGAGAAAAGCGGGAATCAGGGCAAGCAGGACAAGCAACCGGAGCAACCTGCCAGACCGGACCCCGGTGCCCCGGTTGCAGACCCCAAGGTCAGCAAATCAAACGTCAAGCGCGCCGGTAATACGACCGTAACATCCACCGAGCAGACTGCCCCGGCAACCGATACCCTGGCTACCCCCGACGGCCCGATGCCGTCGGTCGACGATACCACCGATGACTCTCCGACACGTCCCGATGAGCGATAAGCGCACCCCGGCCCAGCTGGCCGAAGACATGCCCCTGGTGGCACACCTCACCGAACTCCGCTCGCGATTGCTGCGCATCGTGGTGATCTGGATGCTGGTGTTCGCTGGCCTGTTCTACTTCGCCAACGATCTGTACACCTTTATTTCCGAGCCGCTGCGCGTGTTCCTGCCCGAAGGCACCAGCATGATTGCCACCGATGTGGCATCGCCCTTCCTGACGCCCTTCAAGCTGGCGCTGGTCAGCGCCTTGTTCCTGGCCATGCCCTTCGTGCTGCATCAGATCTGGGGCTTCATCGCCCCGGGCCTGTACCGCCATGAAAAACGGCTGGCAATACCTTTGCTGGCATCCAGCATCATCCTGTTCTATTCCGGCATGGCGTTCGCCTATTACGTGGTATTTCCACTGGTGTTCGGCTTCTTCACCAGCACCGCGCCTGCCGGCGTAGCGGTGATGACCGACATAAACAAATATCTGGATTTCGTCCTGACCCTGTTCATGGCATTCGGGCTGTCGTTTGAGATCCCGGTAGCGACGGTTCTTCTCGTACTCACCGGGGCAGTGGATGTGGCCAAGCTGCGCGAAATCCGCCCTTACGTCATCGTGGGCTGCTTCATCATCGGTATGGTGCTGACGCCTCCGGACGTAATCTCCCAGGCGTTGCTGGCAGGTCCAATGTGGCTGCTGTACGAGGTGGGGATTCTATTCAGCCTGCTACTAAAACGTAACAAGGATTCCGAACAGGACGCGCAGGACAACCCGCCGGCATGAACCTGCTCTTGCTCGAAGAGCAGGACTTCAGCGATACCTCCTGCGTAACACTGAGCGGTCGCCGTCTGCGTCATATGCTTGAAATTCAGCAGCTGAGCACCGGTGATACGCTGCGCGTCGGCCGCATCGGCGGCATGATGGGACAGGCGCAGGTTCTCTCGCTCTCGGATACTCAGGCCGAACTCAGCATTACCCTTGACACACCTCCGCCTCCCAAGCTGCCGCTCACGTTGCTGCTGGCGATGCCGCGACCGAAAATGTTTCGCCGCATCATGCAGCACTGCGCGACCCTCGGCGTGCCGCGCATCATTCTGCTCAACAGTTATCGCGTCGAGAAAAGTTTCTGGCAAACGCCTTTTCTCAAACCGGCTGCGCTGCGCGACAATCTGTTGCTCGGCCTTGAGCAGGCCCGCGACACCGTCTTGCCCGAGGTCATTATCGAGAAGCGCTTCAAACCCTTTGTCGAAGACCGCCTGCCCGAGCTGATCACCAACACCCAGGCCCTGGTTGCGCATCCCGGTGATTATCCGCCCTGCCCCCGTGCCCTGACATCCCCGGCAACCCTGGCGATCGGCCCGGAGGGCGGCTGGATACCCTATGAGGTGGAAAAACTGGTCGAAGCCGGCTTCGCACCGGTGCAACTGGGTGAGCGGATTCTGCGGGTCGAAACGGCTGTGACGGCGCTGATATCCAGACTCTACTGATCAGCCTTGTGCAGGAGCGATAACCTGCTGCGCCTCGTCCTGCCAGCCCTCTCCGGCCTCTACTCTTACATCCCGGGCCGTAACCGGCTCGCCACACTCTGAACAGACGGTAACCGGCCGCATGGCTTTCTCGCAGCCCTTGTGGATATGCCGGACCGGTGCGCCACGCTCATCGGCCATATGTCTGTCTCCCCAACTCACCAGTGCCAGAATGGCCGGATGCAGTTCGAGCCCTTTCTCGGTCAGGCGGTACTCTTCTCGTAGCGGACGTTGTTGATAAGGCACCTTGACCAACACGCCATGCTCCACCAGTTTCTTCAGCCGTTCAGCCAGTACATGACGTGTCACCCCTAGCCGCTTTTCAAACGCATCGAAACGCCGAACGCCCAGAAAACAATCGCGCAGAATCAGCAGCGTCCAGCGATCACCGACGACCGCGAGCGTCCGGGCAATGGAACAGGGCTGCTGTTCAAGTTCTTCCCAACGCATGGTTTTTCTCCTATCGACAGTGTCCAAGCCTAACTTGACAAGTTCCAAAAAGAAACTGACTATCGACTAAGTTCCTAAATAGAACTCTAATCACACACGTAGGAGCCTTTTATGTCCAGACCCTCCGTTGCCATTGTAATTGGTGCTGGCGATGCTACCGGCAGCGCCATTGCCCGGCGCTTCGCCCGTGAAGGATTCACTCTGTGCGTCACCCGCCGTCAGGCCGATAAGTTGGCGCCGCTGGTGAACGACATCGAGGCTGCGGGCGGCCAGGCTCACCCGTTCGGCTGTGATGCGCGCAGTGAGGAACAGATGGTGGCGCTGTTCGAAGAGGTTGAACGCGATCTGGGGGATATTGAAGTAGTGGTATTCAATATCGGCGCGAATGTGCGCTTCGCCATTACCGAAACCACCGAACGGGTCTATCGCAAGGTCTGGGAAATGGCCGCCCTGTCGGGCTTTCTCACCGGACGCGAAGCTGCCCGGGTGATGCTGCCGCGTCAGCGCGGCACCATCATTTTCACTGGCGCTACGGCTTCACTGCGCGGCGGCAGCGGATTCAGCGCTTTCGCCGGCGCCAAGTTCGCTTTGCGTGCGCTCGCCCAGAGCATGGCCCGAGAGCTCGGCCCGCAGGGCATCCACGTAGCCCATCCGATTATCGACGGCGCGATCGACACCGCTTTCATCCGGGACAATTTCCCTGAGCGCTATGCACTGAAGGATCAGGCCGGCATTCTCGATCCGGAGCATATCGCCGAGCAATACTGGCAGCTGCACTGCCAGCCGCGGGACTGCTGGACCCATGAGCTGGATCTGCGTCCCTGGATGGAAACCTTTTAAACTGTTAAGCGGAGCGAATATGAATAAGAAAATCGAGTTTTATTTCGATGTCGGCAGTCCAGCCAGCTACCTGGCGTGGACCCAGATCCGGACCATTGCTGAGCGACACCATGCCAAGCTGGACATGAAGCCCATGCTCCTTGGTGCCGTCTTTCAAGCAACGGGTAATAGCTCTCCGGCGACCGTGCCAGCCAAGGGCAATTATACGCGTCAGGATTTCCAGCGTTTCGCCCGGCGCTACGGCGTCCCGCTCAACCACAACCCGTTTTTCCCCATCAATACGCTGCAGCTGATGCGCGGTGCCGCCGCTTATCAGAACACGGAACACTTCGAGCGCTATCTGTCCGCAATATTCACCGCTATGTGGGTAGACGAACTGGACATGGGAAAACCGGAAATCGTGGCCGAGGTGCTTGAGCGCAACGGATTCAACCCGAACGAAGTGATGGGTTTGATTGGTGATCCGGCGGTGAAAGATCGGCTACGCCAGACCACCGAGGAAGCCATCACCCGAGGCGTATTCGGCGCACCCAGCATCATCGTTGGCGACGAGCTCTTCTTCGGGCAGGACCGCCTCGAGTTTGTTGAAGAAGCGCTAAAGCGCCAGAGCTAGCGTCACACCTCGAGAAGGAAGGTCACCGGTCCGTCGTTGACCAGATGCACCTGCATGTCAGCACCGAATGTTCCGCTGCTGACGTCAGGGTGATGCTCACGCGCTTGCCCGAGCAGGTATTCGAATAGCTCAGCCGCTCGCTCGGGCGGAGCCGCGGTGGAGAATCCCGGGCGTAACCCTTTGCGTGTGTCGGCAGCCAGAGTAAATTGCGATACCAGCAGCAGTCCTCCCTCGACGTCCTGCAGCGAGGCGTTCATACGGCCTTCGGCATCCCCGAATACTCGATAGCGCAGCAGCCGTTGCAACAGCTTGTCGGCGCTGGCCTTATCGTCCTCCGGTTCGATGCCGACCAGCACCAGCAAACCCTGGTCGATCGCTCCGACAACCTCCCCGTTTACTTCCACCCGGGCCTGACTGACCCGCTGCAACAGTCCCTTCATGTCTATTCCGCTTGAGGAGCCAGGTGTAACAGGCGTTGCGCCATGCTTTGCGTGGCGCGCACCAGTGCGTCTGCCGTGCCGGCTTCCGACGCAGCGTGCCCAGCGTCACGGATGATTTGCAACTCACTGCCCGGCCAGCTCTGGTGCAAGGCATAGGCATTATCCAGCGGACAGACCATGTCATAGCGACCATGGATAAGAATGCCGGGGATATGCGCGATAGAAGGCATGTTACGCAAAAGCTGGTCCGGCTCGAGAAAAGCCTTGTTGATAAAATAGTGACACTCGATCCGGGCCATCGCGTAGGCGCGGCGAGAGTCATTGAAGCGGTCAATGACCTGGGCGCTCGGGCGCAGCGTGGCGCAACGGCCTTCCCAGGCTGACCAGCTTCTGGCGGCGTGCATCCGGCAGATCTCGTCATCACCAATCAGCCGGCGATAATAGGCAGAGACCATGTCACCCCGCTCCACCTCCGGAATAAGCGAAGCATAATCCTCCCAGTAATCCGGGAAGATGTGGCTGGCGCCCTCCTGGTAAAACCAGCGGATGTCCTGGTCACGGCAGAGGAAGATACCGCGCAGGATAATGCCGCTGACCCGGTCCGGATGCGCCTGGGCATAGGCCAATGCCAGCGTCGACCCCCAGGAGCCACCAAAGAGCACCCACTTGTCGATCTTGAGAAATTCACGCAGCGCTTCCATATCGCTGATCAGATGCGCTGTGGTGTTGTTCTCAAGACTGGCGTGGGGCGTCGAGCGACCTGCTCCGCGCTGGTCGAAAGTAACGATGCGATACACCGACGGATCAAAGAAGCGTCGGCTTAGCGCATCGCAACCGGCTCCTGGCCCGCCATGCAGAAAAACCACCGGCAAACCGTCCGGCTCACCGCTTTCATCAGCGTATAAAACGTGCGGTGCTTCGACGGCCAGCTCATGCCGAGCGTAGGGTTTGATCTCCGGATACAACAGTTGCATGGCTGGGCTCCTGAATGTCCATCTCAACCGATACTGTGTTTAGCAACATTACTCACCAGCGCGATGGCTGTCATCTGCAGCCACGAACTAGCCGAAGGGCCGCACGCCGATCAGCCATTCATGCAACCAGAGCGCGAATACAACCCAGAGCACCAATCCGACTACCACGGCCATCCCGTCACGGCTGGCCTTGCCTGCGGGGCGTATCACACCGTTAGCGCGATCACGCCGGCGCAGCACGACAAACAGCGCCACGGCCCAGATCAGTAAGCCACCGAACAGCAGCAGGTCAGCCAGGCTGCCGTTGGCCAGCAAATGCGCAATAGCCCAGAACTTGACCCCAAGCAACATCGGGTGCCCTATCCTGGCCTTCATTTTCGTGCCGGGCAAATAGGTAGCCACCAACAGTACGAAGGCAGGTATCGTCAGCAGCGCTGCGAGGTGTCGCGTCCAGACTGGCGGGATCCACAACCACACAGGATCCATTCGGGCCTGGCCGTATCCCCAGACGATAAGCACCAGACCAACCAGCGCGATCAGTGCATAGATCCCCTTCCAGGTGTTCTCACCGAGCCGCCGCTTCTGCGCAGCGCGCCAATCCGGAGCAAACAACCCCGTCGAATGGATGCCGAGAAAGATCACCAAACCTGCCACCAGAGCTAACATTTTCTATCCTTTCGATTGTTTTGGAGGTACGGGTCGCATTGTATTAGCAAGCGCTTGCTGCGACGCCGGGCCGAGTCCGCTACTGCTCGATTCGCCAATCGTTCTAGCGCATTCTCGCGGTCAGCGACTCGCCTTCAGCAGTAAGCAGAACCAGCGCATCCTGTTCGTTGAATCTGAATCGCTGCACACGCTGCAGCATATCGATAAAGCGATGCTCCTGCTCCATTAATGCCGGTGCACACGCCTTTTTCGTACTGATCACGTCTCTCACCATCAGCGCTTCTGCGGTCAGTTCGTATTCAGCCGAATAGTTATTGCAGGATGCCTGACCGGCCAATCGATCATTGTGCAGAAAGGCCAGATCCACCCGCGAACCGTCGATAATCCCTCCGCCGTTAATATCCTCCACAACCCATTCTGCGCCCTGCAACAAACGCGTAGGGTCGCCGCCGCAGCCTTGCAGCGTCTCTCCATCAAACGTCAGGGAAACCTCACGGGGATAAGGCATAGCGGTCATGCTGTCATAACAGATACTGCGATTGGCGGTCAGACTCAACTGATGGTCGCTGTCCAGCTGACCGGCTTCGATGGTCACGCCTTCGCTGTTATCGTCACTGATGCGGTATGGCGAGGTGAACTCCTGATTCTGATCGGGACGTTGCCAGGTCAGCTCGCCATTATCCAACCGAACCTGCCAGCCCGGCTCGTTGCCGAACGCGAGGAACGGTTTGGGCAGTGCGCCCGGCGGCACGCATTCAGGATAGGCTTTGCCCTCAAGCGTCAGCAATGCGCTATCGCCGCGGCTCCAGAAGCGCGTCGCAGGGTCCCCTTCGGCCTCGAACCGGGCGCCAGCATGCGTTTCCACCGGGAGCAGAACGTATTCATCATCCGCCACCTCAAGAATCAGATCGTCCCCTTCATAACCAACGCTGATCTGCGCCTGCCCACAGGAGAGAATGCTTGAGAAAGCCGCCTCTCGATGCGGCAGCAGTACCAGCTCACCGAGGTTGATTTCCTCCGCTGTTGGGCCGATCTCCACGGGCTCAGCCAACCAGGTGGCACGCTCATCTTCCATGATCATGGCGCGTAACTGATACGCGTCGGCGCGCCGCAATTCCTCGGGGTCGACTTCGAGCACAAAATGCACAGGGACGTTGCGGCCAATCAGATCAATACGTTGACGGGCCAGAACACTCTCCGGCTCATTCTCGTCCGACGCTGCGTAGCGCAGCTCGATGACTGCCTGACTCTCCGGTTGCAGAGCTGTGCGCGCCTGATAGGTCAGGTCACCGGTAATGCGCAACATCTGCTTTTGCTCATCGCCGGGCTGAGAGGCGTCGGGCGGAGGGGCTTGAGCAGGTGCGGGCGAGTCATCGCTACAGCCGGTCAACATGGAAAGCGAAACACTGATGAACATGGCAGATAGCAGATACCGCATTGATGGACTCCTCTGATGGCATTTCGTCAGACTGCCACATCCTTCGCCGCGTTCACAGCAAAGCAATGGCAGCAGGGCCAACTGACTGGCCACCATGAAATTTACCTGGAGAAATGAGAACAGCGGGACTCGATCAGAAGCTGGAGCCTGGCTGTCTGAGGAAGGCGATCTCGGCGTCTGTGGACGGCCGCCCCAGCGCTGCGTTGCGATGGGGATACCGACCGAAACGCTGGAGAATTTCCTTATGGCGCTGTTCAACCCGAAAACTGTCTTCCAGACCTTCGATTGAAAACAGGCGCATTGCCTGCTCATGAACTACCAGCGATTCGCTATGCATGAACGGCATATACATAAACCCGCGTTGCTCGACAGGCAAGCCGCGGTCGGCACCGGCGGCAATGGCTTCCTGCGCCAGCACCAAAGCCATTCCATCCCAGGCGAAAGCTTGCGGGCTGTCGCGGTAGATGTTTCTTGAAAATTGATCCAGCACTATGATCTCGGCCAGCCGCCCCTCGGCTTTTTCGCGCCAGCCAGAGAGTTCAGCACGACCGGCCTGCTCATGCACTGCCCCAAAACGGTCAGCAATCAGGCGGTCAAGTTGCGGATCTTTCTTCCACCACATTGCTGGCTTGATTTCGTTGAACCAGAAATTCAGAACACCGGCGTACATGGTCCGTCCAGATATCGTCAGGGCTGGCAGGGCTTGCAACCCCGCCAGCGAACAGCTCGGGACATGCCTAGATCACGCCGCAGGCAACCCGTTTACCGCCACCACCCAGCGGCTGCGGATCGTCTGAATGATTGTCGCCACCGGCATGAATCATCAGCGCGCGACCTTTGATTTCTTCCAACTTCTTGATCCGTGGCGCCAGCACCGGATATTCGGCATTGCCTTCTTCGTCGACGTAGAGCGCCGGCAAGTCGCCCAGGTGCCCGTCGCCGTAAGGACCATGATGCTCGCCCTTTTTCTCTGGATCGAAATGTCCGCCGGCCGACTTAGCCGCGACCTTGTTGCCGTTGTCTGTACCCGGTTCGCAGCTTCCTGTTTCATGCACATGGAAGCCATGGATGCCGGCAGGCAGGGAGCTCAGCTTGGGCGTGAAAACCAGGCCGTGTTCAGTTTCCTGGATGGTCACTTGACCAACTGATTGCTCAACGCCGTCGCCACTGACCTGGTTTATGGTGACATCGGTGGAGGCTGCTTGCGCGGCGCCAACCGACATCGCTGCCCCCAGGGCCAACCAATGGATTGCTTTCATGATGTCTCCTTTATTTGCTGATTGATCGAACTGTCGAGATTCTCTGTCCAACGTTTCGTGTATTCACCGCTCCGCCATTTCATGGAGCCTGCGAGGTGTTTGCTGCGGCTACCACTTGCTCCTCGGTAAAGCCACGGCAGACCGCGGCCAGCTTGTTTCCATCAGGATCACGAACATAGGCCACGAAAAAGTCATCTGCGTAGTGCGGACGCAGCCCAGGCTCACCCTCGCTGATGCCGCCGTTATCCATCGCCGCCCGGTGAAATTCCCGTACGGCCGCCCAACTGTCAGCCTTCAGCGCAACCATGGTGCCATTACCCACCGTGGCAGCGCGGCCGTCGAAGGGTCTGCACAGCCACAACGCCAGTTCTGACGCGCCGTTCTGTTCGTAGACGCCCCAGCCGACAATATCTTCCCATTCCGCTTCATCCTGTGGGCCACCGCAACGGGCGATACCAAGCGGAGCTAGCGTATGGTCGTAAAAGCCTGCCGAGCGTTTCAGATCGCTGCTGCCAAGCATTATGTAGGTGAACATAGGATGCCCTGCCTTTGAGCTGCCTGACTGTATAGCCTAGTCCAGATTTGACAGTTGATATGCCTGAAGCTCGATAGTCATTCAGCCACGCAGCAAACAGTAAAACGAAACAGGGCTACCCTAAGGCAGCCCTGTTTCATTCCCTGCTCAGTCCTTGCCACGGGTTACCATGCCGTAGATCACCAGCAGGATGATCGCACCGATGACTGCACCAATGAATCCTGCGCCCTCTCCCGCTTCGTAGAGCCCCAGCGCCTGGCCGCCGTAGGTCGCCAGCAGAGAACCGCCGATACCGAGCAGAATGGTCATGATCCAGCCCATGCTGTCGTTGCCCGGCTTGAGAAAACGGGCAATCAGGCCCACGATAAGGCCAATGATGATCGTACCGATAATACCCATGGATATACCTCCTCTGGTCTCAGGCGCAAACATTGCGTAACGCTTGAGACCAGAGAGGTGCAACTCAGTTCGCTAACCCCGAGTCAGCCCGCATATAACCAGCGGTCTACATAAGCCGCGGCCGAAGTTTCCGGACTAAAGCTGGCAGCGACCCGCCCCTGCATCGGCCACCACATGTTCCTTGACCTGATTGGTTGGCAGCGAGTCATAGCCGTAGGGCGGCGTGTAGCTGACCCGGCGGGGCTGGGGCCGGCAATACTGCAATCGGAACCATCCTGCCAGGTCACGTTATTGAACTGGTTGTTGCGTGCATCGTGTCTGGCCAAAGCGTAACAAGGGCGCACGCGAATAGACGTTGTCGAAATGGTTGAAAGCGAAAGTAATTCGCCGTTCGTCTTCGCTGTTGTCGCTGTGCCCCCAGAGCGAGGTCGGTGCTTTATTGCCCGGTCAACCGGTTGCCTGATACGCGAGTGCCCGGCGCTTCCGTCGCCAGATCGGTTACCGTGCCGGCATTACGCAGATCGTTATTGAGGATGCGGTTGTTGCTGGTTCCGCCTGCTGCGGTTTCCCGAATGCCATACGGCTGGGCAGGATTGCGCCGGTCATCGGTGATGCGCAGGTTCTGCAGGGTGTTATTGGAAGAGGGGCGATGTTCGTTGGAGGTGCGAGAGGCGATCCGTGCGCCTTCAGCATTGCTGTTACGCACACTGCCTCCATTAATCGAAACGGACTGGCAGTCCTCGATCAGAATGCCCTGTTGGCCGGTTCCCTCGATGTCGACCCGGTCGACAGTAATACCGTGGCTACCCGATACGCAGAACACTCCACGTGCGCCGCCACGGACCGTTACCTGATCGACTCGGATATCAGGTCCCGCGTTGTTGGCCAGCCGCAGTCCAGCGTACCCTCCACCGTTAACGCTCGGTCGCGTGGCATGCACGGATCCGACTCGAGCGTTGCTGGTATCGTTTAGTATCAGCCCCGAGCCGCCGGTATCCACTGTTACCACGTTGCCAATGACCAGATCGTCCACGCCATAGGTCTCGACGCCGTGGTGCTTTGAGCCCTCGATGCGCGCGTAATCCAGGCGTACCTTGCTTGAGCGCGGCCCCTTGGCATGATCGATCCGGATACCCAGACCCACTGTTCTGGTCGCATGCAACAGCATCTGAATGTGACCCAGCTGAACATCGCTCGAGCTCTGAATCCAGACCCCGTAGCGCGGGTTGCCTTCGATTTTCAGATTACGGATCTCGATTGCCTTGGCGCGCATCGCGCGGATGGGCACGATGGTATCGTCACCGCTATCCTCGACCCGGATAGTCCCGCGCACATCAAGAATGGTGTAACTGGGCAGGTCCACGGATTTGACATCACCATCCCACGCATGGGGCCCGACCACACCGGAATCACGTACCAGTACGGTTTCCTTGCGGGTACGCCCGGGTGTCAGACTATCTACCGCGGCCTGCATTGCATCCAGCATGTCGCCGCCGCGATAGACCACGTTGTTGCCATTGCGCGCGGTCCAGGCATCTCCGTTACGGAATACCTCCGCATCAAACGTCGGCTCATCGCCCGGGTTGTCACCTGCCACCACCGCGCGTGCTGCATTCGAATTGATTACCTGAAGCGCCGTATCGCGAACCTTGATCGAGTAGTAATAAGTGCCCGGCGCAAGATTGGTATCGGTAAAGCTTCGGGCGGTGCCGCTTAATGAAGCAATACGCACCCGGCCATTGAGCTCCGCCTGGGTGTGGCGGTAGATCTCCTGATCACGAACCGCCACGCCAGTCGCGACCCAGTCGATGCTGACCTGATTGCCGTTCACACGCGTGCTGGCCGTTATTTCTGTTACCGGCTCCGGCGTTGGCACCGGGTTCGCCGCAGGCATCATTATTCCTGGCAAAGAGAGGAAGCCGGGCCCGGCAGTGGCTGGCAACGGCGCGGCCAGGACATAGGCAAGTGCGACGAGCGCCGCAGGCAAACGGAGGGCTGAGAATGATGGCATTATTGGCTTCCTGTTGTTCTCCCGGCCAGGGTGCACTAACCCTAATCGGCTCGCTCAGAAAGGCATAACGCCAAAACCCCGAAAAGCGGGGCAGTTCGCAATCCCAATCGGGTGGAAAGCTGTCGCCGGTAGCCCGCTCACACAAATGGGCTAGGCCACTGATCCATGTATCGATTAGCCACCACAGGCTCAGCACTCGTGATCGTCGGTACTGCACGATGACGGACAAACCGGCACAAAAAACCCGCCTGAGTGGCGGGTTTCTTGTTCAACGTAAAACGTTAGCCCTTGCTGGCACGCTTGCGCAGGTTCTCGTCGAGAATCTTCTTGCGCAGACGAATCGACTTCGGCGTTACCTCGACCAGCTCGTCATCATCGATGAACTCAAGTGCCTGTTCGAGGGTGAAGCGAATCGGCGGAACCAAGGCAATGGTTTCGTCCTTGCCAGAAGCACGCATGTTGTCGAGCTTCTTGCCCTTGGTGGGGTTGATCACCAGATCGTTGTCACGGCTGTGAATGCCGGCCAGCTGACCTTCATAGATCTCGTCACCCGGAGCAAGGAACAGCTTGCCGCGGCTCTGCAGGGTTTCCAGCGAATAGGTCAGCGCCTTGCCAGTGGCCATGGAGACCAGCACACCGCTCTGACGGTGACCTACTTCGCCACCCTTGAGCGGACCGTAGTGACTGAAGGTAGAGGTTAGAATACCGCTGCCTGACGTCATGGTAAGGAACGAGTTACGGAAACCGATCAGACCGCGTGCGGGTACGGTGTACTCGAGACGGATACGGCCCTTGCCATCCGGAACCATGTTGCTCAGGTCACCTTTACGCAGACCCATCTGTTCCATTACCGGACCCTGATGAACTTCTTCGATATCGATGGTGACGTTTTCGTACGGCTCCTGCTTCTCGCCGTCGACTTCCTTGATGACTACTTCAGGACGGCCAACGGCCAGCTCGAAACCTTCACGGCGCATGGTTTCGATCAATACCGACAGGTGCAGCTCGCCACGACCGGAGACCTTGAACTTGTCTGCGTCATCGCCCTGGTCAACGCGCAGCGCAACGTTGTGCAGCAGCTCTCGTTCCAGGCGTTCCTTGATGTTGCGGCTGGTAACGAACTTGCCTTCCTTACCGCAGAACGGCGAGTCGTTGACCTGGAATGTCATGGAGACGGTCGGCTCGTCGACTGACAACGGCGGTAGTGCTTCAACGTTGTTCATGTCGCACAGCGTGTCGGAGATATACAGCTCGTCCATACCGCTGACGCAGACGATATCACCGGCCTGGGCCTGATCGACTTCAACCCGCTGCAAGCCGGAGTGGCCCATGATCTTCAGAATCCGGCCCTGGCGCTTCTTGCCATCCGGACCGATGGCGATGACCGGGGTGTTGGTCTTGACGGTGCCGCGCGCGATACGACCGATACCGATTACACCCAGGAAGCTGTTGTAGTCCAACTGGGAAATCTGCATCTGGAACGGGCCATCCACGTCGACAGCGGGCGTCGGAACATGGTCGACGATCGCCTGGAACAGCGCGTCCATGTTGTCGTCCATCTTCTCGTGGTCCAGACCGGCGATCCCGTTCAGGGCGCTGGCGTACACGATTGGGAAGTCCAATTGCTCGTCGGTCGCGCCGAGGTTATCAAACAGATCGAAGATCTGGTCAACGACCCAGTCCGGGCGCGCACCCGGGCGGTCAATCTTGTTGATGACCACGATAGGACGCAGACCCGCCTTGAAGGCTTTTTGCGTAACGAAACGCGTCTGCGGCATGGGACCATCCTGCGCATCAACGACCAGCAACACGGAATCGACCATGCTCATCACGCGCTCTACTTCGCCGCCGAAATCGGCGTGGCCGGGGGTATCAACGATGTTGATGTCGTAGCCGTTCCATTTCAGAGCGGTGTTCTTCGCCAGAATGGTGATGCCGCGCTCTTTTTCCTGGTCATTGCTATCCATCACGCGCTCGTTCTCGAGCTCCTTACGGTCCAGGGTGCCGGACAGACGCAGCAGCTTGTCGACCAGTGTGGTCTTGCCGTGGTCAACGTGGGCAATAATGGCAATATTACGGAGATTCTCGATCACTATGGACGTCCTGGGAAATGCGCGGCTGTCGGCCGGCTTATAAAAATGAGGGGGGCATTATACAGAGACAGCCGTGACAGTGTATGTTTTTTGAACGAAACACCGTCACAGACCCATTCTGGACTGTCTGTAAGTCTGACTCAGACCTTGGGCAATCGTAGCACACGGATGTTGCCGTGCCCCGCATCAAGCAGGTACTGAGCGTGCAGCTGGCTCATGACACCCTTGTCGCAGTACAGGAGATAAGCCCGCGACGCGTCCAGCCCGGCAAAGCGGCTGTTCAGGGTATAGAACGGCACGTGCATGACCTCAACGCCCGGAATTTGCAGCGGATTGAGCTCCTGCTCGTCCGGCGCACGAATATCCAGGACTACCTGACCCGGCAGCGCCTGGCTGACCAGTTCGACCGCGTCAGCTCCCTCGAGATCCAGCTCAAGCTCGCTGCAATCGCTATACCGCGCGCTCTTCACCGCTTCATCAAGAATGGCGAAATCAAAGCTGGCTTCCGCCTCGGCAACCTTGGCAGGTGAGGTGCGGATCGCCGGATTGACCGAAATGACGCCGCAATATTCCGGCATGCTGCTGGAGAAGGCTTCGGTGCCAATGCGCCGGGCGGTGTCAATGATATCCATCTTGCTGCTGGTGATAAGAGGACGCAGAACCAGCAGATCACTAACCTGATCGATAACCGCCAGGTTGGGCAACGTCTGGCTCGCGACCTGTGAGATCGCCTCGCCGGTCACCAGTGCGTTCAGGTCCAGGCGCCAGGCGATACGGTTTGCCGCCCGCAACATCATGCGCTTGAGCACAACGCCCATCTGGCTGTTCTCGACGTTCTGTAGGAGCTCTGCCACCACCCCCTCGAAGGGTACGCTGATAAAACGCAGGCGATGGCTCGCCGCATACCGCTCCCACAGGTAGTGAGCCACCTGTCTGACGCCCAGCTCGTGCGCGCGTCCGCCGAGGTTGAAAAAAACGAAATGCGGCAGCAGTCCGCGCTGCAGCATCTGGTAACTGGCGACAGTTGAGTCGAAACCGCCGGACAAAAGGCTGAGCACCGGCTCAAGCGTGCCCAGCGGAAACCCCCCCATCCCCTCGTGACGAGCCTGGATCAGCCAGATGCGGTTATCCCGCACATCCAGCTTGACCTCGACATCGGGCGCCTTGAGCGAAACGCCTGTCGCACCGCAGCGCGCCATGAGCTGCTCCCCGACAAGCCGAGCTACATCCTGCGAGCTGAACGAATGCCGGCCTACGCGCTTGCAGCGCACAGCAAAGGTCCGCCCGCGGACCTGATCGCCGAAACTGGCGACGCACAGTTCGGCCAGCTCATCGAGTGTCTCCAACGGATAGTCACGCACCTCGAGTATGTGGGCGATACCCGGGGTATTGCACAGGCGTTCGATGCAGCGCTGCTGCACAGAAGGGTCATCGCCGAGCACGACCTCGAGACTGTCCCAGGAACCACCCACCTTCACGCCCGGATCAATGGCGGTGAGCAGCACGCGCACGTTGGTCTTGAGCTGATGCACGAAGCGCTTGCGCACCTGGCGAGTCTTGATGGTTATTTCTGGGAAGAACTTGATGATCAGTTTCATGAGCGGCGACAACCAGGCAAAGCGCAGCATTATACGCCTATACCGGTTGTGAAGGGCCGAGCTGTATAATCTGCACCAAATTTGAGCACTAACGTGGTTTACTGCACTCTAATTGCGCAGCGCAACGGCGCCCTGCTGCACCACAAGTCGCTATATAGCTCTATCGTGCCCATTTCAGCGCGGCTTCGATATGGCATAGCTTTTGCTAACCTGTACCTCAGCGGATGCGGGAACTGAATTCCGCTCGAATTTGAAGATCCGGGCTAGCCGCCCGGGCAAATGTTTCTTTGGAGGAAACCATGTCGAAAGCGATGCAACTGATCCAGGAATTTGACGTGAAGTGGGTCGACCTGCGCTTCACTGATACCAAGGGCAAGCAACACCACGTGACAATGCCGGCCCGCGACGTCAAGGATGATTTTTTTGAAGAAGGCAAGATGTTCGACGGCTCCTCCATCGCTGGCTGGAAGGGAATCGAAGCTTCCGACATGATCCTGATGCCCGATGACGAAACCTCGGTTCTGGACCCCTTTACCGAAGAACCGACGCTGATCATCGTCTGCGACATCATCGAACCTTCCACCATGCAGGGTTACGAGCGCGATCCACGCAGCATCGCCCGCCGCGCCGAAGAATATCTGAAATCCACCGGTATCGGTGACACTGTCTTCGTTGGCCCGGAACCTGAATTTTTCGTCTTCGACGAAGTGAAATTCAAGTCCGATATGTCCGGCTCCATGTTCAAGATCTTTTCCGAACAGGCAGGCTGGAACACCGATGCGGACTTCGAGACCGGTAACAAGGGTCACCGCCCTGCCACCAAAGGCGGCTACTTCCCGGTTCCGCCGGTTGATCACGACCACGAGCTGCGTACCGCCATGTGTAACGCCATGGAGGAAATGGGCCTGGTCATCGAAGTACATCACCACGAAGTCGCCACCGCCGGCCAGAATGAGATCGGCGTACAGTTCAACACCCTGGTGCACAAGGCTGACGAAGTTCAAACCCTGAAATACTGCGTGCACAACGTGGCCGATGCTTTCGGCAAGACAGCGACCTTTATGCCCAAGCCGCTATACGGCGACAACGGGTCTGGCATGCACGTGCACATGTCCATCTCCAAGGATGGCAAGAACACCTTCGCAGGCGAAGGCTATTCCGGTTTGTCCGATACTGCCCTGTACTTCATCGGCGGCATCATCAAGCACGGCAAGTCGCTGAATGCCTTCACCAACCCGTCGACCAACTCGTATAAGCGCCTGGTTCCGGGCTTCGAAGCACCGGTCATGCTGGCCTACTCGGCCCGCAACCGTTCCGCCTCGATCCGGATTCCCTATGTTTCCAGCCCCAAGGCGCGCCGTATCGAAGCCCGCTTCCCGGATCCGGCTGCCAACCCCTACCTCGCCTTCTCTGCACTGTTGATGGCCGGCCTGGATGGCATCCAGAACAAGATCCACCCCGGCGACGCTGCGGACAAGAACCTGTATGACCTGCCTCCGGAAGAAGCACAGCAGATCCCGCAGGTATGCGGCAGCCTGAAGGAAGCACTCGAAGCGCTCAGCAGCGACCGCGAGTACCTGACCAAGGGCGGCGTATTCACCGATGAGCTGATCGATGCCTTCATCGAACTCAAATCGGCTGAAGAACTGAAGGTGCGTACCTTCGTTCACCCGCTTGAGTACGATCTGTACTACAGCGTCTGATTGACCGTTGATTAGAAGAAGGGCGTCCGTTGGGACGCCCTTTTTTTTCGTCTGTCCGCAACTGAGACATAGCAACTTGCCAGCCACTGCGCGGGATGCAACTCTTAAGCTCTGTTGCCGTTGCAAAACGGCCCCGTCCCTTCGGGTTGTACGGCACATGACCGAGACACGCCCAAGGGCAATCCACAGGAGTAAAGCAGCATGGTTCGCATATCGATTCTGGCCAGCATGGTCTTGCTGGTGCTTTACGCGGGCAGCCTTTCAGCCCAGGTCTTTTCCTGGACTGACGAAAACGGCAATCGCGTTTTTTCCGATCAGCCTCACCCGGACGCAGACAGCATTGACCTGGGGCCGGTGAATACCATCGAGCCACCTCCAGCCTCGACGATGGAATGGCAGGAAAACGACCGGGACCCTTCCCGTTCATCCGGACAGCAGTCCCAGATCGCTTACCAGCGGCTGGCGATCACCTCGCCTGGAAACGATCAGGCTGTTCGCGCCAACGACGGCACCTTGAGCCTTACTGTCGAGACCGACCCACCGCTCAGCGGCAACCACCTGCTACGTGCCGAAGTGGATGGCAGCCTCGCCAGCGAACCGGTGCCCGGAAACGGCAATGCGACCCATCAGCTGCAGCTCAATGAGCTGGATCGGGGCAGCCACGCGATCACCGCTGTCGTCGTCAACGTTCGAGGCGAAGTCATCCAGCGCAGCAAGCCGCTTCAGATCCACATCCAGCGCACCTCGTTGAACCAGCCGGGTCGCGCCAGTGCCAATCAGGCGCCCCGCGCTCCCGCCGCACCGCGCGCACCCAACGTCCCTGCTCCCAGCCGGTCTGGTAACTGATCCGCTCTCCCTCCGTTACCGTGCGCACTGTTTTGGTGCGCACTGGTAACATAAGTGCCCACCTCAACGGCAATGCCGGCGGCTCACGCCTCACCCAGCCGCGTGACGTGCGGAGTTCTGGTGCGCTCTCGCCCATTCAGGCGAACCGCTAGAAAATCAGCAGCCCCATAGATGGGCCACGCGGAAGATAATGATCTCAAATGAGGCCCGCCCTCGCTTTTAATGCCCTCATTTGTGAGTAGCGCTCCCGGCTGGTTCGCTTCTTGCATTTAACTTATCAAACCTTTGGGGACCACTATGCTGCCGAACCGGATTCAGATTCTCGAGAACCTCACCACCGCCGTCGTATTGTTGGACGACCAGCTGTGCCTGGGTTATCTGAACCCGGCTGCGGAAATGCTGCTGGAAGTAAGCGGTCAGCGACTGCAGCAGCAACCTGTAGGGGACTTCTTTCACGACCGCGCCTCGGCCCTGGCCTCCCTGCATGATGCGCTGGACAACATGCACGCTTTCACCAAACGTGAGGCGCAGCTCAGCCTGAACAACGGCAACAGTCTGGTCGTGGACTACACGGTGACGCCGCTTGCGGCGGCCGGACATAACTGGATCCTGATGGAAGTGCATCCGCGCGACCGCTTGCTGCGTATCACCAAGGAAGAAGCCCAACTCGCCAAGCAGGAAGTCACCAAAGTGCTGGTACGCGGCCTCGCCCACGAGATCAAGAACCCTCTGGGTGGCATCCGAGGCGCTGCGCAGTTGCTGGCGCGGGAACTGCCCAACCAATCGCTGCGTGACTATACCGACGTCATCATTGAAGAAGCTGACCGTCTGCGCAATCTGGTCGACCGCATGCTGGGCCCCTACCGACCGCCGAGCCTGCAACCGCTGAATATCCACGAGATAACCGAGCGGGTCGCCCATCTGATACAGGCCGAAACACACGGGCGGATCGATTTGCAGCGGGATTACGATCCGAGCATTCCCGAGCTGATGGGCGATCGCGAGCAACTTATCCAGGCAGTGCTCAATATCGTGCGCAACGCGATGCAGGCGATCACCGAAAATAGCCAGGCTGAACGAGGCCGCATCATCGTGCAGACCCGTGCGCTACGACAGTTCACCATCGGTCACAAGCGCCACCGGTTGGTCTGCCATCTGCGAGTCATTGATAACGGGCCGGGTATTCCCCCTGCGCTGCTCGACAGTATTTTTTATCCCATGGTCAGTGGCCGTCCCGATGGCACCGGATTGGGCCTTTCCATCACGCAGAACATCATCAGCCAGCACCAGGGGCTGATTGAATGCGATAGCTTGCCCGGTCACACCCAGTTCAACCTTTTCCTTCCGCTAGAACAACACCCCGGAGACTAATGCATGAGCCGAGCCGAAAACGTCTGGATTGTTGATGATGACCGCTCAATACGCTGGGTTCTGGACAAGGCCCTGCAGCAGGAAGGAATGGAGCCGGTCTGTTTTGACAGCGCCGATAGCGCTCTGGCCAAGCTGTCGCGCCAGCATCCGGACGTGTTGATCAGCGACATTCGTATGCCCGGCACCAGTGGCCTGGATCTGCTGGCACAAATTCGCGATCAGCACCCTAGAGTCCCGGTGATCATCATGACGGCGCACTCCGACCTCGACAGCGCCGTGGCCTCCTACCAGGGCGGTGCGTTCGAATATCTGCCCAAGCCCTTCGATGTCGATGAAGCGGTGGCGCTGGTTCGGCGTGCCCTCGCCCACAGCCGCGAGCAGCAGAGCGCTGCCCAGGAAACCGCTCAGATGCGCACACCGGAAATCATCGGTGAAGCGCCGGCAATGCAGGAGGTCTTCCGCGCCATAGGTAGGCTGTCGCATTCGAACATTACCGTGCTGATCAACGGCGAGTCCGGCACCGGCAAGGAGCTGGTCGCCCATGCCCTGCACCGGCACAGCCCGCGCGCGCGTAACCCGTTTATCGCCCTGAACATGGCAGCGATACCCAAGGACCTGATGGAGTCGGAACTCTTCGGCCACGAAAAGGGCGCCTTTACCGGCGCAGCGGTGCAGCGCAGGGGGCGTTTCGAGCAGGCGGATGGCGGCACACTATTCCTCGATGAGATCGGCGATATGCCGGCCGAGACTCAGACGCGGTTATTGCGTGTGCTGGCCGATGGCGAGTTTTATCGCGTCGGTGGCCACACTCCGATCAAGGTCGACGTACGTATCATCGCTGCTACACATCAGAACCTCGAGGGTCTGGTACAGACCGGTAAATTCCGTGAAGACCTGTTCCACCGCCTGAACGTTATCCGTATTCATATTCCGAAGCTCGCCGAGCGCAGTCAGGACATACCCACATTGGCGCAGCATTTCCTGGCCCGTGCCGCGCAGGAGCTGTCTGTTGAGCCCAAAGTGCTCACGCCCCAGACCCAGGAATACCTGAGCACCCTGCCCTGGCCGGGCAACGTTCGGCAGCTGGAAAATACCTGTCGCTGGATCACGGTGATGGCATCAAGCCGTGAAGTCCTGATTGAAGACCTGCCGCCGGAGATGCTTACCCAGCAGCAGGACACCGCCGCCGGTGACCATTGGGAACTCAGCCTGCGCAACTGGGCCGATCAGGAACTGGCTCGCGGTGTAACCAATCTGCTGGATGCGGCAGTGCCGGCATTCGAAAGAATCATGATCGAAACCGCGTTGAAGCATACCGCTGGCCGACGTCGCGACGCCGCCCAATTGCTTGGCTGGGGGCGCAACACCCTGACCCGCAAGATCAAGGAACTGGGCATGAACAGCGAAGGCGCGGAAGAAGAAGAGGTGGAATAGCCGTTGATGGTGGAGCGATAGATATCTAACGATGCTGCAACCGCAGGCGCGGCCGACTATTCGCATGAGCAACTTGCCGCTGGCGTCCGCCGGCACATACACTGCCGGCCAATCCTGCCACCTGACCTGATACGCCAGCATGTTCCATATCGCCTTGCTTGAACCGGAGATTCCACCGAATACCGGCAACATCATCCGATTGTGCGCCAATACCGGCTGCACCCTGCATCTGATCGAGCCGTTAGGCTTCGAGCTGGACGATAAGCGGCTACGCCGTGCGGGGCTGGATTATCACGAGTTTGCCGAGCTGAAAACCTACCCGGATCTTCCCAGCTGCCTGGCACAGGTACAGCCGCAAAGAGTATTTGCGCTGAGTACCAAGGGTACGCGCAGTTATACTGACGTGCGTTTCAGCGAGGGGGATATGTTTCTGTTCGGGCCGGAAAGCCGCGGCCTGCCAGCGGAGATTCGTGAAAGCCTGCCAGCCGACCAGGTACTTCGCATACCCATGCTGCCAGACAGCCGCAGCCTGAACCTGTCCAATAGCGCAGCCGTTCTGGTATTCGAGGCCTGGCGCCAGCAGGAGTTCGCTGGCGCGCAGCGGTAAGCACCCGTTCCGGGCCTGCCCCGTTTCGTCGCGAGCCGACGAAACGGCAACAGACACCGATGATGCTAGCGAATCTGCATGACCACTTTGCCCACTGCTTTGCGCGAGCTGAGCAATTCCAGGGCTTGCTCATATTCGCCCAATGCGAAGCGCTCAGACACCAGCGGCTTCAGTTTTCCCTCGGAATGCCAGGCAAACAGTTGGCGGAAGTTGTCCAGATTAGCCTGTGGCTCGCGTGCGGCGAAGGATCCCCAGAACACACCGACAATCGATGATCCTTTGAGCAGTGCCAGGTTCACCGGAAAATCGGGGATACGCCCGCTGGCAAAACCGACCACCAGCAACCGTCCCTTCCAGTTGATTGCGCGAACCGCCTCGTCGAACAGATCGCCACCGACCGGATCATAAATCACGTCCGCGCCCTTGCCGCCGGTGAGTTCCTTGACCGCGTCCTTGAGGCTGACTTCGCTGTAGTTGATCAGCTCATCAGCGCCAGCATTGCGAGCAACCTCGAGTTTTTCAGCGGACGATGCCGCAGCGATGACCCGTGCACCCATGGCTTTACCGATTTCGACTGCCGCGAGGCCAACGCCACCGGACGCACCCAGCACCAATAACGTCTCGCCCGGCTTGAGCTCGCCCCGTTGCGTCAGCGCATGCATGGAAGTGCCGTAGGTCATGCTGAAACCTGAAGCTGTGGTGAAATCCATGTCGTCGGGCATCGGCAATACCTTCGCCGCGTCTGCAACAACCTTTTCGGCAAAACTGCCGTAGCCGGTCAGGGCCATCACCCGGTCACCGGGCTTCACATGCTTGACGTTGCTGCCGACGCGGGCCACGACACCTGCGGCTTCACCGCCCGGGGAGAACGGAAAAGGCGGCTTGATCTGATACTTGCCTTGAATGATCAGCGTATCGGGAAAGTTGACCCCGGCAGCGTGGATATCGATAACCACCTGGTTATCACCAGCGACTGGATCGGTGGTCTCTTCAAAGACCAGGCTGCTGGCCGGTCCGAACTCTTTGCATAATACGGCTTTCATGATGTCTCCCTTGCGCGGTTTTCCGACAGTCTAGCGGTATACGCTGCGCACCGGTCAATCAACATGCCTGCGCGTGATCAGCATGCATAAGACCGGCGGGCGTAATGGTTTGGCGCTACCGTTCTGCTCGGATATGCTGTGGCAAAACCAGCGGAGTAGTAAACGTGAAAGGATTAAAGAAGGCATGCCTGGCCCTGGCTCTGGCAATCGCTGCGGGGTTGCCGGCCCAGGCGGCGACCGAAACGCCTGCCGCATCACCTTATGTGGACTTGAAACCCTCGTTCATAGGCACTATCGGCCCCGGTCCACGCCTGCAGTATCTGAAAGTCGACGTGGCGCTACGTGCCAGCGACGCTGCCGCGGTGTCCCGTATCGAATATCACGACCCACTGATACGCAACACCCTGGTCACGCTCTTTGCCCGCCAGACCCCCGACGCGCTGGCCGGGCTGGAAGGCAAAGAGCAGCTGCGCAGCGAAGCACTGCAAGCGGTCCAGCAAGTGTTGGAAGAAGAGGAAGGCCAACCGCTGGTCACGGATCTGCTGTTCAATAATCTCATTACTCAATGAGCTGGAAGCTAGACGCACTGGGGGTGGGGAGATATCTGGAGCCGGTCGCCCGCCGACTGCCAGGATTACGCAAGACGCCGTGAACCCATCCCTGGGGGCTTGACGAAAACATCCCTGTTTTCGACACTTGCTCCACCCTGACACCCGGCGGGCTTGAACTGGCATTGGTGTGATACCGAGAATTGAACCCGTTTTGGGTTATGCCTTCCGGAAACTCAAAACTCTATGCGAAGCGACGCGACAGGGTTGAGCCGACCGTGGGATGACAGAGATGTCATCGACGAGCTTACAGGGATGTACTTGCAGCGTGTCGGCGCCGACCTGTCGGCTCGTGGCAGCTAACCTCAGACTTCCACCAGAATTCGGCGTACCAACTTGAAAGCAGCGCGAGCCCGCCATCTCAGGACAGGCTCCGCCATTGATATGACTAGCTACCCGACGTTACTGGCTCAGGTAGCTACTAACAAAGGTGTCAAAATCCACGTCGTCCGCCGCTTCGATCGCGGTCTGCTCGGTCAGCGATACCTCCGCCTGACGGCGAAATGCATCCATGCTCTCGGTATCCAGTGGCCGCGCCATGAAATACTCGCGGTGCGCCTCTGACTGCGCCAAGGCGAAGCGGAAGAAACTGTTGCCGTGTCGCTGAATCTCCGCAAGCACCCGTGCAGAAGGCGTCAGAACCGGATTGTGCAGTTTGTCACGCTGCTGATTCAGGCTGTCACTGAAGTCGGACGTCCCATGCGCCTGATCGAGCAGTTGCGAGCAGGCGGCAATGTCGTCCAGCAAGCCCAACCCCCAGTCCTTGAGCGCATAGGCGGTTCCGTTGTGTCGTAGATTCAGACCTGGCTCCCGACCACGCTTTACTGCCAGGTCGAAATTCAGGGCCGCCTCCTCGCAGCCTGCCGGCTCGAATTCGGGGCTCTCCTGTAGCGCGCAGAACAACAGGAAGCTGTCCAGGAACCGCGCAGTAGCGGGCTCGATCCCAAGCGGCGCGAAGGGGTCGATATCCATGCAACGCACTTCAATATATTCCACGCCGCGCGATGCCAGCGCATGCACCGGCTTTTCACCGCTGCGCGTGATGCGCTTGGGCCGGATCGGACTGTAGAACTCGTTTTCGATCTGCAGCAGATTGGTATTGAGCTGCTGCCAGTTGCCCTGTGCGTCGTGGGTGCCCATCTCAGCGTACGGCGCGTAGGGCATGCTGATAGCTTGTTGCATGCTCTGGATATACTGATCCAGCCCGTTGTGACAGATATTCAGGCCGGACTGGGCGTTGTTGTTATAACCCAGATCGCTCATCCGCAGACTGGTCGCGTACGGCAGGTACAGGCTTTTTTCGCCCAGCTTCTGCAGCTTGTGGTCGCGCCCCTGTAGAAAGCTCGCGCAGACCGCGGGTGACGCGCCAAAGAGATACATCAGCAGCCAGGAGTAGCGGCGGAAATTGCGAATCATCGCCATGTAACGGGCCGACTGATAATCCTGCGCGGAGCCCTGGTCGCCATCGTGCTGTTGTAACAGCTGCCAAACCTGGTCGGGTAGCGAAAAGTTGTAGTGAATACCTGCGATGCACTGCATGGCTTTACCGTAACGAATGGCCAGGCCGCGGCGATAGACATGCTTGAGCATGCCGATATTGGAGGTGCCATACCAGCCAATCGGAATATCCTGGTCACGCTCCGGCAACAGACAGGGCATCGATTGAATCCACAGCCGCTCATCACCCAGTTGGCTGTAGGTAAAGCGATGAATACGGTCGAGGTTATCGAACAACCCGTCGATACGGGTGCAGACCGGCGTAATCAACTCTACCAGCGCTTCGGAGTAGTCCGTGGTAATGGTCGGATGCGTGAGGGCCGAGCCCAGCGCAGCGGGATGCGGAGTCTGAGCCAATGCACCCTGTTCAGTGATCCGCAGACTTTCCTTCTCGATACCGTGTTTGCAGCCGCGTAGGTGCTCCCGGCAAGCCGACTGACCAAGAAGTTCGAGATATTGGCTAAGCGTTGGTGACAAAGTTGTCACTCCTTGAACGTAGAAACCGGTGACAGCGCGCGCACCGGATTTTTGTCAGTATAGAAGCGTTCAGATACGTGCAAAGGTGCCAAGACACTTGGCAACCAGTGTACCGTCCTGCCAGATTTCGCCGTCAACGATGATGGTGCGCGTTCCCGCATGCACAACCTTGCCGGTGCACTCCAGCTCGCCGCCGGTCACCGCACGGGTGTAGTTGATCTTGGCTTCGATGGTGGCCGTGCTCTCGTTAGCTTCCAGCACACTGAACGCGGCGGCGCCCATGGCCGAATCCAACAGGCTGAATATCACCCCGCCATGCACGCGCTCGGTGGAATTGAAGTGGTGCTCCAGCACCGGCAGTCGCAAAATACAGCTTCCGCGTTCGATTGAATGGAACTGGATTCCCAGCGCCTGCGTAAAGGCTCTCATGCGGTTTTCCATTATTTCGGTCAGCTTGGGATGTTGGATCATGTCAGCGCTTCTTCAGGTTTTTGGCGTTAGCGAACAGGTTGGCAAACGTACCAGTGGCGGCGGGTTGGGCGCCAGCGTTAGCTGAACCCTGCCTGGCCGTGCCCCGCGATCCAGAGCGATCAGAGCGGCGTTCGCCACTGCGGGCCGAAGCAGAACCAGCAGCACCAGACGCAGTCGCGCCCAACTGATCATCCATGCGCATGGTGAGGCTGATACGCTGGCGAGGCACATCAACTTCGAGCACTTTTACCTTGACAATATCCCCGGCCTTGACCACATCACGCGGGTCTTTGACAAACTGGTGGGAAAGCATGGAAATGTGTACGAGCCCGTCCTGATGGACGCCGATATCCACGAATGCGCCGAAATTCGCCACGTTGCTGACTACCCCCTCAAGCACCATACCGGGTGTCAGATCGCCGATTTTTTCCACGCCTTCCTGGAATGCGGCAGCCTTGAATTCGGGGCGCGGGTCACGGCCCGGCTTGTCGAGCTCCTTGAGGATGTCGCTGATTGTCGGAATACCGAAGTGTTCGTCGGTGAATTTGGCCGGTTCAAGTTTGCGCAGGAAAGCAGAGTCGCCAATCAGCCCGCGAATATCGCGGCCGGTCTGCTCGGCGATACGCTCGACCAGCGGGTACGCCTCGGGGTGCACAGCGGAGGCATCCAACGGATTATTTCCTCCCATCACTCGCAGAAAGCCGGCCGCCTGTTCAAAGGTCTTGGCGCCAAGGCGCGCCACCTTGAGCAACTCACGACGACTGCCAAATGCGCCGTGGGCGTCGCGATAGTCGACGATATTCTGCGCGATGGTCGGGTTCAGGCCGGATACACGGGTAAGCAAGGGCATCGAAGCCGTGTTCAGGTCTACCCCAACCGCGTTCACGCAATCTTCGACCACCGCGTTGAGGCTGCGCGCCAGCTTCAGCTGAGAGACGTCATGCTGATACTGTCCCACGCCAATGGATTTGGGCTCGATTTTCACCAGCTCCGCGAGCGGGTCCTGCAGACGCCGCGCGATGGAAACCGCACCACGATAGGTAACGTCCAGATCAGGGAATTCCTTGGCAGCCAGCTCCGAAGCCGAATACACCGAAGCGCCCGCTTCGGAAACCGTGATCTTCTGCATCTTCAGGTCTGGACACAGCTTGAGGAGATCACCGGCCAACTTGTCACTTTCACGAGAAGCCGTGCCGTTACCGATGGCTATCAAATTAACGCCATGCTTCTTGCACAGCGTCGTCAGCACTGCCAGAGACTGATCCCACTGGTTCCGCGGGGCATGCGGAAAGATAGTCGCGGTGTCGACCAGCTTGCCGGTGGCATCGACGACGGCCAGCTTGACTCCGGTGCGCAGGCCCGGATCCATTGCCAGCGTGACCTTCGGGCCAGCCGGTGCAGCGAGCAACAGGTCTTTGAGGTTGTTGGCGAAGACGCGGATCGCCTCGTCTTCGGCTGCTTCGCGCAGATCACCCAACAGCTCGGTTTCGACATGACCAAGCAGCTTGACCCGCCAGGTCCAGCGCACCACCTCAGCCAGCCATTTATCAGCCGGACGGCCCTGATCCTGGATACCAAAGGCTTCTGCGATCATGCCTTCACAGGGATGCGTAGCAGTTGCCGGGGCATCCGGGTCGCCCAGCTGCAGCGCGATACTCAATATGCCTTCGTTGCGCCCGCGCAGAATCGCCAATGCCCGATGTGAAGGCACGTTGCGGAACGCTTCGTCATACTCGAAGTAATCGCGGAATTTGGCGCCTTCCTGCTCTTTTCCGGCAATCAGGCGTGACGTCAGCCGCCCGTCCTGGCGCATCGCCTGACGCAGACGCTCAAGCAATGCCGCGTCTTCGCTGAAACGTTCCATGAGAATGTACTTCGCGCCATCAAGCGCGGCCTTGGCATCAGCCACGCCCTTGTCGGCGTCAATGAACCCCGTCGCCAATTGGCCGGGATCCTGGCCGGGATCGTCAAACAACTGGTCGGCCAAGGGCTGAAGACCCGCTTCAATGGCGATCTGACCCTTGGTGCGGCGTTTGACCTTGTAAGGTAGATACAGGTCTTCAAGACGGGTCTTGGTGTCGGCCTCGCGAATGCTCTGCTCCAGCTCCGCCGTAAGTTTGCCCTGCTCGCTGATACTGGAGAGTATGCTCTGGCGCCGATCATCCAGTTCGCGTAGATAGCGCAGCCGCTCCTCAAGAAAACGTAACTGGGTATCATCAAGACTGCCGGTAACTTCCTTCCGGTAGCGCGCGATAAACGGAACGCTGGAACCTTCATCAAGAAGGCTTACAGTAGCGGCCACCTGTTCGGGGCGAACTGCCAGCTCGCTGGCAATACGTGAAGCAATACTTTCCATCGGCACGGGCACCCAGTCTTTTCAACGAGCCGCGCAGTATAACCGAGTCTCGCCGCAAACGAGGAAACTGGACGCAGCAGCCCTTGCTGCCAACGGCTAAGGTGTATTAATACAAGGCTGAAAGGGCTACGGGACGGCGCGGCTTTTTAAACCGATCGAGCGCCACCTGACATTTCCTGTAACAAGGGGTCAATGAGCAAACCGGACGGCTTGCGCGACAATGATTCCCATATCAGACAAGGCGAGACGCATGAACAGCGAAGGCGAAAAGATCCTTATTGTCGATGACGACGTACGATTGCGACGGCTATTGGAGCGCTTCCTCACGGAGCAGGAATATCGCGTGCGCGCAGTTGAAAACACCGAGCAGATGGACCGTTTGCTGGCTCGTGAGCTCTACTCGCTGATCGTGCTCGATCTGATGCTGCCCGGTGAAGACGGAATGACGGCGTGCAAACGGCTGCGCGATCAGGGTAACCGCACGCCGATCATCATGCTGACCGCCAAGGGCGATGAGACCAGCCGCATCGAAGGCCTGGAAATGGGCGCTGACGACTATCTGCCCAAGCCGTTCAATCCGCGGGAGCTGGTCGCGCGTATCAAGGCCGTGCTGCGTAGACAGTCGCCGCAGGTGCCGGGTGCGCCGAGCTCGGATGATAACGAAGTAACCTTTGGCGATTTCGTGCTCAGCCTGTCGACCCGCGAGCTCAAACGCGGCGACGAGGTCCACATGCTGACCACCGGGGAATTCGCCGTGCTCAAAGCGCTGGTCCAGCATCCACGCGAACCGTTGACGCGGGACAAGTTGATGCAGTTGGCACGCGGCCGCGAATGGGATGCACTGGAGCGTTCAATCGACGTTCAGATTTCCCGTCTGCGCCGCATGCTTGAACCCGACCCGTCGAAGCCACGCTATATCCAGACAGTCTGGGGCGTGGGCTACGTATTCGTACCGGACGGCAAGTGAAGGGAGGCCCCGGCTGGCATCCTTTACTGCCGCGTAGTTTTTTCGCCCGAACCCTCCTCCTGGTGTTGGTGGTCACGCTGTTCTCCAAGCTGCTCACCATTGTCTATCTGATGAGCAACGAGGATCTGCTGGTCGACCGCCAATATAGCCATGGCACCGCGATGCTGGTACATGCTTATTGGACCAGCAATCCCGAGGCCCGTGCTGACCTCGAACGCATGACCGGCATGGAGTTGGTTCCCGAGGAAAGTGTTCCGCAAGGGGAAATTCACTGGCCTTATTCCGGCATTTTCACCAATCAGGTACGCGACGAGCTCGGTGACCGCACTCAGGTACGGGTGCGGACCCGCGAAGAGCCAGCCATCTGGATCCATCAAGCCAATTATGGGAATAACTGGTTGAAGGTTCCGCTTTATGCGCATCCACTACGCGGCCAGCGCATCTGGTGGGTGGTCACCTGGTTGTTATCAATCGGTATGTTGTCCACCGCAACCGCCTGGATCTTTGTGCGCCAGCTGAACAGACCGCTCAAGGTGTTGGAACTGGCCGCCCGGCGGGTCGGGCGCGGACAGCGAATCCGCTTGCTGGATACTGGAGGGCCGGCTGAAATTGCCGAGGTATACCGGGCCTTCAACCAGATGGCCCATGACGTCGAGCAGGCCAACCGGGATCGCACTCTACTGCTCGCGGGTGTGTCGCATGATCTGCGCACCCCGCTGACACGCATGCGGCTATCTACCGAAATGCTCTCATCCAACGATCCAGAGCTCACCGAAGGAATGATCCGGGATATTGAGGATATGGACGCGATCCTCGACCAGTTCATGGCCTTCATTCGCGAGGGCAATGCCGAAGCGTCCGAGCCAGCGGATATCAACGAGCTGATCAGGGAAGTAGCCGCGCCGCTCAATACCGGAGAAGAAAAGGTGCGACTGTGTCTTGAACCTGTTCCGTCGACACCGCTACGCCGTCTATCGATCAAGCGCGCAATAACCAACCTGATCGAAAACGCACTCAAGCACGGCGGTTCAGGGGTGGAAGTCTGTACCTACGAAACCCGTACCGGGGCCCAGCGTTACCTGGTGGTTGCAGTGCTGGATAGAGGGCCTGGCATTGAGCCTGCCGAGTCGGAGTCCCTGTTCACGCCTTTCACCCGGGGTGATCGGGCGCGCTCAACCAAGGGAACCGGATTGGGTCTGGCGATCGTCAAGCGCATAGCCGATACCCACGGCGCAACGGTGCAGTTGCTCAACCGCGGCGGCGGTGGCACCGAAGCCCGTTTGAGTATTCCGATACCAGATTGAAAAACCGGCCAGGATCAAGCCCGGCCCGTGGCTTCGGCTAGTCGCGCGTCAGGCGCGTAACAACCCGGTATCGGCCAATGCCTGTTCGATGGCCAGCAGGTCGGGGATCAACATAGTCTCTGAATCGCCACCCAGGCTGATCTCCTGGAGCACGAACTCAGCCCCTTCGGCTCTGGTTTCGATTTCGCCACGAATGACCTTGCGTGAACGTGGGATAGCAGCGATCCGCATGCCGACAAACTTCAGCCCCGACCGTCCGCCCAGCGCGTTGAGCACCAGCGTGCGAGGCTGGGCGGTACTATCCGGCGACGGGTTTTGCCCCAGCAGGCGTTCCGGATCAATCAGGGGAACCAGCTGATCTCGCCAGGTTGTCCAGCCAAGAAACCATTCGGGGCCTTCCGTAGCCGGCTGACTCAGGCGGTAACCCACAAGCTCGGCAACCGCGATGTTAGGCAGTAAAAGGGGTTTTGTAGCCAGCGGTACAACCAGTCCATTCAAGCTATCCAATGCGTCTGACGTTGCCATCTTGTCCTCTCGATATTATCCGTGGCGCCAGGTCTATCGACCCCTCGTCGCGATCATGTTGTAACCCGGCATCCCGGCCGTGCGTTGGTGCCGCCTGGAGCGTCCCTGATTGATTCGGCGGAAGATAAAGCTGGGCTGCGCTGGCTTTCAAGGGCGCTAGAGCGCAACAAGCCACTCTTCGTCGACCCATTGCTGCATCGCCGCTGCGAGCTCCTCCGGTGATCCCTGCCGACTGCTGTATCCGGCCAGCTGAACCGCCAGGGGCATGGTCGCGCAAGCGGCGCTTTCCGCATTTTGCGTCCACACCTGCATGCCTTTTTCATGCATGCGCCCGCACGCATTCACTCCGTCTTCGCCCATTCCACTGAAGATAATCGCGCCACAGCCCGGACTGAAAGCCTTGACGATCTCGTCCAGTAGCACCTCGATAGCAGGCTGGTAAGCCCCTGGCCAGGGCTGGTCAGATAATCGCACCTCTCCGGCGGGGCCAAACTCTATTACGCGAGTAATCGGCGCGACCATTACCTCGCCTTCATGCAAACGTGAGCCTTCCTCGCAATTGAAGAACCGCCAGTTGTTGTGACGTCCCAGTATTTGCGGAAGCTTGTATTCGAAGCCTGCATCGATGTGTTGTGCGTAGATGAAGGCTACTGGCAGATCGGCTGGCAATGCATCCAGGAAACTCTTCACTGCCGCGGGTCCGCCAAGCGAAGCCGCAAGTAACCAGACGCACCGGGCAACAGGCACGCCTGAGTGGTTAGGCGGCGCTACCGATACACTGGGTGCCTGCCCCTCTGGCGGGTCGCCCAGCAGAGGCTGAAGCTTGTTATATAACCTGCGTTTCCAGCGCGGGTAATCGTCGCTGTGCCGGTCAGGTACTTCCCCGGTCCCCAGAAGAACCGGCACCGGACTGTGTTCAAGCAGCCACTCGGCAAGTTCCGATTCCTCGGATAATTCCAGCAACCATGCATCAGGATCAACCGCCGCCAGTTGCTCACAATTCAGCCGCTCAGGTTCGCTGGCAAATACCACGCGATAGCCAAACTCGCCCAGCACCTCGGCCAGCAGCTTTCGCTTGGCTGGCTGGCTGGCGAGCAAGGCGATGGCTGGTGCCAGGGTGTGTTGCCGTTTCATTGCGAACCGCGTTGCTGTGTCAAAGGGCGCAAGGACTGGCAACGATCCGCAAGGCCGCGCCCGCTCCCGGCGGGCTTGCTGCCTCCACCAAATTCATCTGGATCGCGAACAGCACAGTTGATGGCCGTTTCCTTGCCAGACCCCGCAACGCCGCATGGCGTCATGTGAAACCGCAGCCCGGGCGGCCCCACCCGAAGGGACGGAGCCGCGATGAAACGGGAACAGACTCTTGTCTCATTCACGGATGGTAACCAGCTTGCCTATGGTGTCGAGCAGCTCGGTCTCCTGATAGGGCTTGCCGAGGTAATCGTTAACACCAATAGTTCGTGCCCGCTCACGGTGTTTCTCGCCGGTTCGCGAGGTAATCATGATGATCGGCAGGTCCTGGAGCCGCTCATCATGACGCACCAGCGTGGCTACTTCGAAACCATCCATGCGGGGCATCTCGATATCCAGCAGCATGATATCCGGCTGGATATCCTGCAGCATGGCAATGGCTTCCACCCCGTCCTTGGCCGTGACCACTTCCATACCGTGGCGCTCAAGCAGTCGAGTAGTGACCTTGCGAACAGTAATCGAGTCATCCACCACCATGACCAGTGTTGAGCGTTCCTCGGCTGGCGCGCCGATGGCCAGAGCGCGCTCGGCGGCCAGACGTTGTTGTGATTGCAACGCCTGCTGGGCACGAATGACAGCGAGCAGATCGAGAATGACCACGACACGGCCATCACCAAGAATGGTGGCACCCGAGATACCCGGAACGACCGCAAACTGTTTGCCGAGGCTCTTCACAACAATCTCTCGCGAGCCTGCCAGGGCGTCCACCTGAACGGCCATGCTGTGTTCGGCCCCGCGCACCAGGATGACCGGCAGCGGCAGTGAATGCCCGGTTAGCCGTGGCTGCTGGCCGGTGACCAGCAGCTCTCCTAGATACCTCAGATCATAGGTTTTACCGGCGTATTCAAAGGGTGGCGCGTCCGGAGCATAGTAAGCCTCCAGCTCGTAGCCCGATACACGCACGATACCTTCGATGGTATTCAACGGAATGGCGAACAGATCATCGCCCGAGTAAACCATCAGCGCGCGGTTCACCGATACGGTAAAGGGCAGGCGGATGGTAAAGGCGGTGCCTTGGCCCGGCTCATTCAACAACGTCATGCTACCGCCGAGCTGCTTGACCTCCGCGTTCACCACATCCATGCCGACGCCGCGACCCGATATCTGGGTAACCTTGTCGGCGGTAGAGAAACCTGCTTCGAGGATAAGCTGCAGAATCTCGTCGTCCGACAATTCAACATCAGAATCCAGCAAGCCTCGCTCGATGGCCTTGCGGCGTACCGCATCAAGGTTGATGCCCTTACCGTCATCGGCGAGCTGCAATACGATCTCGCTGCCTTCGCGGCGCAGATCCAGCGTTATGCGGCCTTCTTCCGGCTTGCCAGCAGCTTCGCGCCCCGCCGGCATTTCGATGCCATGGTCAACAGCATTACGCAGCATGTGCTCCAGCGGACCGATCATGCGCTCCAGCACGCTGCGATCCATTTCCCCTTCAGCATTACCGACGACCAGTTCGACCTGTTTGCCCAGCTCGCCGGCAACCTGTCTGACCACCCTGCGCATGCGGGGCAGCAGGCGGTCGAACGGTACCATCCGGGTACGCATCAGACCTTCCTGCAATTCGGTATTAACCCGAGCCTGCTGGATCAGCAGGGTTTCAGCATCGCGGCTCTTGGAGGCCAGCGTTTCTTTCAGATCAAGCAAGTCGGACGCCGACTCGAACAATGAACGGGACAGCTGCTGGAGCTGGGAGTACCGGTCCATTTCAAGCGGATCGAACTCTTCGTAGGCTTGTTCAATTTCCTCCTGATGGCGCGACAGAATCTGTGCCTGGGTTTCCATATCCAGTCGGCGTAACTGATCCCTGACCCGCTCAATGGTGCTTTCAACATCCTGCAGGGTATGACTCAAGTCTGTTACCTGCTGCTCGATGCGGCCCCGGAAAATGGAGGTCTCGCCCGCCAGGTTTACCAGGTCCTCGAGCAGGCCAGCAGGAACCTTGACGGTTTCCTGTGCGCTATTGCGGGTGCTTGTTCGGCGCTCGTCCCCTGCTTCCATGGCCTTCTGAAGGATCGCTTTGACGTCGGCCAGTGTCTTGCCTGAATCGATAATCCGGGGCTTGTCCGCAGACTGGCTGGTAGTCGTTACAGCGCCAGGCTGTGTGTGCGCAGTCAGCGACCAGTCAATTGTCGACAGCTCCTGCCCCGCAGCGAGCATTTCGATTGCCGATTGAAGCTCGCTCAACGAACGCTCCAACAGCTCGACGTGGTCCGGCTCGCTTTCATGCAGCGCGGTTTCCAGCAATTTTGCCTGTTCAGCCAGATCGTGCTGGTTGGCGAGACGTGCGCTGCCTTTCAGTGTCTGCACTCTGTGCAGGAGATCGTGGGCAGCCGTGGGGTCATCTTCCTTGCGCTGCAGTAACGCAGCGCAAGGCTCGAGCAGCTCGCGCGCCTCCTCGAGGAACATCGCGAGCATGCCCTGCATGGGCTGAGAAAATGCAGCGGGTAGTACGGTGGTTGCCGCGCCGCTTGCCTGTACATTGAATTCCGACTGCGCCGCCGAATCGCGAGCAGGCAATTCTACAGGCAGGTCGGGATGGGCACGGTAAGCGCGGATGGCACCGATCAGCCCCAAGCCATCGCTTATCGGGCGCCCGGCGGTGACACCTTCGACCATATCGGCAAGGCTGTCATGGCAGGCGTGCAGTAACGCAGCGAGATGCTCGCTCGGTTGGTAGCGGAATTCGCAAACGCCTTCGTAGAGGAATTCCAGCTCGTGCGCCAAATCCCCAACAGGTCGGATTTCCGCCATCCGTGCGCCGCCCTTGAGCGTATGAAGATCACGCTGCAAGGCTTCAACTGCAATGTTGTTGCCCGTGTCGTCAAGCCAGGTACGCAGACTTTCGCCTGAACTCTCGATAATTTCCTGTGCCTCTTCCAGGAAGATATCGACCAGTTCGTGGTCGGTAACCGCTTCACGCGGATGCCACATGCCAGGCGGCGTTTCGTCTGGCGAGGCTTGAGAGACAATAGATGCCTGCGACTCGGTCAGCGCCTCTTCCGTGACGGGAGCGAAAGCTTCAGGGGTGCGCTCATCAACAAACAGCGCTTGCAGCGTCGCCATCTCACTTTCGGCAGGCACGACGAACTGGTGGGAGGCGACCTGATCCATCATGACGATCAAGCGGTCGTGGGCCGCTTCGAGGGCTAACGCGACACTGTCATCAAGCTGTAGTCGACCGTCGAGGATAGCCTCATGCACTTCTTCCAGACGCTGACATAGGGTTTCCAGCGTACTCAGCTCAACATCCCCTGCGACCTCTCCCAGCTCTCGCAAGCTGCGAACCAGGCCGTACCCGTCGATTTCGCCTTCACCTCGGCGCCAGTCCTGCAGCGCATCGGTCGCGTCCAACAGCAGCTCTATGCCGTCAGTAAGGAAAATCGATAGCAACCCTGCTTCGATATCGCGGCTGTCTTCCGCATCGGAGCGACGGCTTTCGAGCTGGCTGAGTCCTTCAGCATGAAGCGCTTGCACCCGCTCAAGGAAGCTATCGGTTCCGTCGATCACGCGTTCAGGGTCGGATTGCAGCTGCACCAGGCCCGTTTCGATCATTTTGACGACTTCGTCAAGCAGCGCTGCGAGCGGCGCATCGGCGTCTATCAGGTTGCCCTTGAAGTCCTTCGCCAGTTTCTCCAATGGCGTGACAAGTCTCGCGATCGGCTGGATACCAGCCATGTGCGCGCTACCCTTGAGAGTATGCAGTGCACGCTGCAACGCATCGCTGATTGGTTGCGGGACGGAATCTTCGCAGCGGGCGATGAAGCGGCGGATCTCCTCAATGTGAACGCGCGTTTCGTTGTTGAAGATTTCCAACAGTACCGGATCCATGCCGCCGGCCGCGGCAAGCGCATCGTCGTCCAATGTGACCTGCGTTTGCGCTACATCAACGGGCGAATCAGTTTCGGCCTGCTCCGCTTCCAGCATCGCAGCGATTGCATCGGCGTCGGGTTGCGGCGCTGCATCAGACTGTTCAAGCGTTTCCGAAGCTGGCGTCAGTTCTTCATCTGCATCAACCGAATCGGCCAATAGCGATTGAGTGGCCTCTTCCGTCTGCGAGGGAGCATCCTCAGAGCCGATGAGCAGTTCAGCATCCAGCTCGGCGCTTATCCATTCCTCACCGACACTTTCAACGTCGACAGATTCAGGAACCTCGTCAATAGACTGCTCTTGGGAGTTCAACGAGGGTTCGATCAGCTCGCTTTCTGGCTCAGTCAAAACGTCTTGGTCTTGAGAAGCCGTACCAGCAATCAGGGCGTCGCCATCAAGCGCTTCCTCAGCCTCGCCAAGATCGACGGCCTCGTCGATTGGCTGCACGGGTTCGGGCGTCTCTTCTGGCAGCGGTAGCCCTTTGGCTAACGCGTCAGCATGACCGGACAACTGGGTTACTTCTGGTAACTGCTGCTGGGTATTTGTTGCAAAATCTTCCACCAGACGGGGCATCAGCTCACGCACGGCATTGATTACCGAGAACACGCTGGGCGTCAGCTCGATACTGCGGTCAATCACCCTGTTGAGCATGTTCTCAACTGACCAGGAGAGTTCGGCCAGTACGCCAGCACGTACCATCCGGCCGCTACCCTTGAGGGTATGGAAAGACCGTCGTACTTCGGCGCGCGCCTTGTGATTCTCAGGATCGGCCTGCCAGATCGGAGTGAACTCGGCCAGTGCCTCCAGCACTTCGCCGGCTTCTTCAATAAAGATCTCGACCAGCTCCGTGTCCAGCTCCTCGGCGTCCTCCACCTCGACTACCGGCGTCTGCACCACAGCCGGCTCCAGCGAGGCTTCCGTACTCGACTGGCTTTCGGCTTCTGCCTTACGCCGCGACAGGCTCGCGGGGTCATATTCAAGCACCGCGAGGCGTTCCTCGGCTACCGAGAGAATGCTGTCGCCGCGGTCGGTATCATCCTCAGCCAGCCGCTCGAGGTAATAATCGATGCTGGTGATGACATCGGCCAACGCATCGAGCGATTCCCAATCAGGAACAGACTGGGGCGTGATCAACTGCTCGATAACGTACAAACGACAGGCACCGAGGGTGTCGGCGGCGCGTTGCAATCCGAGCATTTCCATGCCGCCGCGAACGCTGTTGAGACATTCGTCGACAGGTTCGAGCTGATCGTGACTCCATTGCTGGGCTATGAACGAGTTGATTGCGTCGCGGGTATGCTCGAGCGCATTCCGCGCCTCCTGCACAACCTGCTGATGCACCTGCGCCATATCCTGGCTAACCGGAGCCTGGCTCGTTTCGGATTCGTCATCGGTTTCAACAGCTTCCCCGCGCTCCTGTCCCGATACACCTTGCAGACTGGCTTCAACGAATAGCAACCCGCCAGCGATGTCCATGAGGCCGGCATCATCAACCAGGGTGTCGCCGCGGGCGAGCTGCTCCAACTGGACTATCTGATCCTGCAATACACGTCGTGGCTGGCCGAGTCCAAGCATGGCCAACGTGTCCGCAATCTGCTTCAGGGTGGGCAACAGAGCCTTGAGGCTAGCCAGTTCGGAGCGATCACTGCGCACGAACAGATCGAGCCGCTCCTTGACCTGCAACAACTCTTCCCCCAGCGCTACGACTACTGATTGCATTGCACTGCGATCCGGCCCGACCAGTCGACTGCCAGATGACTGCGCGTCACGCTCTGCCTGAGTCCATAACGTGCGCAGCTGGTAACGGTCCTTGAGCGCATCCAATCTGGGACTGCTACCCAGACTTTTGGCGACATAGAACAAAAGGTTGCGTTGCAAGTCAGGGGGAGGTGTCTCGCCTCGGGCGGCAATGCCTTTATCGGTCAGCCTGCGCAACTCGCGATCGCCCTCTCGTAACAGGTTGCGTATCGCGGTGCCTGTCTCGATGGAGCCAAGCTCCAAACCCTCGGCGACGCCAGCGAAAATGGTCCACAGGTCTCCGTAGGGAGCGCCCTGGAACAAGGATTCCAGACGCGCAAAAACCCTGCCCAGCTGATGGCTGTTGGCAGCTACGTTCTGTTCCCGGATGATCCCTGCCTGCGCCATCTGCATCGCCTGACGCAATTTACGCAGTCGCAGAACGATGAGGTCGTCGGCAAATTCAGGGGACGGCGAAACGTCCGTCTCACTCGGTTTGCCAAGGTCCGGGCTGAACAGAGCGTTTTCAGAAAGCAGCTTTTCGCCTCTTGCCGAACGCATATCGTTAAGCAGCGGCAACAGCACCAACGGCAGGTCGCGTCGGCCGCTTTGTACCCGATCGAGGTACGCAGGCATCTGCAATATGGACTGCATCAGTACTTCCAGCGCCTCCCCTTCACGGCTTGCGGTGCCATGCATCAAGGATTGCGCCAACTGCTCCATCTCTTCAGCCAGCAACGCTGCGCCATAAAACTCGACCATCTGCAGGGTGCCGTGAACCTGATGAATATAGGTCAGGCAAAAACGCAGACGTGTTGAGTCCTCGGGGTTTTCTACAAAAGCTTCCAGAGCCTGGCGTGCCTGGCCCAACGTCTCGGAAATTTCGCCTTTGACCCAGTCGAGGGCGACATAATCATGCCGATCACCCATATTCACTCCAGACTTCCGTTGCTTTCCCGTCGCACATAAGCCTGGACCCGGTCATCGGGTACCCGCTCGAGCAAGGGATTTTTCCAGTCCACAATCTCACCTAAACCGATGATCAACATGCCACCCGGCGCCAGTCGGCTGGCCAGCATGTTGAGCAAATCGCGACGACGCCAACGGCGAAAATAGATGAGGAGGTTCTGGCAGAAAATGATATCCAGTTCCCGTATCGGGGCCTGGGCCAGTTCGAGAATATTCAGGCGGGTAAAGCAAACCCTGTCGCGCAGCGCCGGTATGACTGCATACCGTTCGTCCCTGAGAGCGCGAAACCAGGTGGATCGTTCTGTCTGCGTCAGACCTCCCAGCCGCGCAGCTGAGTATTCGGCGACACGTCCCTGCTGAAGGGCCTTGGGGCTGATATCACTCGCCCATATACCGAAATCGGTTTCATCCCTACCGGCTGAACGCAAACATTGAGCGCTGGTGATTGCCAGAGAGTAGGCCTCTTCGCCACTTGCGCAACCCACGCTCCACAAGTGCAACGGGCGCTTATCGGAAGCATTGGTCATGCGCTGCTGTAGATGCCGCGCGACACAGTCGAAGGACGGTCTGTGCCGCATGAAACTGGTTTCGCGGACGGTCACGTTGTCCAGCAATGCCGACCACTCGATGGCGCCTATCGGCCCCTGAGTCACATGCTCGTAATAGGTCTGGTAGTCGGTCATTTGTTTCTCGCGCATCCGTGCACACAGACTGGTCTGCAAAAACAACTTACGCTGCTCACCCACGCATACACCTGTGCGTGATTCGAGCAATGCCTGCCATTGACGGAACTGTGTATCGTCCATATCCGGCAAATGCTGCAATGACCAGTTCGACGCTTTCACAGTAAGCCCCTCGCGTTAGCCGGCTACAGGGGCCCGCAGGCCCCTTGCATCGGTCAGCCGTTCTGCTGCGGCAGGGTGAAGCCATCTACCGACTGGCGCATGCTTTCAGCCAGCTTGGCCAGTTCACCAATGCTTCGTGCAGTAGTGGTCGTACCCGCGGAAGTCTGCGAAGTAATTTCCTGGATCACGTTCATGGTGTTGGAAATATGACCGGCGGAGGAAGCCTGCTGACGAGCAGCGTTGGAGATATTCTGAATCAATGCAGCGAGGCTGGTTGATACCTTTTCGATCTCCTCCAGGGCAACACCGGCGTCCTGCGCCAGCCGTGCACCCTGCACAACCTCGGCAGTGGTGTGTTCCATGGAGATTACCGCTTCGTTGGTATCGGTCTGAATCGTCTTCACCAGCGCTTCGATCTGCTTGGTTGCACCGGACGAACGTTCAGCCAGACGCTGTACTTCATCCGCGACCACCGCAAAGCCTCGCCCTGCGTCGCCCGCCATGGAGGCCTGAATCGCAGCGTTCAAGGCAAGAATGTTGGTCTGGTCAGCAATGTCGTTGATCAGGCTGACGATATCGCCAATTTCCTGAGAGGACTCGCCCAGTCGTTTGATTCGCTTGGATGTATCCTGAATCTGCTCGCGAATGGTATCCATACCGACGATGGTGTTCTGCACCACTTCGTTGCCCTTGTTGGCAATGGCTACCGAACGTTCGGCTACCGCGGAGGACTCGGCAGCGTTCGCGGATACCTGGTCAATGGACACGGCCATTTCGTTTACAGCTGCCGAGGCGCCGGCGATTTCCTGAGCCTGATGCTCGGACGCTTCGGCCAGATGCATCGCGGTGCTCTGGGTACTCTGTGCGGCTGTAGCTACCTGCAGGGCGGTATGGTTGATGGTTTCCACCAAGGCGCGCAGCTGGTCGATCGAGAAGTTGATCGAGTCGGCGATGGCGCCCGTAAAGTCTTCGGTTACCGTGGCTTCGGCCGTCAGGTCACCATCGGCCAGGTCAGCAATCTCGTCGAGCAGACGCAGAATAGCCGCCTGGTTACGCTCGTTCTTCTCTGCGGTTTCAGCCAGACGTGCGCGGGTTTCGCGGGTCATCTGAACGCCGATCAGGAAGATACAACCGAGGGCGATAAGAGCGAGCGCGTAGCCCACCAGGGTATTGGTCCAGCGCGCGTCGCTGCGCTCTTCAAAACCGCGGGACAAATCAGACGCGTTTTCCAGCAGGAGCTGGGAGTCGGTGAAAATGTCGTTGGCTGCCAGACGTACCTGATACAGCTCCGGCGAAGTCAGCAGGATCTCGTCAACCGAATCCGATACATAACTGAACATGTCGGCAACGTCGTTCAGGCGCATGATGGCGTCTTCGTCAGTTACCTGAGTGATCCCCAGATCCTCGTCGCCCTGCAACATACCTTGCAGCACGCGACCGAACAGGCTGGCGTCCCGGCCAAAGCTGTCAGCAGCCAGTACCGAGTCAGCGTCACCCGAAAGAACCCTGTTTACCGAACCAAGAATACGCTCGGCCAGCAGCGACTGACGCTGCGCCAGAGAAACCTGGCTGGCGCTGGCGCCGGCTGTGATAAGCACATCCACGATATCTTCGTATTCGACCTGGAGCTGCGGCACCGTATCGGCCAGAGTCACTGCTACTTCATGCAGGGACAGAACCGTGGCTTCGGTGGCAAGAATCGCGTCAGCGTTCTGACGTACGCGATCCCAGTCTTCCTGAACCCGGGCAACCTCTTCCTGCAAGGCGGCTGGCGCTGCAGGCAAGCCGGTTTCTTCGCGGCCTTTGGACAGATAATCCCAGCGTTCCTGGAAATCGTCACGGGCGGCAGCCAGCAGGCCGAACGCTTCAGGCGTACCGGTTGCTGCTTCGGTTGCCGATTTGGAAATCTGCTGCGACAGCACCCTTAGCTCACCGGAGTGACCGATATATTCAGTGTCGTATGCACTTTGAATATTCAGGTAAAGGAAGTTGACGAACAGCAACAACAACGAAACGATCAGGACGGCAAACAAGCCGGTGATTGTTCGGTTGCCACGCATGGCGGATAGTTTCTGTGTATCGAGCTTTTTCATCATCTGGCCCCTACCTGGCCCACGGCATTTTCTTTTATGAAGCTTGAACTCTTGCGTACCGACAAATGCCGGCCGCCCCTCTGGTCAGATCGCTACGTCAAGGAACGTCTGATCGCGCGCCAACGCACGGAAATTGAATACCAGCGAAACCTGTTCCCGCACATAGGCGCCGACCACGTAAGGCTTGAACGCCTCGACCGCATCCTGTGTATCGGATGTAAAGGTGCTGACCGGGAAATGCTGCATTCCCAAAACCTCGTCCACCAGCAACCCGACGAATACTTCGTCCCGGTCCAGCACCAGAACGCGGCGCTGTTTACGCGGAACGCTGATCGACGAGCCAAAAAAGCGACTGAGATCGATGATAGGCAACAACCGGCCCCGAACATTCGCCACACCCCGCACCCAGGATTTCACTCTAGGCAACGCGGTATAACGTGGTTCGTGCAGTATTTCTGCGACTTCTCCCATAGCGGCGACCATTGACTGGCCCGCCAGTCGGAAACCGACTCCGCTCCAGGTCTCGCTTACCACTTCCTGGGCAGGCAGACCCGCAGCCTGTTGCCGGCACTGGGCAACAAGCTGCTGGAGAATATCGAAAGGGTGAGTAGAATCTGCCATGCCATCCCTGTTCTGGTTGCAAACGTGGCATCAGGCGAGCGTGCGCTCGTCCTTAATTACCAAGTACTGACTTGAGAGTATTTATCAAAGTGGATTCATCGACAGGTTTGGTCAGGTAATCCCTTGCACCCTGACGCTTGCCCCATACCCTGTCGGTTTCCTGATCCTTGGTGGTCACGATAATGACCGGAATGTGAGATGTCTCAGCATCCTTGGTCAATTGTCTGGTCGCCTGAAAGCCATTCAAGCCGGGCATCACGATATCCATCAGCACCGCGTCAGGCTTCTCCTGGCGTGCAAGTGCCACCCCATCGGCACCATTTTCGGCCTTGAGCACTTCAAAACCATTTTTTTCCAGCATGCCAGTGAGCTTGTATAGCTCGGTCGGCGAATCATCCACTACAAGAATTCGAGCCATCGGACTCCCCCGGAGAATCTAATCGGCGCGCAGGGCTCAGGCCCCGGCAGCACCGGCTACTTTGTTTTGAGTTTGCGGAACATGGGCGCGGATCGCGCCGAGAAGCTCTTCCTTGCTGAAGGGCTTGGTAAGATATTGATCAGAGCCCACGATGCGACCCTTTGCCTTGTCAAACAGGCCGTCCTTGCTGGACAGCATGATTACCGGGGTTGCACGGAAGGCGCTGTTGTTCTTGATTAGCGCGCAGGTCTGATAGCCGTCGAGACGCGGCATCATGATGTCGACAAAAATGATATCGGGGTGATTGTCAGCAATCTTGGCCAGGGCGTCGAAGCCGTCCACCGCAGTGATGACAGTGCATCCGACTTTTTTCAGCAGCGTTTCTGCCGTCCGTCGAATGGTCTTGCTGTCATCGATGACCATGACCTTCAGGCTCTCGAAATTTTCTTCCATTAGACCAGCCCTTTTTATATATGGGTCGATTTGAGCGGCATGGTGCCTACCCCCCGACCAGCCATTCCCTTAGAGCGTACTTTTAGCACAGTTTATATGACCAATCCATAAAGGTTGATCATATCTGGAACATTCTGCGAGTTTAATCAACCTTTTGCCGGACGCGCCCCAGAGGGTAAACTCGAACGCTTCCAGTACATCACAGCGGTGGCACCGAATGCGTACACGTCTTGGCATAGTCATGGATCCAATCAGCGCTATCCATTACAAGAAGGACAGCTCCCTGGCCATGCTTCTGGCCGCACAAGCCAAAGGCTGGGAACTGCATTATCTCGAGCCTCAGGATCTCTTCATGCAGGACGGCAAGGCAATGGGTTGCTCACGTCCGCTGTCTGTCGCCGCCGACCCGCAAGACTGGTATACGCTGGGCGAAGAACGTCAGGCCAGCCTGGCCGAACTGGACGTCATCCTGATGCGCAAGGATCCGCCGTTCGATAATGAATTCCTTTACGCCACCCACATTCTCGAAGCAGCAGAGAAGGAAGGCGTACTTGTTGTGAACCGGCCGGCCAGCTTGCGCGATTTCAACGAGAAGTTGTTTGCCACCCAGTTTCCCCAATGCGCGCCGCCGAACGTGGTCACACGCCGAGCAGACATACTGCGCGCTTTCGCCCGCACTCACCGTGATGTGATTCTCAAACCACTGGACGGCATGGGCGGTACCATGATCTTCCGTGTACGCGAAGACGACCCCAACCTCAGCGTCATCATCGAAGCTCTGACCAACCATGGGCAACAGCAGATCATGGCCCAGCAATACCTGCCGGAAATCAAGGATGGCGACAAGCGCATTCTGATGATTGAAGGCGAGCCCGTACCCTATTGTCTGGCGCGTATCCCGCAGAAAGGCGAAACGCGCGGTAATCTGGCCGCCGGTGGCACCGGCGAAGCGCGCCCGCTTACCGAACGGGATCGCTGGATCGCTGCGCAGGTCGGACCGGTATTGCGTGAGCGGGGCCTGCTATTTGCCGGGCTCGATGTGATCGGTGACTATCTGACCGAAATCAACGTGACCAGCCCGACCTGTATCCGTGAAATCGACGCCGCCTACGATACCAACATCGGCGGTCAGCTGATGGACGCCATCGCTCGCCAGCTGAAAGCGCGATCAGGCACATAGACTTTTTCACTGATCAACGGCAGACTGCGGTGCACAATGGATAGCCGGTTTGCCGCCATCAGAGCCCAGCAAACCCCCGCACTTATCAGCCTACGGAAAGCATGAAGAACGCAGCTACAGCCAGCTCCCCTGTTATAGAGCAGACCGTCACGCCACGTGACCGCCTGGGGTTCACCCTGTTCCTGGCGGCAGTACTGCACGCGCTGGTCATTCTTGGCGTAACGTTCGACCTGCCCACGCCCAGCGAGCTGTCCAAGTCCCTGGAGATCACGCTTGCCACTCAACAATCTGACGTGGCTCCAGAAGAAGCTGATTATCTGGCGCAGATTAATCAGGAAGGTAGCGGTACTCTGGATGAAAAGGCCGCACCCAGCACCGTCGAGGAAGCTCCCTTTCAGGATACTGAAATCCATGAGGTGAGCCAGGCTCAGGAAGTCAGCGCACCGCCGCCTGAACCAGAGCAACCGCAGCAGACTGTGACGACCACGGCTCGCAGCCCTGACCGGGTCAGTAAAACTCCGGAAAGACCTGAACCAATCGAATCACCACGGCCGACCCAGCGCTTCGATATGTCGCGCTTGTCCCAGGAAATTGCCAGTCTTGAGGCCCAGCTCGCGGAAGAACGCCAACAGTATGCCAAGCGTCCGCGCATCCACCGCCTGAATGCCGCTTCAACCATGCAGGACAAGGGCGCCTACTATAAGGAAGCCTGGCGGCGAAAGGTCGAGCGCATCGGCAACCAGAACTATCCGGCCGAGGCCCGCGATCAGCGGATCTACGGTAGTTTGCGCATGCAGGTGCAAATCAACCGCGACGGCACCCTGCGCGATGTGAAGATTCTTGAAAGTTCAGGACAACGGGTGCTCGACAACGCAGCACTGCGCATCGTTCGTCTAGCGGCGCCCTTCGCTCCCTTCACCGGCGATCTGATGGATGTCGACGTTCTGGAGCTGATCCGCACCTGGCGTTTCGAGCCCGGTGATCGGGTGTCCAGCTTCTAGTGAGTATCGGGCCCGGTCTTCGGCCCGAGTGCATAAAGCAGTGTCCTCTGCTGCTTCGTGCTTGCAGCTGTCAGTGCTACCCCCAATACTATGGGCATGACTGAAATCACCTCGAACTATCTGACCCATCATTTCCTGATCGCCATGCCGCACATGGCTGATCCGCGATTCATGCACAGCCTTATCTATGTGTGTGATCACAGTGAAGAAGGCGCAATGGGGCTGGTCGTTAACCAGCTCAGCGGCCTGAGCATGAGCGATATCCTCGAGCAAACGTCTCCTGAGCTGGATGTACCTTCCGATATCGCCGACATACCGGTATACACCGGCGGCCCGATCCAGACCGAGCGCGGGTTCGTACTGCATAGCGGCACACGGCGCTGGGAAGCCACCCTCGATCTGGGCTCTATCCAGCTGACCACCTCCCGGGACATCCTGTTTGACATGGTTAACGGACAGGGCCCGGAGGAATCGCTGGTAGCACTGGGATATGCCGGTTGGGAGCCAGGCCAGCTCGACCGGGAGCTGACGGATAACGCCTGGCTGAGCTGCCCGGCGGACCATCACATCCTGTTCGGGATGCCGAGCGAACAACGGCTTGGCGCAGCGGCGCGCACGCTCGGAATAGATCTCAGCCTGCTGACCAGCCAGGCAGGGCACGCCTGATGACCCCAGCAGTACGCGTGCTGGGATTCGACTTCGGCACCAGACAAATCGGCGTTGCGGTTGGCCAGAGCCTCACCGGTAGCGCCGAGCCGCTGATCGTACTGCGCGCCCGCGACGGCATTCCTGATTGGAACCAGATCGCCCGCCTGATTGATGAATGGAAACCCGACGCGCTCGTGGTAGGGCTACCGATCAATATGGATGGCACGCCTAGCGAGATGAGCGCCCGCGCCGAGAAATTCGCCAGACGGCTTGAAGGCCGGTTCCGCGTGACCACCCACTGCATTGATGAGCGCCTGTCCACGTTCGAAGCCAAGCAACAGCTGCGTGATACCGGCCGCAGCCCGACCAGTTATAGAGACAACCCGGTTGATAGTCTGGCAGCAGCCCTGCTGCTGGAGACCTGGCTGGGTAATCTGTCCAAGGAGAGACAATGACCGCCCTACCTGAGGTTGAGCCGCTGCTCGACAGCATGGCCGAAGAACTGACTCGCTACCTCGAGCACCATCAGCGCAGCGACCCGGCCTTCGTCGGCATTCATACCGGAGGGGTGTGGATTGCCGAGCAGCTGCATAGCCGGTGCTTCCCCGACGCGCCCATGGGCACGCTGGACATTGCGTTTTATCGCGACGACTTCGAACAACACGGATTGCCTCAACGCGTGCGCCCGTCAGAACTCCCGTTCAGCATAGATGACCGTCATCTGGTACTGGTCGATGATGTACTGATGACCGGCCGCACCATTCGTGGCGCACTCAACGAATTGTTCGATTATGGTCGCCCCGCCTCGGTTACCCTGGTGACCCTGCTGGATATTGAAGCGCGCCAGTTACCTATCCGCGCCGACATCCTAGGAGCCAGCCTGGAGCTGCCGCTCGGACGCCGCGTTAAACTGACCGGCCCTGCGCCATTAAAGTTGACCCTGAACCCCGCAGACTGAGAGCCCCGATGAGCGTGAATTCCAGCCAACTCCAATTGAACCAGCAGGGCCAGCTCCGACATTTCCTGACCATCGGGGGGCTTCCCAGAGATCTGCTTACCGAACTTCTCGATACCGCCGATTCATTCCTTGAAGTGGGCGAGCGCGCGGTCAAGAAAGTACCGCTACTGCGCGGCAAGACGGTGTGTAACGTATTCTTCGAGAACTCGACACGTACCCGAACCACCTTCGAGCTGGCCGCCAAACGCCTCAGCGCCGACGTGCTCAACCTGAATATCTCTACCTCCTCGACCAGCAAAGGCGAAACGCTGTACGACACCCTGCGCAACCTCGAGGCGATGGCGGCAGACATGTTCGTGGTGCGTCACGGCGACTCCGGCGCGGCGCACTTCATTGCGCAGAACGTCTGCCCCGACGTAGCGATCATCAATGCCGGTGATGGCAATCACGCGCACCCGACCCAGGCCATGCTGGATATGCTGACCATCCGCCGGCACAAGGGCGGCTTCGAGAATCTATCGGTGGCTATCGTCGGCGACATTCTGCATTCACGGGTGGCCCGCTCCAACATGCAGGCTTTAAGCACCCTGGGATGCCCAGACATTCGGGTGATCGCGCCGCGCACCTTGCTGCCGGCCGGTATCGATCATTACGGCGTACGCGTATTCAATGATCTGCGCATCGGCCTGCGCGACGTGGATGTCGTCATCATGTTGCGTTTGCAAAAGGAACGCATGCAGAGCGGCCTGTTACCCAGCGAAGGTGAGTTCTATCGCCTCTACGGGCTGACCAGCGAAACCCTGGCGTTGGCCAAACCCGACGCACTGGTCATGCACCCCGGCCCGATCAACCGCGGCGTGGAAATCGAGTCCGCCGTCGCAGACGGACCCCAGTCGGTCATCCTCAATCAGGTCACCTACGGAATCGCCGTACGAATGGCCGTTATGTCGATGGCCATGGCCGGTCAGAACACCCAGCGTCAGCTCAATCAGGAAGCCCAGTAAACCATGCGACTGACTATCGAAGGTGCGCGCGTCATCGACCCCGCCAGCCAGCTTGACGAGATTACCGACCTGCACATCACCGATGGCCGAATCGAAGCCATCGGACCAGCGCCGGAAGGCTTCAAGGGAAGCGTCATAGACGCCCGCGGGCTGATTGCCAGCCCCGGACTGGTGGATCTGAACGTCAGCCTGCGCGAGCCTGGCCTGTCCCAGAAGGGCACCATTGCCAGCGAAACCCGTGCAGCGGCGGCCGGCGGCGTGACCAGCCTGTGCTGCCCGCCGGATACCCATCCGGTACTCGACGAACCGGCCGTAGCGGAACTGATCCTCGACCGTAGCGAGCGGGCTGGTCAGGTTCGTGTATTTCCAGTGGCCGCGTTGACCAAGGGCCTGGATGGTGAACACCTCAGCGAACTGGTGTCCCTGCGGGATGCCGGCTGCGTCGCCTTTACCCAGGGCTTGGCGCCGATGAAAAGCAACCGCATCCTGCGTCGGGCGCTGGAGTACGCAGCCGGGTTTGATCTTCCGGTCATTTTCATGCCCCAGGATCCGGCGCTGGCAGAAGGCGGCCTCGCCCATGAAGGAGCCACCGCATCGCGTCTCGGGCTGACGGGCATTCCGGAAGCAGCAGAGACCGTCGCCCTGGCACGTGACCTGCTGCTGATCGAACAAACCGGTGTACGCGCCCATTTCAGCGGCCTTACCAGCGCCCGTGCCATGGATATGCTGGCCGATGCCCAGGCCCGCGGTCTGCCAGTCACTGCTGATCTGGCGATGTATCAACTCATGTTGTGTGACGAGGATCTGGAAGGCTTCTCGAGTCTGTTGCATGTACAGCCCCCGCTACGCAGCCGCGAAGACCAGCACGCGCTGCGCCAGGCTGTACAAAGCGGCGTCGTGCAGGCGATTTCTTCACACCATCAACCCCACGAGCCAGAAGCCAAACGGGTGCCTTTTGCCGCATCTGCGCCGGGTATCAGCAGTGTCGAGGTGTTGTTACCCCTGGCACTCAGCCTGGTAGCGGATGGTTTGCTGGAGCTGCCAGCCCTGCTCGCGCGCCTGACCTGCGGTCCAGCCAGAGCGTTGAATCTGCCAGCCGGGCAATTGAGCATTGGCGACTGGGCGGACATCACCCTGTTCGATCCGGCCACGTCCAGCCAGATCGGCCAGAACTGGCTGTCCCGGGGCGCGAATTGTCCGTTCCTGGGGCTGGGCGTGCCGGGCGCGGTTACCCATACCCTCAGTGCAGGTCGCCTGGTCTATCAGGCATAGAGATCTGATGTGCATAAGCCCGCCCCATAAGCGGAGCGGGCTTGATCGATGATCAGCTGCGGGAGGTTAGCGCCGCAGCTTAACGCCGGCGAAAGTCGTCTGCGTCAGGCTCAAGCGACAGGCCCGTGTTGATATCGCCCATCAGATGCTTGCCATCGGTCTCCGAACCCAGCTTGATCAGCAGACGCAGATCGTTGGCCGAGTCGGCATGCGCGAGCGCATCTTCATAGGTAATCTCGCCCTGGCTATACAGCTTGTACAGCGCCTGATCGAAGGTTTGCATACCCAGCTCGTTCGAGCGCGCCATCAAGGGTTTCAGCTCATGCACTTCGCCCTTGCGGATCATGTCCGCAGCCAGCGGCGTATTGAGCAACACCTCAATCGCAGCGCGGCGCCCCTTGCCATCCGGCGTCGGGATCAATTGCTGCGCAACGATCGCCTTGAGGTTCAGCGACAGATCCATCCACACCTGCTGGTGCATCTCAGTCGGGAAGAAGTGAATGATCCGGTCCAGCGCCTGGTTGGCGTTGTTGGCATGCAGCGTGGCCAGACACAAATGGCCCGTTTCGGCGAAGGCCACCGCGTGGTCCATGGTTTCCTTGGTCCGTACCTCACCGATCAGGATCACGTCCGGCGCCTGACGCAGGGTGTTCTTCAGCGCTGTCTCGAAGGAATCCGTATCAATCCCGACTTCACGCTGGGTAACGATGCAGTTCTGATGCTGATGGATAAATTCGATGGGGTCTTCAATCGAGATGATATGGCCGCTTGAGTTCTTGTTGCGATAACCGATCATCGACGCCAGCGACGTGGATTTACCGGTACCCGTGGCACCGACAAATATCACCAGGCCGCGCTTGGTCATCGCCAACTTCTTCAGGATCTCCGGTAAGCGCAGATCCTCCATGGTCGGAATATTTACCTCAATGCGCCGCAGAACCATTCCTACCAGATTGCGCTGATAAAAGGCGCTGACGCGGAAGCGCCCTATACCGCGGGCGCTGATGGCGAAGTTGCATTCCCGTTGTTCAGCAAAATCGCGTCGCTGCGACTCGGTCATCACGCCGAGTACCGTTTCGCGGGTCTGTTCGGGCGAAAGCGGCGCTTTGGTAACGGGCATGATTTTCCCGTTTACCTTCATGCTGGGCGCTACGCCCGCAGTGATGAACAAGTCAGAAGCGCCCTTCTCGACCATCAGCCGCAATAATTTTTCAAATTCCATCACTATCCCTCGATCGCCGTCCGGGCCGGTAGCTGCGTATCGGCCTGCGTTGGCAAATAATTAGATGCCGTCAGCCACCTTGGCTTTCTCACGTGCCGCATCTCGGGTGACGAGTCCTTTAGCCACCAGGCTCTTCAAACACGTATCCAGCGTCTGCATGCCAATGTTGCCACCGGTCTGGATGGCGGAATACATCTGCGCAACCTTGTCCTCACGGATCAGGTTACGAATCGCCGGCGTACCCATCATGATCTCGTGGGCCGCGACCCGGCCTCCGCCGATCTTCTTCAGCAGCGTCTGCGAGATAACCGCCTGGAGCGACTCGGAAAGCATCGAGCGCACCATCGCCTTTTCCTCGGCCGGGAACACGTCTACCACCCGGTCGATGGTTTTCGCGGCTGAGGTGGTGTGCAGGGTGCCGAATACCAGGTGACCGGTTTCTGCGGCAGTCAGCGCCAGACGAATGGTTTCGAGATCGCGCATCTCACCGACCAGGATAATATCCGGATCTTCCCGCAGCGCCGAGCGCAGTGCTTCGGAGAAGCCCAGCGTGTCTCGATGCACTTCGCGCTGGTTGACCAGACATTTCTTCGATTCGTGGACGAATTCGATCGGGTCTTCGATGGTCAGAATATGCTGATACTTGGTGCCGTTCAGATAATCGAGCATGGCCGCCAGCGTGGTCGACTTGCCCGAACCGGTCGGGCCGGTCACCAGCACCAACCCACGTGGCACATCCGAAATCTTCTTGAACACGTCGCCCATACCGAGGTCTTCCATGGTCAGCACCTTGGAAGGGATGGTCCGGAACACCGCCCCGGCACCGCGGTTCTGATTAAAAGCGTTGACACGGAAACGTGCTACGCCAGGCACTTCGAAGGAGAAGTCAGTCTCGAGGAATTCTTCGAAATCCTTGCGCTGTTTATCATTCATTATGTCGTAGATCAGCGCGTGCACCTGCTTGTGCTCCATCGCCGGAACGTTAATCCGACGCACGTCGCCATCCACGCGAATCATGGGCGGCAGTCCGGCCGAAAGATGCAAGTCCGACGCGCCCTGTTTGGCGCTGAAGGCTAACAGCTCAGTTATATCCATAGGGTTCCCCATAGCGTCCTGCTTGCATGTAGAATGCCGGCAGATCAAATCCGATTGGCAAGGTATCCAGAGACAGTAATGTCCACGATAGCAGACAATATTGCAAACGTTCGTGACCGCATTTTCCGCGCCGCAGAGAGCGTCGAGCGCGACCCGCAAGGGGTAACGCTGATGGCGGTAACCAAGACTCGACCCGCGACAGCAATACGGGATGCCTGGGCCCACGGTATACGTGATTTTGGCGAAAATTATCTGCAGGAAGCGCTGGACAAGATGGCCGAGCTGCAAGACCTGCCGCTGACCTGGCATTTCATCGGTCCGATCCAGTCAAACAAGACCCGCGCCATCGCCGAGCACTTCGACTGGGTGCACAGCGTTGACCGCTTGAAAGTTGCCCAACGGCTCTCCGATCAACGACCCGAGCATTTGCCACCGCTGAATATCTGTCTGCAAGTCAATATCAGCGCTGAGGCGAGCAAGTCCGGCGTCCTGCCCGAGGACCTGATCGAGTTGGCCGCTGCGGTATCCAGCTTGCCCCGCCTGCGGTTACGCGGCTTGATGGCGATCCCTGCCCCTGCTGATGACAGTGCTGCCCGACGGGCGCCGCTGCAACAGCTACGCCAGGCCATGCAAGCGCTGCCGCAACCCCTCGATACGTTGTCGATGGGCATGACTGATGACCTCACCGAAGCCGTGCAGGAAGGCTCGACGATCGTACGCATCGGTACCGCGCTGTTTGGCCCCCGGGACTATTCCACCTCCTCTCCGAGCAAGGATTAAATCATGACTGCTCCGACTATCGGCTTCATCGGCGCCGGCAACATGGCGTCCAGCCTGATCGGCGGCATGCTGCAACAGGGCATGCAACCGGAACGTATCCTGGCCAGCGATCATAGCGCCGAGCAGGCCGACAAACTGGCAGCCGAGCTCAACATTCGCACCTGCACCGACAATGCAAAGCTGGCCACCGAGTGCGACGTGCTGGTACTGGCAGTCAAACCCCAGGTCATGCAAGCCGTATGTCGCGCCCTGCCCGGCGAGCGCAAGCCGGGCCAGCTGATTATTTCCATTGCCGCCGGCATCAGCAGCGCCAGCCTCGGCCAGTGGCTGGGCGACGGCGTCGCCATCGTACGCTGCATGCCCAATACCCCTTCCCTGCGCCGCCAGGGTGTCAGCGGTCTGTTCGCCAACGCCGCCGTCACAGCCGAGCAGAAACGTCAGGCTGAAGACATCCTCAACGCCGTAGGTATCAGCCTGTGGCTCGAAGAGGAATCCCAGATCGATGCGGTGACTGCCGTTTCGGGCAGCGGTCCGGCGTACTTTTTCTACATGATGGAGGCGATGATCGCTGCGGGCGAACAGCTCGGATTGCCACGCGCCACTGCCGAACGCCTGACGCTGTATACCGCGCTGGGCGCAGCGGACATGGCGGTACACAGCGATGTCGACGCCGCGGAGCTGCGCCGCCGCGTGAGCTCACCGGGCGGAACCACCGAACAGGCGATCAACAGCTTCGCCAATGATGACCTGCCGCAAATCGTCGCGCGGGCAATGCAGGCCGCCGCCGCGCGTGCAGCCGAAATGTCCAGGGAACTCGCATAAGGAATTCCAATGAATAACGTCAACATGGCAGCAATTTATCTGGTGCAGACGCTTGGCAGCCTGTATCTGCTGGTGGTTTTGCTGCGCTTCATCCTGCAGCTGATACGCGCCGACTTCTACAATCCGCTGTCGCAGTTCATCGTGCGCGCCACCCAGCCGCTACTCAAGCCGCTGCGCAAGGTCGTGCCGGGCTTTGGTGGTCTGGATATGGCCTCTCTGGTGCTGGCGATTCTGATTCAGTTGGTGCTTATTGCAATTATCGTCATGCTGATGGGCTACGCGCTGCCAAACATCGGGCAACTGTTTGTCTGGTCGCTGATAGGTGTCACCGCACTGTTTCTGAAAATCTTTTTCTTCGCCCTGATCATCAGCGTGATCCTGTCCTGGGTCGCACCGCACAGCAACAACCCGGCTGCCATGTTGGTTCAACAACTGTGCGAGCCGGTGCTGGCGCCGATCCGCGGCATACTGCCGTCGATGGGCGGGCTGGATCTGTCGCCGATTTTCGCCTTCATCGCCCTGCGTCTGGTCGACATGCTGGTCATCGCCAACCTGGCTGCCGCGACCGGTATGCCACGCGGTCTGACGCTGGCACTCTGAGCGCGTCCAGTCCGATATGGCGTTCTACTCATGGCGTGGAGACAGTCTGATCCTGGACTGTCACCTGCAACCCGGCGCCAAAGGCATTGGCTTTGCCGGGTTGCACGGTGAGCGTCTGAAGATCCGCATCAGCGCGCCGCCCGTGGATGGCAAAGCCAACGACATGCTGCTCAAGTTTCTCGCCACCGCCTTCTCCGTGCCGAAACAACGGGTCAGCCTGCTCAGTGGCCAGCAAAGCAGACAGAAACGAGTAGCCATTGAAGCGCCGCAGGTATTACCGGCCGAACTGGAGTTCAGCCGCAGCTGATATTGCACCCACCCGTTGCGCTCTTTAGACTGGCGCCTCGTTCGCTGGATGCGCGCTGTATCTATCCTCTCCTGCGCTACCAGTTAATAGGGTCTGTCGACGTTTCGTCGCAGCCGCGTTTAAGGAACAAACTCCCGATGTCCGGATTTCCTGCTGATTCAGTTGGCCTGGTCGCTCCCCAGCGTCAGTCCTTCTCAGAGCCGCTGCGGCTGGCCTGCGGCAAGACTCTGACCCAGTTTGACCTGGTATACGAAACCTACGGCACCCTCAACGCCAGCCGCACCAATGCTGTACTGATCTGCCATGCGCTCTCCGGTCACCACCATGCCGCGGGCTATCACCATGCGGACGACCGCAAGCCCGGCTGGTGGGATGCCTGCATTGGGCCGGGCAAACCGATTGATACCAACCGCTTTTTCGTCGTCAGCCTGAATAACCTGGGCGGCTGCCACGGTTCCACAGGACCCGGCAGCATCAACCCGCAGACCGGTAAGATCTACGGCGCGGCTTTTCCGGTTCTGTCAGTTGAAGACTGGGTGCACAGCCAGGCGCGGCTGGCGGATGTGCTGGGTATTGATTGCTGGGCGGCGGTTGTGGGTGGCAGCCTCGGCGGTATGCAGGCCATCCAGTGGGCGATCAGCTATCCCGAGCGTCTTCGTCATTGTGTGGCGATCGCTGCGGCGCCCAAGCTGTCAGCACAGAACATTGCGTTCAACGAGGTTGCCCGACAGGCCATCATCACCGACCCGGATTTCCACAACGGCGACTACGCCGCCTTCGGTGTCATCCCCAAACGCGGCCTGATGCTGGCGCGCATGGTCGGTCATATCACTTACCTGTCGGATGATTCGATGGGTCAGAAATTCGGCCGCGAGCTGCGTACCGATCGGCTCAACTACGATTTCACCAGTGTGGAATTTCAGGTCGAAAGTTATCTGCGCTATCAGGGCCAGGAGTTCTCCGCGCGGTTCGACGCCAATACCTATCTGTTGATGACCAAGGCACTGGACTATTTTGACCCGGCCGAGGCGCACGGCGGCAACCTGACCAAGGCGCTGGAAAACGTGAAAGCGCGGTTCCTGGTGATTTCCTTCACTACCGACTGGCGCTTCTCTCCGGCACGCTCGCGGGAGCTGGTCAATGCATTGATGGCCGCGAACAAGCCGGTAAGCTATCTGGAAATCGAAGCAGCGCAGGGCCACGACGCCTTCCTGCTGCCGATACCCCGCTATGTCGACGCGCTGAGTGGTTATATGAACCGTATCGAGGTGGACGTATGACCCTGCGCGCCGACCTGCAAATCATCGAACAATGGATCCGCCCCGGCAGCCACGTACTCGACCTCGGGTGCGGCGATGGCGAGCTGTTGAGCTACCTGCGTGACAGCAAGGGCGTTCACGGTTATGGCCTGGAAATCGATCCGGACAAGATCAGCGCCTGCGTGCGCAAGGGCGTTAACGTGATCGAGCAGGACCTAGACAAGGAACTCGACAACTTCGAGGACAAGAGCTTCGATACCGTGGTCATGACCCAATCCCTGCAGGCCATGCACTATCCGGATCGGGTGCTCGAAGACATGCTGCGAATTGGCAAGGAAGGCATTCTGACCTTCCCCAATTTCGCCCACTGGCGTTGCCGGTTGTATCTCGGATTACGCGGTCAGATGCCGGTGTCCGATTTCATGCCCTACACTTGGTACAACACGCCCAACATTCACTTTTGTACATTCAAGGATTTCGAGGATCTGTGCCGCGAGCGCTCTATTCAGATACTGGACAGGCTGGTCGTAGACCAGTCGCATCAAGCTGGAAGACTGAGCGCCCTATGGCCGAACTTGTTGGGTGAGATCGCAATCTACCGTGTTACACGCTGATCGAGGAGTACCGTTATGCTACGCAAGCTGCTATGCACCATCCTGTTTCTGGCCGCCCCACTCGCCATGGCACAAGTGCAGAGCCCGGCCGAGCCCGAGCGCTTTGGCGATCTTCTGGTGTACCGCACCGTATTCAACAGCAGCTATCTGCCGCCCGAAACCGCTGCCAACGTCGGGCTTGAGCGTGGTCCGACCCACGGCGTGATCAACATCGCTGTCCAGCGTCAAACGCCGGAAGGTCCGGTGGCAGTCGATGCAATTGTCGAGGGCAACGTGCGGAACGTCCTGGAGCAGCGCCAGCAACTGGATTTCATCCGTGTCCAGGAAGAAGAATCCATCTACTTCGTGGCGAACTACACGGCTGCCCAGCGTGGCGTCCTGCGCTTTGAAGTCTCGGTGCAGGCAGAAGAAGGCGCACCGGAACACACCATGACCTTTATGCAGGAATTCCATCCGGATGAGTAAGGCGCTGCCCTTTCGCCAGCTGGTGCTGGCCAGTGGTAACCGCGGCAAACTGGCCGAGCTGCAGAGCATGCTGGGCGACGCGGTAAAGGTTCTGCCGCAGAGCCAGTTCCTCAGCGAGGAAGCTGAAGAAACCGGCCTTACCTTCATCGAAAACGCCATCCTCAAGGCCAGACACGCTGCACACGCGTCCGGCCTGCCGGCCCTGGCGGATGATTCAGGCCTGGCCGTGGATGCGCTTGGTGGCGCGCCGGGTATCTATTCCGCCCGCTACGCAGGGGGCGGCGGTGATGCCGCGAACAACGCCAAGTTGCTGGAAGCGCTTGCTGACGTGCCGGATGCCCAGCGTGGAGCGCGATTCATCTCAGTAGTGGCGTTACTGATGCATGCGGATGATCCGACACCCATCGTGTGCGAAGGCGCATGGCACGGGCGCATTCTGACCGAACCCCGCGGCAGCAACGGCTTCGGCTATGACCCGCTGTTCTGGGTGCCGGAGACCGAATGCTCCAGCGCCGAACTAGCCGCCGACCAAAAGAATCGTCTGAGTCACCGCGGTCGGGCCATGGCGCAATTGCGTTCCCGCCTCGGACTGTCGTGATCAATGCCTCCCGCGCGCCAGACTCAACTGGCGCGACTTCCATCCTGCAACTCCCGACGCTGGCCGCTTACGTCCACATTCCATGGTGTGTGCGCAAATGTCCGTATTGTGATTTCAACTCGCACACCAGCGACAGCGCGCTGCCTGAAGACGACTATATCGATGCGCTGATAGCTGATCTCGAACAGGATCTGCCTGCCACCTATGGCCGCGAACTCACCTCGATCTTCTTCGGCGGCGGCACGCCCAGTCTGTTTTCCGCAGCGAGCCTCGGTCGACTGCTTGAAGCGATGGCTGCTCGTCTGAAATTCGCCGCGGATATCGAAATCACGCTGGAAGCCAACCCCGGCACCTTCGAACAGAACAAATTTGCCGACTATCGCAGCGCGGGCATCAACCGGCTGTCGATCGGCATACAGAGCTTCAACCCGGCACACCTGAAAGCCCTGGGCCGCATCCACGACGACCGCGAAGCACTGAGCGCCGTCGACATGGCCCGCCGCGCTGGCTTCGATAATCTGAATCTCGACCTGATGCACGGCCTGCCCGGCCAAACCCTGGCAGACGCGCGCGCCGATATCGAGCAGGCGATCGCCCTGGGTCCTGAACATCTCTCCTGGTATCAACTGACGCTCGAGCCCAACACCGTGTTCTATTCGCGGCCGCCGACTCTGCCGGTGGAAGACGTACTCTGGGATATCCAGGAAGCGGGGCAGGCGCGTCTGGCCGAAGCGGGGTTCATTCAGTATGAGATCTCAGCCTATGCCCGCGGGCAGCAGGCTAGGCACAACCTGAACTATTGGCAGTATGGCGATTTTATCGGTATCGGTGCGGGCGCCCACGGCAAGTTCAGCCACCCTGACGGGGGCATCGAACGCTACTGGAAAACCCGCACGCCAAAGGACTATCTGGATCCAGCCCGCCCCTTCTGCGCCGGGCGCAAGGAGCTGGGCGCAGCGGAGCTGCCCTTTGATTTTCTGATGAATGCGCTGCGATTGGTCGAGGGTGTACCGACCGAGTACTACGCGGCGCGCACGGGGCAACCTCTGGAGACCATCGCTGCGCAACTGCAGCTAGCCAAGGACAAGGGCTTGCTTGAGGCGTGGGATAACCGCCTGCGCCCCACCGAGCGCGGGCGGTTGTTTCTTAATGATCTGCTTGAGATGTTTCTCGAGCCATAGCTCGATGGGGATGAACCGCCAATCCGCGTCGCCAGCTTGGTACAAAGCTCCACGCTCCACGACAGCACCAGCTCTGGAGGGCCAGGTTCCATCCTGGCCGCCCTACGAGCCGGCGACGCCTATGGTCGAGATGGAACTCGACCCTCCATTCACCTGGGCGTTGTTTTGGACGGCGTGCTTGTCAGCGAAGTCTCACTTCCGAGCGCGCGCTGCGGCCAGAAACGCCGCCATTTCTTCCTTCTTGTCTGCCTCGATTTGTTGAACATGCGGATTCTGGTTTAGCGAGGCCAGCAGCGCCTTTGCCTCGGGGAAGTCTTGCAGAAGATCCAGCCCGAACAGCTTCTTCGCCACGGCAGACGCCAGGTCGATGCTGTACAGGAACATGATATCGGCGATGGTCATCTCTTCGCCGGCTACATAGGGGGCAAACTTGCCGTGGCGCTTCAGTGCTGCCACGCCACCCAACAGATCCGCCTTGGCTTTGTCCTTGACCAGCTGATCAACCTTGCCGCCAAAGAAGACTTCCGGATAGCAGCTACGCGCCGGCAATTCGATATACAGCTCGATTTCCTTGGTCAGAGCGCGTACTTCGGCTCGGCGAAACGGATCCTGCGGCAACAGGGATTTGCCCGCTTGCGTTTCTTCCAGATATTCGAGAATGACATTGGTCTCGCTGATGAAACCCTGCTCGGTCTGCAAGCACGGCACCTTGCCCCGCGGGCTGATGGCCAGGAAGGATTCGTCCTGGCTGGGATGCACGTTGTTGACCTCAAACTCGATACCTTTTTCCATCAGCGCCAGCTTGACCATGTTGAAATAGTTACTGACGTTAAAGCCGTGAAGCGTGAGCATGCTGCCTCTCCTGTTTGCGTGTGTACCTGCTGCGTACAGTTGTATCGATGACAGCGCCAAAGGTACATCGACATAAATCGAGTGAATGATCGATAAGCCAGGCCAGGGCGAAAGCCTTAGCAAAGACACTGGACCCGGCAGCGCTACGCGCCGCCAGCGAAACAGCCACCAACTCCTCCCGGTTTAGGGCTAGACTGCCAGTATCAAAGCGGCTTCAACCCACCAGAAGGTAATGCCATGCTGACACCCGAAGAGATCGAAGACATCAACCTATTAGGCCAATTCAACCTGGCCAATACGCTGGAGGGCCTGAAAATACACGCCCACGACGCCCCGGAGCAGACCGTAGCGGCCGCTCGGCGCTTACATGAAAAAGGATTGGTGACGCAGACGGATGGGGGTTATCTGACCAGCCTGGGTATCGAGGCTGCCGAACATTGTCAGGCGCTGCTGACCATTCTTCGCTGACAGAGTTAATCAAATTCCCGCAGGCCGCTGAGGTGCACGATACGCCCCTGTGGTGCTGCGGGTTCAACCAGGCGGAGCGACCCGCCTCTCAGTCAATATCCAGCTCGACGTCATCGCCTACCAGGTTGCCCAATACCCGGCCGAGCACTTCGCCCAGCGTCTCGTCGTCGTTGTCGTACAGCCAGCCCTGATCCGGCTCGAAACCGAAATGCAGGGTAGCACCGGGGGCTGCAAGCCAGAGCTCACGTGAGGCAGGCTGACGACCCAGCACGACGCGCGCCCCGTCTGCCGTATGCAGAATAAGTGATCCCTCAACATGCTCCATCTCCAGATCCAGGCCGCAGGCATCGACAGCATGCTCGATCTTGTCCTGGATGAGGTCGACCTGCCTGTTGAAGTCCGCTTCAGTGAGTTCGTTCATGTGTGTCCTCTAATACCTAACGAGACCCAGTCCGGGTGCGTCGAACCTGACGGCTGGGTATACTGCCGGATATTCTCTGTTTATCAACAAGGTTTTTTCCATGAAGCGATCCATCGCGCTGATCTTCGGAATGCTGGTACTGGCTGGTTGTGGCCAGAAGGGTCCATTGTTCCTGCCCCAGCAGACCCCAAGCGAAACAGTCGAGCCGGCCCGGGACGAACTGAACCAGCAACCCAACGAAGAACAGTGAAGCGCCCGATGACAGCTTTTGACTACCAGAATGGTGAACTACACGCCGAATCCGTAGCCCTGTCCGCGGTCGCGGCAGAGTATGGCACACCCTGTTTTGTCTACTCGCGCCAGGCAATCGAGCAAGCCTACCGGGCCTGGGACGACGCGCTTACGGGCGTGCCGCATCTGGTCTGCTTCGCAGTCAAGGCCAACTCCAACCTGGCGGTGCTGAATGTGCTCGCCCGCCTCGGCGCTGGCTTCGACATTGTTTCCGGCGGCGAGCTGGAGCGGGTGCTGGCGGCTGGTGGTGATCCCTCCCGGGTTGTATTTTCCGGGCTGGGCAAGACTGCCGGGGAAATGCGCCGCGCTTTGGAGCTGGGTATCCATTGCTTCAATGTCGAGTCCGAACCCGAGCTTGAGCGTCTGCAGCAGGTAGCCGCGGAGTTGGGCGTGCAGGCCCCGGTATCCTTGCGTGTGAACCCGGATGTGGATGCCGGCACCCACCCGTACATCTCTACCGGCCTGAAAGAAAACAAGTTCGGCATCGATATCGCTAACGCGCCGGCCGTATACCGCCGCGCCGCCGAGCTGCCGAATATCGCGGTGCGCGGTGTGGATTGCCATATCGGCTCGCAGCTGACCGACGACACGCCTTTTCTCGACGCGCTGCAGCGCCTGCTCGGGCTGATTGACGCATTGGCTGCGGACGGCATCCAGATTCGCCATCTGGACCTTGGTGGCGGGCTCGGCGTGACCTACCGCGATGAACAGCCACCTGCGCCGGGAACCTATCTGAGCAAGGTGCTTGAGCAGCTGGCCGGACGCAACCTGGAGCTCATGTTCGAGCCGGGCCGTTCAATCGTCGCCAATGCCGGCGTGCTGCTCACTGAAGTGAACATGCTCAAGCCGACCAAGCACAAGAACTTTGCCATCATCGATGCGGCAATGAACGACCTGATCCGCCCGGCACTGTACAGCGCCTGGATGGGCATCGATGCGGTGCGGCCGCGCACTGATGTGCCAGCGTCCACCTGGGATATCGTCGGGCCGGTATGTGAAACCGGCGATTTTCTGGGCAAGGACCGTGAGCTCGCCCTCGCCGCCGGTGATCTGCTGGTGGTGCGCTCCGCCGGAGCCTATGGCTTTGTCATGAGCTCGAATTACAACACGCGTCCGCGCGCCGCCGAGATCATGGTCGACGGCACCCGCACACATCTGATTCGCCGGCGCGAGACGGTCAGCGAGTTGTTCGCTGGCGAGTCATTGCTGCCCGAGGCCTGACATGCTGCTGCGATTTACCAAGATGCACGGGCTCGGCAATGACTTCATGGTCATCGACTTGGTCACCCAGCATGTTCAGTTGTCCCCGCGGCTCATACGTCTGTGGAGCGACCGGCACACCGGCGTCGGCTTCGACCAGTTACTGGTGGTCGAGCCGCCGCGCAGCCCCGATGCCGATTTTCGCTACCGGATTTTCAATGCCGATGGCAGCGAGGTCGAGCAATGCGGCAATGGCGCGCGCTGCTTTGCCCGGTTTGTGCAGGACAAGCGCCTTACAGCAAAATCGGAGATTCATGTCGAAACCGCTGGCGGGCCTATCATTCTGACTGTCAGCGATGACGGTCGCGTTACGGTCGATATGGGCGCTCCGCGTTTTGCCCCTGCTGAGATCCCCTTCGAAGCGGAAGCCGAAGCCATCGTGTATACGCTTGAGGTTGAAGGCGAACGATTGGAGGTGGCTGCAGTATCGATGGGCAACCCACACTGCGTGATATTGGTCGATGATGTGGACACATTCCCCGTGGAGCGGCTCGGTCCTGCGATCGAGCGGCACCCGCGCTTCCCGCGACGGGTCAATGCCGGATTCATGCAGATCATCGACCGTCACAGTGCGCGCCTGCGGGTGTACGAACGCGGTGCCGGCGAAACCCGTGCCTGCGGTACCGGCGCCTGCGCGGCTGCCGTAGCCGGCATTCGCATGGGGCAACTCGACTCGCCCGTTGATATCACGCTTCCCGGTGGAACCTTGCACATCCGCTGGGATGGAGATGGCCGACCCGTCATGATGACCGGCCCGGCCAACCGGGTTTACGAAGGACAAGTACGCGTATGACCGAAAAGACCGAGCCAGTCGAGACTCAACTGGATGCCGAACAGGTCGCTGAATATCTGCGCCAGCATCCCGCTTTTTTTGCCGAACATGACGAACTGCTGCCTGATCTCATCATTCCGCACCAGCGCGGCCAGTCGGTCTCACTGGTAGAGCGGCAGGTCAAACTGCTGCGGGAGCGCAATATCGACGTGCGTCACCGCCTGAATGATCTGATGGAAGTGGCCCGGGATAACGACCGGCTGTTCGAGAAGAGCCGCCGGCTGGTGTTGGGACTGCTCGAGGCCCAGAGCCTGGACCAGGTGATCGCCAGTATTGAAGACAGTTTGCGCAACGACTTTCAGGTGCCCTTTGTCAGCCTGATCCTATTCAGCGAAGCCAACCGTTTTACCAACGCTCGCTGCGTGACGCACAGTGAAGCGCGTGAAGCCATCGGGCACCTGCTCGACAGCAACAAAACCCTTAGTGGTGTGCTGCGTCCCGATGAGCTGGGCTTTCTGTTCGGCGAATCCGGTCAGGAAGTCGCCTCCACCGCCCTCGCGCCGATCCAGCATCATGGTTTGCATGGCGTACTGGCGCTCGGCAGCCGCGATCCACAGCAATACAAGAGCGCGACGGGCACCCTGTTTCTGGGTTACGTCGCCGACGCCCTCGCCCGCGTACTGCTGCGCCAGCGCCCGATGATGGATGAACCCAGGGATTAAAGCCCTGCGCACTATTGCGACCGGGCCACTCCGGTCGCCCGCAGCGGATCCAGGCTGTACCGTAAGGGAGCTCGTATGACACTCGAAACGCCTCTGCAGACCGATCTGGACGCTTTTCTGGAGCACCTGCGCAGCGAGCGTCAGCTGTCCCCGCGAACCCTTGAAGCCTACCGGCACGACCTGTCGGGGTTGGCGGATTACCTGCACGAACAAGGCGTACGCGACTGGTCCATGGTGGATACCGAATACCTGCGCCGCTTTGTGGCCAAGCAGCACGAACGCGGGCTGTCCGGTCGAAGCCTGCAGCGCGCGCTCAGCTCGGTGCGCAGCCTGTATCGCTTTCTGATCCGCGAGCGGAGGTGCCGGCATAACCCGGCGCTGGATCTGCGTGCGCCGAAGTCGCCGCGCAAACTGCCCCGGGCCCTGGATGCAGACCTGACCGCGCGACTACTCAACGAAAACGACGATGATGACTGGCTGGCCATCCGTGACCACGCCATGCTCGAGCTGTTCTACTCATCCGGCCTGCGCCTTGCCGAACTGGCAGGACTCAACGTGCATGAGGTGGACCTGGCCGGCGGCGAAGTGCGGGTGCTCGGCAAGGGCAGCAAGACCCGCATCCTGCCGGTCGGGCGCCATGCCCGCGAAGCCCTGCAGCGCTGGCTGAAAGTACGGCTGGCGCCCAGCGGCTCCGAGCAACCGCTGTTCATCGGCAAGCAAGGACGACGCCTGACACCCAGAGCTATTCAGCTGAGGGTGCGCCAGCGCGGCGTTCAGCACATCGGCCAACATGTGCATCCACACATGCTGCGACACTCCTTCGCCAGCCATATCCTGGAGTCTTCGGGTGACCTGCGTGCGGTGCAGGAGCTGCTCGGCCACGCCGATATCAGTACTACTCAGATCTATACGCACTTGGATTTCCAGCATCTGGCCCAGGTGTATGATCAAAGCCATCCCCGTGCCAGAAAGTCGTCCGGCACGCCTGGCAAACCCAAGAACCGAGATGAATCATGATCCGCCTGCTGACATTCGATCTGGATAACACGCTCTGGGAAACCGAGACAGTGGTCGCAGCCGCCGAGCTGACATTGCTCGAGTGGCTGAAGGTCAACGCGCCCTTGTTTGTAGAACGGCTGGATGCGGAAGCGCGCCGCCACTTGCGCAAGGAGGTGCTGGCGACCGATCCCGACCTGAGCCACCGGGTGACTGCGCTGCGCATTGCCATACTGGAGCTGGGGCTGCGCAAAGCGGGTTATGCCGAGGATCAGCTGAAAGAGCTGGCGCAGCGGGGTTTTGATGTGTTTCTCGAGGCGCGCCATGCGGTGACTTTCTTTCCGCATGTGGAAAACCTGTTGCAGCAACTGGCTCCGCGTTATCAACTCGCGACGATTTCCAACGGCAATGCCGATGTGCGCCGTCTGGGGCTTGAGCAGTATTTCAGTATTATCGTGTCGGCCGACGACATCGGCCGCAGCAAACCCGACCCTGCGCCGTTTCTCGCTGCCCTGGAGCGAGCCTCTGCCGAACCTGCCGAAACCCTGCATATCGGCGACCATCCGGTTGACGATATGCAGGGCGCGCAGGCAGTTGGACTGCACACGCTCTGGTTCAATCGGCTGGGTTTGCCCTGGCCGGACCAACCCAGACCCCATGGCGAAGTGCGCTGCCTGAGCGAGATACCCGAGTGGCTACAGCGCTATGACATCGGCACTCTGGAACCTAGATCTGGAACCTAGATAGGTCTGCTGCCGTATTTGCTGTCGGGCTTTCTGGGCGGATCACTGACCACATTGGAATCGATCTCCTGCACCTGCCCGCCGCGCGCCATGAATTCGGCGATCTGCCGCTCCAGCATTTCCCGCTCGCGCGCCTTGGCTTCAACAGACAGCCCTTCCAGCGGATCCTCCACGGCAGCCTTCTTGCGAGGCTTTACGACCGGCGTCTCTTCGTCGTCGTCTGACGTGTCATCCACATTGGGGTCGTTCAGCCCGGTCAGTTCCTGATCCTGATCCTGCTCTTGGTCTTCGATGTCGTCGTCGCTCATTACCTTGGTCTCGCGCAGAAAAAAACAGGCTATTTATAGCGCAACCAGAAAATTTGGCCAGCAACAATTCAGATTTTTTTCAGTTGCGCCTGGGGTACAAAAAGCCTGATGTAGAGGCCTCGCCACCACTTCAGCCAGGTGAGCGCCGACGGCCCCCTGGCATTACGCAGCCTGGCTACATTTCGCGTGAGCTGCTGATCCGGTCTGCCATCTGCCTGAGCACGCCCTGCTCGGCATCCAGTACCTTTTCCATCAGCTCCTGTGCTTCGGGAATGGCAGCCTTGTTAGCCATTGATTCATAGGTATTGACGATCTGGTTATGCACATCGACAACCTCGCTGGCGATGTCCTCGAAGCTCATGCTGCCGAACGGCAATTTGCGGCGATCATTCGGCGGGAGCGTTTCGGTCAGATGCTCGTATAGCCAGGTGTTGAGCGCCTTGGGATCAGCCTGACGTTTAAAACCCTCCACTTCCGTGGCCAGCGTGCGCTCATGCTCGGCGACGTACTTCATCAGCCATTTGGCGCAGTCGTCCAGCTGCTCATCGAGCCCTTCTTCGAGGCAACTGGCCATATGGTTATGGAACTTCGTGGTCCACTCCAGCAGGTACTGGAAAGTCTCGGCCTGCATAGTCTTCTCCTGTCGTTGTTCTTAGCTGTGACCGCGCTCATCCCATCAAGTTTAGCCCTGAAGCGTTGCAAGCACGCGCCGGCTGCCGGCCTCTTCCCGGTGCTCACCCAGATAGATTCCCTGCCAGGTTCCGGTAGCGAGCCGCCCATGGCTGACCGGAACGCTCAGCTGGACGCCAAGCAGGCTGGCTTTGACATGCGCGGTCATGTCATCGGGGCCTTCGTACGTATGCTTGAAGTACGGCGTGTCGTCTGGCACCAGACGGCGCAGGAACGCCTCGAGATCACCGCGTACCAGTGGATCGGCATTCTCGTTGATGCTGAGCGAGGCAGAGGTGTGCAGTAACCACAGATGGAGTAACCCCACGTCCATATCTGCCAGTTCGGGCAACGCAGAGAGTATTTCCTCATCAACCAGGTGAAAGCCCCGGCGACGGGGCTTGAGCGTGATGGTTCGTTGCAACCACATTGCAGGTCTCCTCAAGTTCCAAACGCAAGCAGGGCGCCATGGGGCGCCCTGCTTGTATAGCTTTACCTTCTCAAAGGTCTGGCGGTCGCTGCTGCTCAGCCTTTGCTGCTGGTAAATTCCGGATAGGCTTCCATTCCGCACTCGGAAATATCGGCGCCTTCGTATTCCTCTTCCTCACTGATGCGCACACCAATGATTGCCTTGATGATATACCAGACCAGCAGGCTAGCCAGGAACACCCAGAGGAAGATGCCGATCACGCCAGCTAACTGGCCGCCGAAGGTCGCTTCAGCGTTGGTCAGCGGCACCGCCATCACGCCCCAGATACCGGCAGAACCGTGGGCGGAAATCGCGCCAGCCGGATCGTCCTGCTTCAGCTTGTCCAAGGCCAGGACGCTGAAGACCACAATCACGCCACCAACCGCACCGATCAGCATGGCCGACAGCGCACTCGGTGAAAGCGGATCGGCAGTGATGGAGACCAGACCTGCCAGCGCGCCGTTGAGGATCATGGTCAGGTCGGTCTTGCCGAACAGGATGCGTGAAACAATCATCGCCGCAATCAGGCCGCCCGCCGCAGACAGGTTGGTATTGACCAGTACCTGAGCCACGTTGTTAGCCGAATCGATGTCGGAGATCTTCAGTTCCGAGCCGCCGTTGAAGCCGAACCAACCCATCCACAGGATGAAGATACCCAGTGTGGACAGTGCCAGGTTACAACCCGGGATAGCGTTGACCTGGCCGTTCGGGCCGTATTTGCCGCGACGCGGACCCAGGACCAGCACACCCGCGAGAGCCGCCGCAGCACCAGCCATATGCACGATGCCAGAGCCGGCATAATCCGAGTAACCGACATCCGACAACCAGCCGCCGCCCCAGCTCCAGGCGCCCTGGATCGGGTAGATGAAACCCGTCATGACAACCGCGAACAGCAGGAAGGACCACAGCTTCATACGCTCGGCCACTGCGCCCGAAACAATCGACATACAGGCGCCAGCAAAGACGATCTGGAAGAAGAAGTCCGCGCGGGAAGAGTAGTAGGGCGCATCGTCGCCACCGGCCAGCACCGCATCAACCGTGTTTTCGCTACCGATCAAAAAGCCCAGGCTCGGAAAGATCGGGCCGTCAGAGGAGTACATGATGTAGTAGCCGATCAGCAGGTACATGACCGACGCGATAGCGAACAGTGCGATGTTCTTGGCCAGAATTTCGGTGGTGCTCTTGGCGCGGACCAGGCCGGCCTCAAGCATGGCGAAACCGGCGGCCATCCACATCACCAGAATGCCGCACAGCAGAAAATAGAACGTATCCAACGCATACGTTACTTGCGAGATATCCATAATAAGCCCCCCAAATAGGCTTGGTTACTGCGTCAATTAACGATCCCTAGATTGCGTCCGTATCGGTTTCCCCGGTTCGGATGCGGATCGCCTGCTCCAGATTGACTACGAAGATCTTCCCGTCACCGATCTTCCCGGTGTTGGCTGCCTTGGTAATCGCCTCGATAACCCGGTCCAGCATGTCGTCTCCGATTGCCACATCGATCTTCACCTTGGGCAGGAAATCCACTACGTATTCCGCGCCACGATAAAGTTCGGTATGCCCCTTCTGTCGGCCAAAACCCTTGACCTCGGTAACCGTGATGCCCTGGACCCCGATCTCGGATAAGGCTTCACGCACGTCATCCAGCTTGAATGGCTTGATAACAGCCGTTACTAATTTCATATCGATACTCCCGTGTATATGGACTGCCCTGGGGGACAGGGACAAGTCTATGCCGAGTTAGAGGCTTTTAGAAACGGGACGACGCATGGAGGTTGTCGCAGTTATCGGTCCTTGCGGCGAAACTGGTCTGGCAACGATCCCTATGCTCAGTGCAACTGCTTCGTCTCCGTGCTCCCTTCGGTAAAGCCAAGCTCGCTTCCGGGAAGGAACCCAATTTGGTTCGCCTACCAGCTGCAGCTGCGGATTGCACTGCAGAATTCCTGCCACATTCAGATTCTTCTTTATTTTCAGTGGCTTATTATCCATATGGCATTTTGCCAAGCGAACCGGCTAACGGCGCTATGCCCCAGCGTGGTGCAAGCAATACCCGTCTGTGCGCCATTGGTGAACAGTGACCAGCCCGCAAAAAGAGGACTCGAGGGCTGTGCTAAACTGCGCTTTTGTCGCCCTCCGGCAGGGACAATTGTTGAAAATGCCGCGTGATCGAGCGCAAGCGTTTTCAGGACGCCGTATTCTGCCCGGGCCCAGCGAGAGCGAATCGCCATGTTGCATAAAGTTCTGATTGGCGCGGTCAGCAGCCAGGCCGCACGATTGCTGATCAATGAAAAGGGTCTTCCGGGACCTGATGTAGAACAACACCTCAAAGCCTTGCTGCAGAGCGCGCTTTCCAAACTCGATGTAGTCAGCCGTGAGGAATTCGAGACGCAGCAGGTCGTTCTTGAACGTACCCGCGCACGGCTAGAAGCCCTGGAAAAGCGCGTAGAAGCCATCGAGCAAGGCACGCAAGCACCGTCCACCTGATGCGCAGGTGGGCCTGATCAAGGAGCGATCATGTCCCTGGCGATTGTCCACAGCCGCGCCAAACTCGGCGTGCAGGCGCCTGCCGTCACCGTTGAGGTGCATCTGGCCAATGGAATGCCCAGCCTGACACTGGTCGGGCTGCCTGAAACCGCGGTGCGCGAAAGCAAGGACCGCGTACGCAGCGCACTGCAGAATGCGCGCCTCGAATTCCCCGGTCTGAAACGCATCACCATCAATCTCGCGCCCGCTGACCTGCCCAAGGAAGGCGGACGCTTCGATCTGGCCATTGCACTGGGCCTGTTATCGGCCAGCGGCCAGATTCCTGCCGAGGTGCTGGACCAGTGCGAATGCCTGGGCGAGCTGGCGCTGTCCGGCGAGTTACGTCCGGTGCAGGGCGTGTTGCCGGCGGCCCTCGCCTGTCGCGACCAGGGCCGGACCCTGCTGTTACCACGCGCCAATGCCATGGAGGCAGCGTTAGTACGGGGTTTGCATATAATCGCCGCCGATCATCTGTTGGAGCTGTGCGAACACCTGCGCGGTGAACGCACCCTCGAACCGGTACCGGCCAATCCGGCACCCGAAATGCCTCGCTATCATGCTGACCTTGACGAGGTGCAAGGGCAGGCGCAGGCCAAACGCGCGCTGATCGTCGCGGCCAGTGGCGGGCATAATCTGCTTTTGTTTGGCCCGCCGGGTACCGGGAAAACCCTGCTCGCCAGTCGCTTACCCGGGATTTTGCCGCAACTGGTCGAGAGCGAAGCACTTGAAGTCGCCGCCATCCAGTCAGTATGCGGACAAGGCCCGTTACAGGCCTGGCCGACGCGGCCATTCCGTGCGCCCCATCATGGTGCATCTGCGGCAGCGCTGGTGGGCGGCGGCAGCCAGCCGCGCCCCGGAGAAATCAGCCAGGCCCACCGTGGCGTACTGTTTCTCGACGAATTACCCGAACTACGATATGAAACTTCTGTCAGCTGTGAATTTAGTATACAAGGTATTGAATGATAAGGCAAAAAAATAATAGACCGCTTTGACAGACTTTTTTTCTGTCAACCTGAGGTCTCGTTTTGCTATCCAGCTATAATCGTCTGGTGACACGGGTTAGGAGGACAGTCAAGCTTATATTCATGCTATGCCGCCTACAGACCGAGAGGATGAGATATATCTAGTCTAGGAGGCTAGAGGTACTTGAGTGCTTGACTGCCCGCTAAGCCAATAAAAGTGTAACTGGGGGCAATGGCGTCCCAAAGATCACCGGCGTACCGCGTCTTGGAACCGCAACGCAGCCAAACAAGAATTTGCTAAGGCTCAGCCAACCTCAAAATTCATGAGCATGGCGAGTTAACCCTGACGAGCACCTACGAATCTTTGAATGCCTACGTACTCCTGAAAGCACGCCCCATCTCAAAGCATGGTAAGCGTCCGGTGATCCCGTCTTGAGCTGAGCACTGGGGCCGTCAGGATAGTGTCCACTTATTTTCTAGTGGACACTTAATATGAGCACTGCAAGCGTAACCAGGCCCTACCAGCGAATTCAGGACAACCCCCGCCAGACAGCTCAAATAGAGACGCTGAAGCGTGATCTCGACATTGCCCGTAGCCGCTACATGTCACTCCTGTATCTGAACGGTGAGATGGCAAAAACCATAGGCAAGCTGGGTGGTGAAGTACCTCAGTTCGGGGGTGTGAGTGGTACCAACATTGATCCTGATAGCACTGACATACCGTATTAGGGCCGTCTGTGAAAAGGGGGGAGCACCCTGGACCCTGTATGAAAAGTCGTCGAGCTAATCAGCCGCCCCGCGCGGAGTCCAGATGAACCCGGATAGCCGCCAGATCCACCATGTACCCGGCCATCAGCCAATCTATTGGCGCCTGACCATTGAACATGGGGCTATCGTTCGCTTTCGTTAGCCAACGGTCGGCGTTGGATTGGGTAGGAAAAAGCACCTGCAGCGCCTTGTAGATGCCAAGAATGTAACTCGCCCGTTCGATGTGATCGAGGGATAGCTCGGCCTTCTCGGGCGCCTTTTTCCAGTTGTACAAGGTTTTTTCATTGATCAGACCCAGAAGCTTCACCTGCTGCGCACCGGTGAGTTTCCAGGCTTCGAAGATCCGGAAGATGGAGGGAAGCAGTACCCGCGGTACTTCGCTTCCGCGCTGTATGAAGCTCGCGATTGAGAGACTCATGCCGACGGCCTCTTTAGTGCAATTTTACAGTCAGAGGGTAGGCAGCTGTAACCTTGCAGTCAAGGCGCGCCCGCTTATTTAGGTATCATCAAAATCATGTACTTGACGGGGCAAGAGCATCGACCTCGGCCTTCACTCGGGCCATAAGGTCTTCCAGGGACACCCCCGGCGCCGCATTTAGATAGCAGCGAGTCAGCAAGGTCAGGGGATGAACCCCTATAACGGAAGATAACGCATCAATTTTTTCGAGCGTTGGCGATTTCATCCCGCGCTCCAAGGTACTGAGATAAGTTCTACTACTAACGCTCGAAAAATCTTCTTGTGTCAATTTTCGGCTATTACGAATATCTCGCAAAGCCGCTGCGAATGCGTGCTTGAGCTCCACTTGTCAATTTCCTCGACTCGTAAAGCTAAATATCTAGCCATCTTGAACACTATAGAACTACAATCTATAGTGTTCATTTTGACGTGACTGGCTATGTTTAAAACGCATAAAAGTACTGAGGTAGGTTTTTACGGCCTTTTTGGCGAATCACAGCATTGGCGCCTAGTTGAACGAAACCTCTTTCGCCCATGGTTCTGTGTAACCCTTGTGCAGGACGACGACGGACTCGATTTGCAGAACACCCTAATGCCGGCTGATGTACAGATGCTGGTTGAGATCTTGAACCAACAAGGTGACGGCCTCATCGTCACAGATGTGTTAGTGATGATGCCCGCCTGGATGACCCAAAGTGACCGCTGGACGCTTGAGCGCTTGGTTGAGCTCAGGAGCAGAGATGATCCAGATTGTGATCCCGTCTATTTTTTTGTGCTGGAGAATGGGTCTATCTTTCCTGATTCCGGGCATGCTGATGGACATATTCTGAGTATGTCCGAAATAAATGATGCTCAAATAATCTATCAGCGAAAGCAGAAAGGTTGACCTTGGCCCATCCACTCCTGGCGGACTAAACTCGTCAGGTGGGGGCTCCCTTAGCCCCGCAAATCGAGATTTAGTGGTTCATATGGATTCCTACCGCAACCCGTTGACGCCTGGCGTTAGACACAGGCCTTCCGAATTGGAGGTGCACACCTCACTTCTTGAAATGGCAAGAATATCCTGTGGGCGAGCCATTAAGGGGCGAAACGCACGCCCCATAATGTTTCTCGGGTTAAAAGGCACTGGAAAGACCGTATTGCTGAATGAAATTAGAATAAATGCTAGGAAGGAAGGTCTTCTCGTTTCTCATGTCAAATCACCAGAACATGAAGGCCTTGCACGTCTTCTCTATCCTGAAATGCGGGAAGTTATGCACTCGCTCTCTGGTGTTGAGTCGGCAAAGGAAATAGTTAGCCGTGGATTAACAGGCCTTCAGAGTTTTGCGTCTACCTTCAAAATTGATACCAGAGGTGCTGAGATCCCCGCTCAGCCTAAGCCGGGACTCGCTGATAGCGGAGACCTTGAATACGACCTACTAGGCCTATTGGCTGTGATCGGCAAAGCAGCACAGGCTGCGGGCACGGGATGGGTTCTTTTCATTGATAACGTTCAGTATTTCTCAAAAGAGGATCTAGCTGCCCTTATTGCCGCTATTCACCGTATGTCGCAAGAGAGACTTCCGGTACTGCTGATCGGTGCTGGTCTACCGCATGTTGCTCGTTTGACGGGGGAGGCAAAGCCTTATGCGGAGCGCCTTTTTCTCTACCCATCGCTGGACGCACTCGGCCAAGCATAATCAATTCCGGTTCTCGTTCTCAAGCTCCTTGAGTCGGGCCATCATGGATGCATCCATGCCACCAAACTTGGATCGCCACTTGTAAAAGGTCGCACTGCTGATGCCGTGTTCACGGCACAGGTCAGGCACTGGAACCCCGTTCTCGGCCTGCTTCAGGACAGCCAGTATCTGGCTGTCGGTAAAACGTGATTTTCTCCCCTGTGTGCAGCTTACGGAAAATTCTACTTATGAGCACCGTGGTTTTTAGGGGGGATTACCAGCAGGTTCGTACTGCTGCTGGGAAGGCAGATAAACTAGAGGCAAAGTGACAAGTTGAGCATGCGAGACCGTTACGGTCTCGCTATTTATTAATGAATCGCCCTGGGCTTCGTAGACACCTCTAGGCCTTATACTGAAGGCACTTAGGGGTTCTAGGGATTTTCCGTCCAAAAACGACAAAGTGCTCTGGAGGCCCCGCCGTCTGTGGCCTCCAGAGGGGTATTACTTTTTTCGAGATCCCTATTTGGGCTCTGTTTGAGTAAGATTTAGTCTTTTTGGGCTAAATCCATGGCATTCGAAGAACGTGTCCAAATCTTGTCCGAGGCAGAACAAGATGAGTTATATGGACCCCCCGCTTTCACCTCCGCCGACCAACGCTTCTTTTTCTCGCTGAACGATAAGGAACTGGCGATCGCTAAAAGCCTCCGTCATCGGGGCCAGCGTTACATGCTGGTGGTACTGCTGGGCTATTTCAAAGCCAAGCCGGTGGTGCTGAATCCCGGCTTTCATCAGATCAAGCAGGACCTCAAATACGTTTATCAAACCGTTCTACCAGGCCCAGGCTGTAGACCCTTTAATCTCACGCCAAAAGAGAACGAACGGATTTACCAACGTGTTTTCCAGCTCTGCAACTACCAGCGCTGGAATGTCAAAGACCATGGAGCGGCGTTGAGAGATTACTTATCCCAGCAAGCCAGAGCCTGGACAGCGCCTAGGCACCTCTTCGATGCGGCCATTGAATATTGTTCGGGGCAGAAGATCGCAATCCCTGCCTACAGCACGCTGCAAAAGATCATCAGTCAGGTGGTGGGAGACGAACAGGAACACATGGCCGCGCACCTTGAGCGTGCAATGTCACGCGGTCTTAAGCAAGCACTGGCGGAGCTCGTGAACGGCACAGGTCCACTGCCGTTCCGACAGTTGCGACAATCGGCTCGTAACTTCACCGGAACCGAGTTGGAGAAAGAACTGATTGTCTATCGCCATATCCAGCATTGGATGCCGGAAGTGGATCTGCTGTTGAGCACGCTATCACTGTCGCAGAAAAATCTGCAACACCTGGCAGAGAAAGTCGACTACTACGGTGCCAAACTGAAACGTCAAACCGTAGGCAGCCAATGGCTGTATTTATTGTGCTATCTTCAAACGCGATGGCAGCAAGCGCTGGAACGTATTGCCGATGGCTTTGTGCATCATGTCAGACAGACCAAACAGAAGGCAAAGGATTATGCGCAGGAAGCGGTGTTTAAGGATTGGCAAAAAGCAGCTAAAAATGTCAGCAAGGCAGCTGAAGTACTGCACCTGTTCATTGATGACAGCATTGATCTGCAACTACCGTTTGCAACAGTAAGACAGCAAGCACTGAGCCTGCTGACCAAAAGGGATCTGGAATCTGTATGTCTCTTCCTGAACGAGCAGCGACGATCGGTCGATGAAGCCATGTGGCAGTACTGCGACGAGAAAGAAAGTCTGCGGAAAGGTTTGCTGCGAGAGTTGTTCCTATGTCTGCGCTTCGAAGGCTGCGACGGCACCCAGCACTTAGCGGCCGCCTTGGCGAAAACACAAAACGAACTCAACGGCCAGGACGCTCAGTTGCAAACTGCCGACACCAGACTCCTTTCCAAAAAATCACGTGAATTCCTGCTGGATGGTGAAGGGAATATCCTGATCGATCGTTATGAGTGGTTCCTCTATCAACAGATTCCTGATCGCCTGAATGGCCAGCTGACGCTGCCTGATATCACTAAATACCGGGCACTCGACGCCGACCTGATCGACGGGGAACATTGGCGAAAAAACAAATATACGCTGCTTCAACAGAGCCATTTTACAAAATTAGCGGAGGAGCCTGAAAAGCTGATCAAACAGATGGCCATGGAATTGGATACCCGTTTGTACGAAGTCGGCGAATATCTTGAACAGGAAGACAACCGGAATATCATCTTGCGTAATCCGCAGGGTAAACGCTTCTGGCGCCTGCCTTCGGCCAGCAAACATCATCTGGTCAACAATCCCTTCTTCCAGCAAATTCCCACAACGGGGATTGCGGATGTACTGCGCATGGTTGATCGTGACACCGGTTTCATTGACTGCTTCGCTCATGTGCTGGGTTCCCAATCCAGAAGCCGTTCCCATGAATATGACCTGTTGGCAATTCTGGTCGGCAATGCAACCAATCAAGGCATTTACGGCATGGCACAGATCTCTGATCGTACCTATGATCAGCTCAGCACTATCCAGGCGAACTATCTTCGCCTGGAAACATTGAATGCTGCTAACGACAACATCAATAACGCGACAGCCAAGCTACCCATCTTCCGGTACTACAACATCCAGGAAGATGTGATCCACGCCAGTGCCGATGGTCAAAAGTTCGAAGCCCGGCGCGAGACCTTCAAAACCCGTTATTCGTCGAAGTACTTTGGCACTCAAAAAGGTGTTTCTGCCATGACCTTGATCGCCAATCACGCTGCGATCAACGCCAGAGTGATCGGCGCCAACGAACATGAATCGCACTACATCTTTGATTTGTTGATGAGCAATACGTCAGACATCATTCCGGATGTGCTCTCAACCGATACCCATGGGGTGAACCATGTGAACTTCGCGTTACTGGATCTGTTCGGATACCAGTTTGCCCCACGCTATGCCCAGGTTGGCAAAGTGATCAATGACATGTTTGATGTCAAGGAAGACAAAGAACACCGAATTCAGCTGTGCTTAAAAAAGCCAATCAATACCCATCGTATTGCGCAGCACTGGGATACCATCCAACGGATTGCAGTATCACTTAAGCAGCGGAAAACAACGCAAGCCACCTTGGTGAGAAAGCTCTCGGAGTACAAGCGCAATCACCCGCTGCTGGAAGCCCTGACGGAATACAATCGCCTGGTGAAAGCGAATTATCTACTGTGCTACATCGATGATGCCAGTTTAAGAAACTATGTTCAGCGCGCGCTGAACCGGGGAGAGGCCTATCACCAACTGCGTCGGGCCGTGAGCAGCGTCAATGGGGATCAGTTCCGGGGCAGTTCAGACGAAGAAATCCAGCTATGGAATGAGTGCGCTCGCCTGGTCACCAATGCCATCGTTTACTTCAACTCCAGGATACTCAGCCAGCTGTTGACCAGCTTCGAATACCAAGGAGATACCAAGAGAATAGATATCGTCAAACAGGCATCCCCTGTGGCCTGGCACAACATTAACCTCAAGGGGACTTACCACTTCGAATTGAGCGAAAAATTGCCAGATCTGGAGGAGCTTATGCGCTCAATCGAGGGATATTTACCCGTCAGCGAAAAGTAATACCCCTCTGGAGGCCACGGACGGCGCGGCCTCCAGAGCACTTTGTCGTTTTTGGACGGAAAATCCCTAGAACCCCAGGAAGGCCGAAGGCTGTCAAGCAATACGGTCGCAATCTGACCATCCGCAATTCTAGTGTAGAAGGAGAGTAGAAAAGTGAATGACCTCAAGAACATGAGCGCCGACGAGCTGCGTGCACAGCGTGCCCAGATCGACGCAGAACTCAAGAAACGAGAGGCCAAAGAGAGGCAGGAAGCCCGCAAGAAAATTCTCGAAATTGCCAACACGCATGGAATAAACATCGCCGAGCTTGCGAGCAAGGAACGTCAGTATCGTAATCCTGACGACCAATGGGAAACATGGAACGGACGCGGGCGCAAGCCCAAATGGGTCAAAGAATGGCTCGCCAAGGGGCACTCGCTCGAAGAACTGGAAGTATCATGAATTGAAGATCGGGCCGTAAGGCCAGGAGGAACACTATGGAACCCCACCGCACCAACGTCATTATTTTTCCGAAGGTGCGCGAAGTCGCAGAGGCGGCCGAGCGAGCCTGACAGGCCCGAAAAGCCCGGCACGGGCGTCGGCGGCGATGACGGCGGCGGCATTATCCAGGGTTGATGATGGAAGTGGAGGATATCGACAACCTCTCGCGCAACCAAGACATCGCGGTCGGACTGCAAGTGATCTTGAAGCCACGGGCCCGTCCCACCCCGACATGGACCTCGATGCCCGAACGGACGTTAGATTTCGAGTTCTAGGCGTTCTGCGATGAAGGTTGGATCCCAGCCGGGATTGAAAGTGTCGACGTGGGTGAATCCGAGCCGCTCGTATAGGCCACGCAGGTTCGGGTGGCAGTCGAGCCGCAGCTTGGCGCACCCCTGCGTTCGCGCGGCATGGCGGCAAGCCTCGATCAGCGCGGAGCTGACACCCCGGCCCGCATGTGTCCGTCGCACCGCGAGCTTGTGCAGATATGCGGCCTCCCCCTTGAGGGCGTCGGGCCAGAACTCGGGATCCTCGGCCGACAAGGTGCAACAGCCGACGATGCCGTCGCTGCAACTCGCGACTAGGAGCTCGGATCTCAGGACGAAGGTCTCCGCGAATGTCCGGTCGATCCGCGCGACGTCCCAGGCGGGCGTTCCCTTGGCGGACATCCACGCCGCAGCGTCGTGCATCAGCCGCACAACCTCGTCGATATCACCCGAGCAGGCGACCCGAACGTTCGGAGGCTCCTCGCTGTCCATTCGCTCCCCTGGCGCGGTATGAACCGCCGCCTCATAGTGCAGTTTGATCCTGACGAGCCCAGCATGTCTGCGCCCACCTTCGCGGAACCTGACCAGGGTCCGCTAGCGGGCGGCCGGAAGGTGAATGCTAGGCATGATCTAACCCTCGGTCTCTGGCGTCGCGACTGCGAAATTTCGCGAGGGTTTCCGAGAAGGTGATTGCGCTTCGCAGATCTCCAGGCGCGTGGGTGCGGACGTAGTCAGCGCCATTGCCGATCGCGTGAAGTTCCGCCGCAAGGCTCGCTGGACCCAGATCCTTTACAGGAAGGCCAACGGTGGCGCCCAAGAAGGATTTCCGCGACACCGAGACCAATAGCGGAAGCCCCAACGCCGACTTCAGCTTTTGAAGGTTCGACAGCACGTGCAGCGATGTTTCCGGTGCGGGGCTCAAGAAAAATCCCATCCCCGGATCGAGGATGAGCCGGTCGGCAGCGACCCCGCTCCGTCGCAAGGCGGAAACCCGCGCCTCGAAGAACCGCACAATCTCGTCGAGCGCGTCTTCGGGTCGAAGGTGACCGGTGCGGGTGGCGATGCCATCCCGCTGCGCTGAGTGCATAACCACCAGCCTGCAGTCCGCCTCAGCAATATCGGGATAGAGCGCAGGGTCAGGAAATCCTTGGATATCGTTCAGGTAGCCCACGCCGCGCTTGAGCGCATAGCGCTGGGTTTCCGGTTGGAAGCTGTCGATTGAAACACGGTGCATCTGATCGGACAGGGCGTCTAAGAGCGGCGCAATACGTCTGATCTCATCGGCCGGCGATACAGGCCTCGCGTCCGGATGGCTGGCGGCCGGTCCGACATCCACGACGTCTGATCCGACTCGCAGCATTTCGATCGCCGCGGTGACAGCGCCGGCGGGGTCTAGCCGCCGGCTCTCATCGAAGAAGGAGTCCTCGGTGAGATTCAGAATGCCGAACACCGTCACCATGGCGTCGGCCTCCGCAGCGACTTCCACGATGGGGATCGGGCGAGCAAAAAGGCAGCAATTATGAGCCCCATACCTACAAAGCCCCACGCATCAAGCTTTTGCCCATGAAGCAACCAGGCAATGGCTGTAATTATGACGACGCCGAGTCCCGACCAGACTGCATAAGCAACACCGACAGGGATGGATTTCAGAACCAGAGAAAGAAAATAAAATGCGATGCCATAACCGATTATGACAACGGCGGAAGGGGCAAGCTTAGTAAAGCCCTCGCTAGATTTTAATGCGGATGTTGCGATTACTTCGCCAACTATTGCGATAACAAGAAAAAGCCAGCCTTTCATGATATATCTCCCAATTTGTGTAGGGCTTATTATGCACGCTTAAAAATAATAAAAGCAGACTTGACCTGATAGTTTGGCTGTGAGCAATTATGTGCTTAGTGCATCTAACGCTTGAGTTAAGCCGCGCCGCGAAGCGGCGTCGGCTTGAACGAATTGTTAGACATTATTTGCCGACTACCTTGGTGATCTCGCCTTTCACGTAGTGAACAAATTCTTCCAACTGATCTGCGCGGGAGGCCAAGCGATCTTCTTCTTGTCCAAGATAAGCCTGTCTAGCTTCAAGTATGACGGGCTGATACTGGGCCGGCAGGCGCTCCATTGCCCAGTCGGCAGCGACATCCTTCGGCGCGATTTTGCCGGTTACTGCGCTGTACCAAATGCGGGACAACGTAAGCACTACATTTCGCTCATCGCCAGCCCAGTCGGGCGGCGAGTTCCATAGCGTTAAGGTTTCATTTAGCGCCTCAAATAGATCCTGTTCAGGAACCGGATCAAAGAGTTCCTCCGCCGCTGGACCTACCAAGGCAACGCTATGTTCTCTTGCTTTTGTCAGCAAGATAGCCAGATCAATGTCGATCGTGGCTGGCTCGAAGATACCTGCAAGAATGTCATTGCGCTGCCATTCTCCAAATTGCAGTTCGCGCTTAGCTGGATAACGCCACGGAATGATGTCGTCGTGCACAACAATGGTGACTTCTACAGCGCGGAGAATCTCGCTCTCTCCAGGGGAAGCCGAAGTTTCCAAAAGGTCGTTGATCAAAGCTCGCCGCGTTGTTTCATCAAGCCTTACGGTCACCGTAACCAGCAAATCAATATCACTGTGTGGCTTCAGGCCGCCATCCACTGCGGAGCCGTACAAATGTACGGCCAGCAACGTCGGTTCGAGATGGCGCTCGATGACGCCAACTACCTCTGATAGTTGAGTCGATACTTCGGCGATCACCGCTTCCCTCATGATGTTTAACGCCGCCATAAGTTGCGGCTTTGTAGTTGATTGTTTTGTGGTAGCGTAGCGTTAAGCCACAAAACAAGCGACGGAAAAGCCGTCAACTTGATGGCCTTGTTAGCCTTATCAGCGCGACTGTGATGTATAAACGTCAAAAATTGAACGACCAATTTTAACAATCGCATCATTTCGCTCTGCCATTGAAGCCTGTGTTTGAGCTAGATAGATGCTCACAATAATTGGGGCTTGATGCTCACTCCACACAACTGCTGTAATACTCCGAGCACCAAATCCGCCAGCACCTGAACGATCCGCAATGTTCCATCCCGCCGGCAATACTGAACGTAGTAAATTACCAGTGACTTGATTGTTCACCATCCAAGACTCTAATTTTTTTTTGTTCATTTCAGATAGCGCTGAACCAAATAAAAATTTATTCAAAGTACTGGCTATTGCCTTAGGAGTTGTCGTATCCCTCAAATCACCGAGCTTACCTTCATTTAAATCAGGCTCAATACGGTCTAGACGAGTCTCTTTGTCCCCAATTTGTCTTAAAAAATCAGTAACGCCTTTGGAGCCACCTACAGCACTTAGGATGATATTTGCCGCAGTATTATCACTTGTAGTCATAGTTGCGAAGCACGCATCATCGAGTGTGATTGCCTGCCCTACTTGCTTTTCTATTACAGGGGAATAGGTCACAAGATCTGCTTTCTTAATCTCGACTGTACTATTGGGATTAACTTTTCCTTGCTCAGCATCATATAGTAATTTAGCGCAAGCTATTGTTTTAAAAGTACTTGTCAACGGGAAGCGCTGATTGCCATTGTAATCCCAGTATTCTCCATTTTGAGTATCAAGAACGGAAACACCTATACGAGCAGAAAGAGAAACTTCAATTGCCTTAACGTCTTGTTCAACTTGCCGAAACTTTGAACTACTTGCAAAAACCACGGATGGTATTAAAAGCGAAAATACCAATAAAAACTTCATGTAAGTAACCCCATAATTTTGATTGTCACACATTTTATATAAAAGCATGAGGCTCCATAATATGGCTAACGCCTGAGTTAAGCCGACTTGCGTAGTGGAGCCAAAGCCATGGCAAGCTCTTTCTGCCATGGCTTTGGTGGAACGAAGCAAGTTCGGCTTGAACGAATTGTTAGGCGGCAAGTGCCAGAAATGCCAATGCTCGTGCTGCCGCCAGTGGCGACAATGTAGCTGAAGTTGACGCCGAAGCTGCCAGAAGACATCTATTTGGCCTTGCCAGTTCGTAGCCAAACTTTGCGGGCAACGAGGGTGGGAAAGACTATCACCACCGACCAGCCGAGAATGAGGACTACTGGCTCTGTCCATTGAGGTAGGACGCCGCCGTGCGGGCCAGCCAAGAAGATGACAGCAAAGAATGTCATGACGCCGATCACCGGCAAGGTGACGAGGAATGCGATGAGTGTGAGCAAGGCTCTTATCACAGTTGCGCCGCTGGTTGGTTTGCCGCCTAACACCTGAATTAAGCCGCGCCGCGAAGCGGCGTCGGCTTGAATGAGTTGTTAGGAAACACCGCGCTTTCTCTCGAAGGCTTGTCGTGTTTGAACCATGTAAACCGCCGGCCCGTCAGGCGTGGTGATGATCTTCTCCCGCACGAATCCTGCCTTCTCATAGCAGCGTATGGCTCGATGGTTGTTCGGAGTCGGGTCGGTCTGAATCTTCGTCACGGTGGGGTCCGAGAACAGTAGTTCAACGAGAGCGCGGACAAGCCTTGTTCCTAGGCCTTTGTTCAACTGTGTCGGGTCAGCCAGAGACTGGTCTATTCCTCGCACTCCTGGATCAGTTTCATCTTCCCACCAGCCATCACCGCTTCCGAGCGCGACGTACGACTGAGCATAGCCGATCGGTTCCTCGCCCAGCATTGCGATGTACGGTGTTACGGACTCTTCCGCCATCGCTCTGGGCAGGTAGTGTTCCAGCACTTCATCAAGAGTCGGTCGCTCTTCGTCACCACCCCACCACTCAACGATGTGCGGCCGGTTGAGCCAATCATGGAGCATCGGCAGGTCGCGCTCGGTCATGAGGCGAAGAGTTATGGGGGGGGTGCTCGCGGACATGAAATGGTCGCTCTGTGCTGCCTAACGCCTGGCACAGCGGATCGCAAACCTGGCGCGGCTTTTGGTACAAAAGGCGTGACAGGTTTGCGAATCCGTTGCTGCCACTTGTTAACCCTTTTGCCAGATTTGGTAACTATAATTTATGTTAGAGGCGAAGTCTTGGGTAAAAACTGGCCTAAAATTGCTGGGGATTTCAGGAAAGTAAACATCACCTTCCGGCTCGATGTCTATTGTAGATATATGTAGTGTATCTACTTGATCGATCAGGCTTTTGTATATCTCCCCACCACCTGAAACAATGACATGATCCGTTATTTTCTTTAGGTTGGTTAAAGCATCTTTAATTGATGGAAAGATCACTACGTTCTCATTGTCAGATGTAAAACTTGAACGTGTTACGACCGCATACTTTCGGTTGGGTAATGCTCCCATTGATTCAAAAGTCTTGCGTCCAACCAACAGCCATTGGTTATAGGTAATAGCTTTAAACAGGAGCTGTTCACCTTTGGCACTCCATGGAATATCAGGGCCATTCCCGATAACTCCATTCTTCGATATAGCTACCATTAGTGATAGTTTCACAATTCTTCCTCAGAGGTTAACGCCCGGCACAGCGGCAGCCGTAACGGAGCGGTTTTGTGTTAATGTTTGAGCGCAGCGAGTAACACAAAACCGCGTAGTGTAGGCTGACCGCCTGCTGCCGATTGTTAGATGCCAGTGCCACTTAATGAACGCTTGCTTTAGAAAGCAAATTTAAAACCAATACACCGCAAACTATTAAACTAATACCCACGAAACCCCATGCATCAATTTTTTGCCCGTAAAGCCCCCATGCAACAGCAGTGACTAATACTACGCCAAGGCCAGACCAAACTGCATAGGCCACCCCTATAGGAATAGACTTCAAGACCAATGAAAGGAAATAAAATGCAATTCCATAGCCAACAATTACGATGAAAGATGGTACGAGCTTCGTAAAACCTTCACTGGACTTTAATGCAGATGTTGCAACTACCTCTCCAAGAATTGCAACAGTAAGAAATAACCAGCTTTTCATGATCCGCCTCCAATATGATTCGAAGGGATTATGTGTTCTTTTCTCTTAAAGTTGTAGTCTTGAAGAAAAAAATTATTCGTGCGCAACTTTCCGGTTAATTACATCTAACGCCGCGTTAAGTAGTGAGCAACATGCCACCCAACCTAAACCATTGTGCCGTAAACACTAAATTCAAAGCAAACCGAAAATGCCCAGCGTTGCGAATCTGTCTTAAACGCTTTGTTATGTGCGTAGCCGAATCTTGCGCTTAGTCAGGAACAATGATTACCCCTAATTGCTCCAGTAACTGCTCCTGTTGCCACGAGCATATTTTTACACCTGTAAGATCAATCTTTCGAGGATCTAAACCATAAAGCTCTGAATGACTTAAATCACAGCCTTGTACTCTAAACTGTTCCCAGCAGTCTTCTGAAAAAACGCCACGACTTAAATCTGATTCTTTAAATGAAGCGCCTCGAAGATTTGCACCAATCCATCTATTTTCGAACAGGTCACATTTTTCAATAAGCTGCTGCTCAAAATTGGCATAGGATAAGTTACAACCTGTTATGTATGCAGAGCAAAAGTACATTTTATTCGAAACCTGATTTACAAAACTAACTTGGCTAAAATTTGCCCCTTTAAGATCACAATCTCTCAGTTCAATACCAAAGCAATTTGCCCCCTTAAAATGGGACATTGAAAGCTGACAATCTTTAAATGAAGCATCTCGAAGATCAGCATAAGAAAAATCGCACCCTTCCAGTGCCCCCTGCTCTATGAAAGTACAGTTAATGAACTGTGTATCTCGAAGGTTTGAGCGCTTAAAATTACAATGTATAAAAGTACAATTGCTAAAGATATGTTCTTGCAAGTCCTGATGTGAGAAGTTCACTTGATTATATAATTGCTTTGATTTTTCCATGCTGTAGCTCCAAAAAACATTTGATTTGAAGACTACCATTTACCTGAAAGTTCTCAACAAAAACAAAACCAATAAAAACAGACACTTAAAACACCCCGTTTTAGCCAAGATAAGGCATCAAAATGGCATTTTAAAGGGTGCTAATTCAAAATAAGCGATGCGGCCAGCTAGAAAAAAGTTTTGGTGAACCTGGTGAGTTTTAGAGAAAGCACATAACTTTGTTTTAGGGCGACTGCCCTGCTGCGTAACATCGTTGCTGCTGCGTAACATCGTTGCTGCTCCATAACATCAAACATCGACCCACGGCGTAACGCGCTTGCTGCTTGGATGCCCGAGGCATAGACTGTACAAAAAAACAGTCATAACAAGCCATGAAAACCGCCACTGCGCCGTTACCACCGCTGCGTTCGGTCAAGGTTCTGGACCAGTTGCGTGAGCGCATACGCTACTTGCATTACAGCTTACCAACCGAACAGGCTTATGTCAACTGGGTTCGTGCCTTCATCCGTTTCCACGGTGTGCGTCACCCGGCAACCTTGGGCAGCAGCGAAGTCGAGGCATTTCTGTCCTGGCTGGCGAACGAGCGCAAGGTTTCGGTCTCCACGCATCGTCAGGCATTGGCGGCCTTGCTGTTCTTCTACGGCAAGGTGCTGTGCACGGATCTGCCCTGGCTTCAGGAGATCGGAAGACCTCGGCCGTCGCGGCGCTTGCCGGTGGTGCTGACCCCGGATGAAGTGGTTCGCATCCTCGGTTTTCTGGAAGGCGAGCATCGTTTGTTCGCCCAGCTTCTGTATGGAACGGGCATGCGGATCAGTGAGGGTTTGCAACTGCGGGTCAAGGATCTGGATTTCGATCACGGCACGATCATCGTGCGGGAGGGCAAGGGCTCCAAGGATCGGGCCTTGATGTTACCCGAGAGCTTGGCACCCAGCCTGCGCGAGCAGCTGTCGCGTGCACGGGCATGGTGGCTGAAGGACCAGGCCGAGGGCCGCAGCGGCGTTGCGCTTCCCGACGCCCTTGAGCGGAAGTATCCGCGCGCCGGGCATTCCTGGCCGTGGTTCTGGGTTTTTGCGCAGCACACGCATTCGACCGATCCACGGAGCGGTGTCGTGCGTCGCCATCACATGTATGACCAGACCTTTCAGCGCGCCTTCAAACGTGCCGTAGAACAAGCAGGCATCACGAAGCCCGCCACACCGCACACCCTCCGCCACTCGTTCGCGACGGCCTTGCTCCGCAGCGGTTACGACATTCGAACCGTGCAGGATCTGCTCGGCCATTCCGACGTCTCTACGACGATGATTTACACGCATGTGCTGAAAGTTGGCGGTGCCGGAGTGCGCTCACCGCTTGATGCGCTGCCGCCCCTCACTAGTGAGAGGTAGGGCAGCGCAAGTCAATCCTGGCGGATTCACTACCCCTGCGCGAAGGCCATCGGTGCCGCATCGAACGGCCGGTTGCGGAAAGTCCTCCCTGCGTCCGCTGATGGCCGGCAGCAGCCCGTCGTTGCCTGATGGATCCAACCCCTCCGCTGCTATAGGGGTCGTTTGCGGGAGGGGGCGAAATCCTACGCTAAGGCTTTGGCCAACGATATTCTCCGGTAAGATTGATGTGTTCCCAGGGGATAGGAGAAGTCGCTTGATATCTAGTATGACGTCTGTCGCACGTGCTTGATTGCGGCCGCGATAGCTAGATCGCGTTGCTCCTCTTCTCCATCCGCGTTCCAAGCCGCGGAAAGACACCCGTAAGCGTACGCCTGGTCGAGCAGCCGACGCGGATCGACGTCCAGCGCACGAGAGAATGCGTCCGCCATCTGTGCAATGCGTCTAGGATCGAGACAAAGGTCGTCTCTGTCAGCCGGATCGTAGAACATATTGGCGGCGCCAAAGCCCACTTCACCGACCAGACCGACTGGATCTATCACCAGCCAGCCGCGACTGGAGAACATGATATTTTCATGATGCAGATCGCCATGTAGCCCACGCAGTTCCGAGGCATTGCTCATCATTTGATCGGCTATAATCGCCGCGTGGACGTAGTCAGTTTGACGACCTGCGTTTTGATCGTCACGCGCCCGCTGAAACAAAGCTGCAAAGCGCTCCCGGATCGGGAGAAGAGCAGAAGGCAGGGGTTCCTCAGATGCGGCATACAGCTTCGCCATCAGTTCCGCTGCAATTTCGGTCGCCTGGTAGTCGCCGTGCTCGGCAACGATGTGAGAGAGCATTCGCTCCCCGGCATATTCGAGCAACATCAGATTGTTCTCACGACCGAGCAACCGGACTGCTCCCCTCCCACTGCGCCATACCAGATAGTCGGCCCCGCGCAGTTCATCAGCAATGTCTTCTATAGGTTTCAATCCTTTGACGATTGCAGGAGTCCCGTCTGGCAAAAAAACTTTCCAAACGAGGCTGGAAAAGGTGTCCGCAATGAGAACAGGTTGGGAAACGTGCCAATGAGCAGGAAAAACAGGCGGCATGAACATCAACCCCAAGTAAGAGGGTCCAATCGCAGATAGAAGGCAAGGCGTTCGCGGTCGGGGGCTTCGATCCCCAATACATTGAATAGGACAGCGAAGGCGCGCTCTGCTTCATCTGGCGCTGCCCAGTTCTCTTCGGCGTTAGCAATCATGAGTGCCAAATCGGCATAGCGATCTGCTGTTCCGAGCCGCCCAAGGTCGATCAGACCCGTACATTGAAGAGTTCTAGGGTCTACCATGAAGTTCGGCATGCAGGGATCACCATGGCAAACAACCATATCGGTGCGCTCTTGGTCGAGCCGCACCGGTAGCTCTCGTTCGACACGAGCCAAAAGATCGAGCTGCGGCGTACTCTTGTCCTCGTCAGGTAAGAAGTCGGGATTGACGGCATTGCGGGACACCACATCAACGGCGCGTCCGATCATTCGCGACAGCCTGCGCTCAAACGGACATTGATCAACCGATAGGCTGTGAACAGCCCCAAGTTGCTGCCCCATTGACGGCCACGCTTTGAGCAAATCTGCTCCAGACAGATCCGCCGCCGGTACTCCCGGAATTGCCGTTATCACTAGGCATGCGCCCTCCTGTTCCTCCTGCCAGTTGATTACCTCGGGGCAAGCCACACCTCGACCTTTGAGCCAAATGAGGCGGTCACGCTCTCCAGCGAGCTCACCGCGACGGGAAGCAGGTGCGATTTTCGCGAAGGCATGCCCGTCACCACGTCGAAAAACAAAATCACCGGATTCTCCGCCTCTGACAGGCAACCAGTCAGAATGCGATTCACCCAAAAAAATATAAGTCCGATTCAATGGAGGTTCCTTCAGTTTGCTGATGAGGCGCGGAGGTGGCTCAACCTGCGAAAAGAAAAGAGTTGCTATGCAAGGCCAAGAACATGCTTTCCATGGTCTCTGAGCTCGCCTTTGGGGCCGACGTACCGGTAGAGAGTGACGCGCTCGATGCCAAGTTCCTTGCAGAGATCGGAAACTGAAGTATCGCGCTGGGCCATGGCGGCTTGCGCGAGACGCACCTGAGCTTTGGTGAGCGCGAATTTTCGTCCGCCCTTGCGACCGCGCGCTCTCGCGGAGGCGAGACCCGCCATGGTGCGCTCTCGGATCAGATCCCGCTCGAACTCAGCCAAGGTGGCGAAGATTCCGAACACCATGCGACCGGACGCAGTCGTGGTGTCGATCTGAGCGCCCTTTTCAGTCAGAACCCGCAGGCCGATCTTGCGGTCTGACAGCTCCTTCACCGTGTTGACCAGATGGGCAAGCGATCGTCCGAGGCGATCGAGCTTCCAGACCACCAGCACATCGCCGTCACGCAATGACTTGAGGCAAGCGGTCAAACCAGGGCGATCATCACGACCGCCGGAAGCAAGATCATCATAGATATTGTCCCGTTCGACACCTGCGGCGCGCAAGGCGTCGTGCTGCAGGTCGAGAGACTGCGAGCCATCGGCTTTGGAGACGCGGGCATATCCGATCAGCATGTATCACAAACGTTCGATTATGTGACAGTGTGAGCCAGAACGTGCCGGTCGTCAAAAATTGTCACTTAACCCGTAATTCTGTCTAAGGCATACAAAGGGTGTTTATGGTTAGTAAAGTGACGGCGCAAGACAGCATCGTGCAGGGGACTTGTCGTTTTCAGAAGACGGCTGCACTGAACGTCAGAAGCCGACTGCACTATAGCAGCGGAGGGGTTGGATCCATCAGGCAACGACGGGCTGCTGCCGGCCATCAGCGGACGCAGGGAGGACTTTCCGCAACCGGCCGTTCGATGCGGCACCGATGGCCTTCGCGCAGGGGTAGTGAATCCGCCAGGATTGACTTGCGCTGCCCTACCTCTCACTAGTGAGGGGCGGCAGCGCATCAAGCGGTGAGCGCACTCCGGCACCGCCAACTTTCAGCACATGCGTGTAAATCATCGTCGTAGAGACGTCGGAATGGCCGAGCAGATCCTGCACGGTTCGAATGTCGTAACCGCTGCGGAGCAAGGCCGTCGCGAACGAGTGGCGGACCAGCGCCGCGAGCATCATATCGAACAGGGCGACGCCGCCCGAGCGCGGGACGGCCGCATCTTCTATCGGCGTAGTCTTCTCGCCACGTTGCGCGAACGCGAGGTTGCCCGCGTCGGCGCCGAGATGGCCGAGAGCAAAGGTCTGCCGTTCCGCGCAGCAGCGGATGGCGAGAGCGTCAGCGGCAAGTTCACCGGCACCGTGCAGCTATCGAGCGGCAAGTTCGCCGTGGTCGAGAAATCCCATGAGTTCACCCTTGTCCCATGGCGGCCGATCATCGACCGTCAGCTCGGCCGCGAGGTCATGGGCGTCGTGCAGGGCGGATCGGTGTCTTGGCAGTTGGGCCGGCAGAGAGGGATTGGACTCTAGGTGGTCCAACCCCGGATTGGCAGCTCGACGCATTGCGATGGAAGGGATGATCGGATAGAATCGCCATCCATCTTTTCAATGTGAGGTCAACGGCATGGGAGCCAGTATTACAGCAGACAAGTAAGCCGCAACAACAAGCATTGTTGTTGCGGCGTTCTGTAAGACCAATCCTGTTTGATTGCTGACGAGCAGACGCCGCCCGGAATCCTTATTCGAGAGGTTGATTCGTCATGACCACCACACGCCCCGCGTGGGCTTATACGTTGCCGGCAGCTCTGCTGCTGATGGCTCCCTTCGACATCCTCGCGTCACTGGCGATGGATATTTACCTTCCCGTCGTTCCGGCGATGCCCGGCATCCTGAATACGACGCCATCTACTATCCAACTCACGTTGAGCCTCTACATGGTGATGCTCGGCGTGGGCCAAGTGATCTTCGGGCCGCTTTCGGATCGCATCGGGCGACGGCCAGTCCTGCTTGCTGGCGGGGTGATTTTCGTCGTTGCGTCTCTCGGAGCAGCATGGTCGTCAACGGCCGCAGCCTTGGTCGCCTTCCGCCTGCTTCAAGCGGTCGGCGCATCGGCTGCGCTGGTGGCGACGTTCGCGACGGTTCGCGACGTGTATGCCAGCCAGCCCGAGGGCGTCGTCATCTACGGCCTTTTCAGTTCGATGCTGGCCTTCGTACCTGCTCTTGGCCCAATCGCTGGAGCACTCATCGGCGAGTTTTTCGGATGGCGGGCGATATTCGTCACGCTGGCTGCGCTTGCGTTACCCGCACTCTTGAATGCCGGTTTCAGATGGCACGAAACCCGCCCGTTGGACGGAGCAGGAACGCGCCGATCCGTTTTGCCGATCTTCGCGAGTCCGGCCTTTTGGGTTTACACGGTCGGCTTTAGCGCCGGCATGGGCACTTTCTTTGTCTTCTTCTCGACGGCCCCCCGCGTGCTCATAGGCCAAGCGGACTATTCGGAGATCGGATTCAGCTTAGCCTTCGCCACTGTCGGATTCGTCATGATCGTGACAACCCGCTTCGCGAAGTCCTTTGTCGCCAGATGGGGCATCGCGGGATGCGTGGCGCGTGGGATGGCGCTGCTCGTTTGCGGAGCGGTCCTGTTGGGGATAGGCGAACTCTACGGCTCGCCGTCATTCCTCACCTTCGTCCTACCAATGTGGGTTATGGCGGTCGGCATTGTCGTCACGGTGTCTGTTACCGCCAACGGCGCGCTTGCACAGTTCGATGACATCGCAGGATCGGCAGTCGCGTTCTACTTCTGCATTCAAAGTCTGATCGTCAGCATCGTCGGGACATTGGCGGTGACGCTGTTAAATGGCGACACCGCATGGCCCGTGATCGTCTACGCGACGACGATGGCGGTGCTGGTATCGGTGGGTCTGGCGCTACTTCGATCCCGCGACGTTCCTTCCGAGAGGTCGCCAGTCGTCTAACCGGCGATTGGTAGGACGGCTGGCACCCATGCGGCGCACCCGCCATCGCAGCCTCGTGAATGGCGGTATCCTGTCCGGCAGGATACCGCTCATTTCCCTTGTTCAGTTCGTTGCCGTCGCTGAGCATCTGAACTTTCGGCACGCGGCCAACGCGCTCGGCGTCAGTCAGTCGAGCGTCAGCGCGCGCGTTAAGGCGCTGGAAGAAAATCTTGGTGTCCTGCTGTTCGAGCGCCATGCGCGAGGCGTCCGGCTGACGGATGCAGGCAGACACTTCATGGAGCGGGTCGTGGCAGGCGTCGATCAACTCGATCACGCCGTCAAGACCGCCGGCATGACAGCGCAAGGCGAATGCGGCCGGCTACGCATCGGTGTCTATGCCCTGATTCCGGGCAGCTTCCTTGCAGAGCTGATTGGTCAGTATCGAAAGGACCATCCCAATCTCGACATCGAAATCACGGAGGGCACAGCACGCGATACTCTCACGCAGCTTCGAGCCGACCGGCTGGATATTGCGTTCGTTGCCGGCACGTCCAAACCGCCCGACTGTCATTCCCGGCGAATATGGACCGAACCCCTTTTAGCCGCTGTGTCGGCGCGGCACGCTCTTGTTGGACGCTCGGCCGCCACATGGGCTGATCTGGCAGCGGACACGTTCATCGTCAGACATGGTGGCACCGGCCCACAAGTGCATGACCATATCGTTTTACGCCTTGCCGGAACCTGGCCCGCGCCTTCGATCCTTAGATTTGATGTTGGGCGCGGCACCTTGCTGTCGATGGTGGGACAGGATTTCGGTATCACTGTCATAGGTGCGGCTTCGTCCCTCTTGCCAACATCCGGGGTGGTCTTCCTGCCGATCACCGACGAACCCGAGCCGGTCGCTTTCTCGGCGGTCTGGTCGCCTCACAATCGCAGTGTTGCGCTCCGAAATTTGCTTGGACTCGCCGACAAGATGAGCCGATCTAATTGATTCATTTGGATGTGCTCGAAATTGCGAGCACCCATCCTATTTGCCGCCGATAGTATCCGGCAGCCCTCCTGCATCATCTTTGCTATTGCCTCCCGCGCAAACGCTTATTCTCTAATCGGCTCAATCTCTCTTGCCAACTGGAGCCTGCATTGCGCGGAGGCCGAATCCTTTGGGGTCAGATCGCTGTCGTTTTCACCATCGTTCTGGTGATGACGTGGGCGGCGACGCAATGGATAGCATTCCGCCTCGGCTTCCAGCCGCAGCTTGGCAATCCGTGGTTCGAGCTGGTGGGCCTGCCGGTCTATTATCCACCGGCCTTCTTCTGGTGGTGGTTTTCGTTCGACGCCTATGCGCCCGCGATCTTCGTCGAGGGCGGCATCATCGCCGTATCGGGCGGCTTCCTCGCCATCGCTGCCGCCATCTTCATGTCGATCATCCGCGCGCGCGAAGCCCGGAACGTCGCCACCTACGGTTCGGCGCGATGGGCCGAGGACAGAGAAATCCGCGCGGCCGGATTGCTCGGCCCCGATGGCGTCCTGCTCGGCCGATACGACCGGGACTATCTGCGCCATGATGGTCCCGAGCATGTTCTATGCTTCGCCCCGACGCGCAGCGGCAAAGGCGTCGGGCTGGTGGTGCCGACGCTGCTGACATGGCCGGCATCCGCCATCGTTCACGACATAAAAGGCGAGAACTGGACGCTGACAGCGGGCTTCCGCGCGAAGCATGGCCGCGTGCTGCTGTTCGATCCGACCAACGCCAGATCGTCGGCCTACAACCCGCTGCTGGAGGTGCGGCAGGGCGAATGGGAAGTCCGCGACGTGCAGAATATCGCGGATATTCTGGTCGATCCCGAAGGCAGTCTCGACAAGCGCAATCATTGGGAAAAGACCAGCCATAGCTTGCTGGTCGGCGCGATCCTGCATGTTCTCTACGCGGAGAAGGATAAGACCTTGGCGGGCGTCGCCAACTTCCTGTCCGATCCCCGCCGCCCGGTCGAGGCGACCTTGCGCGCCATGATGGACACGCCGCATCTCGGCGAGGCGGGCCTTCATCCCGTCATCGCGTCGTCCGCCCGCGAACTGTTGAACAAATCCGAGAACGAGCGGTCGGGCGTGCTCTCCACCGCCATGTCGTTTCTCGGCCTCTACCGCGATCCCGTGGTGGCGCGGGTGACGGCGCATTGCGACTGGCGCATTGCCGATCTGGTCGGCAGCCGCCAGCCCGTCACGCTCTATCTGGTCGTGCCGCCATCCGACATTAACCGCACAAAGCCGCTAATCCGCCTGATCCTCAACCAGATTGGGAGGCGGTTGACCGAGGAATTGACCACCTCCGGCAAGCGCCATCGCCTGCTGTTGATGCTCGACGAGTTTCCGGCATTGGGCAGGTTGGATTTTTTCGAGTCCGCCTTGGCCTTCATGGGGTTCTAGGGATTTTCCGTCCAAATGCGACATTCAGACTGCTAAGTGATTGATTTATTGTGACTGGCTATGTGAAGCGCCAAAAAAGTAATACCCCTCTGGAGGCCGCGGACGGCGTGGCCTCCAGAGCACTTTGTCGTTTTTGGACGGAAAATCCCTAGAACCCCCACTTAGGGGGATTCATGAGCCAAGTACGATACACAGAAGAATTCAAAATCGAAGCCGTCAAACAGGTGGTAGACCGAGGTCACCGTGTTGCTGACGTGGCAAGCCTTAACTGCGGCTATTAACCCTCACGGAATACAATTCTTCACCCGTATGGGGTACAACACTTCGATGCCGGCAAGACGGTATTTTTATAAAACCCGACAAATCCAGACAAAATTGCAAGACTGATCGGCATTTCCGGCAGTCTAAAAGGAGGTAGATGTGCTCACCAAAGATCAGAAAAACTCGGCAGGCTTCATTCTTGGTATAGCCCTTTCTGCAGGGCTTCGGCTGGCAATAGTGCCTGTCTTAGGATTTTTATTAGCCTTCCCAGCATTCTTTTTTCTGTGGATGGCATCCAGCTTTACCTTTGCAACTTCCGCTGCGTACTACGCTGGATGCACACTTGTCGCTTTGGCTTTAATTGGGGCAGTGCTGTACGAATCTACACAACCTGATGGTATGACCATGCAACGTGCAGCTCTACTAGCTCCAGTTTTTCTAGCGGCGGCAGTCATCCTGGGCTTCCTAACAGTCCACAAGGGGAATTCAGCGGTGTACGCCAAGAATGCTAAGGAAGCTGCTAAGAAAGCCGCTACCGCCGAACGATTGGCAAACCGAACTCCAGAAGAAAAATTTTGGGGTAGGTGCTACAGTGAGGGGCGCACGGCTGTGTGGACAGATCGCCCAGTATCTGAAGCCTGCCAAGGTACTAGCGCTGCTAGGGAGGGAGCCGCATCGGAGATTAGGAAAAGCCTCTATATGCGATAATAGAGGTAGGTCTTCGCTGCCTAAGATCAAGGTGTTGCGGGTTCCATGGTTGCCCGGCTTGGTGCAGCCTGAACCGCCGGCACCCGAGGTCAACACTACTGCCTTGGCTGACCGCTATCGGCCAGAAGCGGCCTGTCAGATATGGGTAGTTCGGGTTATGGCAGCACTTGGGGCTAATCAAGTACCCGAAGGCCAAAGGAAACTGGCAGTTCCTGGATGGGCTAGTGCCATTGAAAAATGCAAAAAGGTTACGGATGTCGGAGAATAAATTATGATTCTCTTTGACAAACAGCCTACGCTCGACCTAGCTCTATAATTTGTGAGAGCTGGCATTAGCATTGACTATATTGCAGCCACTGTGGTATGCCCTTACGCTGCGCGTTCAATGAGCATAGAAACCGCCTACGTTTCCTATATTTAGGATTTAGGCGAGAAACAAACATGATTGCGGGTAAAAAATGAGAAAAATCACGTATGTACTACAGGATAAAAAGGTAAACTCCCTAAATATTCAGTTTGTTATTGATATTGGGAGCTACGCCGAGCTAGCTGGGAACATAATAAACAACAACCCATACCAGCGGAATAGAGTGAGTAAAAGCGGCAGTATTTACAACCTCCTAAAAGAAGACATTCTCAAGGAGTGTATTATCCCTCCGATTGTTCTGGCCTCCACCTCTGCGCTAAGATCTAACAGTACAGAGGAAGAGCTTCTAGATGAAGTTCTAGCCGATTTCGGAAACCTCAAGATTTTAGATGGTTTGCAACGGTCTCTCTCCATTATTGATGTATACAACAATAACAGGGAATACTTCGACGGACTAACTGAAAAATACATGATCAGAGTCGAGGCTTACCTTTCCATCAGTGATACTGGAATATTATATAGAATGCTGACCCTGAATACTGGTCAGACTCCAATGACATTACGTCATCAGCTAGAAATATTGTTCTCTAAGTATGCAGAAGAAGGAATAGATGGCGTAACTATTCTTCGCGAAGTCGATGAAGCAGCCGTTAAAACAATTCACGCTTATAGATTTTCAGACTTAATTGAAGGTTACACCTCGTTTTTAGAGAAAAATGAACTCCCGATTGATAGATTCGACATACTCCAAACTGTAAGAACAATAAAATTTATTTCTGATGAGAGCTCGGAGAAGATAGAGTTCACAGACTTTGTAAACTCCTACCGTGCGTTATCCCTAGCATTTGATTCTCAATATGCTAACTGGCGCTATCCGGACGCTGTGGATGAGGATTTACGCTTGAATGCCAACCCGTTTGGGCGGGAAGTTTATAAAATATTCAACAAAAGTCAGCCACTAACGGGTTTTGGCGCGGCAATAGCGGAGTTGATGCATTCACAGGTAATCGCAGGCCTGAACGAAGTAGGCGATATAATTCCAGACTTGACTTTTGGTGAAAATGACTTGCTTCAGTTAAATAAGTATTTGGATGACATTCGAGAAAAATCGAAAAAAATTGGTAACGGCCAGAGAATATATTTTAAGTTATTTTTTAAATATCTGTTAGACCGAGACGGCAGCACATTCCTACATGTTCCTGATTCACTAGAGAAAGCAAGAAATCGTGCTATTGCAGAGGTTTGACAATAAGTATGGGTGACTTAATTGAATTGACAGATGAAAATGTGCCGTCAGCCTATCTTGAAGACCCCATGCCTGAAGTCCAGACAGAATATGGAGTTAGACTTTACACTAAATCCGCTCCAGACGAGAAAGAAATTGCGCAAATCTTCATGCCAGGCGACCCTAAAGAGGTCCGCATTGGATGGCTGATACCCCTGCTTTCTATAATATCCTCAGAGCATGACGAGTACGAAAATAAATTTTTCAGGAAACATGCATACGAGGCATTGAAAACCCTAAAAGGCAGGAATCTCCCCGAAAATTTATATTTATTAATTTACAGCAGACGCTTATTAGATAGCGTAAGAGTTAGTTGCGATGGTGAGCTGGCTCTGGCCTTTCTGTTGTATGGAGTTTATCCTTTCTACGAACACGGCTCTCTCTCAAGCGTAGACTTTAAAGCTCCGATCACCCCAAAAATTGTTATCCATAAATGCTTTAATGGCGATCGCGCGATGGGCTTCTTCAAGTTGTTGATAAGAGAGGTTCTGCCTGCAGAGAAAAATGGCTATGCTAGATTTATGTTTTTTTATCAGATATACGAAATCACGATGGAATTGGTTTTTTATAAAAAAGTTAATGAGCTTAAAATAAAGCGTAGCCATCTCGGGATTATACGAAAAAGAATTGATGAGTATTCATCTGAAAGCAAGCTTATAGGGCTTCTGTATTCTGAAATGAAGCGAGAGGAGTTTGACGCCAGATTGGCGGCAGAGGCTAGATTGATATTTGAAGACATCAAAGAGAATGAGTACTACACTTCCACTTCGAAGTCCAAAATGATTTATGATATCAGAAATACCCTTGTTCATAGTTATTATAGATTTAAGTTTAAAGATAGCCTTTCTTATTTGACCTCCTATCTTGAGGATGAAGCTTTTCATCTGCTGCGGTATCTGTACTCAGCCGAAGGGCTTAAAACCGAAATTGAACGTACCTACTTTGGGGATATTGCCTGAGTTGACGAGTCGCCTAAAAAATTGAAGCCACCTTACAGGTTCTGCGGAACGTCCGCTTTTGGCCGGCTAGCGACCGTTTCCATCACCGTTCATCCTTGCCTTTCATCACGTGGAGGACAAGCCATGAAAGCCACTGAAACCTATAGCCATCAACCTTGGAACAAGGGCAAGCTGGTCGGGCAGAAAGCCCCGCTGCGACTCAGAGACATTTGGTCCATCCGGGTAAGGCTTCAAATAGCGGATAGACCTCGAGATCTTGCGTTATTCGAGTTAGCCATCGACAGCAAGCTGCGGGCCTGCGATTTAACCAAGCTTCGTGTGCGGGACATCGCACATGGAGACCTTGTGTCGTCTCGGGCCATTGTGATGCAGCAGAAAACCCAGCACCCGGTACAATTTGAAATCACTGAACAAACCAGGGTGGCGCTGGCGGAATGGATACAGCAGGCAAACCTACGCAGCGAGGATTTCTTATTTCCTAGCCGGTTGCATAGCTCAGATCATCTTTCCACCAGACAGTACGCGCGGATCGTCAAAGTTTGGGTGGCTGCCATTGGGCTTGATCCGGCCCTGTATGGCACTCACACGATGCGTCGCACCAAAGCTTCTCTGATCTACCGCAGAACGAGGAACCTAAGGGCGATCCAGCTTCTTCTCGGCCACAGCAAGCTTGAAAGCACCGTCAGATACCTGGGAACTGAGGTCGATGACGCTTTGGAAATGGCGGAGCAGACGGAGGTCTGACCTTGAATAGCGACGGCTGAAGCTAACCCGTCGCTATTCGGCCAATTGCTGCCGCATCAATGGGCGCCTGTCCGAGTCACACAATTTGATTGGGGCAGACCATACTGGGTCTCTGGCCGAGGCCAAGTATAGAGATCTGAATCCTCAAAGGAGCTTCAATGCATCTGGTAATGCTCGATACATGCGTATGGCTTGATATTTCATCCCAGAAGTCAGAGCTGCCAATGCTCACGGCGATAGAGCATCTAGTTGAGGATGGCGTTATCAAGATCCTGCTGCCCGACTTGGTACGGACCGAGTACGAGCAAAATAAAGACAGGGTGATCGAGGCCACACGCAAACGCCTCGCGAACGAGTTCAGAGTGGTTAAAGGTGTCATTGAGTCGTTTGGCGGCGACGGAAAGGACGTAACGCTTGAGACGTTGGAGGACGTGAATCACCGTCTGCCAATACTTTCAGAAGCCACCGAGGGCACGGTTAAGCGTGTCCTGAGGTTATTCGACACAGCTTTGGTTGTAGCAATAACTGATAAGGCAAAAATTAAAGCAGCTGAGCGCGCAATCGCGAAGAAGGCTCCGTTCCACAAGCAAAAAAACAGTGTTGCCGACGCGGTACTTATTGAGGCGTTCCAAGAGTATCGGCTAGAACACGCAGATGAGTACAACTCCTTTCGGTTCGTCACCCATAATGTCAATGATTTTTCAGCCAAAGACCACCGCTTACCTCACGAAGATTTTGCAGAAATCTTTGATGACCAAACCCATTTCTACAATGCCACAAGCCAGGCCGTAGAGGATCTGCTCGATCTCGAAGAGCTCCACTATGAGTACGACTGGGCTTGGGAGGATCAGACGCGCGGCTTGCAAGAGATCTTGGGGGCAATGGATGAGCTGGTCGATAAAGTTTGGTACAACAGGCATATGAACCGCGCTCACCACATTGAGCAAGGAACTATCAAGCTCATCCCGGAGGGAGCTGAGCGTAATTCCAATGGTGAGATTCACCAACACATCTGGAAAGGTGCGTTGGCCGCTGCTGAGAGGGTGAGAAATCAGTACGAGGACACCGGCCCTTGGGACGATTTTGAGTGGGGCATGCTCAACGGCAAGCTATCCGCGCTCCGCTGGGTACTAGGAGATGAATGGGACATGCTCGATACCTGAAGCAATAGAGGCCCCCTCTGGATCGACATCAAGACAGCTCTGTAAATGACCAATCAGCTTGTCTGTAACACTCTGGATAGCTCCCTCTTCACCATCCTATAAAGGGTTGACTGCTACCGGTCGTGACAGGCCGGTGTCGGCCAATAGCGGACAGTTATTCAGGGGGGGCTGCCCATAATTGACGCTTGACGGCGTCTAGAGAAGCCAGGGCGATTCACAGCTTGACGACTGGGAGGTGGTGCCAAATTTCAGACCTACCCTAAGTCTACATCCCATCCGTATCATTGGCACTGCGATATTCTGCTACATGTTGTTTAATGAATCTGCCGATGACTGTTCCAAGCGTTACGGGTACAGCATTTCCAATCAGCCTACCAACCTTAGAGAAACTCACAATTTCATCTTCTGGAAGGAAGGAGTAATCCTGGGGAAACCCTTGAAGCATCGCCGCCTCACGAAGGCTTATTGCTCGATCCTGTTCTGGGTGACCAAACCGTCCATTTCCATACCCGAAGCACTGCGTCGTTATTGTCGGTGCTGGAGAGTCCCATTCCATACGCCCATATACCGAGGGGTAAGTTGCACCGGAAACTTTAGTGTGGCATGACAAAAGAAGGTGCTCCGGCCAATCTCTCCAAGTGCCACCGGCAACAGAGGAACGGATACGCTCCATATTAATGCTACTTAGCCTACTAGCTTTATGCAACCGATCATCTGGATCTACTCCCCCCGCATTTATTCTAGGTAGTTCCCCAATGATTGAACGAACAGTTTTTCGGGGCAGATCGAAATTAGGAATCTCAATCGGCCCAAGTTTAGATGCAATTAGAACCAAGCGCTTTCTGGTCTGTGGAAGCCCAATCAAAGTACACTCAATTAATCTCCAGTCGACCCAATACCCTTCAAGCGCTTCTAAAAATGTTTTGAATACTTCCTGCTGCGCGAATGGAGGTACATTTTCCATTGTTACTATATCAGGCTGGACCTTTCTTATAATGTTTCCGAAGTGCTCAGCAAGCCGCCAATCTTCACTTCGGCCATCGCCAGCACTCTCGCCGTGCTTTCGCTTCGCAGCACGAGAATATGTAGAAAATGGTTGGCAAGGAGCACATCCAGCAAGAAGTTTAAAATCTCCTCCCCTCAAAGCTTCTTTAACCACAGCAGCGTCTAACTCAGCAACGTCGGCTTGTAAGAACTTAGCCTTAGAGTTGGCTTCTATGGCATGAGCGCAATGCGGGTCAATATCTATCCCAAGCGTTACCGAAATACCAGCCGCCTCAAGACCATAAGTAAGGCCTCCGGCCCCACAAAAAAGATCGACGGCAACAATTTTATCTTCTTGCATCAAACCGCAGCCACAAAATGCTTTTTATCCACAAAACCCTGAAATGCATCCACCGCAAGCCCTATATATTCAATAGTTATATCAGCTAAATCTTGGATATCCTGAAGAGTAAGATCCCTGGTTCCATCCTCAAATGAACGTCGTCCATGAGCAATGGCATTTCTTCTATCCGCCAAAAATCCCAATGGAGTCTTGTCGCCATACTTAGAATTTTTTGCCATCTTTCGTGCTATCTCCGGCTCCAACCTGAACTCAACTTTTAGTCGCTGCGAAAACGTATAAATCACTTTATCCGACCAAGTACCGGACGGCTTCTTAAAGACCAAATCTTGGATAGGCTCCCTCGTTAACAGTTTCAAAGCGGCCTTGTGAACAACATCCAAACGGGTATCTTCATTTCCGTCAGAGCCAGTTGCCGCATAAAATCGCAACCACTCCTTCAATGTTGCAGTCGTCCACTCGGAAGGAGGTGTGACCTGCACCGCTTTTCCAACCTCCTGAATTGTACGTGTCATCACTGACTCGACAATGTTATAGAGATGGACTATCAAGCCTGATTTTACAGTCGACAAATGACGAGCAGTTAGAGCAGTCTCACCGATTGAGGTAGGACCTCCAACAAATAGCTGGCGATCCAGAGCGTGAGCAAGGGACATATGCACTGAAAACTCTTCTTTCCTCTCAGCAAGAGCTGCATGCAGAGTAGTCATTATTCGGCCAGCATGCGGACAACAATGTCTATCCGCCCCTCTAGTTTCGAACGTACATTTGCCCCATCTGATACAACCACCTTATCAAAATTGGCTTCACGCATCCGCTCCGATATAATTTTAGAGTCGACTTTCAAATCAGGATTGGCCCTCAATGCAAGAGCTGACCCTACAGATAGAGCCTCAAATCTGACGCGAGGCACAGTGTTGGCTTTTGTGTTTTTTCTAAAGCCAAGTTCGAAAGTATTTTTAACGAACTCTAACATTTTCCAAAACTCGTCACTCATAGACTGAATTAAATCGGGCCTATCTTTCGCATCTAAATTTGCGTCTTTCAAATAATCGTATATGAATTTTTTTGGACGATCGCGATACCCTGGAAAGCGGCCCTCTGGGGTGTCATTTCGATTGAGATAAACGAAGAAGCGGGTGACAAGCTCTTCGCGCTCACGCGCGTTAACAGCTTTAGCAGTAAGCGGAGTCATCTCTATGAATCTTGGGTCTTCAGCCAACTTGGCGATCAAATTCGTTACATCACCAGGCAGTGAGCCCCTGCGAATTTCCGCCTCATTTGCGGTTGTGCCCATGCGATTGATTCGAGCAAACATTTCCGCCCGAGTTGAAGAATCTGTATCATTATCCAAGATGATCGTACGAATTGTAATGTCTTCTAACTTGTTAATTCTATCAGCATGAAGATCAGCGGCTGAGAAGCCATTTAGTTCAGGAACTAACACTAGGTCTCGCAACCTCAGACCTTCTTTTAGAAAGGACCTCATTGCCCTCATTCGTTGCGACCCGTCAACAATCTCCATTCTTCCGTCATCTGTTTGATAGAAAAACATAAACGGGATAGGCAAACCAATTATCAGCGACTCAATAAACTGTGATTTTTGTTCATCACTCCATGACAGATTACGTTGATATGAGGGTACAAAATATCGATCACCCGTATCACTTTTGAATCGTTCGACATACATCGAGACCGGATATTCAGCAACATTAAATTTAACCTGGCGAGCTACAACCGAAATAGCGGCCTCCGCCTCTCGCTTCGCCTCTGCACTCAGCTCAACGCTTCTGCTTTTCTTGACCATTTAGATTGCATTCCCCAGATTGAACAACATTCAATATGACCTTATTTCCAAATACATCTCTTTCTAGAGCCTAGAGTGTATTCAAAATGCTGCTATGGTATCACGCCTGAGTTCCATTACGGGCGTTCCAAGCCGACGGGGGGCAGGTAATCAACATAATTCTGACTAGAAATGAGTTTCTCTAGGGGATGATGAGGGGACAAGTTTTTGACGGTTGCTATGCCCACACCATCGGCCTGCAATCTCCCCCGCCTACGCGGCTTTGTCAACGGTAAGCAGGTTGAGCCATCCACGCACCAGTCGATGGGGTGTAGGCGGCGACCCATCTGCACTACGCCTCGGCCACTATGCTGGAATTGCCGGAGCAACAGCGGAAAAAGGGACGCATTTATTTATAGAGCTGACCGTCCGCTTTTGGCCGATAGCGGCCTTATCGCACATAGTTAGCGACAAGGCACCTTCCACAGCCCCCGCCAGTCCGTCGTATAACGCGGGCTTAAAAACTCTCGACGCATTCCCCACTCTGGCTCCAACGGTACTCGCGCCGGGCGCAGCGTCCCCCTACCCCACCGGCCGTTAATCTCATCCAGAACACTCATAACGCGGCCGGCCGCTTCAGGCTGTTCCGGTGCAAACAAATCACCGCTGAACTCTCCACGCCGCCGCAGATCCATCAGCAGAACCTCGGCCTTGGCGTAGGCATAACCGGTGCGATAGATCGCATCCAGCGCCTCAGTGGCGGCCCTGATGATTAATCGAGTGTCATCGGTAGGAAAAGGAAGCTCGCAGATTACGCCTTTAGCGAATTTGGCTTCGTTCGGATTGAACATTCCTGTGCGAATACTCACCCGTACTTTCTTGCACAGCGAGCCTTGCGCCCTTAACTTCTCGCATGCTCTGGCAACATAGGTGGCCACCGCCTCGCGGATTGGGGCTTTGTCATGCAGGCGATCACCGAATGCCCGGCTGCTGCATATCTCCTGCTTGGGCGCTGAGTCGACCTCCAGTTCCAGACACGGCACGCCGCGCAGCTCCCGGGCGGTTTTCTCGATCACCACGCTGTGCTTCTTGCGCAGCGTCCAGGCATCTGCCTGCGCCAGATCCCATGCGGTGCTGATACCCATCAGCCCGAGATGTTCTTTCATGCGCCGACCAACGCCCCACACTTCATCAACGGGCATGCGCTTGAGCAGCCAGTCGCGTTTGTGATCACTGTCCAGATATACAACGCCGCCCGTCTGAGCTTGCCACTTCTTTGCGGCAGCATTCGCCAGCTTGGCAAGTGTTTTGGTCGGCCCAATACCGATTCCTGTGGGAATGCCTGCCTGTTTCAGCACCTGCGCCCTGATCTGCCGAGCCAGTTGTTCCGGTGCGCTGATGCCGGTCAGATCGGCAAACGCTTCATCGAGATAAAGGAAAGAAGAACAGCCATGGACATGACTTCAGCTCAGACATTCCGCTACTCAATCTCTGATGTCGGATGTCCATAGAAAGAACCTCTTTTCCAGGAAATTGGGGCTTGAAGTCCATACCTGCGCAATTGCACCCATTTGACCAGTCAATTGCATTGGTACTGACCACCGCGTGCATCCGACTTGGCCAGTGGGCAGCAGAGACGCAACAGGCAGAAACCGGCCAGAAGCAGTCAGTCAATCATGCGTTACAGTGATTTTTTGCAGCTCTTTATAGAGCCGTTAGCTGCTGCCACCAATAATCCATAGGCCTGCCAGTCGTCAGACAGTCTTATTCTCGATCAGACGATTGCCCCGTCGATGACCAGTAGCTCACCGGTGATGGAGCCAGAGTCCGGTCTTCGGATGCAGGACTCCTGGCTTTGCTCACTCAGCGCCGATCCCGGCCATCGGTTCAGTTTGGCCCCAGCCACCGCCCAGAGACCTGAACAGGTCAACCAGCGCAATCTGCCGTTCCGTGCTGATTTGAATTAGTGTGGTCTGGTTGCTAAAGGTGCTGCGCTGGGCGTCAAGATAACGCAGGTAGTCGTCCACGCCGCCCTCGTAACGCGCCTTAGCCAGGGCCATCGCAGCCTCGCTGGAACCGGCCAGAGCCTGGCGGGCAGCCTCCTCGCGGCGCAGGGTGTCGGTGGCGGCCAGGGCATCGGCCACTTCGCGGAAGGCGGTCTGGATGGTGCCTTCGTAGTCGGCCACCGCCGCGTCCTGGCGCACTTCGGCGAGGTCCAGGTTGGCGCGGTTGCGGCCACCGGCGAAGATCGGCAGCGACAGCGTCGGGGCAAAGCTCCAGGCCCGCGAGCCGCCATCGAACAATCCGGACAACTCGGCACTGGAGCTGCCCACCGAACCGGTCAGGCTGATCCGGGGAAAGAACGCGGCGCGAGCTGCACCGATATCGGCATTGCGCGCCTTGAGGCGGTGCTCGCTGGCGAGAATGTCCGGGCGCCGTTCGATCAGTTCCGAGCTGGTGCCGGGGGCGATGTCCTGCAGCACCATCAGGTCGTCGCGGGGCGTCGCGGGCAGCAGGCGAGCGGCATCTGGCGTGCCGAGCAACAGGACCAGGGCGTTGTCCGCCTGGCGTAACTGGCGTTCGGTGCTCTCGCGCTCGGCCCTAGCCTGTTCGGCAAGGCCGACCGCTTCCTGGTAATCCAGGGCGGTGGCGGCCCCCGCTGCACGGCGCTGGCTGACCAGCTCCAGCGAGGCCATGCGGCTGTCCAGGGTTTGTTCGACCAGGGCCATGCGGCGTAGCGCACCATCGCGGGTCAGGTAGGCCTGGATGACCTCGGCAACCAGGCTGATCTGCGTGGCACGGGTCGCCTCCTCGGTCGCCAGGTAGGTCTCCAGCGCGGCCTCGGAGAGGTTGCGCACGCGGCCGAACAGGTCGACTTCGTACTCCGCGAGGCCGAGGCCGACCTGATAGTTGCTGGTCACTTCCGAGCGCCCGGTCTGCGACAGATCGGCAGGCAGGCGCTGGCGGTTGCCGCTGGCATTGGCGTTGATCGAAGGCAGGCGATCAGCACGCTGGATGCGGTACTGGGCACGCGCAGCTTCGATATCCAGCAGCGCCTGGCGCAGGCTGCGGTTGTTGCTCAGCGCCGTATCCACCGCGCGGCGCAAGTCGGCATCGACGATGAAGGTCTGCCAGTCCAGCGCCTGGGCACGGGCGCCCTCCGCGTCGGCGGCTTGCCAGTGCGACGCGACCGGTGCCTGCGGGCGCTCGTAGGTCGGGGCCAGCGAACACCCCGCCAGGGCGGCGATGGCCAGGGGCAGCAGAGCGCGACGGAGCATGAAGTGAGAGGTCATCGCATTACTCCGCTTTATGCAGGGGATGGTTGTCGGTTTGCTGAGGTTTGGTGCGCAGCAGCGACAGCACCCAGACGAAGAAGATCGGCACGAAGATCACCCCGAGCATGGTCGCGCTGAGCATCCCGCCCAGCACCCCGGTGCCCAGTGCGCGCTGGCTCGCAGCGCCGGCGCCAGTGGCGATGGCCAGCGGCACCACGCCGAGCATGAACGCCATGGAGGTCATGATGATCGGGCGGAAACGCAGGCGCGCGGCTTCGACAGCGGCATCGCGCAGCGAGTAGCCGTCTTCCCACAGGTCCTTGGCGAACTCGACGATGAGAATGGCGTTCTTCGCCGCCAGGCCGATCACGGTGATCAGGCCGACCTTGAAGTACACGTCGTTGGGCAGGCCGATGGCAGTCACCGCCAGTACCGCGCCGAGTGCGCCGACCGGCACGATCAGCATCACCGTCAGCGGGATCGCCCAGCTCTCGTAGAGCGCCACCAGCAGCAGGAACACCACGGTGATGGCCAGCGCGAACAGCATCGTCGCCTGGCCGCTGGCGACCCGCTCCTGATACGAAAGCCCGGTCCACTCGTAGCCGATACCTTCGGGCAGCTCGGCAGCGATGCGCTCCAGTTCGAGCATCGCCTCGCCAGTGCTCACGCCGGGCGCGGCGTCACCGGCAATGCGGATCGACGGGTAACCGTTGTAACGCGCGACCTGCACCGGGCCTTCCTCCCAGCTCGTGGTGACGAAAGCACTCAGCGGTACCAGGCTGCCGCTGTCGTTGGGCACATGCAGGCGCAGGACGCTTTCCGGCGTCATGCGCTCGGCCTGTTCGGCCTGTACCACCACGCGCTGCTGGCGGCCGGCGTTGGCGAAGTCGTTGATCACCGACGAGCCGAACGCAGTGGACAGCGCGCTGCTGATCGCTTCGAAGCTGACACCCAGCGTGCGGGCCTGCTCACGGTCGATCACCAGGCGCAGCTGCGGCGCCTCGGCCAGACCTTCCATCATGGCGTAGAGGAACTTCGGATTGCCGTTGACCTTGCCCAGCACTTCATCGCGCGCTGCCAACAGGGCATCGCGGCCGAGACCGGCGCGGTCCTGCAGGCGCAGGGCGAAGCCACCGGAGTTACCAAGGCCTTCAATCGGCGGTGGTGGTACCGACATGATTGCGCCGTCATCGAGGTTGGCGAAGTGCTCGTTGACCGCAACCGACTCGGCTTCCGGCGACTGCGAAGAATCACGCTCAGACCAGTCCTTGAGCAGCGGGAAGGCAATGGCCGCGTTCTCGCCCATGCCGGAGAAGCTGAAGCCAAGCACCAGGAAGGTCGTCTGCACGGCCTCGCGGGCCATCAGAAATGACTCCAGCTCTCCACCAGCGGCCGAGGTACGCTCACGGGTGGCGCCGGGCGGCAGCTGGATGTCGACGATCATGTAACCCTGGTCTTCCACCGGCACGAAGGATTCCGGCAGGCGCATGTAGAGAAAGCCCATCAGCACCACCACGCCCAGGTAGATGAACATCACCCTCCCGGCTCGCGGCACCAGCTTGTCGTTGAGCTTCGTGTAGCGGCTGGTCAGGCTGGTGAACTTGCGGTTGAACCAGCCGAAGAAGCCAGTCTTCTCGTGATGGCCTACAGGAATCGGCTTGAGCAGCGTGGCGCACAGCGCCGGGGTGAAGGTCAGCGCGAGAAAGCCCGAGAACAGAATCGACACCGCCAGCGACAGCGAGAACTGCTGGTAGATCACCCCCACCGAACCCGCCATGAAGGCCAGCGGCAGGAACACCGCCGACAGAACCAGGGTGATACCGATGATCGCCCCGGACACCTGCCCCATCGCCTTGATGGTCGCCGGCACCGGCGCCAGGCCTTCCTCGGCCATGATCCGCTCGACGTTCTCCACCACCACGATGGCGTCGTCCACCAAGATGCCGATGGCCAGCACCATGCCGAACATGGTCATCATGTTCACCGAGAAGCCCAGCAGGTACATGAAGGTCAGGGTACCAAGCAGACACACCGGCACGACGATGGACGGGATCAGGGTGTAGCGCACGTTCTGCAGGAACAGGAACATCACCAGGAACACCAGCACCATGGCCTCGATGAGGGTCATGATGACCTTGTCGATGGCCACGTCGACGAAGCGCGAGGTGTCGTACGGCACGGAGAACTCGACGTTGTCCGGGAAGTTGGCCGACAGCTCGGTCAGACGCTGCTTGACCGCCTCGGCGGTCTGGATCGCGTTGGCACCGGGCGACAGCTGCACGGCGGCGGCAACGGCGGGCTTGCCGTCCTGGCGCGAGCCGAAGTTGTAGTCCTGGCTGCCGACCTCGATGCGTGCCACGTCGCCCAGGGTCAGGCGCGAGCCGTCCTGGTTGGCACGCAGCACGATGGCGGCGAATTCCTGCGGGTTGTCCAGGGTGCCCTTGACCGCCAGGGTCGCCGTCAGCTCCTGCTCGCTGGAACCCGGCGTGCTGCCGAAGGCACCGGCCGGCACCTGCACGTTCTGCGCGCGGATGGCGTTGTTCACGTCATCAATGGACAGGCCGTAGCCAACCAGCTTCTGCGGATCGATCCACACGCGCATGGCCGCCTCGGAGGCGAAGAACTGCAGTTTGCCGACACCGGGTACCCGGCGGATTTCGTTGTTGATACTGCGCGCCGCGTAGTCGGCCAGCGCCGTGACATCGGAGTCCTTGTCGCCATCGGTGTAGCTCAGCGCATAGATCAGCAGGAAGCCGGCGGTGGCCTGCTCGGTCTGGATGCCGAGGGTCAGCACGGCCTGCGGCATGCGCGCCTCGGCCTTCTTCAGACGGTTCTGCACGTCGACCTGGGCCAGTTCGGGGTCGGTCCCCGGCTGGAAGGTGACGGTGATCTCGGCTATGCCGTTGGCGTTGCTGGTGGACTCGAAGTACAGCAGGTTCTTGGCGCCGTTGAGTTCTTCCTCGATGACGCTGGTCACCGAGTCGGTCAGCACCTGCGCCGAGGCGCCGGGATAGGTGGCGGTCACGGTAATCTGCGGCGGCGCCACGTTGGGGTACTGTGCCACCGGCAGGAACGGAATGACCAGCAGGCCACCTAGCGAGATGAACAGGGCGACTACCCAGGCAAAATTGGGGCGTCGGATGAAAAACAGGGGCATGAATGGTTCTCCGGCTTACTGGGCCTGGGACTGTGGAGCTTTTTCGGCGGCGCCTTGCTCGCGTGGGATGACCTTGGCGCCCGGACGGATAGCCGCCAGCGAGCTGGTGATCACCTTGTCGCCGGCCTGCAGGCCCTCGCTGATCTGCCAGCGCGAGCCTTGCATGGCGCCAGTAGTGACCTGGCGCACCTCGACGGTATCGCCCTCGCCCAGCAGCATCACGCTGGCCTGGCCGTCAGCCGAACGCTGCACGGCACGTTGCGGCACCAGGATGGCGTTCTGGTTGAGCCCCTGCGGCGTGCGCACACGCACGTACATACCCGGCAGCAACACGCCCTCGGGGTTGTCGAACTGCCCTCGCAGGGCGATTTGCCCGGTGCTGCGATCCACCGAGATATCAGTGAACAGCAGCGTGCCCTTGCTCTCGATATCGGTACCATCGACGCGCAGCGACAACGGCTGGTCGCTAGCGCCGGTAACCTTGCCCTCGGCGATGGCCGCGCGCAGGCGCAGGGCGTCGGCAGCCGGCTGGGTGAAGTCGGCGTACACCGGATCAAGTTGCTGGATACGCGCTAGCAGAGTCGCCTCACCCTGGCCTACCAGCGCCCCTTCGGTGACCTGGGCTCGGCCGATGCGTCCGGCAATGGGTGCGCGAACCTCGGCATAGCCCAGGTCCAGGCGGGCGGTTTCGACATTGGCCTGGGCCGATCGCTTGTCGGCCTGGGCACTCTGCAGAGCGGCCTTGGCGTTGTCGAAATCCTGCTGGCTGACGGCGTTGATCTTCACCAGCGGCTCGTATCGGCGAACCATCGCCTGGGCCTGGAACAACTGCGCCTCGGCGCGGGCCAGTTCACCCTGCGCCCGCGACAGGGCCGCTTTGAACGGCGCAGGGTCGATCTGGAACAGCACGTCGCCGGCCTTCACGTCGGCCCCTTCCTCAAAGGTGCGCTTGAGCACGATCCCCGCCACCCGCGCGCGCACCTCGGCGACACGCACCGGCTCGATGCGTCCTGGTAGCTCGGCAACCACGGTGAAGGGCTCGGTCTGCACGCTGAGCACATCGACTTCACGCGCCGGCGCCTCCTCCCCTTGCTCTTCGGGCTTGTCGCAGCCAACCAGGGTCACGGCGACCAAACAGGAGATCACGGAAAAAGTGATCCACTCGCGAAATTTGTTCATATCTCACCCAAGCACGAAGCCAGTACGTAGTCGAAGCCGCGCATGATGCACACCAAAATCAAATGAGTCAATATTGACTCATTTGATTTTGATGTGAACAAAGCTAGTATCCTCTTTGAGAAAAATGAGTGTTCTAGGCAAAATACCCGCATCTGCCTGCGATAGATAAAGAGTGACCGATGGATTTAACTGCTGCCGATGAGCAATTGCTGAAGGCCCTGGCGATCGCCATCGTTGACCACCCGCGAGCCACGTTCAAAGAAATAGCCCAGGCAGCGGGAGTCAGCAAGGCGACGCTAAACAGGTTTTGCGGCACCCGCGACAACCTGATCGAGATGCTTCTGGATCATGGTTCGGTGGTTATTTATCGGGTCATTGCCGATGCCGATCTTGAGTCGGCGCCCTTGGACGCATTGCATCGCCTGATCGAAGGCCATTTGACTCACAGGGAGTTGTTGGTTTTCCTCTCATTTCAGTGGCGCCCGGACACGTTTGATTTAGATGCAGGCGGCTGCCGATGGCTGCCTTACTCAGAAACGCTGGACGAGTTCTTTCTACGCGGGCAAAAACTGGGCGTATTCCGTATCGATATCGGTGCCCCGGCGCTTACCGAAATCTTCTCCTCCTTGATCTTCGGCCTGGTAGACGCCGAGCGCCGCGGCCGTATCGCACGCGCAGGTATGGCGGCGTTGATCGAGCAATTCTTCCTGAACGGGGCTTGCAACTACCAAACTTAACGGAAAGCAACGCTCAGTTTTTTTCGGGTTGGCGGTGTCCGTTTTTGGCCGATTCTGTTGAAAAAGTAGCGGCCTCTCCATACCGTTGGCAAAATTGCTCTGTCAGCGAGCGTGGGGGCGAACAGCATGATGGGGCAGTTACCGGGAGGACAGCAGCGCCTGTTCTACTCGTTCAACCTAGAAGATCACGTCCCGGCTCAACACCTCCTGCGCAGCATCGACCAGTGCCTGGATCTTAGTGATCTGCGCGCCTACCTGGCGGACTTCTATAGTCCCATCGGACGCCCCTCGATTGACCCGGAATTGATGGTGCGCATGCTGGTCGTCGGCTACTGCTATGGCATTCGTTCCGAGCGGCGATTGTGCGAAGAGGTGCACCTGAACCTGGCCTATCGCTGGTTCTGCCGGCTGGGTCTGGAAGACGAAGTCCCCAATCACTCGACCTTCTCGAAGAATCGCCATGGGCGTTTTCGTGACAGCGATCTGTTCCGCTGGTTGTTCAATGAGGTGCTGCGGCGTTGCATGGCAGCCGGCCTAGTCAAGGGCGAAGGTTTTGCCGTCGACGCTAGCATCATCAAGGCGGATGCCAGCCGGCAACGTGGGGTAGCGGGAGATGAGGTCGATTGGAACGATCCAAAGCTCAGCAGCCGCGCAGTGCGCGAGTACCTCGAAGCCCTTGATGAAGAGGCGCTGGCTGAGGCTCTTCCCAAGAAAATTTCGCTCACAGATCCTCAGTCCCGTTGGACAGCAGCGCCAGGTGGGCCGGCCTTTTTTGCCTACTCCACGAATTACCTGATCGACACTGAGCACGGTGTGATCATGGACGTGGAAGCTACCCCGGCGCACCGTACCGCCGAAGTCGATTCGACTAGGACGATGGTTGAGCGTGTCAAAGCTCAGTTCGATCTCACACCGGAACGCCTTATCGGCGATACCGCTTATGGCACCGCCCCGATGCTGGCCTGGATGGTCGAAGAAAAGGACATCGAGCCGCATGTGCCGGTGTGGGACAAGACTGAGCGCAAGGACGACAGCCTCTCCAGTAACGACTTCCACTGGAACCAGGAGGCCAATGAATACCGCTGCCCAGCCGGCAAACCACTACGCAGTGAGTGGCGCGCCTTCACCCAGAAAAGATCGCGGGTGACCAAGGCCCACACCATCATTTATCGCTCCAGCCAAACCGACTGCACTACCTGTCCGCTGAAAGCGAAATGCTGCCCCAACACGCCGAATCGGAAGATCGTCCGCAGTATCCATGAGGCTGCCCGCGATGTGGCCAGGCGCATCGCCAAGACACCGGAATACCTCGTCTCTCGCTGCGAACGAAAGAAGGTGGAGATGCTGTTCGCCCACCTCAAACGGATCATGAAACTCGATCGTTTACGACTGCGCGGCCTGACAGGTGCCACTGACGAATTCACTTTGGCGGCGGCGGTGCAGAACCTGCGACGCATGGCCAAGCTTTTGCCTCAAGGGCCACCGCTCACGGGATAGGTACGCCTGCTGAGAGCAGAAACCTTCAAATTAACCCTCAGGCCTGAGCAAGGACGCTCAGCGAAACGCCGAAAGGCAACCTGAAGTGGCTTGCAGTCACTTCGACAGCAGGCACACCTGATCGGCAGGCCGCCGCTAAACCTACTTTTTCAACAGAATCGGCCGTTCTCTGACGGTCGTGACAGTGACACGCCCTGGTCAAGTTGAACGCAATCCGTGGTCAACGCCAACCCAAATTGGTGGTCAAGAGGAGTGCAATTTCGCACATACCTGAGGACTGCTCACCACATCGCTTGCGTCGGTAGTAGCTTCCGCACTTTCCCCGTCTCTCACCGCTAAACAGCGCTTTCCGGTAGCGGACTTTAGAGCGGCTTGATACTGGCCAGCATGCAGAAATTCTGCCCGTGTAGCGTCACGACCGGACAAGCCACTAGGGTGGCGGTCAGGAAGGCAGGCAAACGGAACACGGCGAAGCACCTCGAAGGCGCTGGCCACTTGCCATCCAACTGGGCGCGGCCTTTAATCGGCGGATCTGGAAAGGAGACGGATATGCCATTGTTGGACGAGATTATTGGGTGGGCCGGCGGACTCAGACCCTGGCAGCAGGAAGCACTGCGCCGGATATTTGCCCGGGCCGAACTAACCCAAGATGACATCGAGACCATTCTGCGAATGGTTCGCGAGCAAGAACGGGAAGACGCAACCACGGGGGGAGCACGGCCATTCACGCTGGACGACGTACCAGGCGCCGGAAGTGGCGCAACCGTGCGGTTGGTGGGTGTCTCGGGGCTAGACCAGGTAAACGGCTTCCCGTCCGGTCGTGCCTTTGACCTCGCACCGGAGGGCATGACCATTTTCTTTGGTCATAACGGCGCCGGCAAATCCGGCTACGCCCGCGTCTTCAAGAATGCCTGCAACGCTCGGCATCGGGTGGAGGTCCTGCCCGACGCTTTTGGGGCGGCAACCCCAGCTAGACTGCCATCAGCAGATTTCGCCATTTTGGTGGATGGCACTCCGGAAACCGCACGTTGGGTCCAGAACGGGCCGGCCCATTTGCATTTGAGTTCGGTCTCGGTCTACGACGCGGCCTGTGCCAATGACTACATCGACGCGGAAGGGACCCCTGCATTTCAGCCCTACGGACTCACTCATCTGACGCGCCTGGTCCTACTTCAGCGTGATTTACAGGCACGGATTGGGACCGAACGCAATGCCTTGGCTCTGGATACCCGGCAATTCGAACCGCTGAAGGGTGACACCGAAGTCGGCCGCTACATCGCCAAATTAGGTGGGGACTCGGACCGCGCCGTGCTTGCTCGATTAGGGACGGTCGGTGACGATGAACTCCGGCGACTGGAGTTTCTGAAGCGGACATTACTGGAAAGCGATCCTGTGCCGCAGGCGCTGGCCTTGGAACGTTTGGCGACACGCTTGGACCAGGCGCAGCGTCGAGCCGAGGAAGTCCAGCGCTGGGTGAATGATCGTGCCATAGCACGGGCAAAGGAACTGATTACAACGGAAAAAACCGCGCATCTCGCCATGCAACTGGCGCAAGCGCGTCTTCAGGATCGAGACACACTGAACGCCATGGAGTTGCCGGTAACGTCCTCACCCACCGCCACGCTGCTGGAAGGCACAGGAGCTGAACTCTGGCAAACGATGTACCGAGCCGCTGAGGCTTTCTCTCAGCAGACGGCATACCCTGAACATCCCTTCCCGCACCTGGAACCGGACGCTTACTGCGTACTCTGCCAGCAACCTTATTCAACGGATGCCTCGGAGCGCATGCGGCGTTTCGCGGCATTTGTCGCCGACAGCGCCACGGCGGATGCGCAAGCCGCCACGCTTGCGCGCATGAACGCTCTAGGGAAGGTGCAGGCTGTCGATCTAAACGTTCTGGATGTGCCAACACGGGCTGACGTGGAGGAGCGACTGCCCGACCTACACGCTGCCATCACCGCAGCGGCATCGGTCTGGACCGCCCGGCATACTTGGGTTAGCCAAGCCCTGCAAACTGGAAACTGGTCCCCCGAGTCAGAACCGCTTCCTATCGAAGCAAACCTCGATAGTCTCTTCGCCGCCAAAGCTGCTTCGCTCCGAGTCGACGCCAATACCCTGCGGACCTCTGCCGATCCCGCTCTACGCTTGGCGCTGACCCAAGAACTGGCAGAGCTAGAAGCCCGACAACGCCTCGCCAACCAGCTTGGCGCGGTGGAGCGCTTTGTTCAGGACAGTCAGGTCCATGCCACATTGAGCCGCTGCCATGCCGCCCTCAACCCAGCGGCAGTGTCACGCAAACTGACGTCCCTGGCGGCGACGCATGTGACCGAGGCTCTGGCCGCTTCTATGAATGCTGAGTTGAAAGCCCTGGGCTATAAGCGACGGGTGCAACCCGACCTGAGCGGGCGCACAGAGCTGGGGGTGACCAAGGTCACGCTGCGCCTGCAGGAAATCACGGCGAAAGCCTCCAAGGTGCTGTCAGAGGGCGAGCAGCGCGCGTTGGGGATGGCTATGTTCCTCGCCGAGCTCGAATCCCTGCCACATACTTCGACCGTTATTTTCGACGATCCGTCTACGTCGCTGGATCACGTATATCGTCGGGCCATAGCTCGGCGTTTGGTAGCGCTGGCTGAGACCCGCCAAGTGCTGGTGTTCACCCATGATGCGGTGTTCCTGACCGAGCTCGCGATGGCGCTTCAGCGCGCTGATCGCTCGGCCAGCTACAAGACCATCGGTTGGGACGAGTCGCCGGGACTAGTGAGCGAGGGGCTGACGTGGACGACGATGGACACCAAGGCCCGCCTGGCCGATCTCGAAAGTCGTGCGAAAGCACTGAACGTTCCGGTCGGCAGCGACCCGGATGATGAGCTTGAGCGGCAAATCGCATCGGGATACTCAAGCCTCCGAGGCACTGTCGAGCGCGCCATACGCGAGGTTTTTTTGAACAATACCGTCCAGCCGTTCAGCGATGTGGTGAGCGTAGAAGCATTTGGTGCTGTCATTGGCCACCCCGCAGAGGAGTGGGAGCAGTTGCTGGCAGTGTATGCGCGGGCCTGCGAAGCTACCGAGGCCCACGACACCCCAGGCGAGCGCCAACTACCGCTTCCCGCGCGTGAGGAGTTGCTCGGCGATATCGCCCAGGTCCTGGAATTAATCAAAAACGCGACTAAACGCCGAACTGCCTACGAGAATCTACGCCGGGAGCGGACCGCGCAACGCAAGAAGCTCTTCGGCGGCTAGCCCGACGTTTCATGCCGGGCTGGTCGGGCATGGCTGTGTTTCTTTCGAATATTGCGAGCTCTCCGTTTCAAAGTTTTTTGTGGCCTCGCGGATCAAGAGGAAGCACATTGGAGGCCGGCAGTTGGCGCTCCAAGTCCGCAATACGGTCGTACAGCTCAAGAATGGTGGCGTCGGCCTCACTGAGTAGGCTGGCTAGGTGGTCACGCTGCTGCGTGATTTCCTCGATCCGTTCTCGAAGTCCACGATTTTTTCTGCGGGCTAATAAGCTGACTTGGCGCACTGATGGCGGACGTTGCTCAGCGTGTCCTTCCACGTACTTTTGGATCTCAGCGATCAGTAGGGGGAAACGAGCTTTTTTCAGTGCAGAGGGGTCGCTGCCGGCCTCCTTGGCAACGTTGTTCTGACTTACGGGCGTCCCCTTCGGCAGTCGTTCGGGCTTGTTGCTCTTCAGCCGCTCGAACGCTGCGCGATACTGCTCGCCGGCACTCATTCGCTTAGCCGGGTCAGCGGATTCATGTTTGCCGGATGACATGGCGATAATTCTCCACACTACGTTTCTGGGCTTCCAACGAAGTCCTTAGCGGACTGTCTACCTCGGCAGCGGCCAGGCGCTCATCCAATACCGCCTCCAACACTTCGACTTCGTCGAGTTGCTCGGGGTCATAGAGAACGTCCGCACATGGTTTGGTTTCTCCGGGGGAGTCGCCCCCTCCGCAGCGAGCGATATTGTCGATGCCCCCATAGGGACAGGGGGTACGGCTCGTGCAGATGCCCAGCAAAATCGGTCGATGAGTGACCGTCCCCTTCTTAGCCAGATTGATCGCTTTCTTAGCATCAGAGGCTGAGATCAGGCGGACAATCTCAGATTTTCGCTTCTCGCCGTGGGGGCTGACGAATCGGTTGCTCGTCAGCTGTTGCAGCTGCCTACCCAAAGTTTCGTACATGGTGCGGACGTAGTAGGTATGGGCCTTCTCTTCCAGCCGTACCCTGGAATGGTTTTGCCCGTAGTAGAGACTCATCGCTCTGGCGACGTGCTTTAGCTGAAACTGCAATGAAGCGTCGCTGACCAGCCCGGATGCCTGCATATTCACTGCGCCGGTTCGTCGGAGTTGATGCCAGGCCAACGGCCAGATTTTGCCGACCGCAAACTCGTCGGTCAGCGTCGGCGTCACCAACCGAGCCAATTCGAAATCTTCCGGCGTAATGCGCAATTGCTCACGGTCGAACAGCTTGTCGAACCACTGAAGCACATGGGCATAGCTCGGAATCGATGGCCGAATCGTGCGGTTGATCTTGGTGAACTTCGTTCCCCACGGTTCAAGGCAATAATCAAGCAGATAGCGCTTGGCCGGATCATCCGGCACCGAGGCCTCGCCGGGGGGAGAGTCGCATTCTGCGCGGAGGTCTGCGACCACACGCATGGCTTCAACTGCCACCTGAGCTGACGGGGACGTCACCCAAAGTGCCTCAGAATCCGACATCGTCTTGGTCGTTCGTCCGCACAATACATGGATGTCGCCAAACTGCGGATCACGTTCTATGTGCAAGCAATCGGCGCGCAGGTTCCAAGCCTCTTCGACTCGCATGAGGCTGAAGTTCAGCAGATAGCACAGTCCAGATCGACTCACGAGGTTGAGGTAGCGACTCAGAGTTTGAATGCGAATTTCGTCGTCGCTCACTCCCAGCCAGCGACGAAATAGTTCCACCATGCCAAACCGATGCGCGGTGTCGATGAATGGGCCGTAGTACTGCCGCCCAGTCCACTTTCCGTTTGATCCATCCGACGGCCACTGAAACGGATAGAACGATTGTGGCCTGCGTTGTCCTTGGAGACTGGCAGAGTTGTGCCGATAGGCAGCCAGACAGAAGCGGAAGCACTCCTCGACTTGGCCTCGATGCGCCAAAAAGTCATCCAGGCATTCGCGCAAGCGTGTGATTTGATAGTGCCAAATGCGGGGCGGGATATAGGGGGTCTGGAGCTTCTGGTGGTCGGGCATGGCCGCTGCGAGGCGTGCCAACCCTGCGCGATCCAACAAGGTGAACCCCAGCGCATCCCGCCGCTCGTACAGTTCGTGCAGCAATGCCAAGAACTCACCGGACCGGGAAGCCTGGAGCACCTCCGGGAGACGGTCGGCAACGCGCGGAAAATGACTCAGTTCGGATGCGAGAATGCCTTCTTGAGTGCACAAGACGAACAGCCGACGCATCTGGTCGAAGCGCGTTTTCAGGCCTCGGTATCCACGGGCTCCATTGGGGCCGTATAGCCACCAGCCGATTACGGTCCGCAATAAATCGGCGTTCGCAGGATCGATCGCGGCGACATATTTCTTAGCTGGGCCATCGCCGAAATTGAGAGTGAGCCGTTTTCCCGCCCATGGGTCGAGCCGCCAAATGGCATCGCCCCAACGGCTCACCACCTGGCCAGCGGCATCTATGATGACCGGCCAATCACGCTGCGGTGGCCAGCACGGCGGACGGTAGTTCGGCGCATCAGGAATCGCTAGGGGCGAGTCGATGCCGAGGCCAAGTTCGGAAAGAATATTTTTCGTCATGCTGATCTTTGTCGCAGTTCTGCCAATCGGATGAAGCCATCCCAGGCCGGGTGGTAGTCACCTTCACTTATGCGCGCTCTGGCTTCTTCGACCCAAAGCCTGCGGACCTCGCTACTTTCTTCGAAGAAGCGCAGTTTGGCCGTCAGCCGATCGATCACCAGCAGGGCCGGATGCTCTGTCGTCAGGTGCTTACCCGAACTGGATGGGCGGTAGCGTGCCAGTTCAAGCGATTTGAGGTGGCGCAAGCTACCGAGAGACCACACATGATCCTCACTTTCGATATCCCGGTGCTGGGTACAGAACAGGCAACCGGCAGCATTGATGCAGTCGGGTCGCGGACCATTCTTCGGCATCGTGCCCACTGGTTCAGGTGTGGCCGATACACATCTACCAGGAGCAGGAGGTGAAAGGGACGGATCGGTTTGCTGATGGAAGCGCGTAATTTCCACCATAGCGATCTGCGGATGGGGGTCGGCATATACGCGTATCAGCGTTTGCACCGTATGCTGGGCCAACTCCGCAACCTGTTGGGGATTCTGGGACTCCCGAAGCAACCAGTTGATGCGCGTCCCGCGCAGTTTTCGCGGTCTCACTATCGGTATGCCAAGCTCGCGGCAGATGCGCGTAACGTTCGTGAACTGCGTCGCCTCTTCTAGGATTCGTCCCCCGCTACGTATAAGCGGAAAGAGCAAACCATCCGGCTCATTGGGAAACCATTCGGAACGCCATTCGAGATAGCGCTCGAACCACTCTCGATAACTGGCAAAGATCTCGAATAGCACTTCTCCTTCCCGTCGATTTTTGTAGGTACGTACCTGGTAGCCGTCTATGTGGCTGGTGTAATGAAACTGCTCAACCCGCAGGGTATGTGCTTGCTGGAGGTTCAGACCGGTCTGGGCGATGAACATCAGCAATTCACTCTCGATCCGTAAATTGACGATGGGGAAACGGGTCCGCAGTGTCCGATCTGCATCGTGGGCGGCACGCGCCGCCAGGGATGCTTCGATTTGCGCTTGGTTTTGCGGCCTGGTACGGCGGGCCGCTACTTTCTCGGGGCTCTGCAATCCCGACCATAGTTCCAGCACTTGGCCGGTGCGTAACGAAATACAAACTGGGAGGGGGGCCATTGTCCCCCTCCAGGTCAATGCCTCGCATACGTCAGCTAGAAGGTGTCCGAATGCGAAGGTGTTTTGCAGATTCTGCTTGTCCGCTTTGCTCGTATGTACCTTGCCTTTGCCGCGCGGCTTGCGAATACGTGTGCTCTTGCTCAGGCTTGCTTGGCGGTCCAATGCTCGGTCCAGCATCGTCGCCGTGAGCCTGGTGAGATCGTACAGGGACCCATCGCTGAAATTGCGTTCGACTCGATGACGCTGGAGCAAGTGATCGGTCCAACGAATGAACGTGTCGGCCGCCGTCTCGAGACTGAGATTCACGTTTTCTGAATCGATCCAGGCAAAGAATCGGCGCAATGCACTGATCTTGTTCTGCACCGAGAAGCGACTTCCGCCACCAGCAAGGTCGTCAGTCATGTGCTCATGCAGCTGCGTCACCAGCTCGAAACGTTCCGGCAAGGGACTGCCGAGTTCGCCCTGCGCGATCTGGCGGCCCACATGCTTCACCTTTGCTGCTGCACCTCCGCGAAACAGCAGCGGCCGGAGGTCCCAGGGCGTTTCAGTGGCCCCATACTCAAGCATCGGGAAAGTGAGGTCGAATTCGGAACTATCCATCGTGCCGCGCCCCAGCGCCGATCCCGCTAAATGCCGCCATGAAGCTATTTGAGAGGGCTTGTTTGATCGGCAGTGCCTGTACGAATCGGATGTATTTGAAGGTGGTGGCTTCAGAGTTAGGCCCATGGAGCAACGCGTCGCTGACCGTCGCAATTACAATAGCGACATCGGCACAAGCCGATAGCGCCAGACGTGCCAATTCGGTACCGAAGGTGCAGCGCGACTGATGGAAGCGGAATTTACGGAGCACCTGTAGTTCTGCTTTGACGCCCCGTTTTCGAAACTCGGACATCTCAACATTCACAGCAGATGACTGATCGGTGCCGCGCCTGCCATAGGCGTTACCAAAGCGGGTCAAGAACAGCAAATCACGATTCTCGGGCGAGGCTTTCGCCTCTCGTTCCATCCTCCGCCAGCCTTTGGCATATTCCAGCAATTCATCACGCAACGCTTCGGGTATCCAGACCTGGCCAGTCACACCGAATTTCGTGTGCACTGGCGGAGCTGCGCCTGGACCAACTGCAAGGCGTAGAAGCCCTTCAGCGGAAGGGTCGGGGGCGGCGCGCTCCAGAGACTGAATCTTGAGATCACAGATGCTGCCGAGCCGCATCCCGGTAAAAAATCCAAGGGCCAACATGAGGTAGAGCTCGGGCGTGGCGTTCTCTGCGGCGAAATCCAGAATTGCATCGCGATCGGTCTCCGAGACTGGCAACAGCCCATCTTCAAGCGTTTGGCCTGGGCGCTTACGGTTCGGGATGCTGAGGTCGGTGGTGGTTCCGCTGATCGTTCGCTCGAACCCCACCCGGTCGAAGTATTTAACGACGTAGGGTTTTTCCCGCCACAGCTGGACGTGTGGAGAAAGAAGCTCCCTATGCCTTACCCACCGATAGAACATGATGCAATTGCGCATGTACTCAGACGCCGTGGATGGGCCGATCTGGCCGGCATCGCGCATCTTGATCAACGCCCCTCGGTATAGCACCAGGCAGCGGTCAGCTTTGCGAGCGGGAAACTCGAACCACTGCAAATCACGAGATTCAAGAAATTTAGCGTAATTGAGAAGGCCATTCATGTTACTGGCAACGGTCTTAAGAGAAGCGTCACCAGTCGTTGCTCGCTCCACTGCCCACAGGTTTGCCTCCCTCCAAGGTGCATAGTCTGCCCAAAAGATTTGGGGCAAGCCCTCAATGGATGGCCGGCTGCTACTGGGGGAGTATGCGACGGCGTTCTCTCTGCGCACGAGGTAATGGGGCACGAAATGAATGCGCTCTAGCGTCGCCATTCAACGCCCCTGGGACGCTTAACAATGTCCATAGATAGAACTCAATAGCTTAGGCGTCCGCACTATACAACTTACTCTTATCAATCGAATACACCTCCAGCGCCGGCACCAGACCTTCGACAACCGTCATCACTCGCTGGCTCATGTCGCCATACAGTGCGTAGTTGCTGCTGAACGCCACGATGCCGTTACGCCGCAAAACACCTTTGATCTTGTGGTAAGGCTCGCCCATCTTTACAAACGGTTTCGAGTCCGCTGACCTGGCAATTACGCAGCCGTCATTGTTGCTAAGCACCACAATAGGTACCCGCTTCAGATCGGGCCGAAACACCCGCTCGCAACTGGCATAGAATGAATTGCAGTCGATCAGTGCAATAGCCTGGTCACCCATGCAAGAACCTGCGAAGGCTGCCGATCACTACACCCCATATCTCGAACTCATCACCTTCCATGATGTAGCGTGGCCTGTATTTCGGATTTTCAGATTCCAGTACCAGCTGCTCCTCGCGCTTTCTTAAACGCTTGACACATACATCAGCGTTCACCGCCGCGATGACGATATGCCCAGGCACTGGGTCCAGCTTGCGGTTTACCACCATAACGTCTTTATCGAAAATACCGACGCCGGTCATGCTGTCACCCGAGGCTTGAACGAGATAGGTATGCGGAGCGTCCACCTCCATCAACTCATCCAGCGACAGCGGCTGATCCATATGGTCTTGGGCGGGACTGGGGAACCCGGCAGAAACCCGGCAGGTGTAAATCGGCAGCTCCCGAGCAGAACTGTTCAAAGGGCCTAAGATTACTGCATTGCTACTCATTAGCAGGACTCGCTTGTATGTCTGTATGCATATACAGTATTTTGATTAGCCCTACGTCGTCAATCAGTAGTGGATAGGAGGCGGATATGTGTGGCCGTTTTTCCCAGTACAGCCCCCCTTGGGAATATCTCCAACCGATTGGGCTCCACGTGCCGCTGGTAGGCGGTACGGACCCGGAATCAGTCGGCCGCTTCAATGTTGCTCCGCGATCCAAAGTACGCATCCTACATTTGGAGCCAGATGGCCTGCGGTGGAACTTTGTGCCGTGGGGATGGGCGCCGTTTTGGGCGAAGGGCACGCGCCCGCCAGCCATCAACGCCCGTAGCGAGACTGCGGCCACGGGTAAATTCTTCAAACAGATTTGGGAAACCGGACGCTGTGTGATTCCAGCGGATGGCTGGTATGAGTGGGTGAAGAACCCTGATGATCCGAAGCAGAAGCAACCTGAATCGCACCGGGTTTCGTGGAGGCCTCAACTCTTGAGAGAATGAGGCATGAAGAAATCTAATAGCTATTCCCCTGAAGTCCGTGAACGTGCTGTGCGCATGGTTCTGGAGAACCTGAAGGACTACCCCTCCGAATGGGCAGCCATCGAATCCATTGCGCCCAAGATCGGCTGTGTCCCCCAGACGCTGCATGGCTGGATACGCAAACACCAGACTGATATTGGCCACCGCCCCGGCCAGACGACCGAGGAACGAGAACGCATCAAGGCTCTGGAACGCGAGAACCGGGAACTGCGCAAAGCGAACGAGATTCTGCGCCTGGCCAGTGCGTATTTTGCCCAGGCGGAGCCCGACTGGCCGGCACCCCGGCGCCGCAACAAACCCTGAACGCCTTCGTTGACGAGTACCGTGACCGCTACGGAGTCGAGTCGATCTGTCGGGTAATCCAGATCGCTCCGTCCGGTTATTACGTGCATGCAGCCAAAGCCCGTCAACCCGAACTGCGAAGCGCTCGTGCCAAACAGGACGAGCTGTTGAGCGATAAAATCCAGCGAGTCTGGGATGACAATATGCAGTGCTATGGCGTCGTGAAAGTCTGGAAGCAACTCAAGCGTGAGGGCATTGATATTGCTCGCTGCACGGTACAGCGGCTGATGCGTCAACTGGGCCTGCAGGGCGTTCGTCGCGGTCATGTGATCCGCACCACCATCCCGAATGAGAACGCGATTTGTCCGCTGGATAGGGTCCAACGCCAGTTCCATGCGGATCGACCCAATCAGCTATGGGTGTCCGACTTTACTTATGTTTCAACGTGGCAAGGCTGGCTCTACGTCGCCTTCGTGGTCGATGTATTTGCCCGGCGTATCGTTGGCTGGCGGGTGAGCAACAGCATGCGAACAGACTTCGTTCTGGATGCCCTGGAGCAAGCGCTGCACGCTCGACAGCCGAGCCGCATGGACGGCCTGATACACCATAGCGACAGGGGTAGCCAATACGTCTCCATCCGATACACCGAGCGTCTCGCTGAGGCCGGCATAGAGCCCTCTGTAGGCAGCAAAGGCGATAGCTATGACAACGCTTTGGCTGAAACCATCAACGGGTTATACAAAGCGGAGCTGATCTATCGGCAGTCCTGGCGTAGTCGCGAAGCCGTGGAAATCGCCACTTTGAAATGGGTTCACTGGTACAACCACCAGCGGTTGCTGAGCTCGATTGGGTATATACCCCCGGCAGAAGCTGAGGCAAACTTCTACCAGCAACAATCCGGTCAGACCATGGCGGCCTGACTTAAACGAAATGGCCTCCATAAAACCCGGTACGATTCAAAGTGCCGCTTTCGGCACTCTACGCCTTGTCTTGGTCATGACCTTTCTCCCCAAACTCTGCACCATGAATTTGATGAGATTTCCAGCTCGACGACATCTGACGCAAGCTTATCCAGCGCCACGTTCTACAACTGGCGAAGTAAGCATGCTGGTTTAGATGTTAACGACGCGAAGCGTTTGCGTGAACTGGAGTCAGAGAACAAAAACTCAAAAGCTCTTGGCAAGCAGGTTGCTGGCAGTTGAAACGCTGCAGGACGTGCTCTCAAAAAAGCGGTGACTCTTGCAGGCCTAAAGATAGTCGCCCCCGGCGCAGAGAGCTAGCTACGCAGGACTCTGCTCACGGCGATCTTTTTTTGCACAGCATGCTGAAGGCGGAGGGCTTGGTGGTTAATAGCGGATTCTGTCGTCCCCAACCAACCTCTTAATATACACGCCTCCATCCACGAAGCTGAATCTTGGCTGGCTCATTTTCGTTGACCTTAATTTCCTCAGAAACAATCTTCATGAAATACTGATTTGTCTTAGGCACACCACTAATCTCAATAAAATCCCCAGCTTGAGCATTTTTTTCTCTAAACCAAGCGGTCATACCTGTGATCCGGTATTCGTTGCGTGTACCTGTGTCGTCATGGAGCTTGTTATTGTAATAGACAAATCTGAATCTATTAGAATTGTCGTTTTCGTCAAAGAAATCTATCATTATACTAGGGTTTTTTATGCTGGGATCTAGATGGGGGAGAAGCCTAAGAAGCTCAGTTTCACCTTTAGGAATTAGCACTCCGGCCTGGTGACCTCCTGTGGCTCCTACATCATTAGCGCTTAACAGTTTCCTGAAAGAAAGCTTTTTCATTCCAAACACTCCGGTTCAATATTGAGCGCTTTTTTAAGATCGTGCTCATTCCTGGTTGATAGAGGTAACGTTTCATTGCCGAGGTCTTGTTTCCAGGATGATCTGTCAAGCATGACCCGCTCTACCGTATCCTCGAAATACAGCCTGTAGATCGTTACAGGCATTGTCTGGCCCCGACGATGCGCACGTGCGCTAGCTTGCGCTTCAACTGCAGGGTTCCAGACAGGTGTGTAATGGATCACAACAGTCGCTGCGGTAATGTTAAGCCCAGCTCCAGCTGCTTTAGGGTTCAGGATCAGACATCCCGGGCCTTCGTAAACAGAGAACTCATCAATAACGTTTTGGCGTTCCTTTTGTTCTGTTGAGCCGTTGATTGCACCCCAGTACGCAGCAGGAAGGTCGCTAGCGGCTTCCTTGATAAGATCCCCAATACGGTTGAAGATAGAGAAAACAAGCACCTTTTTCCCATTGGTAAAAGCTTCTCGGAGCAGACTTACGGTGCGCTCCATCTTGGGTGTCATCAGCGGTAAATGGCTTGCTATCACCACCTCTGAAAACTCACCATCTTGGTCTTCTGGGTCGGTTTGTCGTAACCAAGGATGTGCACAAACAAGCTGCAACTGAAGTGTGGCAACAAGGGCTCCCGCAACAGGGTAACGTGCCAACGTTTCAGCCCGGACGTTTCGGTAGTGATGAGCAAGCGCGCTATCCAGCTCCACAGGTAGATCAATATCTATCCGTTCTGGAAGGTCATCGGCAACATCCGCCACTCGCCTTTTCAGTATTACCGGATCGGTTATGACGCCTAGTTCTTTTGCTGCATCGAGGGTGTCAGGGTATTTTATTTCGAATGTGCTGCGGGCCCCCAAAAGCCCAGGTATCGCGAAGTCGACCAATGACCACAAATCGAGCAGCGTATTTTCAACAGGAGTACCGGTCATCGGTATCGTACGCTTACGGGGGATACTAGCTACAGCCTGCCTTCTGTTGGAATCTGGGTTTTTGATGGCTTGTGCCTCATCACAGATAACCCAAGACCATTCGAATGCTGAAAAAATAGCAATGTCATTAACCATTGTTTCGTACGTGGTTATCACCACATTGGCCTGTTGAAGCCCTTTATAAACCCCTGTCCTATGCGCCCCTCTGTGGATCATAAACGATAGTGTTGGAGCAAACCGCATGATCTCCCGCGACCAGTTTGTGATGAGGCTGGTAGGGCATAAGACTAAAGCAGGCGAAGCACAAGGAGGCGGATCTAGGAGCAGCAAAGCAATAATTTGCAGGGTCTTGCCTAGCCCCATCTCATCGGCAAGGATCAGGCCTCCTTCCCGATTTATAGTCTTGTTCATCCATAAGACACCCTTTGCCTGATAGGGATAGAGCTCAGCTTTCAGATCAGGGATAGCGACCGATTCTCCCAATCCTTCCGCTGCGGCAAGGCCTGCTACACGAAATTGCTCTGTCGTCGTCACAGGCAGAAAATCATTCGATGAATTCAGAATCGCAATCGCTTCGCTATATGCGAGGTCATTTGGATCGCTTGAGCCGATTAAATCTCTCAGTGCATTGGGTGCATCATTCGGGAGGGGGCGGACTGTCGCACCGTCTACAACCCAGTCATGGTCTATGGATGGTGCAGCTATCAGGCGGCGTACACCACGAATCGTTCTTATGCCGACAAGAGATGCTGTTATTCGGGACTCATCTCTGTCTAGGATGACCTCTGCATCCAGGATGCGATCAGACAGATTTAGCCCCTCTGGAAGCGGAATACCAATTTCGGAAAAGCGGGGAGGCAAGAACGGGTAGTCAGGCATGCGTTTTCCCTATGAGGCTGCTTAGCTCCTCAGGACTTAAGGGCCAGGGTCTGCGTGTATGCACAGCTCTATGGCAGCTCGGACATAAAGGGATCAGATCTTTTTCCGGACTATAAGGCCGGGGCTTCTCTAGCAGAGCAACAGGCTCCAGATGATGTACCTCGATAATACCTCCTGCATCACCGTACATCCCTCTGGGATCAACCCCGCAGACCTTGCAAGCGTAACCGTGAACACGCAGGCAGAGTAACCGGTTTCTTGGGTTACGCTCGCGCCGTGCGACTACGGCTCTGCTTAACCCGCCTTCTACTTCTGGCTCATTGGAATCCGCAGGGTTCTCAATGACCTCATAACCTATGAGTTCAGCCATGGCCCCCATGAGCGGGATAATCACCTCCCGACATGTGAGTACTACTGCTTCATCACTATAAAGGTTGAGTTCCTGTGGCCGGTAGCTCGCAACCAGCTCAAAGCTTGAATCTGTTATTTGCCAGTTATCCAGAGACTGGCCGGTTGCAAAGCGAACGTCTGCCGCCTTTGCGACTGAGCGCACAAGAGCACGGGAAAGCAGGATTTCTTCGTTATCCGCTTCAAGCATCTGAGAGATGACGCTGGCAGAGAATGACCCAAATGATAGCTTGACACTGTGTGCGAGCAAGCCATGCGGCTTGAGCTCCGCTATCGGGCCATGTTTCTGCCCCAAATCATCGAACCAGATTGCGAGTCCTTGCCGTAACCCGGAATTCGCGGGACGAACTGCTATCGTCGCCCCTGTTCCTTCAGCAAGCTCTTTGGCTATGAGGGCCTTATGCTTCGCGAGCATCTCACTGATCCTCATCCACCGACATATCAACGTCACTTGGCATGGGCACGGAACGAAGTAATTTACGCAAGTTGGAAGAAACAACCTCGCGAATATCAGAGAAAATAGGGGCCATTTCCTCATTCGAATATTCTAACTCTGCTACTGCAAACGCCCAAAGTAGCAAGTCCATCCCCTGAACGGAGTAACCCCCTGATCCTGCACGGAGATAGATTTTTTGATAGAACTCGTGGTGCTTGTTAATTTCAACGCCTGGTACGTGGCCCTCTGTGTCGATACTTCGTAGGGCGGGAACCCACAGCTCACCAGTGGTAATACTGTCTACAGCGTCAACATATAGGCTTTCTGGGCCTACGTTATTGTGTACGGGCTGTTTGATGATGATTTTGGATCCTACGCTATTGGATATCGTAGCTGTTTGCTTCTCTACATCAACCTCATTAATCAAGGGCTTTTTGGTGTTGGGTGTCTCAGCGATGCTGATGTTTGCAGGAGTATGATTAAGGTCTACCTTGACTGCCTTGTCTTTTTCTTTGCGACGGTAGCGGTTTTCAGCTTCACGTCGGGCGTTGCCAAGCAGCTTTTTTAAGTGTTCTTCAATCGCTGGATCAAACAGAATCCGAGATTTTTTAACATCAACGTCAAAAGCCGCGTCTAGGTCGTGTCCGAAATCGAACTCGATGCGCAAAAGGGACATGTGTGGTTCGTTTCCATGAGAACCAAACACCCCTAGCCAGCCTCCTTCATTGATAAGGCGTCCCTCTCGGTAGATATAAAACCCCTGTCGGCGGTTGGCAATCTTTGCCTTATCTTTTTCTTCTGTATTTAAGCTGGTGGAATGAGGCAAAATCCAAGCGCGAATTTTAGCTTCCCCCTCGTTTTCACCATCAACAGAGACGACCTGGATGACTTGCTGGGCTTCAGGAAGAACTTGTTCGGATTTTTCGATGAAGAAGGGGTTCCAAGGCATAACGGGGTCGCCATCTACCGTAATGGTCACATTGCGTTGCCGGTCATCATCCACATCAAGAAAACGATGATATATCAGGCTTAAATGGTCTTTCAGACTGGCTCGTAGCCGCTTTATTGCAGCCAGTTCCTTTGTCGCCTCGTCATAGAGCTTGGACAACAGCCGGTCGCATTTTGACCATACAACCAGTGTTCCCGTATCGCCGCACAGCTCATCCCAGGCGTCCTGCTCATGCGCCTCGATCGGTTCGCGGAGCATTTCCCAAGTATCAGTGTTTTCAACGTGCTCAAGATCCCAAGCCAGTTTTACCAGCGGGGCGTCGGGAGACGATCTGGAAATTACAGTAAAGCGAAGGCAAACCGAACTCGAAGCAGTTTTAAGACCAAGGCCGAATTTGCCCAAGCTCGCTAGGTTCTCTCGTACTGGAGCGCCATAGCGCATAGCGCGGTAAACGCCGTCGCCATCCATTCCCTCGCCATCGTCACCGAAATATACGAATTTACGACCGTCGGCTGTCATTTGAATGTTGACATACACATTATCGGCGTTTGCTGCAATGGAGTTATCAATGATGTCAGAAGCAGCCGTACGGAAGTTATAGCCGGTATCCCGAAGACCGAAAATAAGGCGGGAGGCATCAGGGTTATTGATCAGGCTAGTGTTCATCTGCATACAGCATAAACTCCATTTTCATCGTTGCATTACAATATTAATGGCTAATAGCCATCCCACGGTACCACGATAGGATGGCGTTTTCCTGTACAGTTCTGTGCTCATTGGCCGCACGTCATTACCTTGGAGCATCGTTTGGATGGCGTTGTAAATGGGCATCCATTACATAGCTAAAAAACCCGACGATATCCGTTTCATTCATCGGGCCCTTCTGGTGGTGATGAGCTGGGCGCAGCACTCTTGTTTTACCATCCCTCGCGATCCAGTCAAACACAAAAAAGTGAGCCCCTTCGACCTCATTCAAGGGCTTTATCATCTCCCATGTGCGTGTGCTCTGGGCATAGAGGGCAAGGCATGCTGTCAGCATCTGGCGCTCGCAGGAACCCGGACTGCCCAAGCCGTCATAAACATGCAAGGCTGAGGAGAGCGCATCGACAGGGTTGGGAACATCTGCAATGAGGCTTTTTATCAAACCATCACCTGACAGCATGTCCCTATAGAGTTGAGCCCCCACTTGCGCAACCATGCGGGTTCCACTGTGGAAGCTAACACTGTAGAGCCATATTTTCACCGGGTTGGAAGCAAGGCTCCCGGCATCCGGATTCCAGCCCGCTGCCTGCATTTGCTGTTGCAAGCGAGCCATCCGTGCCTTGTCCAGATCTTCCACCATGCGCAACCTCCACTCTTTACCAAATTTAATGATGCCCGGTTGCCTTATAGATTAACAACCCTCAGAATGTTCAAAATGCGAAAATCATTCCCAGAGGTTAGAAGATGACATCCCATTACCACCACACTGATTTCTCTTTGCTACGCGAAAAAGCGGGGATGACAATTGAAGATGTGATGGAGCTGACCGGAAAATCCAAGAGTACTGTTTATCGGTGGGAAAAGGGTCAGATACAGGCAGACCGGCTTGCGCTGAAGGTAATAAACGAACGCATTGCCTACGCGATCCGAGGTCAGCAAAGCCAGCCAGACGCATCTTTTCGCTTTATAGACCTGTTCGCTGGTATTGGAGGAATGCGCAAGGCATTTGATGCTGCTGGCGGTCGCTGCGTTTTTACAAGTGAATGGAACAAGTACGCGCGTATGACTTATCACGCAAACTTCGAATGTTCGCATGATGTCGCAGGGGATATAACCAAGATTGAAGCTAGCGCAATCCCTAAGCATGATCTGCTTGTGGCGGGGTTTCCCTGCCAGCCATTCTCTATTGCCGGTGTGTCCAAGAAAAACTCTCTGGGTCGTGCACACGGCTTCGAAGACAAGACACAGGGAACTCTATTCTTCGATGTGGCTCGCATTATTGCTCATCATCGCCCAGCCGCTTTCTTGCTGGAAAACGTCAAGAACCTTAAAAGCCATGACAAAGGACGTACTTTCAGAACAATCATGGAAACCTTGCAGGATGATCTGGGATACCACGTTCACTACCAGGTTATTAATGCGCGACACTGGGTGCCTCAGAGTCGAGAACGGATCTTCATCGTCGGCTTCAGGGATCGTGTTCCTTTTGATTTTGATCAGCTGGTATACCCTAAAAAGTCTCCAGTACTAGGCGATATTTTGCATCCTCAAAACGGTGATGAAGAGGCTGAGATCCCATTCACAGTGGGTGATGGAGCTTTGGTGGCGGACAAGTACACCCTGACCGAAAACCTCTGGGAGTACCTTCAAGCTTACGCTGACAAGCATAAAGCTGCAGGCAATGGATTTGGCTTTGGGATAAACGGACGGGACGATGTAACACGCACTCTGTCGGCTAGGTACTACAAGGATGGCTCTGAAATCCTTGTCCACCAAGCTGGCAAACGCCCAAGACGTCTCACACCCCGTGAATGCGCACGCCTGATGGGATTTGATATGCCGGGTGTGCCGCTGTTCGAAATTCCTGTTTCGGATACCCAGGCGTATATGCAGTTTGGTAATGCTGTAGTTGTTCCAAAAGTTAAAGCTATTGCTGAGCTCATGCGTCCGCACGTAGAAAGTATTATCCAGGAAAACAGGAAGGGTGACTCGGGCTTGGTTGTTAAAGATTTTCATGAAGCGAAGACAGCGGTGGTATGACTGACGTTGTGAGTTCTGAAAAGCGGAGCCAGATGATGTCTGGCATCCGCTCAAAGAACACGGGCCCGGAGATGATTGTTCGCCGCGAACTGCATGCTCGCGGCTTTCGGTACCGTCTGCATGCAAAGGAACTGCCGGGTAAACCTGATCTTGTTTTCCCGCGCTACCGGTGTGTGGTTATGGTACACGGCTGCTTTTGGCATGGCCACGATTGCCATCTCTTCAAATTACCGGGCACTAGGGTGGATTTTTGGCTTGCCAAGATCAACCGAAACCGGCAGAGAGATATCGAGGTGCGTGAGGCCCTTCAGGCGCAAAGCTGGAGAGTCCTTGAGGTCTGGGAGTGTGATCTTCGCGCTAGCAAAAAATTTGGCTATATCCCGCTTGTAGACCGGATTGAAAACTGGATATGCGCTGAAGGTACATAGACTCAGGAGCATACGCTGGGGCGGCAGATCGGTTTCGATGATATCGACCATCCAGTTCTTCCCACGGCATACTAATTACCGGCAATTTATGCGCCACAAATCATACCAACAAGTTGTATAGCTGGGATTTTTCAGCTCCTGTTTCATCTCCCACTCCGGGGATATTGGGATCCGTGCTCAGTTCGCCCTTGCACAGGGGTCGACGCCAATACAAATAGACAAGTAACTAGCGCGTTACGAGACCCTTGCTTCCACTATTGGAATCCATCCTATTTCACTTTTGGCAGAGTGTTACAAGATCAAGGACGAAGTAAGTATCGATGATCTGTGGCGCCAAGTCGATAAAGATCTAACAAGAGCGGATGATCCTTAAAGGTGAGGTGCCGTGCAGAAGGCCGCTAGTCCACCTCAGGTGGATATAAAGTCGATACCTGACTTTTGCCTCGAAGTTTGATTAACTCAATCTCTAGCATTCGTCTTCGGTCAATTTCCTGACTTAGCTCCTCTTCCAACGCATGCCGAACTTCGATCAAGTCCGCAATTTGTCGAATAAGCTTTTCATTTTCAAGACGTTGATTTAGCGTATTCAAACCAGCCCTGTGCTGAATTGAAACTAAACCAGAATCAATTATTTTGGTGACCTGGAGCGCTATTAACTCGTGATCGAAATCGGATATCTGCTTCTGAAGCCGTCTAACTTCGGAAATTAGGTCCGCTTTTGTCATCTGAGTCAGAGATTTTTTGTGATTCTTATCATTTCTCACCTTTTGTATGGTACAATATAATTCTTCAAGTCGTGCGTTCTGTGATTCGATTTCTTGGTGGACGCAAGGAAATCTACGATGCGTAATATACGAATCGTTTAAGTTAAGTCTATTGCTTATCTGACTCCTCACAATTTTTCGCTCTTTTTTTGAAAGCTGCTCTCCAGACCTAATTTTATTCTCAATATATGCAGCTTCTTTTATTATCTCATCATAAAGCCATTTTTCTTTTTGATTGGTAAATTCAATATCGAGATCCTCAGTCTTTGGAGTTTCCTGAGGCGCATCTGGGATCTTAAAAATTGTCTTATTTGTCATCTGGTTTTTTCCAATCATTTAAGGCTGAAGCAGCATTTTTTATGGTGCCTAATATGGCAGCCTTATAACTTGGGTTCATGGGAATACCGGACTTTTCAAAAAAGTCGAGATGGCCCTGAGCGCTAAAGCCCAACCTCTCAATGGTCTCTTTTTGGCAGCCCAAGGTCAGCCGGTTAGCACATCCGGAGCATAGTCGAAAGTTAGAGTTTGTAGTTTCTGGAGTAGCCGTTTTCGGATTCCAGCACTTACTTAGTGCTTTTGTTTTATGCCGAATCAGGCAAATTCCATATTCATGAACCACCAAATCATCTTCAAACTCGTCAATCAGATCTTGAACGTCCTGAGGACTGGCTATGTCAATTTCGTTGATTCTTTGCCTAATAAATTTGCCAACGGGTCCATGAAGTACCTCTTTGTCCTCGATGTACCGCATGATAATTTCACCAATATACTCCCTGTTAAGATTAACCGGAAAATCTTTTTCAATTACTTTTCTATCTGTGTAACGTCGAGTCATATAACTGCCGATAGAGTGCCGGAAATGATCCCTAATTGCGGCAATGACGTTTCCGTCAAATCTTCGGAGTGCGAACTCTGCAAAAGAATGACGGAACTGGTGCGGGCTAATGTTAGAATGTATCTCTTCAAAGAGAGGATAAGCCGACAAGAACTCAGAGAACAAACTATTCAGATTGTTCTTTGTGGTGGTATGCGAGCCGACAAGAGACCAGGTTCTTGGCTCAAACTCTTTATTTGAGAAAACCATCTGGCCAGTGAATAATCTATCCCCACCTTTCACCTTATCAGAAGTGCTCATAGCTAGAAGGATATCTGTTGCCTCGGCTGCTAATCCTGTAATATCTCGAACAGTTTCAATTCCATGATTAGTTTTCTCTATGCCACTTATAAAAACGTATTTTCCATCGGGCTCTTTAACAATCGAGTCTGCGGAAAGCTGTATGAGCTCACTCCAGCGTGCGCCTGTAATAGTTAGAAATATTACAAAACTTGCTGTATATACCCTCTTGAAATGTGATACATACTCACCTTGGCTAAGGAAAGGCCAGTCCTTTAATTCGACTCCCTGCGAACTAAATTCCTTAAGTTTCATGTCGAGCGCTGAAAGTAGCTTCGGTTGATTAACGTGTATATTTATTCTAAAGTGGGGCTGTAATTCATGTTTGAATGCACCATTTTTAACGCGAAAAGACAAATGATCAGACAAAACATTTGCCATGCTCGGCGGGTAAGGTGCATTTTCACACTCTCTTGAAACCTCATACATCGTCAAAAGAAGAATAGTCTCTGGTGAACGTATTATCGAGATGCAATGCTGCAACAAAAGCATCGCTACTTCTAATGGAACACGCCCCCAGGTGCCACCGTCGAGCCAGTCAGCATAGTCGTCATTAGTCTCAAGAATTAGCTTCTGTGCATCAGAAAACACGCGGTTTCGATGAACAGGAAACTGGAAGCCGTCCATAATACCTTTAGTAAATCTTTTATGGTTTCTGTCTATCTCAAGTAGATAACGATCGAAAACCTTCTTTGAAATTAGTTTTGAGCCAGCTGCTTTGATTGTGCGAGTCGCACTATCAGACTTTGAAAACAGAAGCGCCATAATAAAATTATCTATGTCCCACTGTGCCCATTCATCGAGTCTCATGCCTGGATGATGCTGCTCTGCATAAGTCAGGAGTTTTTGATTAAAGATAAAAAATTTCCTAAGCTCACTTTCATTCAATAATAGAGAACCGTCAGAAAGTGATTTGAATTCATGGCGTATAGCCAATTTCAGCCAAAAAACCGACTTAGGGTGAAGTCCCAATTTTTCAGGACAAAAATCAAAATAAAAGACCTGGTCATCTTTTCTCGACACGAAGACCCATTTATCCTCCGATAAATGATTATGTTTCCGGCTTTTCGTTAGGTCGATAGTTGTTGTAATCTGCTGAGATGCTCCAATCATTGTATTGTCACCATTAAATCTGGAAATGGAAAGTTAAAGTGTCCGTATAGCTTTCGCCCTTGAGATACGATCTTCTTGGGGAACCGGCTAAGTATTTCATTCAAAGTAAGTGCTCTTATCGCGCATCTATTTGCTCGCTCAATGCTGTTGGCTGCAACGTTCTCAATCTGATTGTCAATATGCGTTATGTACTGCCGAATTAATTCAGAAACCAAAGGCGTGATAAGTATTATTGACTTTTCGCCTATTTTGATTTCGTTAAATATACCATCAACGTAGTCTTTCACTTTCTCGTGTTCGATTAGTTCTTTGATTTTATCGCTATCAGATTCTGAAGCGATTAAAGTGATGTCAAGGCCAAGGCGCTTACGAGCGGCCTCTGGCGTCAAGGGAATCATTTGCTCAGAGGTCTCCCTGACCAAGCTCTCAAGCTCAATTGCGGATTTGTGCATTTCGTCTCCTACCAATGCGGCAAACCTATCTTGCTTTTGTAGCGAGATTTTAGAGCGCCGCCTGTAAATCTCGTAGTGTGTTCTGGCACTATGGTGGAGCCCAGTCATGTCATGTAGTGTTCGATCATCTTTGGTTTCTTTGTTATTGTTGAATCCTAAGGGAGAAGGCTTAGATTCAGGCTCGATTTCCTCAATAAAATTTATTCTTGAACGTGCAATACCGTCTAAACTCAGATAGGAAGAGCCTGGCTTCACTGAGTTGTCTCGAACTATAGTGCTCCAATATTCGACAAATGAGTCCACGAGTCTAGGCTCTTGGCCAGTTAGTTTGTTTAAATGATGGTTCCATACAGAATTTTTTATGCATATGAGATTTATGGGCCTTACACTCTTTGTGCTGAGTATCGGCGTGTAGCTAATGTTTTTGGAAAAAATGGGCTCTCTCAACGCGGAATCGTAGTCGGTTCCGAATAGATTGGTTTTATAATCGATTTTGCTTTTAATAAAATTCTGGTAGACAGAAAATTGTAACTTGGTTCGAGGATAAAATATGCGATCAGTTTTCCCTGTTCTTTTCTTGAAGCTGGAGATTTCTAATCTGCTACTATCGAAGATGAAGTTTCTTGAAGTCATTTTACTCTGATTGGAGGGTTGTATCCGATCAGAGGCTAATAACATCGCGAATGCAGCATGTTCTGCTAGTGAAGGTGTGAAAATATCCTCAACCTTCGTAGAAAAGTTGGCAACAGGAACCTGTCCCCTTGCGCCAAAAAAACTTACGGATGGATAGTGATAAATCATTTTATTATCTGAGAAGCAAGCTCTTAATATTTTTGCTTTACTTTCTTTATCAAGTATTTTGTCATAACTCAGAGCATCACAATCCAGAATGTTTTGGTGCTTTCTCCTGTTCACGACCTGGTCAAAAAAAAGCAAGTCGATCAGCAAAGAATCTTCCATCTCATATGCGGCTTCAATCAGCAAATAATAGACTTTTGAAAGGATTTCACTGTCCTGAGGCCTGATTTTTTCAGAGGCTTCATTACTCTTCAGAAAATCCTCTGAAGTTTGGATGAGTTCTGGGTGATTGAGGTGAAGCGTGCTTCTAATTTTTTGCATTTCATTTAAGTAATGCAAGAGGGTAAATCTCAGCGAGTGCAAAAAGTCACCGTCTTTAAATGTTGGATCCTTTGCATCGTCGTATGTTTTTTCACGCATGGACTTGCGCGGTCGTCTTGGAGGTACACGGAGTGTTGGCCAGGCTTCACAGATGCCAACTAATGTTTTATATTTTTCAGACGAAAAGTTTTTTATTGAGGGCGTCGACGTAGCTTCCAGGTTCTCTCTTGCTTTGATAAATGCCCAGCGAGTGCATCTCATCGTGTCATATAGGCCGTGTTCTTTTAAAGGTTGCCTCTTCAAATACGTTAAAAATAGTTGACCAAGGTTTATCGATATTGGTTGTGTGAGGCTTTCGAGGAAACCAAAAAATCGTTTTAGATATGTGAACCATTGCGATTTCGTCTGTAAACCCAGCTTCTTAAAATCACGGCTATAAAAGAATCTGACGAACTCTATCATCACCTCATTACTTTTGAGCGGATCTGGAAGTGATAAAGATGCGTTATGAATGTTCCCTGACTTTGGGCTGTAAGTAAAAACGATTGTGTCGCTCTGCGCCGGAAAATCTGCAGGATCGTTGAAATGAATTTCGTCGAACAGAGGGTCTTCAGAATTAATTATATCTCGGCGCATAATTTAATCTGTCTCTTGCATCTTGGTTTTTTGTTGGATTATTGCTGCGAACGTTATGTAAATCCGCGTTGTTTCGAAGTTTTCGTGTCCCATTCGTGTTCTAAGTAGTTCCTTTGCTGCTTCATCTTCACCCTTGTCTATGACGAAGTTGGTAGCATATGAATGGCGCAAGGCATGAAAGGACCTATTTGAATTTCGCCATTTCTCAGTAGAGTCTCCATTGATAACGAGATTGCGCTTAAAATTACTGAAGAGAGTGGACGCAAATTGCTTGTTTAACGGGTTTCCTTGCTTGCTGCATATCAAGTGTCTTGACGAGCTAAGTTTTGGATTCTTTAGAAAGAGCTGTATTTTTTGAGACAATTCATCAGGCACCCAGATGGTCCTCACTTTGCCTCCGCTGCTCCCTTTCCCAATTATTTTTAACTCGAAACCCTCATTGAGTGAATTTTTAAAGTCAGCGCGCTTTATTGCTAGATTTATGTCTTTAATTTTGAAGTTATGTTTGGAGGTTACCTCCTGGGCTCTACATCCGCAGAGATAGCCCAGTAAAAGGATTATTTCGTTGCGTTGAATTTCAAATAGGTTGCGTGCTGGGTTATGATTCAAAAGGTTGTCGAATTCGGGTTTCGAGATCCACTTTGTAGAGAGATTGTTCGGTGTCTTGCTGTTTTTATCTGCGTTAGCTAATTCGAGCTCTTCAAGAATCTCATTTGACATATTGAAGCTAAAAACGTCTGCATTTTCGCAAAGGTGTCTGGCGTGGGCCCATGAATAAAATGTTTTCAGAACGGATATGTGGTTGTGTATCGACTGTGCTGTCAAGTTTCTGTGTTTGAAGAGCACGCCTTCAAGATACTTCCGCATTTCTGAATCGGTGATCTTGTCCCAACGTTTGCTATTCTTCTTTAATGTGTTTAGAAAGCTTGTGAGCAAATATGCGTTCCCCCGAGCTGTTTCATTTTGCAGCCCGTTGTATATGATTCGACTAACCAAAAATGTGGTAGGTTCCAAGGAGATCTGCTTCGTCTCCCTGTCAAAAATAGCCCATACCTGTAATGTAGAGGCGCCATACGGCACCCTGACCTTTGCAACTTGATACATGTCCATCTTCCGATCCTATTGGTGCTTTTAGGCTACCAAACTTTCCAATTTGACCAAGAAAATAACTTGGAGTCGCTTTTATCAGTGCCTTTGGAGATAGTAGGCACTAACATTTTCCTGACAGAAAAAGTTGGCTAATCGGTTTGGGTAGTGATTTACCCGAGTTTGATCGCAAGGTACTCGAGATGCTGCGTGAGCCAATGGAGTCCGGCGAGATACACATTGCTCGCGCCCGCGAACAACTGAGTTTCCCCGCGCGCTTCCAACTGATTGCCGCGATGAACCCATGCCCCTGCGGCTATCAGGGCGATCCATCCGGGCGCTGTCGCTGCTCTGCAGAACAAGTGGAACGCTACCGCGGCAAACTGTCCGGCCCGCTGCTGGACCGGATCGACCTGCACGTCGGCATGCACAATGAAGCCTTCAGCCTTGCCAACAAAGAGCCCGGCAAACCCAACAGCGCTGAAGCCACAGCTCAGGTAGCCGCTGCGCGTCAACGGCAGCAGCAACGCCAGGGCAGACTGAACGCACATCTGGACCTGGCGGGATTGCGTGATCATTGTCCATTGAAGGAGGAGGATGCGCGCTGGATGGAGCGCGCTATCGAGCAGCTGGGTCTATCCCACCGCGCCAGCCATCGGGCGCTCAAGGTAGCGCGTACATTGGCTGATCTGGATAACCAGGCCGCTATCGGCCGCGCACATCTGGCGGAGGCTCTGCAATACCGGCAACTGGATAGAAGGCCAGGTTAGGGTCTGGCTCAAAGCCTGCAGAGCAGGTCGTCTTCGCGGCCCATCCGGTAGGCATCCAGGAAATAGCACAACTCCTCAAAGGGTAACGCCGGACTGATGAAGTAACCCTGCACCTGATCGCAACCCATCGCGGTCAGCGCATCCAGCTGACTGCGCTCTTCCACACCCTCTGCCACGACCGCCAGCCCAAGGCTGTGGCCCATGTCCACCACAGCATTCACCAGCTTTCGGTCGCCTTCGATCTCGCTGATTTTCCTGACGAAACTGCGATCAATCTTCAGCAGGCTGATGGGTAGGCTGTGCAGATGCACGAAGGAGGAGTAACCGGTTCCGAAGTCATCCAGCGAGAAGCGCACCCCCAGTTCGGTAATGCCCTGCATCGCCGCCAGTACCTGCTCGGAACGCTGCATGATGGCGGTTTCAGTCAATTCGAATTCGAGACGGTGCGGATCGATACCCGTGGTTCTCAGCACCCTGCGGACATTGCCCAGCAACTGGCTGTCCTGGAATTGGCGAAAGGACACATTCACCGCAATGTGAATATCGGCGAAGCCGCGACGGCTAAGCTGATTCAGATCGTGGCAGGCACGGGCCATGACCCAGTAGCCCATCGGCACGATCAGGCCCGTCTCTTCGGCTAGGGGAATGAACTCGTTCGGCCCCAGCAATCCACGTTCCGGATGACGCCAGCGTATCAGCCCCTCCAGACCGACTATCTGCCCGCTGCGCAGGTCCACCCGCGGCTGGTAATGCAGCTCGAACTGATTGCGGCGCAAGGCCAGACGCAGGGCAGCCTCAAATTCGATCAAGTTGCTCGCATGCAGATTGACCCGGTCGTCATAGAAGTGAAAGTTACACCCGCGCTGCCCCTTCGCTTGTTGCATGGCCATATGCGCATGCAACAGCAAACCGTCCACCGTAACCCCGCATTCCGGGTAACTGGCGATGCCGATGCTGCAGCCCAGCAACAGGCTTTCGCCGTCGATATTGAACGGCTCGGCCAGCTCATTGGTAATCTTCTGGGCAATCAGCAATAAATTGCCCGGATCGTTGTAGTCTTCGACTACCACTCCGAACTCATCGCTGCCCATACGCCCTACGGTATCGGTGCTGCGCAAGACACGACGCAGTCGCTCTGACACATCACGAATGATCCGATCACCCGCCGAGTGGCCCAGCGTATCGTTGACGTGGCGGAAGTTGTCGAGATCGATGACCAATACGGCAAGCGGTTGCTTGTTTCGTGAGGCGCGGTGCAAGCCTTGCCGCAGGCGATCATTGAGCAATTGACGGTTACAGCTTCCGGTAAGCGGGTCGTAGCTTGCAGCGCGATCAAGCGCAGTCTGCAAGCTATGGCGTTCGATCGAATACTCCAGGCAGCGGATCATTTCACTGGCGCTGACCTGTATCCAGATGCTGTCATCCACGCCTTCAGGCAACGCCTCAACGTGCTGCGCATCGGTTAGCTGGACGAGCGGTACAGTGCATCCATCGGGGGGATCGAGCAGATCACCGCGCGCCATCACGGCCGCGACGGAATCTGTCTCGAACATGGCATAGGCTTGACGCCAACTGCTGCAGCGCCGCAACGCGAAGTTATGCGTAGCCGATAGCGTCCGGCATAGCTGCGCGAACACTTCGTCGTCCTTGTCCAGCACTACTATTAGCTGGGTACTGCGGTCGGCGAGCAAGCGATCCTCCCTGGATCCCGGATTTCTACATGTAATTCAAGAGCTTCGAGCGGTCCGAAGCCTATCATGGCCGTTCGGCATTATCAGAAACCGAGTCCAGCAAGACTATCTGGCGGCCACAGCGCTGTCGAGTCCCGCGTGGGCTGGTAGAATGCTCGCCCATTGCAGGAGACCACCGGTGGCCACACTCAACCCTCGTCAAAACGAAGCCGTCCGCTACATCAGCGGACCCATGCTGGTGCTCGCCGGTGCGGGGAGCGGGAAGACCAGTGTGATCACACGCAAGATTGCCTATCTGGTCAAGGAATGCGGCATACGCGCAAAGAACATCGTCGCCGTGACCTTTACCAACAAGGCCGCACGGGAAATGAAAGAGCGTGTTGGCCAGCTGATTCAGGGCAGCGAGGCCCGCGGCCTGACCGTGTCGACCTTCCATAACCTGGGCCTGAATATCATCCGCACGGAACACAAGCGGCTGGGCTACAAACCGGGGTTTTCCATCTTCGACCAGCAGGATGCCCAGGCGCTGATTACCGACCTGATGCACCGGGACTACGGCGCGGATGATGGAATCGAAGGCATTCAGGCGATGATATCCGCCTGGAAGAACGACCTCATCACCCCGGAGGAAGCCCTGGCCAAGGCCAAGAGCCCGCAGGAACAAACCGCAGCCAGCGTCTACATGCACTACAACCGTACGCTGAAAGCCTACAACGCGGTCGATTTCGATGACTTGATCCTGATTCCGGTGATCCTGTTCCGTGACCACCCCGACGTGCTGGAGAAGTGGCAATTCCGCATCCGCTACATGCTGGTCGATGAATATCAGGACACCAACGCTACGCAATATTTGCTAGTGAAGATGCTGGTCGGCCGCGAAGCGCGGTTCACTGTCGTGGGTGACGACGACCAGTCCATTTACGCCTGGCGTGGCGCGCGCCCTGAAAACCTGGCCCAGCTCAAGGATGACTTTCCCGGCTTGAAGGTGGTCATGCTTGAGCAGAACTATCGCTCCACCAGCCGCATCCTGCGCGCGGCCAACACACTGATCGCCAACAACCCGCACGTATTCGAGAAGCAGTTGTGGAGCGAGCTGGGGTATGGCGACCCGATCCGCGTCATCCGTTGCCGCAACGAGGAAGCCGAAGCCGAACGCGTCGCCACCGATATCCAAACCCAGAACCTCAAGTACAAACGCGCCTGGAAGGAATTTGCCATTCTGTATCGCGGCAATCACCAGTCACGACTGATCGAACTCAAACTACAGCACCACCAGATCCCTTATCACCTGTCCGGCGGCACCAGCTTCTTTGCCCGTCAGGAAGTAAAGGATCTGATGGCTTACTTCCGCTTGCTGGTGAATCTGGACGATGACAACGCCCTGCTGCGGGTAGTCAATGTACCCCGCCGTGAGATAGGCCCGGCGACCCTGGAAAAGCTCGGTAACTACGCCAACGACCGTGGTATCAGCCTGTTCAAGGCGTGTGACGAGATTGGCTTGGCCGAGCAGATGGAGCCGCGCTATCACGAGCGACTCCAGCGCTTCAGCCGCTGGCTGGATAACGTGCGACAGCAGTGTATGGAAGGCAACCCGATCGAGGCCCTGCACCGCATGATCGTCGATCTGGATTATGAGAACTGGATACGCCAGAACTGCTCCAGCGATGAAATTGCCGCCAAGCGCATGGGCAACGTGTGGTTTCTGCTCGATGCACTGAAAAGCACCATCGAGCGCGATGAAACCGGCGAAACCACATTCGAGGATGCCATCGCCAAACTGGTGTTACGTGACATGCTGGAGCGCCATGAAGAGGAAGAAGACACCGATCGGGTCCAGCTCATGACGCTGCACGCCTCAAAGGGTCTGGAATACCCCCACGTCTATATCATGGGCATGGAAGAAGAGATCCTCCCGCATCGCTCCAGCATCGAAGCAGACAGCGTCGAGGAAGAGCGCCGCCTGGCCTACGTCGGCATCACTCGCGCCCGAAAAAATCTGACCTTCAGCTTCGCTGCACGCCGCCGCCAGTTCGGCGAGATTATCGATTGTCTGCCAAGCCGCTTCCTGGATGAATTGCCCAGCGAAGACCTGGAGTGGGAAGGGACGGAAGACGTGCCGGTAGAACAGAAACAAGCGCGAGGCAATACGGCGCTTTCGGACATCCGCAGCTTGCTCGGGCGGTAAACACGGAGCGCACAGACACAAAAAAGCCACCCCGAGGAGTGGCTTTTCGCAACGACTCAACTCAGTTGAGCGAGATAATCCACTCGGCCAGAGTCGTGGCCTCTTCCTCGCTTACCGCGTTCGGCGGCATGGGAATCGCGCCCCACTTGCCACTGGAACCCTGAGTGATGCTGGCCACCAAGGTAGCAACGGCATCATCCTGACCGGCGTACTTGGCGCCCACTTCTTTCAGCGCAGGACCCACCAGCTTGTTGTCTACGCTGTGGCAGGCACCACAGGGCTTGGACTTGAACAGCGCTTCGCCCTCGCTACCACCGGCTGAACCGGCATCGGCAACAGCCTCACCTCCAGCAGCGGGGGCGGGGGCGGCCGCTGCAGCGGCTTCTGCGCACTCATCACCAGCAACACACACTTCACCGTAGGGCTTGATACGCTCGGCGATAGATTCGTCATCCATTGCAGCAAAGGCATTGCCGGCGGTCAGAGCAAGCATGGCCGCAGAGGCCGCCAGGAGTTTTTTCAAAGTCGTCACCTTATACATCCTCATCATGACCATAGGTTCAGCCCAAGTACCATGCCCGGACAATGTGCGCGAGTATACCGGTAAACCCCCGGCCGTTAAAATAGCCGCCGCACAATCGGGACAATGCGTCGCGCCCGAGCAAAAGGCTTGCCGCAGGGCATGGACGCCAGCCGCATCAATGCGTATTATTGCCACCCTGCAACGCACCCGTAGCTCAGCTGGATAGAGTACCGCCCTCCGAAGGCAATACTCAGCCTCTTGTGCCACGATGCGGCTAAAGGTCAGAATGGCCTCGCTTTACCAATATGCACCCGTAGCTCAGCTGGATAGAGTACCGCCCTCCGAAGGCGGGGGTCACAGGTTCGAATCCTGTCGGGTGCGCCATTTCCCTTGTAAATTCAGCACTTTATCCAAGCCAAGCGACTGGTCTTGGTTTTCCTGAGCTGCATTCCTTTCTCTGCGCTTACTTCTGTCACTGATTCTCGCCGCTTGCTGGAATAACATCTGCCCTGAGAGCGAAAAAACTGCTCGAAAATCGCTCTGTGTCCATTCTGTGTCCGTTATGTGTCCAGGGATTTTTTGCTCCATCAAGACGCCGTCGAGCTTTGAGTACTGCCCTCTGTGCCCAAGCCCTTCTAGGGCCTGCTGCTCAAGCATCAAGTTGAGTCTGCTAATTCACGATTCTTTCTGAATTGTATGGCCTGGCACGCAGAACCGAAGTAGTTGCGCTCGGATGTCCGCAGGAGTTGCCGTCAAATCCACAGTGGCAAATCGAATGGCGTGCCCCTGGATCAGCACTGTCTCGTCGACCATCTGGCCGATCGCGGGATGCAACAACAATCCACTCGCGTGATCCGCAAGCGCATCACCGCACCCAACCTGGGAGCGCAGATAGGCGTAGATCTGGTACACGTATCCGCTGCGTAGGGTTTCCTCACGGTACCAACCGCTCGTCACAATCGAGGTGAACTTGGTATCGATGACGATCCTCTGCCCGGTTGACGGGTGGTCGAGCACGACATCAGTTCGCATCGTCGGCAGGATCTTGTCGATCCCCGCCGTCTTCTGCTCGATCTGCCAGCCCATCGTCCCGCCGCATAGCACCCGCCAGCCCTGCGGACTCAATACGACTTCGTAGAAGCCGCCCACCGCCCGCTCGAACAAACGGCGTACCCACGTCGCTTCTCTGTCCGGCAGAGAGAGCACATTCGCACCCGACGCCTCCGTAGGTAGCACTAGGTCGAACGCCAGCTTTGCGGCTGCCACCATGAACCGGTCGTCCGCATCGTTACGGCCGAAACGATCGGTGCTCATTTGGGCGCGGGTCGGTGCGTCCCCTGATACACCCATTGCCTTCATGCCACCCGCAAGTGCGCGGCACCGATGGGCAACGTCCTTCCTCTGAACGATCCTGGAGATGGACTCCAAGGCTGCTCGTACGAAACGATTGCGTGGGGTGTCGATGATGAGTTCGTCGAACCGGCACGCCACCAGGCCTCTATCCATTAACTGATGGCGTTCGGTGGTCAAGACGTCGATCCGGCCACGCACGCGATTGATGACTGCGTCACGAGATCGATATCCAAGACTCAAGCGGCGACGCTGTCGCACTTCAACCGAGTGGGCAAGGATCTCCGCAACTAGATCCGGTAGATCGTCCGGGCTGTCTTCCAAGCCGATCTTGCCGATGCCGCGAGTGCGGAACAGGTCAGAGGCGTAGAGCATCAGCAGCCAGAGGTTGCGCACCGGAATGCGTCCGATGAACCCCTCAGCGCTCATGGATGCACTTTCCACCTGTTCTGCGACGGCGGTCATCACCAGCCCTGCGTCAGCCGTGCAATCGCCTTTTGTGCTTCGTCGGGCGCGTCGAACCAGTATTCATCCAGCAACGGGCCGATCTCCGTCTCCACGACCTGCTGGAACCACTTCTTCGTGTCTCCCGCCTCCAGTCGATGTGCGGGTGTCACATAGCTGTGACCAATCCGGAATTGCTTGCCAAGGCGTGCATCCGCCGCGATCTGTTCGTTCAGATCGGCGATACGGCGTTCAATATCCGCGACCAAGCCCGGATCGACAGCACACTCCTTGACCACCCACTCCCGCCAAACCTGGCCCAGTCTTGGCTCCAGCCCAACGAAAGCAAAGCGGCGACGCAATGCCAGATCGACCAGTGCAAGTGATCGGTCGGCGATATTCATGGTGCCGACCACATAGAGATTCTCGGGAATATGGACGGGACGTCGTTTGCCGTCTGCATCTGGGTAGCAGAGTTCCAGCGCTTCGTTGGGTGTCCGCTTGCCGGCCTCAAGCAGCGTCAGCAACTCGCCGAAGATCTGCGCTGGGTTTCCACGGTTGATCTCCTCGATCACCACGACAAACTTCGACGAAGGGTCCTTTGATGCGGCCTTAATGGCTTCCATGAAGACGCCGTCCGCCAGCGACAACTTGCCTTCGCCAGTGGGGCGCCATCCTCGAACAAAGTCCTCGTAGGACAGGTTGGGGTGGAACTGCACTGCGCGGACCTTGCTGTCGTCCTTCTGCCCCATCAGCGCGAACGCGAGCCGTTTGGCTAGCCAGGTCTTGCCCGTGCCCGGAGGCCCCTGAAGGATGAGGTTCTTTTTTGTGCGGAGACGATCGAGCAAGCGGTCAATCTCGGCCCGCTCCAGGAAACAGCCGTCCTTGAGGATGTCCTCCACCGAGTAGGGAACGATTGGCGCTGCCACCTGAAAGGCTTCGCGAACTTCACCTTCAGTTTCCTGTTCTGCTCCGGCATTGGTACCGATATCGCCAGCCGGCACAGGCTCGTCAACCAGGTCTTTGTACATCCAGTACGCAAGCGACAAGTCCGGGAAACTGTGGACCGGATAGCCGTCTTCGCCGAAGCGCGAACGCAAATCGTCCAGCAGCTTCAGATAGGCCCGACCATCACATGGGCCTTGCTGACCACTGATGGCGACATTCAGGCCGAGCCGCTTGTTGATGTAGTGGCGCGACTGGCTATCCAAGGTCAGGAATTCCCACGGATGCGCCCAGTAGAGACCTGTCGAAAGGTTCCATGCGACACCCCACACTTGGGTTGCCTCGTTATAAGCCCGGATGAAGGCATCGCGAGTGTCCAACTGGTCGCCATCGACCATCTTGCTCGCGGCAACGAATACCTTCCATAGCGCGTCGATGTCGCCCGCACCACGCTTGTCGGCATAGGCGAAAAACCAGGAACGTTGGTTGTTGAGAACGGGGATGCCTTCGAATGAAGGCGGGACCGGCACCGTCACACCCAGCAACTTGGCAAGTTCACCCGCGATGGTCTTGCGGTTGGCATCGGTCATGGATCGGTTAAAGGTGCCCATCGTGGTGAACGGGCAAATGTCCCGCAGCGGACCACTGGTTCCATCGGGAAACTTATCCTGGAGATATGTCAGCCCCGGCACCCGGGACGCGATCTCGTGGATGCCCTCGACGAGCGGAGTTCGATCGTCTGCGTGGGCCAGCAGCTTTTCGGCCACTGCCTCGTAGAAGTCCGTCCACTCGAAGCGCTGCTTTTCTGGCGAAGTCGTGCCGTAACGCTCCCGCCAAAAGGGCTCGTTGCGAAAGCGATCTACATCCTGCGGCTTGCCGTCAAACGCAAATGCAATCAGCGCATCGTTCATCCATTCGCCGGGCAGCACACGCCAGATCGTTGCTCGGTGAGTGTAGAAGTACCACTCCCGTACCGGCTCGACCTTGGCCCAGTCCACCTTCACCCGCTTCCCGTCGTTCAGGTTTTCGGTGATCGTGCCGACCGCTTTGATGCCCATAACCGAAACCGCTCGGCCTCGGCTATCGAAAGGCAGACCGTGCTTTCGCGTGTAAGACGACTTGATGGCGATCCGCTCTCCCGGGCGCATGGAACGCACCACATCGAGGAGCTTGTCGTCGTAGCCGTTCTCCCAAATTCCTTCTGCAAGAAATCGCGGCATCTGATCATCGGTGCCGCCGTAGCTGGCGCCGACAAACCAGGTTGCATGCGGTGCACTATCTATCGTCTGAGTGGTCATCCCCCGCCCCCTTTAGTAATACTGCCGGATGTAGCTGTAGGCCTTCTCGAACAGCTCTTCATCCGCATGCAGCTTGTATTTGAAGAGGGCTTTGCGCAGGGCCTTCTTGACTTCACGCTCACCGGCCTGCGTGCCTTGCCAGCCCGGGAAACGGACCAGTCGCACAATCTCGTCGATGTCCGCGACCACGCGTTCGACCATGATGGGCGTCTCGGCCGTCTTGACCTCGTTGAATAGTTCGGTGAGCGCCGCCTTGCCGCGATCCTCGTCCTCTTCGGGCGGGACCTCCTTCTCGGCTTGCAGCGTCTCCTTGGCGATTTCCAGTAGCTGCTTCAGAAATTCGACACTGTTGATCTGGCCAGACTCGAACCGGTCTTTCAGCGCATCAAGCCGCTCCGACAGCTTCTTGAACTTGGGGTTGCCGCCATGCCCGCGCAGCCGGCGCTTGAGCTTGATCTCGATCTCCTTGGCCTTCTTCGGGTCGGGGTTCGACAGCACGGCCTCCAGCAGATCAGCGTCCAGCACCAGGGTGTCGAGGTCATCCCGCACGGCGTCCACATGCACGTTCTGGTGGATCAGCTCGATGGTCTTGGCGCCCAGCGAGTGCCAGATCAGCTTGCCGTGGCCACTGGAGGGCTGCACCGACTGGTACACCTGCGACAACCACTTGTAGTCCTTTTCGAAGGGGCCCAGAACGGTGTCCGGTGACAGCGCCTCCCAGATCTTGTTGAGCACGCTGTACTCAGCAGCAAAGTTGTCCCGCACCTCATTGTTGGGCAGACACTGCTGCGCGGCGATCAGGCCCTCATAGCCCTGCACGCTCCGGTCGCAGCCGGCGAAGAACGCCAGGCACTTCTGCATGGCTTCGGGCAGCTTGTCCTTCAGCTCCTGAATGTTGCTGACCACCTGCTTGACGCTCTGGTCGTCGAATTCCAGCGCTGCTGCCACATCATCGAAGATGCCGAGGTAGTCGACGATCAGGCCGTGGGTCTTCTGCTCGGAGTAGGTGCGGTTCACCCGGCAGATGGCCTGCAGCAGCGTGTGGTCGCGCAGCGGCTTGTCCAGGTACATGGCCTGCAGGATAGGCGCGTCGAAGCCCGTCAGCAGTTTGGCCGTGACGATGATCAGCTTCAGAGGGTCGGCCGGGTCGCGGAAGCGATCGAGCAGCCGTTCTTCCTCATCGCGTGAACGGTCATAGGTCGCATACTCTGGATGCTCCTTCTTGTCGGACGCCTGCACCGACATGACGATGTCTGTAGCCTCGGGCGGCAGCAGCTTGTCCAGCTCGGCCTTGAACAGCAGGCAGGACTCCCGGTCGAAGGTGACGATCTGGCCCTTGAAGCCATTGGGCTCCACCTTGGTCTGGAAGTGCTCGACGATGTCCTCGCACACCTTGCGGATACGCTCAGGCGTCTTCACCAGCACGGCCATCTTGGCGGCGGTCTTGGCGAGGTTATCCTTGTCGAGATCTGACAGATCCCCGGTCAGCTTTTTGTAGGCGGAATCCAGCGCGGCCTTGTCGATGTGCAGATCGATCAAGCGCGGTTCGAAGTGCAGCTTCAGCGTGGCGCCGTCGCGGATCGACTCCTCGAAGCCGTACCGGCTCATGTAGCCTTTTTCGTCCTCGTCGGCACCAAAGGCGTAGAAGGTGTTGCGGTCGGCGCGGTTGATCGGCGTGCCGGTCAGGCCGAACAGAAACGCGTTGGGCAGGGCCTCGCGCATCTTGCGACCGAGGTCGCCTTCTTGCGTGCGGTGGGCTTCGTCCACCAGCGCGATGATGTTGCTGCGGTCGTTCAGACTGCCTGTGGCCTCGCCAAACTTGAAGATCGTGGTGATGATGATCTTGCGCACGTCCTGCGCCAGCAGTTGCTGGAGCTTCTCGCGCGTGTCTGCCTTTTCCAGATTTGGAATGTCCGCTCCGGTGAATGTGCCGGTGATCTGGCTGTCGAGATCGATCCGATCCACCACGATCAGCACGGTGGGATTCTTCAATCCTGAGTGCATGCGCAGCTTCTGCGCGGCAAACACCATCAGCAGTGACTTGCCCGAACCCTGGAAGTGCCAGATCAGCCCTTTCCTGGGGTAACCCGCCAGCACGCGCTCGACGATCTTGTTGGCCGCTTCAAACTGCTGGTAGCGGCAAATGATCTTGATGCGCTGCTTTTTCTTGTTGGTGGCGAACAGGGTGAAGCTGCCGAGGATATCCAGCACCACGTGCGGGCGCAGCATGCTCTCGGCTGACAGTTTGAGCGATTTCAGCGGATGGTGCTGACCATCCTCCCCATTGCCATCCAGATGCCACGGCCCCCAGTCCTTGACCGGCAGGCCGATGGACCCGTAGTGGTAAGCCTTACCCTCGGTGGCCACCGAGAACACGTTGCAGACAAAGAGCTCGGGTACGAACTTCTCGTAGTCGTCGTGCACCTGCACCGCGCCATCGACCCAACTGATGCACTTCTTGACTGGCGTCTTGGCCTCGATCAGCACCAGCGGCAGCCCGTTGACCAACAACACCAGATCGGCACGGCGCTCGGTGGGGCCTGCGCGGTAGGTGAACTGCTGGGTGACGATGTATTGGTTCTGCGCCAGGTCATCCAAGTCGATCAACCGCACCGGCACATGCTCATTGTTGTGGCCGAAGGGCATCGAGCGCTCACCACGCATCCACGCGGTCATTTCCTCGTTGGCGCGGATCAGACCATCCGAACGCACCGACAGCACGATGGCGCGCAGCTTATAGAGCACTTCATCGGCGCGGTCGGGCTGGGCGGCAATCTCGGGGTTCAGGCGGATCAGCGCCTCACGCAGCCAGGGTTCGACAAGCACTTCCTGGATCTGGCGCGGCACCTCAGCCGGGGCGGCGTAGCGCCAGCCGATGCCCTTAGGGCTGGGGCCGTAGCTGCCTTGAGGTTCATGGGCGGTGTTGGCCGGGACAGCCTTGATTGGGCCTGCGAGAAGGTCGCGGACGTAGGCTTCGACGGTGTTGGACTCGTTAAATGCCATTTGCGCCCCCTTCAAGCATCTGGCCGGCCACATGCATCACGAGAGAACGCGTTCCAAATAGACGACTCTTCAGCGACACTTCTGCGGCCTCAATCTGCTCAAACTCGGTAACTGCAGCAGATTGATCTGTCGTAGGTGGAATTGGAATTTCGATCTTGTGCACGACTTCTTGGGTGATCAGAGGCAGGTACTCACCCAACTTGTTCCGGTTTAAATTTGAGGCGCGTAAACAAACGGCCAGAAATGCTGGATGAATGTCTTGGCTAACTTTGGCTGGATAGAGCGCGTTGTCAGTTATCCAGCAGGGTCCCGCCGTCATTGACGTAACTCCGCAAAATTGCCCAACACGCCCAATCACAACTGTCGGCTCCGATGTCCCTGGCATGACGGTGTCTGTGTACCCCGAAATTCCGTTGCCTCCAAATACTGGAACGGGATGCCTATCCGATGGACTCTTTGGGAGGTCAGATACCCGAATACTTTTGCCGCTCGTAAATTTGGCGACGTCCCCCACTTTTTGTCGCGGCACGCCGTCCATTGAGAGCAAACGCATCTCCATCGAACGTCGAAGTATCGGGAGCGCGAATAGAGCAGCTTGGAGTTCGTCAGCAGCGCCTAGGCCAGCGGCCAGGAGGGCTGATACCCGACGTTGTTCTTCGATTGGCGGTAGCGAAAACTCAAAGTCCGCCAAACTCGTCCAGTTCGTGCGAGGGCTCAGCGATCCCGCCGACGTGCCCACGGCGTGATCGAAGAAGGCGTCGGTCTGGCAAATGAATGGCAGCAACTCCGCCAGCAAGACCTGCGCGTCCTTGGTCTCCAGCACATAGATGTCGCCGGAACACACACCGGAGAAATCCGCCACAGCCACCTTGCGCTGGTAAGCGCGTCGCTTGCCGAACAGCACCTGTCCAGGTTGAAACACGCTGGTGAAGGTCACGCCGTCAGCGACGCTGCCCCAACTGCGGATGCGCAAGTCACCTGGTTCGAGATGTTCCAGACCGACGTAGCGTTCAATGCCATCGGCCAGCGGGTCTTTGCTACGCGCCTTGCACAGCCGTACCACATCGCCAAACTTCACTCGACGCCAGCCGGGCTTCAAATCCCTTTCAATCATTACGCTTGTCCTCTGGGGCAACATACGCCTGGTGTGGATGCTTGGCGCTTTCCGGGTAGCGGAAACGTAATTGGCCATCACGCACCATGGGTGCCAGGTGTTTATTGCGCAAGTAGTCGCGATCTTTGCCAAGCAAGGTTGCAAGTTGATCACCGCTCTGGGGCGCCCACTGGCAAAGGCGGCGGATGCCGTCACGCAAGGCTTCGCCGCTGATCCGCCCCCGCAAGGTTGCAAGTAAGGTTGCAAGCTCAGGCGGCAAGGTTGCAAGTAAGGTTGCAAGCTGAGGGTTGCATGCTTGCTGGCCCGCTGCTGCCTCTGCAGGCTGAGGCTGGCCAACAGGAGGGTTGTCTGCTGGGACATCCAACGGCAGCTCTGACTGCCCACCTTCCAGAACAGGTCGAGGCTCGTTGCCAGCCAGGGTGTAATAGGTGCGACTGCCTGCACCCTGCTTTTCAAGCAGGCCCCGGTCGCGCAGCCGGCGCAGTACCATGCTGGCGGCCAGGGTATCCGAGCCACAGAAGTCGCGGCAGGCGGTATTATCCACCGCGCCGGTTGCCCGCACATAGATCAGCACCTTGGCTTCGTCGGGGCCAAGTGTGCTGCCGGCATAATCGCGCAGCCAGGTGTGGTCCTCTTCGGTGAGCAGGTTGTGCAGAAACAGGGTGAGCTTAAATTCATTCGCCTGCCGGTCTGAGTGGAACTCTGGCAGGGGCAAGCCTGCATCCGCAGCCAGGCGACGCATGGCACGAATCCCTGTACCCTTGGCCTCGGCCAGATGCAGATCATGCAGCACTGCTGCAATGGCTGGATTGCGCAGGCGTGAACCCGGTAAGCCCAGCTGCGCTGGCTCCTTAAGGGAGTAGCCGACGTTACGAATTTCGATGCGGTTGCTGTAGCGAATGATCTGCGTCGGGCTGTGTAGGGTGTAGTTGCGGTGCATAGCGGCATTGGCCAGCGCCTCGCGGATCACCTTGCGCGGCAGAATGGGCTCTTGCACGCTCTGTAGCTGGCCCTCCGGCAGGCGAAAGCCTTTAGGTAACTCATCAATAATGCTGGCTTCGGCGAGCGGCAATGCCAGTATCAGGGGCTTGCGGATATCGATGGATTGGAAGCGATTTTCTGGATCTTCGACCCATTCGTTGCCCGGCACACGTATGTAGTCAATACGCACCATGGGCAGCAATCTGCGCAAAGCTAGCGGTTTACCGAACAAAACGATGCCAGCCAATGTTGGCTGCAAAGCACCATCCACACGCCTCAGTGCCCCCAGCGCTTCGAGCATGTCTTCGTCGCCATAGTCCAGCTCTTCAGCCTGGGGGTTGATGCGGGCACGCTCACGCCGATACGCGGCAATGGCGGTCGGGTCAAAATCGTCGGCACGGGCATCAGAAAGAATGCTCGAATCAGGGCCATGCAAGGGCTGGCTTTCACCGCGCAACACCCAGAGGTCTTCATCGACGCAGCGCTGGTCGCTTGAGCCAATGCGGCGATAAGCACCGCCCGGTAAGCCCGTCGCTTTTTTATAGATGGGTTTGTGGGTGACGTCGGCCTCGGGGACATACACCACAAGCAGCGTCTTGCCACCCACCTGCTCCAACTGCATCTCTGGCCGCAGAGCGACGCTGAGCATGCTGGCACACTGGCTGGCAAGATCACGTTGCACCTTGTCCGGATCGGGCAACCCCACCGGCCGGTACACGGTATCGCCCTTGTTGTTGATCGCCCAATCCACGCCCAGTAGCAGGTAGCCACCATCTAAGCCGGGCTCGTTGGCAAAGGCGATGACCGTTTCCATCACCGACTTGCCAATGTCGCTGGCACGCTTGGCTTCAATGCAGGCGGACTCGTCTACCGCATTGAGTTCATCCAGTAGATCGGTAGCGCTACGCATCGGCAACCTCCTGAGCGACGAGGCCATCGAGAGTCTCGACCAGCGCATCCATCTGTTGCCAAAACGCACGGCCACCGGCTTGCCATTGGTCCCAGGCTGAGCGCAGCGATACTGCGTCGCCATTGCTGTCGGTGGCGATGGCGGCGGCAATGCGCTTCACGTACAGCGGGATCGACAGGTTGCCCGCATTGGCGCCGATTTCGGCCAGGGTGGCGACCTTGGCGAAACCGGGCACATCGGTAAACGTCTTGTAGGCGGCCAGGATGCGCTGCTGGTGCTCAGGCTTGAGAAAGCTCTGCGCCCTTTCCCGGGTGACTTCGGCCACCGCGTCGATGAAGATCACCTTGCCCTTGCGAGCGGCGGCCTTCTTGCGGTTGCAGATGACGATGCACGACTCCATCGGGGAGTTGTAGAACAGGTTGGGGCCCAGGCCGATGACTGCCTCTACCCAGTCTTGCTCGACCATCTTGGCGCGCATGGCCTGTTCTTCGTTACGGAACAGTACGCCGTGAGGCCAGAGCACTGCACTACGCCCCTTGGCGGTGAGGCTGGTCAGGATGTGCTGCTGGAAGGCGTAGTCGGCCCGGCCCTGTGGCGGCGTACCCAGGGAGTTACGGCCCCACTTGTCACTGCTCCAGGCCTCGCGGCTCCACTGCTTGATGGAGTACGGCGGGTTGGCCAGGATCACGTCGAACTGGCGCAGGCGATCGCCTTCGATGTGCTTGGGTTCGGCCAGGGTGTCACCGCGGATGATTTCGAAGTCCTCCACGCCGTGCAGGAACAGGTTCATACGGGCGATGGATGAGGTAATGAGGTTGCGCTCTTGCCCGTAGAGTTTGAGTGTGCGGTACTCGCCGCCCGAGCGCTTCACTTCGTCCAGCGCTGAAATCAGCATGCCACCGGTGCCGCAGGTGGGGTCGTAAATCGACTCACCCGCTTGCGGTGCCAGGAGCTGTGTCATCAGATGGACGACGGTGCGGTTGGTGTAAAACTCCGCTGCAGTGTGGCCGGAATCGTCTGCGAACTTCTTGATCAGGTATTCGTAGGCGTTACCCAGCTCGTCCTCGGGCACGTTGGCCACCGAGAGTGTCTGCGTCGAGAAGTGCTCGATCAGGTTCTTCAGCGTTTCATCGGGCAGGCGCTCGCGGTTGGTCCAAGGGGCATCGCCGAAGATGCCGTCGAGCAGATCCGGGTTGGCGGTCTCGATAGCGCGCATGGCCTTCTGAATGGCCGCGCCGACGTTCTTGGGTGCTTGGCGTACATCGTTCCAGTGCGCGCCCTCAGGAATCTGGAAGCGGTGGTTCTCCGCGAACTGCGCGTAGGAGAGGTCGCCGCCTGAGTTGGCTAGCGCCACCTGGTACTCTTCTTCCCATACGTCCGAGATACGCTTGTAGAACAGCAGCGGGAAGATGAACTGCTTGTAGTCACCCGCGTCGATGAGACCGCGCAGCAATACGGCGGCGCCCCACAGATAGCTTTCGAGTTCTTGTTGGGTGATGCGTTTGCTTGGGTGACTCATTTCAGCCATCCCCCTTCAGTCATGACCTGCGCGAGCCGCTCTTCGGCTTCACGGCAGCGGGTGAGCGCGTCCTTGAATGCCGCGATAGCATCGGGCAGCGGTGGGATGTCTTCCTGCAAAGGCAGGACATAGCGCGAAATGTTCAGCGTCCAGTCCTCGGCTTTGATCTCGTCGAGGCCGACCACGCGGGCTGCGTCTTGTACGTCGGCAAAGCTGCGATACCAGCCGAGGATCTCGGCGGCATGCTCAGGCTCCAGATAGTTTTGGGCTCGCCCCTTCCGGAACAGGCGCGAAGCGTCAACGATCAATACCTTCTTCTTTTTCTTGGCAGGCTTACGTTTACGTAACACAAGAATGCACGCAGCGAGGCCGGTGCCATAAAACAGATTGGGCGCCAGGCCGATCACAGCCTCTACCAGATCCATCTCCAGCAGTTTCTGACGGATATTGCCCTCCGCACCTTTACGGAATAAAGCCCCCTGGGGCAACACCACAGCCATACGGCCAGTGACATCAGCCATCGATTTGGCCATGTGCTGCACCCAGGCAAAGTCACCACTGGATGAGGGCGGCAGGCCGGCAAAGTTGCGACCGAAGGGGTCGTTCATCCACAGATCCTCTCCCCACTTTTCCAGCGAGAACGGCGGATTGGCGATCACGCAGTCGAACGTGGCGAGCCTGTCGCCCTCGAAGAAGGCCGGGTTACGCAGGGTGTCGCCACGCACCACCTGGAAATCTTCAATGCCGTGAAGGAACAGGTTCATCCGTGCGATGGATGAGGTGGTGAGGTTCTTCTCTTGTCCGTACAGCTTGCCCCACAGCCGCTTCACGTCGCCATGCTGCTCCTTCACGTGCTGCACGGCGGCCAGCAACATGCCGCCGGTACCGCAGGCCGGGTCGTAGATGGTCTCGGCTTCTTGGGGGTCGAGCATGTCGATCATCAGCCGCACGACGCTGCGCGGGGTGTAGAACTCGCCGGCCTTCTTGTTGGTGGCGTCGGCGAACTTCTTGATCAGGTATTCGTAGGCGTCGCCAAGCAGGTCCGAGTTGACGTTCTTGTTGCCAAACGGCAGCTTGGAGAAGTGCTCGATCAGGTCCTTGAGCAAGGCATCAGACAGCCGATCCTTGTTCGACCACTGGGCATCGCCGAACACGCCGTACAGGGTGTCGGGGTTGGCTTTCTCAATCTCGCGCATCGCGCGCTGAAGGGCCGTCCCGACATTGCTGGCCTTGGTGCGAACGTCGTTCCAGTGACAGTCTTCCGGGATCTGGAAGCGGTGCGACTCCGGAAACCAGGCCAGTTGCTCGTCGCCGGTCTCATCAACAATCTCCTGGTACTCCTCGTCCCAGACGTCGCAGATGCGCTTGAAGAACAGCAGCGGGAAGATGTAGGTCTTAAAGTCGGCCGCATCCACCGGGCCGCGCAGGATGTTGGCGGATTCCCAGAGGTGGCCTTCGAGTTGGCTGAGGGTGATTTTTCGGTTGTTCAAACAGACGTCCTTCCTTCGATTCTGGTTGTCTGGGTGGCTCTTCCATACACCTTGCCTCTACGACGTCGATACTATTTGCCGTCGAAGGGACGAGGCTTGTTTTCAAAAGAGCAAGCTGAGCAATTAATTACGACTCATCAACGTCCCGCACCAGGTTATCGGGCACATATTCAACCAGCTCCTCAACCTTACAGTCGAAGTATCGACACAGCCCGTTGATGTGCTCTGTGCTGGTACTGAATCCGCGCCGATTGATCATTTTCGACAGTGTCACTCGATGGATGCCCGCCCCCTCCGCGACCTCCGCGATGGTAATGCGTCGCCCCTCCTCAAACTCTCTGCGAGCGATCATTTCTTTGATCTTAAAACGAAGCATATGGGCTACATCCGTTACCTGTGTCTTGCAAATGTTAGCAATCCGCTGCAAAAAAAGCTTGCATAGACCTTTAGTCGAAGCTATACATATACGAATGTAGCCAAATTGCTACATATGAAACCGAGGGACAATTTATGAATACTCTATACCTTACTACTGACGAGTTGGCTGCACGCATCAAATACGATTCGCGAACTATCCGCGAACGACTCAAGGACAGCGTCCTGCTTGAAGGCACTCACTACATCCGGCCCTTTGGGGGACGCAAGATTTTGTACATCTGGGACGCCATAGAACGTGACATGGGCGGGTATTCGGATGAAAACAACCTCAAAGTGCCGATGGCACGCGGAGGGGTGTGCAATGGGTAGGATCGTAGCCCGGCCGGAGACCGGGAAATTGTTCTTCGACTTCCGATATAGGAGCAAACGTTGTCGAGAGCAAACAGCGCTAGATGACACTCCTGCCAACCGCCGCAAGCTTGAGACAATCCTGAAAAAGATTGAGGCCGAAATCACCCTTGGCTCGTTTGAGTACGCGCGCTACTTCCCCGGGAGTAACAATGCTCGCAAGTTCAGCGAGGTCGATGCGCTCAAGACAGTTGTAAAACAACCCGCAACGCCGCTATTCAACGATTTCGCCGATACCTGGTTTGGGGAAATGCAGACTCAGTGGCGACGTTCGCACATCGACACGGTGGCAGCCACCCTGCGCGCCTATTTGAAACCAGAGTTTGGTGAAAAGGAGGTCGGCTCCATCACCAAGGCAGATATTTTGTCGTTCCGTTCCCAGCTCGCCAAAGTCAGAAACGGTAAAGGCAAACCTCTGTCAGCAGAGCGAATCAACCACATCATGACGCCTTTGCGCATGATCCTTAACGAAGCAGCCGACCGTCATGAGTTTACCTCACCCTATCAGGGCATCAAGTCTCTCAAGGTGCCAAGAACCGATGTAGAACCGTTTACAGTGGAAGAGGTGCGCCTGATCCTTCAAACGGTACGCGAGGACTACCGCAACTATTACACCGTGCGGTTTTTCACCGGAATGCGTACCGGCGAGATCGACGGACTGCAGTGGCAATACGTGGATTTTGAGCGACGGCAGATCCTGGTTCGCCAGTCGCTTGTGAAGGAGGAGCTGGTCTACACCAAAAACGATGGCTCGTTCCGTAGCATCGATATGTCCGGACCAGTATTTGAAGCTTTGCAGGCGCAGAAGCAGGCCACCGGCGATTGTGAGTATGTTTTCTGCAGTCGCAACGGCACACCGCTCGTGCACCGCAACGTCACCCAGCGAATTTGGTATCCACTGCTCCGGCATCTGGGGCTACGCAAACGCAGGCCCTATCAGACGCGGCATACAGCGGCCACGCTGTGGTTGGCCGCCGGTGAGGCTCCGGAATGGATTGCCAGACAAATGGGCCACACCACCACTGAAATGCTTTTTCGGGTCTATTCCCGCTACGTCCCTAACCTGACCAGGCGCGATGGGTCAGCAATGGAACGCCTGCTGATTCAGACACTGAACACTCCCCTGCCATCAGACGAGGAGCACAGCCATGCATGAGTTCTCGCGCAACACCTGCCGCCGACTGGCCAGTGCGATGCAGGCAGCCCTGCAAATCCCCGAGGGCGATGCACTCGTATTTCTAATTGGTCGGGGAACTGAATCGAGCAATCTGGCGGCACTGGAAACCTGGGTAAGAGAAACCCTGCCGCAATTCGAAGAAGAGTGCGGCCACGCTGTATTGCCACATCTCCTGGAGCTGCTGGAGCGCACGCTCAATCAATGGGGGGCCGCCTCATGATTCACCCAATGCCCGCTGTAAAGCAGAGCAAAACGCCTGAGCTCTTCAGGCTGACTGGCTGCCTGATGCCTCAGCAGGCGTATCAGGTATCGCCGCTTGGCTCGGCAATCTTTCTCAGCATCGAGAACCTGGACGGCCGCCATGAAGTGCTGCTGGAACTTCAGGATCATCCTGGAAAATGGCCTGTTGGCGACCTGATTGCTGTCTCCATTCTGGTGAACCGCCACGGCGATTACCTGTTCGGTTCCGACGGCCAAATAATCACTGCGGACGGCTTTCAATCGCTAGCCCATTTGCCGGCCAGCCTCGTCGGCTCGGTGGAAAACGTGATGGCTTTGGAGCAATGGCTTCAACCCTGTCCCTATCCTTCGCTTAAGGCCTTTGTATATCAGGTACTGGGGCAACCCTCTATTGGCTGCAAATTTTTCAGTCTTCCTGCTAGCCGCGATCATCACCACAGTCATACCGGAGGACTAGCTCAGCACAGCCTGGAAGTGGCGCGATCGGTGTATGCGGTTAGCAGTAGTTTTGCCGAGCATGAACGCTGGCTAGCGGCTGTCGCTGGCTTGCTGCATGACCTAGGTAAGGTGTGCTGCTTTTCTGCGGACGGGCGTCGCACTGAAACAGGCTACCTAATCAGCCATGAGCTGCTTGGGATGGAGCTAATCGTCCCAGCCTTAACTCGCCTGGACCGCGTCTGGGCCGATGGTGCGAATGCGCTACGCTATCTGTTTGACTGGATGATACGTCCTCGCCAGCAACGGCCCATGATGCCGATCGCCCTTACGATAAAACAAGCCGATGTCATGAGCGCATCGGCCAACAATCGGCAGCAGGCTTTCGGTGGAAAACCGGACTGGCACTCTTTCGCCCGCTTCGAAGGTGCGGGCCCCGGCTGCACCTACTGGTTGCCCGGACCTCCATGAACCCGTCGATGCTCAGGGCTTACTAAGCAAGCCCTGAGCCACTCTTTATGCCCACACGTACTGGCCAGGGCTTCGGCCCAGCATTGACAGACAACCCGGCTAGCCAGTACATATACTGGATATACGTACAGCATAGGTAGGCCTTTGAGCCTCCGCTGGTCGCTAAGAACTCAAAAGGAAACCAATATGAACGAGCTGAACGAACTGACTGATCTGCTGTACGGCGAGGGCGAGCCCATGCAAGGGGGCAATCTGACGCTGGAAGAAGCCAAAATGCTGGTTAGGGCCCACACCGACTACAAGCCGTTCCGGATTGTCCGCGATTGGATCTGGGCTGAGCTGAATGTGGCCGAGAAAATTGCCGACGATCTTCAACAGCAGGATCTCAAACCAGTCATGGTGTATGCCCACGATGTCATGTTCGATAGCACTCATCGCTTCGCGCCAGGCAACTGGGTAAGAACCACGCCGCTGCTAAGGTTCACCCCGCCCTGCATCTTCGAGACAACTAACACTGTTTACATACTGGTCGGAGAAGGAAAGCGCAAAACCACCTCACTACAGACCATCATGAGCATCTGTTAAGGCGAGAGACATGTCGGTATGCCCCACGATCTTCTTAGTGACGCGGATGGCGGCAACGATTAGCTCGCCACTCTACCGATCGGGACGCGACGAGTTAAGGAGAACCCTATGACAGACATGGCCGCCAAAAACGCCGTTAGCCAGGGAGTGAGGTTTCATGGAGATTCGTAATGGTTTGGCGGGGTCGCTGCTAGCGGATTTTGAAACGATAACCGGTCAGGTGATGCGCTACCGCCCTTTCTTGGCGAGCCAGACCCAACACTGCCCCCTTTACGATCTTTTAACAGACGACATCTCGCCGCCGGTTTATAGCCAAATATAGTAAAGTATAGCGATGTATAGCGATGTATAGCAAAATCCGCTATACATCGCTATACATTCGATCCTAACCCCCATCCATTTTTCATAGTAGACGACGCCCAAGCCAGCGCAGCGTCATTGATACAGCGAATCAGAGTGCGCTGTTGTCTCGCTAGTACTGAACGCCAGTGGTAGCCGGCAAGGTACGCACATACTTCATGGCGAACAGCAACAGCGCGTCTCGCTATTGTTCAGAAAATTTGCCTACAACACCGGCGTCTGAGTAAAGAACCAGCACCACCTTCCCTTCTTGATACTTAACACTCCCCCTGACTGGAAATCCTCAGTGAGGCGATATTTCCCTATTTTGGATTCCGAAATAAACAAAACCCTATAAAAACACTCGAAAGACATATCATCGAATATCATTATACGATAGCAAACAAAAAAATCTCGCAACAGCGCAATACAAAACGGCTTAAAATTCATAACGTTATAAAAACGCGAAACACAAACAATCAATAAACATTCGATTTAATGATACAAAACAAACATTTGAACATTTCCAAACAGAGGAATAAGTTATCAACTGGCTTCATGACAAGGACTTCCGATGAAAACTAATAGTATTAATAGGGTCGAACTTTTCTATGGTTTTATCGCTAAGACTGAAAAGCAGGATTCGCACATCACTTGGCCGGTGTCTAATGCGGAAAAGCGCAGTTATTTAAAAAGTTTTGAGACTGTAGCGGCGAAGCTTCAACACAAAGTAGGCAACCAGGTTCGCCTAGAGGCTCTGGAGCGAACCGATGGAAAACGGGTAGAAATCGCCCTTTTTGCAATCTTCGAACATCCCGAATTGCCCTTGGGATCAAGCAGTGCTAACGAGATCCTGCAACAGATTAACGCCGCGCTTCAGGTCCTAAGAGAACTCGAAGCGTCTCCTGCCCCTGCGGAGCTAATCTCAATCAGCTCAGGCGATCCAGCACAGAGCTCCGAATCTATCTTCCGAGCTCCAGAAAAGATAGCTGAACTAGCAACCCTTTTGAGAACCCACTTGCCACCGTGTGAATTAAGGGCTGGGGCGGACGACGCTACCAGCTTCAGCTTCGTCCCGAAGCGCGGATCTAGTGAGATCCTTGAGGACAGCCAGGACCTAGTGCTAAGCGGAGAGGTATTAGCGGTAAATGATAAGACCAGGACCATGCTGCTCCGCGGGCCTGACGGTCAGTGCAGCCAGCTGCACATTCCGCTGAGTGAACATTTCAGGGAACGATTGCTTGAGGCTCAGTTATACCGCAAATCTGTCGAGCTGCGTGTGACTCCTTCATACCAGCTAGAGAACGGGGCACGCAAAATGCGGGGCGGAACGCTGCAAGAGATAATCCGAACAATAGACATTCCTGTCCAACGCTCGCTGGTTGACTAGCCATCACTGTGCATACAGTTGCAATTCCAGCACCTCAAGATCAAGCTGTTATCAACTATGCACTAACGTTCTCAGGAAACGGCAGAGCTAGCAGCACTGTCATCAGACTTGAGATCCACAACAGCAGCTGTTTGATACTTATCGGGAATCGCCAACGCAATTATCAGTAGCAGGCGCTGCAACGTACGCTTCGGCCCGCTGGTAGGGGTCAGGCTGAGCCTTAGTCCGGCCCGCCTAGTGTTCCAATGACGCCATTCCACACCATTGACCTGCAACAATTCTCGCAGCTCACAGGTGTCTATCACGGCTGATACTGCCGCGCTGACGCGGGCATCAAGTAGTGCTGCGAGCTTTGCTATTGAGCTCAACTGCTCTACCCGGACCACATAGTAGTCACCACTCTTGGCATCAATTGTCTCCTCCAATGCGCGCAATCCAGACAATAATTCATCCAACTCTGGTAGCGAAGACATTCTTATCTGGCGATCAAGTACTCTAAGGCGCTCGATTACATTGTTATCCTCACGCTTGAATTGCCGAGCTTTTCTGTCGCTAACGGCCCAAGCTAAAAAATCGTCAGAACGCGTTGCCAGCCGATAGCCGTCATATCCGGTTCGAACCTCCAAGCTCAACGCGCGGTCTACCGCGCACCTAGACGCTGGTATGTTCAGGCCCAACGTTCTCGCTACTACATCTACGGGCTGCCCGCTATTCCGGAGTCTGCGCAGCAGCATGTCAACATCCGTTAGACTAAGAGGCCCAGCCTTCAGCGACTCACATAAGAGGCCTGAGAGGGTGGCAACCTGGGGCGTCCCAGTAGCAACCGCAGGCTTCGGTATCGCAGGCAGGCGTCCCTCAGATGCCCTACCCGAGCCTCGGCGCCGTGTCCGGACTGTGGCGTAGGCTATCTGCTCTGCATAAGCCACCGTGTGATCCGAGAGCTGGGGCTCGGGTAAATAATCTGACACCAATTGATCAGCGCAGTGTGTGTAACTACCCAGCGTAGTGCTCTCATTGGCATGACCAGCAGCCACGGCAATACTGCGCAGCGGAAACCCCGCGTCACTACCATAAAATTCTGGCCAGACAGCTTCGGATAGCTGCTCACAAAAACCGGGGGTTACCAAGCCGATGTGAGACGCCACCGCTCGTGTCGCCCAACCATGGCGCAGATGATGAAAGCGGCTACTGCTATCACCCGTCACTCGGCGGAGCAAACCGTTTAGAACACGCCCAGCCTCCGCTCGATCAATCAGCTCCGCTGCCCCAGAATGCTCAGCCATCAGCATAGCAGCGGGATTATCATCAAAGTCGGATTCGCCTGCAGCCAATAACCGGTCCAAAACGCGTGTTTCCAGCGCATCCAGTCGTTCTATCAGAGGTACAACCCGAACACCCGCATGTGATTTTGTCTCAGCGAAAACAGAGTTGTGCACCCAAACATAAACCTGTTCCCCGTCGCGCTGCACGTCGGTAAAACGCAATCGTAGCGCCTCTCCAAAACGCAGGTTGAACCGAAACCCAAGAAGTAAAAGCCCAGCATACTGCCATCGGCGACGCTCCCCCAGAGACGCGTCGTCGACTAACGCAGTCAATGCACGCCGATATTCCGCAGAGGTGATGATATTTGCTTCCGCAAAACGGGTCTGGGCACGGCCACCAGCGGCTCCCATAATGGCGGACCAGTCCAGATCTTCCATCAAATAAACTTCTTGAAAGAAAGCATGCATTTCGCGTAATCGGCAGGCTAATTCAAATCGGCGCTTGGGCTCTTCACGTTCAACAGCACGCAGATATAGCTCTTCGTACGCCACCTCATCCAGGGCATAGACATCAAGATCTGCACTCACAGGAATCAGCCTTGATGCGACGAGCACGGAGTATTTTTCCACTGTGGAATAGGCCAGACCTTTTTTGCTCCGCGTTCCATGCCGACATAGATGGACCGTCCAGCCTGCGAGCATCATCTGAAGGGCGGACCAGCCTGAACTTTCGCAGGCTAGCTGCAACGTCTTCACGAGCTCACGCTTGCTACGGGTACGCGCTAGCTGGTTACCAGTACGCTTAGTGTTCCGGGCAGCAGAAATCAGGCGACGAAACTCCCGTAAAAAAGCCCGTCCCTCCCCGGCAGTGTGTTGCCGTTTCGAATTTTTTATAACGGGTGTCCAGTTATCGGACTTGGCTGGCTGATTTGCGGCTGGTTCGTCGCCAGACGTTAACGATTTACCCGTTACCACTCGCACCCATTGAGGCAACGGAAGCGATACGGCCGGTATAACACCACTGAGACAAGACGAAATGTAGCCCGGCATTTCTATTCCCGAGACCGCTCTCGAGACACGGACCAAACGATCATAAGGACACCCGCCAGCTGAACCCGCAAGCTCGCAAACCAGCGAGTTCAAAGCTTTTCTCGTCTTGGTTTCTTGTATCTTCTGGCCTGCGGTTTCGGCTCGGAACAAACCATAGATGAGTTTTTGCGATACCGGATCAGGAAACCACCTGAAGACTGCTCCATGACCTAAGGGCACATCGACAAACACGGAGCGCTTAAGAAGGTAGGTTTGCGCCAGCAGAGCGCTCCCCAGGACTTTCAGCCTGTCCGCATTAGCGATTCCACTAAACATAGCCGCGCTGACCACAATCTCCGCAAGCCGAACATGCACATCGAATGAGGCCTGATTCTTCCCCTGTTGCTCTAGGTAGCCCAAATATGCGGCTCTAATTCCCTGACCTGCCTGATAGTCGATGAGTGAACCGGCATGAAATGGCGAGGGCTCAATTTCTATCTGACGATATCGCGCAATTTGGCGGAGTATTGCTAGCCCACCTGGACGGGAACGCAGGTGACTGTAGAGAAGCCTGAGACACCAATTTACCGAGTGTCCTCTAGTTGGTGCCTGAATAATAATCTGTTCAACTATGCGCTGGACCGCTGTCCGGTTCACAGCAGCACCTGTGGGAAACTGCTCACTCCACAGCTCTCTGAAGAATGTTGCAGCGATTGAACGTTTTCCCTTACGCACAGCTTCACGTCGCTGGTAGCCAAACAACGCTTCTGAAGAGGTATTAAGCCGTGACCGCTTTACAGGCCGGTGTCTGACTCGAGAGCCATGCAACGGTGATCGGGCCACTGTCCATCCAATTTTCTTTAACCCCTCTTCCAAGTAAGGACGGATCTGGCCCAAGGTATTTAACGCTGGTTTTGTCGATGTCGCTCCAAATGGATGATCGACTCCGTCGGCATGCCCTAGCTGGATGCTGACCCAGTCAGCCCGACGAGTAAGATGCAACAGCGTGTCTGCCATCACATGGCGAAGAAAATTCACCGGCAATGTCCAGCGGTCTTGCCAGCGCTTTGAGAGAGTTGCCGGCGTGACCGCCTCCCAACCGTCACAACTTTCCTGCAGATAGAAAAAGAACGGTATCCGCGCGTTGCCCTGAGATACATCCCAGATCAGCGCCGGCAATTCACCAAGAGGCGAGCCCCCCTCAAGTTGAGATGCCAACAGGCGCAAATAATTACGATAAACACTTACTTGTTCTACCGCCGTATCTGGTAGGGAAACCAGCCGCCAAGCCCGCGACTCATCGCTGACCTTATCGCAAATAAGTAGTAACCCTCGGTCAAAATCAAAGTGTTTTAGCTCGCTGAAGGGGTCTTTAACTGCACGATGTCCTGTGCAGCAAAAAAGCAGCGCAAGGCAATAGTCAGTGAATGCGTTATGCCGTTCCGCAAGGCTCCCGTTACCATGAATGGCTGACTGCAAACGCGTCAGACTGATCTCAGGTAAGCTGGAAATCACCTGAGACTCCGGAAAGAAACCCGTAACCGTTGACGTACTCATTAGACTCGCAGCATATCCTCAGTAACCTCCGTGTATCGGTGCTTCAAATCGTCAATGAAATGCACCACGTAATAACTGATCATCGGCGCAACCTGATCAGGGCCGGACGCCAAATGGTGAACAACTCCAAAATCGCGATACCGCAGGTTCAGTTCAATGGCCAACGCTGCAGGAATGCGTTCGCGGCGGATCCGTGTGTAACGGCCCCCAGCACGAAGGCATTCCATGACCTTATCGACATCTTCTTTTGCCTTATTCAGCTCAACACCCAAAGCTTGCGCCAACGCACAGTCTTGATGCTGAACGTTCGCGTTCATCCAGTTCGTCACCATATCGGGCAACTGGAGTACTAACGTCGTTTCTCTGGGCAGAAACTGCTCCGCCACATCAGCATTCGGAGTGTAAGCATTGCTCGGCAGGCGAATCGTCCGTCGATACGCTCCGCCGACGTCAAAAGTTCCTTCTGGCCCAACAGCAGCCTGCAGCACGTCATCTAGGGGCATTCCGGTGACATACATGAGCGCCACAATGCCAGCGCCTGATCGCAGGCCGACATCCTCGCTTACCGTGAGCTCTCGTAGCCGGGATGCGAGCCAGCGACGCTCGATTGGGGTTAACCGACCGGAATCGTTTGGCGTTAGGCGTTGATGACGGGAAATCCAATGACGTGTCTCGCGGCACTGGGCATCAACCTCCTGTTCAGACGTCGGCTCATCCTCTTCTTCCTCTTGTGGAGTCAGGTGCAAATCCACATATTTTGGAGGTTCAGCCGTTTGACTGTCGCCAGGCTCGGTGACCAGAGTGCGGTACGTAGGACCAACACTGATACCAACACCAGAGGGCGGATTAGAGTCGGTTTGAGAGATAAGCGAAACTGGAGGCGTTTGCCTGGATGTCGGAGAGCTACTGGAGGTACGCAGTCTCAAAAGCTTGTTGAGCATTCCTGAAAGGGCATCGTTAGCAGGCAGATTTGCAAGATATTCTGCCCAAGCGGACCAGTCAGTAGACACGTCTGTAGGCAATCGACCCATGCTGGATTTTGGAGTGCTGATAGCGATCAACTTCCGCAGCTCATCCGCAATCGCTTGAATACCCCTAAAGGTTTTCTGTTGAATCGCAACTTCCAGAAAGAGGCGATGTATCAGGTTGGCTTGTTCACCAAGTTCGGCCAGGGGCTCCTGCAGCAAAAACGCTGGCAAGGGATAGCGCTTGAATTTCCCACCCAGGGGGTTGCCTGCAAGGCTGGTGGCCGCTAGCCGCGTCCAGGACAGATCATATTTCCTAAGCTTACCGGCGTCTTGGACGGACTCGAGCGCTCGAACCCACTCCAACACGGATCCATCTTTAACAGGTATTACTTGAAGAATACCCAGCAGCTTCTCAACCAGATTCAACGCCGCAGGGAAATCGCGATCGATCCCGAGTATTCGTTCAATCTGTTGCACGGTGGTCGCGCACGGCGAACTGCCCACTATCTCCGTAAGCACACCGCCAGTGTCACCGTCGTTCTCTGCGTTCAGCTTATTTGCATGCATCGATCACCAGGACTCGTAACCTCCGTCATCTGGTGAGGCTAACAAGCTGGCTATGTGCTGTCACTGGCTTTCATCATCCTAGATACGATCCACCGAATCGTTGCAAGAGGCTGGATACGGCCAAAGGCTGTTGATCGCCTGCCCCCTGACGTAGGATATCGATTTCGGTAAACAACAAGCTTTGGTCAAGATTGAGGCTAACTTCCCATGAGCGGAACAGTACGGGGTATCCGGATTATCTGGTTGCTATGCGAAATTGAAAGGTGGGCGACAAGCAAAACTCACAACGGATTAACTGGTTGATAGGCCCTACATAACCACACTTGAAGCCATAGCCGCTTACTTGGCCGCCGTTGATAAAGCGAAGGAGAACCGGACTACCTGGTTCATGCTCGGGAAGCTGTGGAATTGGCCAGGACAAGAGGGACTACGCTGGGTGATGGCTCGCCAGGCTACCCTGATCACGTAGCTTCTCGGCTAGGCGTTGACTTTCAGATCACGCATTGAGGCCCGTGTTACAGGAACACGGGCCGATTTTATTATTCGGGGAATCTGTCCCGTGTGTTGTTGGCGATTCTGACCAGCATGAGCATGATTGGCACCTCCACCAGCACCCCTACCACAGTGGCTAACGCCGCGCCGGAATGCAGGCCAAATAGGGCGATGGCAGCGGCCACGGCCAGCTCGAAGAAGTTGCTGGCACCGATCATCGCCCCGGGGGCCGCCACGTTGTGGGGCACCTTCCACGCCTTGGCCCAGCCGTAGGCGATGAAGAAGATCAGGAAGGTCTGGATGATCAGCGGGATGGCGATCAGCACGATATGCAGCGGGTTAGCCAAGATCACGTCGCCCTGGAAGGCGAACAACAGCACCAGAGTAATGATCAGCCCGATGGGGGTGATCGGCCCCACCTTCTTCATGAAGACGTTGTCATACCACTCGCTGCCGCGGCGGGCGATCAGGGTACGCCGGGTCAGGTAGCCGGCCGCCAGCGGAATCACGATATAGAGAAAGACCGATAGCGCCACGGTGTCCCAGGGCACCTGGATGTTCGACACGCCGAGCAGGAAGACCACGATGGGCGCGAAGGCGAATAGCATGATCAGGTCGTTGAGGGCCACCTGCACCAGGGTGTAGGCGGCGTCGCCGCGGGTCAGGTAGCTCCACACGAAGACCATGGCGGTGCAGGGGGCGGCCCCCAGCAGAATGGCGCCGGCCAGGTATTGGCTCGCCAAGTGCTCCGGAATCAGCGGACGGAACACCACCATCAGGAAGAACCAGGCGATGGCGAACATGGTGAAAGGCTTGATCAGCCAGTTCACCGAGGTGGTAATGACCAGCCCCTTGGGCTGGCGGCGCACACCGAGTACGGCGGCGAAGTCGATTTCCGCCATCATAGGAAAGATCATCGCCCAGATCAGGATCGCCACCGGGATCGATACCTGGGCATATTCGAAGCGTGACAGCGTCTCAGGTACCGCCGGGGCAAACTGGCCGAGCAGCACCCCGACGACGATAGCCAACGCCACCCACACCGAGAGATAGCGCTCGAAGAGACCCATGCCCTCGGAGGCGCTGGGGGCCTGGGATTCCTGGAGTACGGTCATAGTGTGACTCCTGTCAGATGGCACATTGGTTCACGCGCCGGGAAACGTCTTCTGCGCTTTCCACTCGCTCAGAGTAGCGGTCTGTCAAGTAGTCGCTTCGTCCCCGGATCATCAGGGTGAACTTGGTCAGCTCCTCGCAAACATCCACTATGCGAAGGTACAGGGGGGAGGGCTTCATGCGCCCATCGTCGTCGAATTCGGTAAAAGCTTTCGGCACCGAAGATTGATTGGGGATCGTCACCATGCGCATCCAGCGACCAAGGATGCGCATCTGGTTGACTGCATTGAAGCTCTGGCTACCACCTGAAACTTGCATCACGGCCAGGGTCTTGCCTTGGGTCGGGCGAATACCGCCCAGCGACAACGGAATCCAGTCGATCTGGGCCTTCATGATGGCCGTCATGGCACCATGGCGTTCGGGACTGACCCACAGCATGCCTTCCGACCACTCGGCCAACTCGCGTAACTCCTGAACCTTGGAGTGGTCGGCCCCCGCATCATCCGGCAAGGGCAGGCCGCTGGGGTTGAAAGTTCGCACCTCGCATCCGAACCAACGCAGCAGCCGCCCGGCTTCTTCGGCAACCAAACGTGAGTAGGAGCGTTCACGCAGGGATCCGTAGAGCACTAAAATACGTGGCGCATGCTGGGGGGCCTCGGGGCCTGCTAACAGTGTCGTGTCGATGGAACGCAACTGCGAAGGATCAATATGGGGGAGGTCTGCCAACATCTTGATGTCGCTCATGGCGCGATTCCTGGGTAATGGATGACTTCACCATCTTCCTTGACGAAGTGCGCTACTGGATGGTCAAGGAGATCCAGCACCGTCTCCGAGGGTCGGCATAACCTGGTGCCCTTCCGTGTCACCACGATCGGCCGGTTGATCAGAATTGGTTCCGCCAGCATGGCATCGATCAGCTGCTCATCCGTCAAAGCCGGGTCGTCCAGCCCCAATGACTCGTAGGGGGTTCCCTTGCGCCGCAGCAGATCCCGAGGGCAGATACCCATCATCGCCAGCAGCTCCACAAGCCGTTCCCGGCTTGGAGGCGTCTTGAGGTATTCGATGATCTCGGGGGATTCACCAGAGGCCTTCATCATCGCTAAGGTATTGCGCGATGTGCCACAGTTCGGGTTGTGATAGATCTGGGGGAGCATACCGTCTCACTTCCTATCTTGATTCGGAGTGCAACCGATTAGGGACTCCGCCAAGGGGCCACACACCTCCGGATGCCCCGCGCAGCAGTCGCGCACCAAGAAGCGGATGGCTTCCTGCATGTGGTTTAGATTCGCACGATAGATGATCGAGCGCCCCTGGCGACGGGATACCACCAGACCTGCCCGCGACAGAACAGCTAGGTGCGCCGACATCGTGGCATGGGGCACCGATAGCTGCCGTGCGAGCTCACCGGCGGCGAGCCCATCCGGTTCCTGGCGTACCAGCAGGCGAAAGATCGCCAGGCGTGTCTCCTGGGCCAGAGCGGAAAAGCTCTCGATTACGTTTGATATTTCCATATTTCTAAAAATATGGAATTATTGGGGGTGCGTCAAGTCCTGCACTCAAGGTAGAAGCGTAGAACGTCCTAGCAGCACACAACATCTCTCTATCCGCATATATGCAAAACCGCATTAATGAGGGCCCACTGATGAGACAGCGACGTGTTCTGTTCCTGTGCAATGCCAACTCGGCCAGGTCCCTGATGGGCGAAGCCCTGTTACGTCACCTGGCGGGAGACCGCTTTGAGGCGTTCAGCGCTGGTTCCGAGCCGGATCGCCCCCATGAGATCACCTTGGCTACCTTGAGCAAGCTAGGTATCGACACTCAGGGGCTCGCCAGCAAGTCCCTGGGCGATTTCGCCGGTGAGCATTTCGATTCGGTGATCGTGCTTTGTGACAAGGCCCAGCAGGCATGCCGTGACTGGCAGGGCAGCAGTGATGAGTATCTCTACTGGGATATCCGCGATCCTCGCCTTATCGAGCGGTCGGATGCCTACGAGCAGGCGCTGGCCGAAATCCGTCATCGGCTATTGCTCTGGCTGGAGATCCAGGAGCGCGACGACATCGAGCGCTGAACCTCGATCCATCGAGACCCACGACTAAATTCAAAGCGAGGTAACTATGACTCTGCGTATTGGTATCAATGGCTTCGGACGCATTGGCAGATTGACGCTGCGCAGCCTCTGGCGCTCCGTCGAATCGGGCGAGGTCGAGATCGGCTTGATCAACGATCCGGGCGGTGACGCTGCCACCTTCGCCCACCTGCTGGAGTTCGACTCGGTGCATGGCCACTGGGCACCGGGAAAGGGAATCGACGCCACCGAGGCGGACATCCTCATCGACGGTCGGCGCCTGGCTTTTACCTCCAAGGTCGCCACGGCCGACAGCGTCTGGTCGGGCTGCGACGTTGTCATCGAGTGTTCGGGCAAGATCAAGACCCGCGAGAAACTGCAGGCCTACCTGGACCAGGGCGTCGGTCGGGTGGTGGTAAGCGCGCCGGTGAAGGAAGAGGGCGTGCTGAACGTGGTGATGGGGGTCAATGACGACCGCTACGATCCTGAGACACACCGCATCGTCACCGCGGCGAGCTGCACCACCAACTGCCTGGCGCCGGTGGTCAAGGTTATCCACGAGACCTATGGCATCCGCACGGCTCCATGACCACCGTCCACGATATCACCAATACCCAGACCATCCTCGACGCCCCCCACAAGGACTTGCGCCGAGCCCGTGCCTGCGGCATGAGCCTGATTCCCACCACCACCGGCTCGGCCAAGGCGATCACCGCCATCTTTCCCGAGCTCGAGGGCAAGCTGAACGGCCACGCCGTGCGGGTGCCCCTGGCCAACGCCTCGCTCACCGACATGGTCTTCGAACTCGAACGCGAGGTGACGGTGGACGAGGTCAATGCTGCTCTGAAGGCCGCCGCCGAGGGCCCGCTAGCCGGCATCCTGGGCTACGAGGAGCGCCCGCTGGTCTCCATCGACTACCGTACCGATCCGCGCAGCTCGATCATCGACGCGCTTTCGACCATGGTGGTCAACGGCACCCAGCTCAAGCTCTACGCCTGGTATGACAACGAGTGGGGCTACGCCAACCGGACCGCCGAGCTGGCGATGAAGGTGGGGAGTGAGCAGGTGGGCCATGTCTGAGGCAGGGAAGCTCGGGATCCGCTTGAAGGGGCTGCCCTTCGAGGTGCGCCAGTACCTGCTGATCACCGGCAACTACTGGGCCTTCACCCTCACCGACGGTGCCCTGCGCATGTTGGTGGTGCTCTACTTCCATCAGTTGGGCTACTCACCGCTGGAGGTGGCGCTGCTGTTCCTCTTCTACGAGGCCTTCGGCGTAGTCACCAACCTGGTGGGGGGCTGGCTGGGGGCACGCCTGGGCCTCAACCGCACCATGAACGTGGGCCTCGGCCTGCAGATCGTCGCGCTGGTCATGCTGATGGTGCCCGCCGCGGCGCTAACCGTGCCCTGGGTGATGGCCGCCCAAGCGCTCTCGGGCATCGCCAAGGACCTCAACAAGATGAGCGCCAAGAGCGCGGTCAAGGTGCTGGTGCCCAAGGACAGCCCTAGTGCCGGCAGTGCCCTCTACCGCTGGGTAGCGATCCTCACCGGTTCCAAGAACGCGCTGAAGGGGGCCGGTTTCTTCCTCGGCGGCCTGCTGCTGACTCTGATCGGCTTCCGCGGTGCGGTCATCGCCATGGCATTGATGCTCGTCGCGGTGTTGACGCTGTCGCTGATAAGGCTCAAGGCTGACCTGGGTCGCCAGAAGCGCAAGCCCAAGTTCACCGAGGTGTTCTCCAAGTCCCGGGCCATCAACGTGCTCTCGGCGGCGCGGCTATGCCTGTTCGCCTCCCGGGACGTGTGGTTCGTGGTGGCGTTGCCGGTGTTCCTCTACGACCAGCACGGCTGGAGCCATTGGACGGTGGGCGGCCTGCTGGCTATCTGGGTGATCGGCTATGGTGGGGTGCAGACCCAGGCGCCGCGCCTCACCGGCCTGGTCAAGGGCGGGGCGCGGGCCGTCACCGTGTTCTGGGCGTTGGCCCTGGCCGGCTTGCCAGCGCTGCTGGCCCTGCTGCCCCTGGCCGAAGTGGGCTGGTTGGTGACGGGGCTTTTGGCCTTCGGCGTGCTCTTCGCCGTCAACTCCAGCTGGCACAGCTACCTGATCGTGCACTATGCCCGCGCCGATGGCGTCTCCATGGACGTGGGCTTCTATTACATGGCCAACGCCATGGGCCGCCTCGCCGGCACACTACTCTCCGGTTGGGTGTACCAGGTGTATGGCCTGGCCGCCTGCCTGTGGATCTCGGCCGCTCTGGTGGCGGCCAGCGCCCTGATGGCTCTTGCGCTGCCACAGGAGGCGTCTGGGGAATGATGTGGGGTACCCGACGCTGACCTTGCCCCACGGCTATCGACTGAGCCCCAGGACCCTCTACCCCATGCTGCATTCGATGGAGCGCAAGGGGGCCTGCCCTCCGTGATTAGCGAAAATCGAAGTACTCGTAGGCCAGGTTGTGGCGCGGAATATCCAGCGCCTCCATCTGCTGGCGCACCGCTTCCTTCAACCCCTGGGGACCGCAGAAGCGGATCTCCACGCTGTCGGCCGGCACTTCGTGGGCGATCTCGGCCAGGCGCTCGCGGAAGGCGACACTGTTCGGCCCGGCGGGTACCGGCACCAACTCCACGCCGCGCGCGTCGGCCTGGGCCTGCAGGGCTTCGACGTCGGGGAACTCCCGCCCCGGGGTGTAGCAGTAGAAGAGCGTGACCCGCTCCAGCGACTCGGCCTCGGGATCCTGCAGCCAGGAGATGAACGGCGAGATCCCCACCCCGCCGGCGACCCACACTTCATGGCCGGCCCGCTCGGGCCGCGTGAAGTGCCCGTGAGGTGCGTAGATATCCGCGCGCATGCCCACCCGGCTCTCGCTGACCAGCTTGCGGGTGAAGTCGCCCAGCCCGCGGATGAAGAACTCCACCGCGCCGTTCTCCTGGCTGGCCGAGGCGATGGTGAAGGGGTGCGGCTCGCGCAGTCCCTCCTCCTTCAGCCGCAGGAAGCCGAACTGGCCGGGCTGGAAGGCCACGCCGCTGCCCACCGGTGCCAGGCGCAGGCGAACCGCTCCGGCGCCGGGCGAAACCTCTACCACCTCATATTCGCCATGGCGGGCGAGGCGCGGATAGAGCAGCAGCTTCCAGGCGGCCGCCGCCACGCCGAGCACCGAGAGGATACCCAGCCAGAGGCCGGCGGGCTCGCTCAGGGCGATGGGTGACTCGAAGGTCAGCCAGTGCAGGATAACCACCACGAACAGCGGGCCGGAGAGCTTGTGCCAGCTCCGCCACAGGTGGTAGGGAATCTTGCGGTTGAGCGCCAGCAGGATGATGAACATCAGCGCCACGAAGCTAAGTTGGCGCAGCAGGCGGGTCCAGTACTTGCTGACCTCGAGGATCGGCGCCACGTCCCAGGCGTCGAGACCGGCCTTGAACACCAGGTGGTACGAGGCCAGGCCCAGCGCCCACACACCCATCCACTTATGGGCGAGGTAGACCCGGTCCAGCCCGCCCAGCAGCCGCTCGACCCAGGCCCATCGGCTGGCCAGAATGGCCGAGGTGGCCATCAACGCCAGGGCAGCCACCCCCGCCGCCAGGCTCAGGGTGGCCGACGTGGCCCAGGTGGATACGGGTACTTCCCACAGCACCAGCAGGAAACTGATGGCGACCGTGATGCCCACGGCCTGCCCGGGTTTCAGCACTTTCATGTCTTGCCTCCTTGGATGATGGTCACGATGACGTCGGGGAGGGGGAGGTGTGTTCTGTTATGCGGGGATTATCTGTGGGGAATGTTGTAGTGGTCAACTAGTACAAGGGAAGCACACGACGCAGGCTCTACCGTCGCTGTTCGCGCTGGGCGCCGCCGTGCTCAACGGTCCCCTCAACCAGGGGATCATCCACGGCCTCAAGGTCAGTGGCGGCATTCTCGTCACCATGTAGCTGGCATCGTCCTCAATGCCAAACAGGCACTATCCCGATAAACATACTTGCCACGAAAACGCCCAAGATATGACGCACTTTTCTGACAACATTCTCCACCTGCCGGAATACCACGTCCTGGGCACCAAGGTGGAAGAGCATGATCTCCACTACCAGATCGAAGCTCCTGAGCCTCTAGCTTGCGAGGAATGCGGCGTTGAGAATGAGTTTGTCAGGTTCGGCAAGCGCGATGTGGCCTATCGTGACCTACCCATCCACGGCAAGCGGGTCACCCTCTGGGTGGTCCGTCGCCGGTACACATGTCGAGCCTGCGGAAAGACATTCCGTCCGACGCTCCCCGAGATGGTGGACACTCATCGCATGACGCGGAGGCTTTACAGCCATGTTGAAAAGGAGGCCTTCAACCACCCCTACGCCTATGTAGCCGATACCACGGGCCTCGATGAGAAGACCATACGCGAAATCTTCAAGAAAAAGGCTGAGTTCCTGGCGATTTGGCACCGCTTCGAGACTCCTCGTTGCCTGGGCATCGACGAGCTGTACCTGAATCGCCGCTACCGCTGCATCCTGACCAACTTGGAGGAGCGTACTCTGTTAGACCTGCTGCCCGGTCGTCAGCAGGACGCGGTGACGAAGCGGCTCATGAGCATGACTGAGCGCGACAAGGTCGAGATCGTCAGCATGGACATGTGGAAGCCCTACCGCCGTGCCGTTCAGGCGGTGCTGCCACAGGCCCGCATTGTGGTCGATAAGTTCCATGTGGTGCGTATGGCCAACGAAGCCCTGGAGAAGGTCCGCAAGGGGCTCAGGAAGGAGTTGACGGCCAACCAGCGACGAACCCTTAAGGGCGACCGGAAGATCCTGCTGAAGCGGGCTCACGACGTCTCAGACCGCGAGCGTCTCATCATGGAAACCTGGACAGGGGCCTTCCCCCAGCTCCTGGCAGCCTATGAGCACAAGGAGCGGTTCTACCACATCTGGGGCTGTGCCACCCGGCGGGATGCTGAGAAGGCGTTGGCTGCCTGGGTTGACGGCATCCCGCAGGGGCAGAAGGAGGTCTGGAAGGATCTCGTTAGCGCCGTCAGTGGCTGGCGTGAGGAGGTGCTGACCTACTTCGAGACCGACATCCCAATCACCAACGCCTTCACGGAGTCGATCAACCGGCTGGCCAAGGACAAGAACCGCGATGGCCGGGGCTATTCATTCGAGGTGATGCGGGCCCGGATGCTCTACACCACCAAGCACAAGAAGAAGACGCCACAGACCAAGGAATCTCCGTTCCTGGGCAAGGCCACCATGACCTACAGCATGGGTCTCCCCGAGGCCGAGAAGAACTACGGCGTCGATCTATCAACCTTCTGGGAGGATTAAGGTTTTGGTGGATCAGAGGGGATCATCAACCACTTAATCCGGATACCCACAGTACGGACGATTGTGAAATGCCAACATGCCGGCGATGACACAGGGGATGTTATTGTCGAGCTCCCACCAAACATCCTGGCAGAAATGGACGTCGGTCTCGGTGATTCACTAAGTATCGATATGATTGACGGCGCGATAGTGCTCAGACCAATCCGGCATGCTGAGGAAAAATCCTGAGACAGCAGTTGACCACCGGCAGTCCCTCATGACGGGCTGCTGTCGGCCAGAAGCGCACAGTCGCTACGAGGTAAATAAATCTGAACTAGCCCCGGTTGTGTGGACACCTTGTTAAGAGACAGCGTTTCGTTGCTCATATTCGAATGGCGTCATGTAATCCAAGTATGAGTGCCGGCGCTGTCGGTTGTAAAAAATCTCGATGTAATCAAATAAGTTTTGCCTAGCCTGCTCACGAGTCCGGTAGCGGTGGTGCCTCACATGCTCAGTCTTCAGGGTGTGGAAGAAGCTCTCCATCGCTGCGTTATCCAGGTATTTCCCCTTGCGGCTCATGCTAGGCTCGATACCGTTTCTGGCTAGGATTGCTTGATACTGGCCAGTCCGGTACTGCACCCCTTGATCGGTGTGGATCAACAGTTCGGAAGGTTTGCCGCGTCGACCTAATGCCATTTACAAGGCATCTGTTACCGGGCTTCGATTAGACTTTCATTCATCGCCCAACCTACGATCATTCTCGAGTACAGGTCCATGAAAACTGCCAGATACAGCCATCTTCAGCGGTGGAGATAAAAATGATATCACCCACCCAGCGTCGGTTTGGCTCAGATGAAGAACTCTAAGGCTAACCTGGCTGTTCAGGATGAGGCCGCAGCGCTGGTGGCCGAGTGCAAGGTCCTGATCGAAGCAGAACGCAACGCCATCACCGCCCGCACAATGACATCCAGTTCAAGCGGGTCTGAGGCCCGTTCAGCTATTTGCCGGGTGTAGTAGCGAGATCCGAACGACTGGACTATGCTATCATTTGACGTATTACAGAAACCCATTTGGGGTGATTAGGATGAACGCTACGAAAGAAGCAAGTGCTGGAAAGCCTGCAACCAGCAAGCGTGTTGAAGCAAAGGCTAAGGGCTTTGAGGGAACCATCAAAACGAGGCGCGTTGCCCGGCGCGGTCGTACAATGGACCTCGACCCAAAAGACGTTGCTCTGTTTTTTGAAATGGCCGCTAGACAATCATTGCGCACTGAGCGCGAACGCATCGAGCAGATCACCGCAGGCTTTGAAGAAACGTGGCTTATGGCGTTGAAGTCAGCCTTCAATCTGAGCCAAGAGACCCTCGCAACTATCGCCAACGTATCTACAACAACGCTTGGGCGGATCAAGAGCGGCATGGTACTAAGCCAAGTGGCATCCGAGCGCATTGACCGCGTTGCGCAGGTGGCGATGCTGGCCGCTGAAGTCTTTGAAGATGAGAGCGTGGCCGCGCAGTGGATGTCCAGGCCGCATGATCTGTTAGGCGGTGTGACGCCCCTGTCCCTGTGCGAAACCGAACTGGGAGCCCGTCAGGTTCGCCGCGTGCTACATGGGATTGAATGGGGCAGTGCAGCCTGATGCGCGCCTGGCGTATTTCCAAGGCCAAGCGCGCCAAGGACTTGAGTGGCCAAGGCGCTGCCTTTGAGGGCGGGCGCTGGAACGATTCGGAGATACGCGCTTTATACCTGGGGCTGTCTCCTGGTATCTGCTGCCTGGAAACCTTTGTGCATCAGAACCTACGCCCCATCATTCCAATGAAGATCACGGTGCTTGAGTTGCCCGACGACCCGGCGCTGTACCTTGAGCCTGCCCTGGGTGATCTACCTAACGGTTGGAACGCGTTACCGGCAGACAGACCCAGCATGGGCTTTGGTACTGACTGGCTGAACCGGGGTGAACAGTTGGGCCTGATCCTGCCGTCCGCCGTTATGCCATTAGAGCGAAACATCATGCTCAACCCCCTCCACCCGGCGATGGAGGAGGTGCAGATAGTTGATGTGCTGGACTTCAGCTACGACGACCGCATGTTTCTAGTGCGTGATTGATAGCACAAGGCAGGAATTGAGCATCTAAGGTAAAGAAAACCTTCCCTAGACCGTCAAATATGCGGTTAAAGCAAAGAAACCTTGCCTTTGTTTGCCTGGCCCGCGCCGGATCACCCTAGACGCACCTTCTTCAGCTGGCTCCATTCCGTCATGTACGACGGAGAAAGGTATTGCCGTTTCATGGCCCAGCCCGGCTGTGCAGCGGTGCGGGCGAATCTGACACTGCCACGGCCCCACTTGCGGTTTATCTGGTCCACCAGACTCATGACTGTCTGGCTTGGTGCTGAGTCCCCCGGACAGAACATATCGGCGGTATAGCCCTCGGCATCCACAATGTGCGTGAGGATGACTCCGGCCTTGGCGTAGCCATAACCCTCCCGGTACGTCGACCGCAGCGCATCCTGGGCGACGTGCGTCATCATTCGGTATCAGCAGTAGGGGAAGGCGTTGAGATCGTCAGGGTGCGCCCGTAGCGCTCGCTGGGTTCAGCAAACCAGCTCCCATTCAACCAACTACATTGACTGCCGCCAGCCCGGTAGGGCTTTTATGAAGGGCAGTAGTCGGCCAAAAGCAGCACATCAGAATTGCCAACGAAACCAGGCGCAGTTCAATGCCAGTCGGAGAGAAGCCAGCATCCCTGACGACTTGCTCACTGACCTGAAAACCATCTTGAAAGCTATCCACCCTTGCACTAGCTGGACACTAAAACACGCAGATTACTGACGATCTGCTCAGCTGCTTGCTCTGGTGATTGCTCTCGAAGCATTGCCAAAGCTTGTACAGTTTTCGGGATATCTACAGCAGGCCTGGTTGATCGCCCCTCACGTTGCACGAACGGGCCATCGGTCTCGGTGAGAAGCCGGTCGGACGGAAGCGAGGCGACGAGGTTGCGATGCTTGGTGGAGGCCAGCATCTGCGAGTTGATAGAGAAATAGCATCCAAGCTCCACGGCCCTCTTGGCCTCGTTAGCTGAACCGGTGAACCAGTGGAGAACCACCGTCCCACGGTCGCTCGGAAGCAGGCGCTCAATGTGGGATAGCACCTTGCCTACACTCCGGACACTGTGGACGGTCAGGATTTTCCCGCCCTGCTCCGCGCAAGCCTCGAGCACCCTTTTGAATACCCGCTCCTGAGCATCAAAGCTTCGATAGAATCTGGGCCCGGCATCCAGCCCTACCTCTCCGACGTATCGAGTCTCCTCAAGCAAACGTTCCAAGAGCGGAAGCTCGGATTCGCGCTCTGCTACCAGTTGGGGATGTAGCCCCAATGCCACCCGGACATGCCGAGCCGAGGCCGCAAGCTCACAATTGCGCCGCCATGCTTTCGGTGTCGTGGTCACGGCCAAGGTGGCAACCTCAGCCTGATCGCATTCCACTATTAGACGCTCGTGATCGGGATAAAGATCAAGGTGGCAGTGGAAATCTACCCATTTGGGACTTGTGCTGTTCTGCGGCTTCATAGTGGTATGGCTATCACACCCTCAAGGTAATAGTCGACTTCCAGCAACCCATCTCGATAAACCTGTTCGAAGTCATTCAGTCTGTCAGGATGGTCGATCAAAGGCCCTGGCTCATGAATTGCGAATTTGACGCGGTGTGGAGCACGCTTGAGGCGAGCGATGGCCAGTTGAAAAGAGCGCACATGTTCGCCATCAGATTTGTTCGTGTCCAACGCTTGCGCATGCAGATCCGCTATGACATAGCGGGTCTGATCTGGCCCGCACCCGCGGTGAATCGCTGCCCGCCTGATGATACAGGGAACGCAGAAACCACAGTGCTTGGGTGTTCGATTCAAGGGATCGGGATGGTACCTAGCCTTTCCAGGCGACGAGCACGACATCGTCAGATGTACATGATCCGCTAGGAACACTTGGTCTGCGCACTGCTCAGCCATCTGCCCCTTGGTGCGATGGCTGAACATGTTGAACAGCCTCGTGCTCAGGCCCAAACGCTCAAAAAGCTCATTCACGCGCGCCATGTAGTATGGATGCGTCGTGCGCGTGCTACATGCACCCAGGCGGCGCGGATCCAAGGGGACGTTCAGAGAAATGAGGCCATTTTCAGGCACATGGATGGTAATCGAGTCGCCGATCGCTTCCGCAGCCATCGCCGCCAGCGCGAAGAACAGGAATGAGCGCGCGCGAAGTGTATCCTCACTGCCACCATCCTCCACGAGATCGTGTGGGAACCCCACACGGGCCTGGACGTGATTGATCGACGTTTGGGAAAACCTCGCCTGCAGCGCTGCCCGGCAGTCGTTCTGGTAGGTGCTGGTGCTGTTGGTGTCCCAGTAATGGCTCACAAGCAATGGCTTCGCGCCGCCACTGAGTAGATCGATCGCCCCAATGAAGCTGTCCATCCCCCCTGAGAACAGGCAGACGCTGTCCGACTCATCTGTTCTCAAGCTCTCCGGAGCGGGAGATAGCTCACCGATACCTGTGGGCCGCTCGCGGAAGACCACACGCCAGCGATCACCAGTGAGGAATTTCAATGTCGAGGCCAACATGTCGGACGTTGCTATCCACAGTGTGGTATCAGCGACAGGGACGTAGAGGTCGATCTCTCTCGTCCAGGCATTTTCCGACTCGGTGTCCCGTGAGATTCTGGTATCCGCAGCGGTAAGAGTTGCCGCCAATAGTGCCAGGTCTACGACAGTCTCTCCCGGGCTCAGACCCAGATCAGCCAATTGCTCAATGGCTTGGCCAATCCCAAACTGTAGTCGCCCGAACCCGTCGAGGAATTGGATGTTGGTGATGACACTGCCTGGCTCCAGCAGCGCCAGATCCTGGTCATCCGTTTCGCCAAGTCTGCAGATGATGCTGTGGTGCCTCATTCCAGCCCCTCCGCTGCAGTCGCGATAAGATCGAATGCCGCCTCATAAATCGCAGACGTGACCTGATTGACCTCTTGGTCTGTAGGAGCCGGCCATTGCTCCAGCCGGTTGGCAAGCTGCCCCCTTGTACAACCCGTGATGAAAGAACTCAACTGAGATTGAATGTGCTCAACCGCTTCCACATCATCCGGCATGGTGATGCCCCTACCGCCCAAGTCAGCCATGATCATGCTCTCAATCGAGTTCGCTACAAAGTCGAGGAAGAAGTTCTGCCGATCAGCTTGAGTCATGTCCTCGAAGCTACCACTGCCTGCCTCGTCCTGTTCGGCGATCGTATTCAGCGCAGCCTGGCGAGCAACACCTTCGTCAATCGCGCCGCCAGGCGGGCAAATGAACTCCAGCAGCGTGAGCAGCACCTGGGAGGCCGGTTGCCCTGGTGCCACGGTGAGCTGCAACCGCCGCAGTGTCTCCGCGGCCCCGTTGCGCTGAACATCTCCGAAGATACTGAGCAACTTTGCCGCGGTAGCTCGGGATGCCCCCATGCGGCGTGCGCCTCTCGACGATCCCCCTACGCCTTTACGCACATATGAAGACAGGGCGTTTCCCAAATCGCTGGGGCTTCCAGTGCGGGCGAACCGGGTGAAGCTGCTGCGAGCCCCCCGAAGTGAGCCTGTACCGTCATTGTTTACCGGCCCTGACGGAGCTGAGCTAGGCTGAGATGGGTTAGCTTGGCCTGACCCGTTCGGTTGAGCAGCCGGGGCAGCTGGCTGTGCCACATCATCAATCCAGGAGGGCACCAAGCCGGAGCTCGGGCCTCCATATCCTTTGGAGGTACCCATATCAATCCTTATGATTTGCCGCTGAAGGCCAGTACGCGATTGGCCGCCTTCTGAAGATTCTCGTTCTCGACTTGTTGGCTCCAGCCCCTCAGAATTCGCTCGAACGCTTGGATAGCATTTGTATCCTTAAGGCATTCATGCCATGGGGCGGGAGCCCACATGCCGAGTTTTGCCGTGGGCAGAGATCGGATAAATTCGATCAGGCGCTTCTGCAGCGCGGGGCGTTGTTTGACAAGCTCGATCAACCCCGCGACACCTTTGGGTTGATTCGCAAAATCATCCGCCTGGATTATCTGATCGCGGAGTGCGTCAAAAACATTCTCGGCATCAACCTCCGCCAATCCCACAATTTCTTTCTTCGTGGTCGCTTGCCGGATCTGTAATGGTGGGCCCATGAGCTTGTCGACAAGCGCTTCGAGATGACTTACCGCAACCTGCCCCATCAAGGAACTGCGTTTGTCGCGAGTCACGAAGATATAGGGGCGCAGATCCACGCCAGTCAGCGCGGGATCGATCGCCGCCCATTTGCTGATCCAATCGCTCTTCTCCCAGTCGTTCACATCTCCAGAGTTGGCCACTGCCTTGAGCTTCCCAGAGCCCTTTTCCTCATTCGGCTCTGAATCGGTACCCTTGGACTTCTTGGCACGTTTTTCCAGTTCGGTGATTGCCGGCACCGTACCGCCCGCATCCAGGCTCGCGATCCGGGCCAACTGCTCGTAAAAGTCAGGGTGAAAACGCTCAGCCAGCATGATTTTCGCAAGTATTGGACGCCGGATGTCCTCAGCAAATCCACGAGCTTCGGCGATGGCGTAACGCAGCATCATGGAGTTAAGGAAGCGTTTGATCTGCCGGGGGTTGCCCCGGGTTCCTTCGCTCAAGATTCGGGCCAACAAGGCACTGGTATCCAATGCTTCCTGGGCATAGTCGGGAAGCGGGCTGCCGAAAGCGCCAGCTACGGCTTTGCGGTCGAGGCCGGTGCTCTTCCAAGGACGGAGCATATCCTGCTGGGCGGTATTCAAGAGCGCCTTGAATCGATCGTCATCCGTTTTGACGAAGCTCTCCAACTGCAGCAGCGTGATGTAACTACGGGTTTCCGCCAGCCCTAGAGCCGGGATGCGGAACGGTACTTGGATGAGCTTTTCGAGGTAGTTACGCGCGTACGTCACAGGCCCCGCGCCTTGCGGGAGGTCTGGAAAGTGTTCGCGTACCGCGTACTCGATCATCGCCTCGTCAGCCCCGACCACGAATGCTGTCCGGTCTACGAAGAGGAAGAGGCGGATGGCCTCAAGCGTGGCAATTGCTGTCTTCGGCAAGCATCGATCAAGGTCATCAACGATGACCACCAACTGGTCAATGTCGGCAGCCGTTAAGAGCTCTTCGAACTCGGCTCTGAACTCATGCATGTGCTCGGGAAGCTGCTCAGACTCGATATCAGCATCTTTGATGAAACCTCCAGCCTCTTTAGCAAGGTCATTGAGCCGTTCAAGGCTCAGATGTTCACCGGGGTTCTGCACAAAGGAAGAAATCGATTCCACAGCTCCTCTTAACTGATTGAGGTTGGGGATGCCTGTGAACGCGGTAATGCCTAACCCACCTGCTTGCTTGGCCAGTTTGAACCAATCAACTCGGCGTAAGACCTTCTTTGCGGCCTCAGCAACCTTCGCTGAGCCAGGGCGCGCACGCCTCAACTCATCGACAATCGTCTGGATGACGACAGTTTTCGCGTCCTCAAAACCTTCGAATGTCCACCCGTTGAACCAGATACAGCAGACGCGATCATCAGAGTTGAGGATCTGCTGGGTCATTTTCAGAACGCTGGATTTACCGGCACCCCAGTCACCGTGAACGCCAATGGTGACCGGCGCCCCCCGTGATTCGCGAAGTAAACGCTCCACTGTTTTAGCGATGGGGGTGTAATACAGCAGGTCGGTAGCCGTTTCCTGGTCGTTCAAGAACATGCAAAGAACTCCCTTCCTAGCATTTGAGATCTACCCATTTAAGTGAATTCAACGCTAGAAGACGGCTGTTCTCACATCACTTGGCAGGCATATACAGAGCTTACGAGTAGGCCAAAGCCGGCACGCTGATGTCAATATCTTATTCTGCTGCGTTCGCGCTCGCTGTTCTCGTACTATGCGGCCATCATACTGCCCCCTGCATTTATAAATACGCAATGACCGCTTCTGGGCCGTTTTCATGAGGGGGTGATCGGGAACTGGCCCAGGGTGCAGACGTACGGCCGGCGGGCTCGATATTACGGGCAATAGCTGCCCGATCCGGCACCCAGTAGGGGGCAGCGGTGTAGATGGTGGGCATTATTTTTCTCTGTTCTGAGTGGTAAGAGTCTCTGAGGAGCGTTATATTCGGCGCAGACTTCGAGGGAACGATTGGGAATGGATGAGCTAGTTAAAGAAGTAATTCCGCTACTTCAATATTTGATTCCTGGCTTTGTTGCGACCTGGATTTTTTACACGCTCACCTCATTCAAGCGGCCAGATACTTTTGGGCAAATAGTTCAGGCTCTGATATTTACGTTCTTCATCCACGGAATCGTTACAGGCATTGGTGAACTGCTGATTGCCGTCGGTAATGCCGTGTGGGTGTGGGGAGTGTGGGATCAGAAAGCAATCGCAACTTGGTCAGCTGTGATCGCGGTCCTGCTTGGGTTGCTCACGTGCTTCTTGGTCAATAAAGGCTATTTACATGCTTTTCTTCGATTTGCGGGGATCACCGTTAAGACCTCTTGCCCAAATGAATGGTTTAGTGCGTTCAACCGGTATAAGAGATTTGTGGTTCTACATCTAAAATATGATCGTCGTATTTATGGTTGGCCGGAGGAGTGGCCATCAGAACCAAATAGCGGTCAGTTTGTTATCCTTGACCCCGCTTGGCTGGATGAAGATGGGAACGAGTATCCGCTTGGTGTGGATGCATTTGTAATCGACGCCACGCAGGTACAATGGGTAGAGCTCAGTAAGAAAACTTGGTGAAAAAATGACTAGTAAAGCACCTCAACCAATGCCATCTAGGCAGCAACCGAGTGGTGGCCGCGAAAAAGCAAACGTTAATCCACCGAGCCCCACTAACGTTCGGCCAGCAGCGCCGAAGGCTCCGCCAAAGCCTAAAAGTAGTTAAAGGCGGCCACTGGCCGCCTTTTCTAAGGCAGGCTCCGCCACGCCTAACGCAACTGCTACCGGTCTAGCCCAGATCGGCATGCATACTGAGCATGAAGGCCTCCTTGGCGCAGTCGTACACAAACTCGGTAATCCCGACACTGGCTACTACGGCAACTCTAAGCATTCGAAGTAGTGGGACCTCCAGAGCGCTCGCTGGTATAGGGGAGTGTGCATCATGCTCTAGCAGCGTCCGCCTGGAGCGGTCGTTGGGACACTACGAACGCTAGCCACCGGCCGGAAGCAGTCCTCCGGGACCGACAGCTGGAGCCAGCGTAGTCCCTCTCGCTTGGCATCGCCGCTGAATCTGCATGGATTAGAGCGAGTAGCCGTTCTTCGCTGTTTTCAAGAGAGATTGCCCGTAGCTGCTCGGTTGCTTGATCTGCCTGCTTGCGACCACGTTGATGTCCAGGTCCAGCTTCCCACGGGCAGTGGTGATCTCTTCGATGCCTACCGGCGTCAGAACGATGTAGCAACCCTCGCCCCACAGAGACTCCGTATCGATATCAACTGGGCCGGCGTCGCGCCACCAATGCAGCTGTGCGACCACGTCTCCGCTCGGGTCGAGGAAGACGCTCGGTTCGTTGTCATGCGCGCGCCAGCGGAGCCTCATCACCCAGTTCGGGCACAATACGAGTGAATAGGCTGCTGCGTCGAAGCCCATGTCCACGGAGCAAACAACTCGCCTTACCAGCGTTGGAGCCAATTCATTGTCGAGGGCGACGTGCTGGCCTAGCCACACAGCGATTGGCAAGGTGGCATAGCACTGGTCGAAGTCCTCTCCATCGGTTCGTGCCGAGGGTGCTCGAAATCGGTAGAGGTGATGCTCTGACAGGCGTGGCTTGAAGATCTTGATACGCGACACCTCAGCCACGACTTGGCCATCGTGATGTGCCGGGAAAGGCGCAACGTCGCTGTCGACCTCCTCAACCCACTTCTTCTCTCGTCCGGACCAACCCGCATGTCGGTCCAACAGCGGCATTCGGATCCATTCGGGGCGCACTTGCGGGAGCTTCAGCGGTCGAGGCGGAAGCGGGCAGCCCAAACGTTCCAAAAGCGTGGGCATGTCGCTGCCTTTCACTTTGCCGGCCAGCCGCAGTTCTCCTGCGACGTGGCGAAGTGCGGCAAGGGCAATGTAGGCGTGGGGCTTCAGGTAAGTGATCTGCATGTCGAGCACGCGAAGCTGAGTCTCAAGCCTTTTGGTGCCAGAGGGCCCGAATGCCTCAAGTCCACCCCAATCCTGGATGAACATCGCCGCGCGTCGGCGGACTGTCATCTCCTCAATGCCTGCCGCCTTCGCGATGTGACGTGCCGTCGAGCGCAACATCTCGGTCCAGCCAAGCGGCGACTCGACGCGCATTGCACCAGTTCTTTCGTCCGTGAATGCCTGGTCACCCTCTGGCGGGTGCTCGAGTTCAAGGCGATAGAAAAGCGGCAGTGGTATCGCGTCCAAGGGGACAGCCTGCCTCCAACGATGCGACAAGAGCGCGGCTGACTCTGCCACTGCGATGTCACGGTGACTGACCAACGCAGCCACGGCGCTGCCCAACTCGGGGGCAAGGTCCGCGCTGTCAGCAGCCAGCAGTGTTCCGAGCGCATGCAAGGGGGCATCTAATTCGCCGGCTATAAGTCGCCGCATAAGGGACTTGAACAAAGCTTGGCCGAGTCCGGCTTGCCTTGCCAGGCTGAACGTGCAATTGCGTGCGTGTCGCTGAACTTCTGCAACGGGCAGCCGATAGGCAAAGTGCAGCAGATCCTCCAAAAGTTCCGTGTCGCTGAGCGGTAGCTCGCTCGGCTGGAAGGGTCGCCCCAGCTGGAACTCGCGAGTGCAGGCCATCTGCTCCTCAAGTAGCGACCAGATGGCCGGCCAATCCGGCGTCGCGCTGATTACCGGCAGTATCGAATCCAGCTCTGTCAGCAGTGACTGGGTGTTCTCCTGGCCCGCCGTTACTGAATCGACAATGTTCTCGAAGGCGGCTGGGCATGTGGATGGTCCCTGCAAGAGCTTCTTCGCCTCAAAGTAGAAGAACTTACCGCCACCCATCCACTGGCTCCAGGAACTCCAGGGGTCCTTGCTTGACTCGTAGCCTTGCATCAGCTTCTTGGCGTACTCGACCTCCCCCGCCGCAGCCAACCTTTTAACCATCAGGAAGCGGCAGCGCGCGTCGTCCTGCAAGACCTGCCAGCGCTCAAATATCCTCCGCACCAGATGAAGCGGGGCCGTCTCGGCCAGATCTCTGAAACGGTACGGGGCGTTGTAGTTCAGTTCGTCGCCATCCGCTTCAAACGCGCGCTCAAGCTGCTCGAGAGTGGTCTCCGAGTCGTACTTGCTTGGCGTATACGAGTGTCGAGGTTCCGGCGCTTCTGACGTCCACCGGGCTACGGCGGCGTCGAGCTCGGCAGATGAAAACCCATGTCTTCCGGCAGAGGTGCGAAGGCGCTGGAGCAGTCCGACCCTCTCGTGTGCCCTGCTGGCTACCTCGATCACCGCCAAAAACATCCGCGCGAGCGGTTCAATCTGTATAGGTCCTGCGGCGTCGGCGGCGGTGTCGATGAAGTCACCGACGTGGTGCGGGTCCCGGTAGTACGGTTCCATGTAGAACGGCAGACACAGACCGCACCAGACCGTCGCGCAAGCCAAGACGAGTTCAGGGCTTCGCCGCACCATCCCCGTCATGAGCAGGTCAACACGGTTCGGCCAGCCAATCAGATTCCAATCCGCCAGTGTTTTTGACACCTCGAAGCCGAAGCGAGGTGCGACCTGCGTCGCTTCCTCGATTAGCGACATCGTCAAACGATGCGCGGCCGACGACCCTTCCGTTTCATTCATGCCGCCGACTTGGCGCATTAAGGTCGATACTCGCTTGACACGGTTCTCCGGGTCAGCGGCGTTCGCAAGGACCAGGATGTCTCGCCAGATTGCGTACTGCGGGTCTTTCTTGGGGGCCAACGCGTAGCCAAGGCATTGCTCGGGAACCGTCGCCAGCAACTGTTTGGCCCGCTCTAAGTCCCCGACCACAGCCAACGCGATGGCCAGATCGGCCAACCCGTCGATCTGCTCGCTCGGCGTGCTCTCCTGAAGCTCCGCCACGAGTGCGTTGAGTCGATCGACGGCCGCCACCCGGTCACCGTCAACCCTATACGCATCGACGGCCAATCTGCGTCGCAGGTACGCAGTGCCCCCCAGCGTCGATGAGGCGATGGCTGCGTCAATTTCCCGAAGTACCGCACGGTACTCAGTCTCGCCGCGCTTGGCGCCGAGCCTCAGCAGCGCTGGCACGAGCATGGGGACCGCTTTGAAGGCCTGCTGGATGCGATATGACTCGCTGCCGCCTTCTGATGTCAGACGTAGGACGTACCCAAGGGCAATGCGGGCTTCGTCCTGGATGCTGCCGGCCGGCACGGACGCGTTGTCGACGGCGGCGCGACCTAGAAGCACGCCTATCGTCGAGGCGTGCTGCTGGAACGGATGAAGGAAGGTGTGCTTCGACGGTGTCGCGCTTGGCAGCGGCTTATTGAGCAGCGTGCAAAGCCTCGCGTGATGCATCACCGCACCGACCAGATTACCCAGCCCAGCCAGGTCCGTCTCGTCGTCGCACATAGAGATCATCGGTGCGACCAGCTTGTCGAACAGGGCCTCGGCTAGGTCACGACGGTCAGCTTCGAATGCAATTAGTGCCATCCGGCGTCGGTAGCCGTTGGGTACCTCTACGAAGCCAGGAAGGGCGGCGGCAGCATCAAACAGGGCAAGCGCTTGCGCAACGTCGCCACGCCGACTGGCCACAAGACCTGCGTGAACCATCACCGAAGGTTTGTCTTCGTTGGCTACCCCGAGCTTGCTGCAGAGGTCTTGTGGATCGGCGCCAACCTTCTGAAGGAGCATCGCCTCTGCGGCTTCCCTCCTCAGATGCAGTTGCAGCGCGGCGACAGTTTGCGGATCCACCTTTTCGGGCTGGCGTAGCCCCTCTGCGGCGAGGTGGTCAATCGCTATCTGGATCTGCTCGGTGTCTCGGAAGTGGACGGCGCGCCTTGCCCACCTCTCGAATTCCGTTATGTTGTGGTCGTGCCCGTGGTTCTGGAACTTGGACGTATGGAGCTGCGACAGTGGCTCGAGGCTTTCAAACAGTTCCTTCGCCCGCTCGAAGTCCCCTCGCGCTAACAGGGCGTCGACGACCTCGTAGCCCTGGCTGGGGAAGTACTGCACGAAGGCCAGGGCTGCATCAATGTCCCCAACCGCTAGCATCGCCAGCGGAAGCTGGTTGGCGTACTCAAGGGCAGTTTCCCGCCGCCCCACTTCGTCACGACACAGCAGCAGCCGTGAGAAGGCGGTCGCATCGTGCGTTCCACGCACTGCCAGCAGAGCCAGGCGGATATCGGCGTGGATCTCGGCGATAGAACGCCCGTCAGCCAGTTGCTGCCTGAAGCGAGCGGGCATCGCCAGCGCAAGTACATCGGCACCGTCGCCGGCACGGGCGCGGTAGCGCAACTCAAGCCAGTACTGCGCCGATTCGGGCGGCGCGTTCTTCGCCAACTGGGCGAGGTCGCGGTACACGCGCTGCGAGTATTCGGCATCGACGCTTCCGAGGCGGGTTCGAGGTTGAGCGATGACGAACAGCCGAAAGCTGTTGTGGAAGACGCTCCACCCCTGGGATGAACTACGGAGCAGGTGCCGTGCAACGATCAGAGCGCGTTCAATCGCGGACTCCTTGACCATTGTGGCCAGCAGCCGCAGGTCCACAGGTGCCTCAGCACGAGCGATGTAGCCCAGCACGTCCATGGCATCGACATCGCTTGCGATCTCGCGCCAAGCAGCGGTGTACACGGTCTCAATATCGCCGTCGAACGGCATCCCACCGCTGAGAAGGTGCTTACGGCCGGCTTCGTCCGCGTGCAACAGCGCATGAATTAAGTAGCGCGTTGCCAGCGGGTGGCCATGCGATAGATTGCTTAGATCCAATCTTGGAATCTCGGCAGGCAGGCCAAGCGCATCTGCCATCCGGGCGACCTCCTCGCGGCCGAGAGGTCCCATGAGAACCTGTCGCTCGCTTTTCTCCGCTTGCTCTCTTACTGCGGGCTTCAGATTCGCGAGATCCAGCCGCTGCGTGCCGAGGATGAACACAACCCCGTTGGGGATGGCAGCGGGAAGAGGCAGCTCGCCCAGAAGCGAATTGGTCGGCCGCTCTTCGCGAGGCACATGGTCGAGCCCGTCGACGACGATGATTGTTCGGATCCCGTCGCGGTCGAAGCGTTCACCAGCCTGCTGTACCAGGACGCCGAACTGCTCTCGGCGCTCATGCAGCGAGTCGTCGCGAAGACGCAGTCCAACCAAACCGCTGTTGCGTAACTGCGTGCCGACGTCAGTCAGGAAGTTGTCGGCCTCCCCGCGACCCACGCCTTGAGCAGCACCTGGCACGTACGCCAAGTAGCGAACGAGCCGGATATTAGCCTCAGTGGCCAGCGCAACCTGCAGGAGAGTGGACTTCCCGGAGCCAGGCGGTCCTATGAGTGAGACGTAGCCCTGGTCGGCGGCATGCAGCGCGGCTAGCAGCTTGGCCTCAGTGTCACGGTTGCGCTGAACATAGGCGCCGACTGGGAACCGTTGGATGAGCAGCGTCTTAGAGGGATCGCGCCAGCCAAGCTCACGAAGCAGCTCGTCACGCGTCCACCTGTCTTTGTCGCGGGCATCGGCGACCAGCTTGGGCAGTACGCTTGAAATCTCGGATGCCTGCCGCGCCTGCTCGGCGTTCAATTTGTGCGACTGGATGAAGTCCGCCGCAGCTCCGCACACCACACGGAGGCTGTGCAAAAAAAAATCGAAGTCGTCATCGCCCAGGCCGGCTTCACGGCGCAGGTGGTTGATCAGTCGACTCCATTCCTGCGTGTACCAATCCGCTAGCGGCCGATTTGGATGCTGTTGGAGTTCCTCAAGAAATGCCGCGCTGTGGGGCGGCGTGCCATCGCCTGGCTTGTCAGTAATCGACGGAAAGTCATTAACAACCAGGCGAATCTCGACCCGGCTTCCCGGGTTGTCCTTGCGCAGGCACTGCCAAGCATGAACCAGGGGCCTCAACAGGCCGTTGGCACCAATAAACAGCGTCTCAACAGTGAAAGTGCCTGGGAACTTGGACGTCTTGAACTGGTGACCGACCACCACCCCATCGAAACCGAGCACCAAGTCGTCGGCAATACCCGCGTTGCGGTCTGCGACGCCGATCCAGAGCAGCTCGTCGCGCTCGAGCGCAGCATAAATGGCAGCGCCCGCCCGCTCGTACTGGCCAATGTATCCACGGAGTGCTCGACGTTCGCCTTCCGCCGGTGCAGTTGCGGGAGCTGCAGTGTTGGATGGATTCGGTTTCTTAGGCATTTTCGGAACCATGAAAATGGATTTGGTAGTTGACGCCAACTTAGTACCAAGGGAGCTACTTCAGCATAACCCGGGGCGTCCAGCACTAGAAGCTAGATGCCTCTTATTCATCAAACGCTGTTCTGAAACGAAGTCAGGCCGACCCCGACCGAAGCGGTCATTCGCGAGATCGGTCGTGAATGACTCAGATCATCCTTTTCCTGTAGTTCAGTCGAGGAATTGAGCGGCAGGTCGTGGCCGACTGCAGGCGTTCAGCGTCTAAAGAGCGTAACCCGCGGACCCCTTTGACGCTGCCTGACCGAGACTTTCCGGAACGGCTTGCTGCGAGCGTTCCAGTTAAGCTCGCGTTCTTACAACGGCGTACCCACGAAAAGCTTTATGTCAAAAGCCGCTTCAGAGTATGTGCCATATTTTGTGCCAAACGTACCTGTGTGTATTAAGCGCCCACCAAAATGGGCTTAAAATGGCACAAAATGTGGTTCTTATTTTTAGTTATTAATCAATGTGTTATGCGAGATATCCACGCTTAAAAACTATCTATATCAATTAAAACCTTTCGCATACATGCATTAATTTTTGCCCTCCGAAGGCATTTCTATAACGCACCCGTAGCTCAGCTGGATAGAGTACCGCCCTCCGAAGGCGGGGGTCACTGGTTCGAATCCAGTCGGGTGCGCCATCTTATTTAAAATCAATAACTTGCACGATAACAAAGTCGGCAAGATCAAACATTGATTCTTGCCACACCCAACCGGCACTCAATTACCCGTCGCGCGAATGCTGAAAAGCATGACATCTAGCTCAAATCACGAGCGAACTCTTAAAAACCGTCTGTGCCCAGATTGTGCCCAAATCGCGCCCACCTGGTTTTAGTGATGAGTGTATACGCGGCTTATTTGAGTACCGCCTCAGACTGGGCACGAAGACATCTGGCAGGAATTATTTCATGTGAATCACTACGTGAAAAGGGTTCTACCCCGCTTCCACGGACGGTTTTAAAGAGCCGAAAACTTCAGATCTTGCTGAGCAACTCTACGACGCATTCGTGGGTTATGAAACCGCTCAATATAGTCGAACAGATCCGCTCGCGCTTCATCAAGTGTCCGGTACGATTGATGAGCAACACGCTCGCGCTTGAGTTGGCCCGAAGAAGCCCTCACAAGCCGCGTTATCGCCACAATGGCCAACGGCACTCATGCTGCAAACCAGCGTGTTTCGGCTCAGAAAGCGCTGATAGTCGACGCTGGTAAATTGGCTTCCCCTGTCAGAATGTAAAATGACCGACCAGTTACCCTGACGCTGTCAAATCGCCATCTCCACTGCCCGGATGACCATCTGCCTATCTTGGCGATGATGCATCGACCAGCCAATCACTAGCTTGCTGTACAGATCCAGCACTACACACAGGAAGAGCTTGCCCTCCAGCGTGGCTATCTCCGTGATATCCGTGACCCATTTGCGCTCCGGCTCCAAGGCATTGAAGTCGCGTTCCAGTAGATTTTCCACACCTGCTGGGCGGCCAGACGTTACTCGGCCAAAGCCACGTCTCTTCCTGCGCGGCCAACCTTGAATTTGCTCTGCGGCCATCAAGCGAGCAACACGGTTCAGGCTGGCGGTTTCACCTTCGAATAGGAGATCCTCGTGCATGCGAGGCGCACCTATTGCACCGCGGCTATCCTCATGGATCTCACGAATACGCTTTATCAGGCGCGCATTATCCTGAGCGCGTGGGCTTGGCTCACGATCTTGCCAGTCGTAATAGCCACTGGCAGACACCTTCAAACAACGGCACATCAGTCGGACTGGGTACTCGTTGCGGCAGCGCTGGATCACCGAGTACCGTTCGATGATTCCCTGGCAAAGTACGCTGCCGCGTCTTTTAAAAAATCACGTTCCTTCGTCACTCGGGCCAGCTCGCGCTTGAGGCGGGCAAGTTCTTCATCTCGCGGGTTGCCTGTGCCGGGAAAAGGCTTCTCAGCTGCTCGCGCCTCACGCACCCAGCGATTTAGCAAGCTTGGCGCCACCCCGATCTCTTGAGCTATCTGACGACAGCTGGTGCCTGAGCGACGGGCCAGTTCTACGGCCTCCCGTTTGAACTCCGGGCTATATTGTTTGCGCTTGGACATGAACACTCCTATGACTCCACATGAGTCTACTTGAAAGTGTCCGTGTTAGCGGGGTAGAACCCGTGCTGGCCAAGGCAAGTCCCTTCCCCATACGTCTTATCGGTGAACTTACCATATCCGAACCAACAAGCTAGTCGAGTCTCACCTTGACGTACCGACCTTGAATGGCTTGCCGCCCATGCTCCAGACCTATGCAACGACCAGCGCGATTCCTACTAAGCCACCGCAGCCCCTGGCAATACTGACGATGGTCTAGGGTTGCTGTCGCGGAAACAGAAACGACACTCGCGTCGACACGGGAAGAATATTCAACGTGATGGCTTAGCTCGTCTCCGTCCCGCTCCCCCTTCTTCCCTTTGGATTAACGCCACCGAATCGATGAGGTTGATTGCATTGCGTCGCCCTGGGCGCACCCTACAAACGACGCCCGCTCGGCGATATCGGGCGAACATGCTGATCCCGCCGGATTGGTTTCGGGCCTCGCTCCAAACATGCGTTAATCAGCTTTCCACGTTATGCAACCGAACCTTTGGTGCATCAAAGTATCCGCCCGCTCACGTGCCGGGTGATGCGGACACCACTTGACAAGGGGCGGCTGTGCCTTCCGCCGACGAACCAGATTTCCTGAGCTGCGATCCTCGTCCCGAACAAATTGATAACAAATCCTCGAGGAAAATATCACGGTGGTTCCCGTCAGATCAGCTACAAGCCCTTTTACAGCCCGTGGATAGCGGTGCGACGAGGGGCTTCGGAATTCGTCATCACTGCCAAAGCGAGCACCACCGAGACGCCAAGACGGACCGGGCCTGCCTGTTGCCCTCTGCTTAGCGGTACGAGATTTCGCTAGCAAATCCTGCCAAACTCGCCCGGCAACCAAATCTGGCATCTAACGGAATTTGCCGAGATGGGTCCTTGGCAGCACAAAAAATCTTTGCCATTGAAATGGCCAGATGCCTGCATTAAGGTTAAGGTCAATGCCAGCAAGGAACTGCGACCTCGCCTCCAGATGCGTTGGACAGCCTATTCCCGCTCAAACGGCTTAATGCATATGCCCGAAACACGAAAGATCGCGAGGTAGCGTGTTTGGTGATTGCTCAAGCTCAGCGACTACCCAACGGGCTGTGAGTAACACAACCCTTGCAGTACCTTTATGTCAGTGGAGATAAGGCGACAAATTGTCTAATAATTTTTTCAGATTGCACGCTGAGCCCACTTGACCGGGCGAGCACATGCTTCTTAATCAAAATTACGCGGCATTACAAGTTGAGTGAGGAATGGATGCAGTATAAAACAGCGAACAATTTTTCGACTGATCCAATATTTGATCTAGAAGCAATGGAATATATAAAATACCGGGCGGCATATGACTATCCCAAGGCTTATGCAGAACGAGCCGTACAGGGAAATCATGACATCCAGTTAACGCCAGACTTATTCGCGCGCTTTGTTGTGCCAAATCAAGATCAGCGCACGGACCTCTGGCTCGACAACTATCATTATAGTCTTCTTCGCTCAGGCTCGGCAGAAGACAGGCTGCTGGGAATTACGTCTGTCGTGTACTGGGGCTATTTTACGTTCGGCGATTCCTACGCGAGGAACAAGGTTGATTGGCTGATCAATGGCAATAAAGGTCAGCCTGCAACTACTTCGGCTATGGCTTTTGCACATACCACTGCAGCGATCAATCATCTTGATCAAAAGTGTATTGGCGAAGCGATGTTCTCCCTGCAAGGCTTAAGCCAATTGAACCGCACACCGTTCGCATCGAAAGTGATTGCATTTATGGCGCCATCTGCAGCTGGTGTATATGACAATCGCATTGCAGACGGGCTTTCTTTGCATTCGTGGGCGGCTAATTTTTCGAAGGGTATTGGGCAAACCAACTCTCCCCAGGTGCGCAGCTGCTATCAATCTTGGTGTATCTATCTCACTCAGATTGCATCGCAACTGAACTTGGGGATTTCTCTCGGTAAAGAATGGATGTGGTCATGCGGTGACGATCAAGGGGAAGTTTGGCGAGCTTTAGACGTAGAGCGGGCTATATTTGCGATGTTTGGTGCTACCCCTGCTAATGCTGCCAAATAATAGACTGCAAACGCCGGTGCTCGAACGGCAGAACTGAAGCACACATTGATTAGCGATACACCGGGCAGAACATGGTGGTCTAATCAGTGTAAGCTGAATAACCGGACAGCACCGCTTTCCCTATGCTTTGCCCACGACCTCAAAGAGCCTCCAGCCGGTAGGTTTGTAAATCTCCGAGCAGCTCAAAAAACAGCTCACCATCAGATGCCTGCGGAACGGATGACGCTGACGACCAAAGCGTCAGGTTCTGCCTTGCGTAGGAACAAAACTCTGCTATCAACGGATCATTTTTCCAAAGAGCTGTCAGCTCACCACGATGCAGGCCTGGCAGAAAGAGCTGTGCCACTTTCTGCTTCTGAGTTAATGAAAGATCAGCGAACACCTGTCCTCGCTGGCTGACCCAATTACCGACCAACCGAATGTCGCTGTGATAGCGAGCATCTTTCACTTGCAGCTGGGCAACCCGGATGTCTCGCGGATCGACAACTACCCTGCAAGGGACATATTCATCACCATCTGCTAGCGGAGCACTCGCATTCTGCAAAGCCAGTTCAGCGGTTGGGCTGGCGTAGATTGCATGTCGACGAGACGGCATGTTTTTGGGCCTAAGAGACTCCCATAGATTATCAACAACATAGGGGACATTGCGCGGTACGCGAATGGAAGATTGCCGCCGCAAACCCTGTTCTGCCTCAGCCAAACGGCTTGAGGGGATCGCTCTAAACAACTGCATGCTATTTTTCCTATGTCCTATATACTACTCCAGATATTCAACAACTCTTGTCGCCGAATAGTAGCTCTAGTTTATCGATAACTAAATAACTGCACGACCCTCCTGGTCAAACATTGGAAAATGCCCTCGCTGACTATATAGCCGCTCGACCAATTAATTAGTGAATAGAACCACCTCTCCCTGCGAATAATCTTCACGCTTCAAGCGCCGACCTCCCGTCCCTCTTCTAGACACAACTCTCTAGCCCGCGAACTTCCCTGATTAATGGCCCGCTCCAGCCAGAATCGGCGAAGTAGCCCATCCGGATCCGGCGGCGAATCAAATACGGAACAGTAAAGTTCAACCAGCCTCTCGCTCGCAGAGACCTCTCCCTGCATGGCAGCCCATTGAAGCCAGTACACCGCCTGTACCGGATCATACTCCTTAAGCGACGCATCCAGCAGCAAACGTCCCAAGTAAAAGCCGGCGCCCACATCGCCCTCTTCCACTGCGCGCCGGAACCAAACTACTGCTTTTCCAGAATCCTGGATAGTGCCAGACTCTTCGTTCTCGCATATAAGGCCGAGCGCTCGAGCCGCTCCTGGCATGCCGGCTTTGTACGCTTGCTCATAGTAATCAGAGGCAAGCGCTGGATCAGGCTTGCCACCTCTGCCGTACCAGGTCATCTCAACAAGGTTGAACAGCGCTTCGCCACAGCCTTCTGAAGAGGCAAGGCTGAACAGTCGCCCGGCTAAAGCAGGATCCGCTATCAAACGGGATCCGTTCAACCATAACCAGCCGAGATCATTCAGCGCATCAGCGTCACCCTGTATTGCCTCAGCCCTTAACTGCATGTATCTGCGGCGAATTTCAACCGGCTCGACCAAGCTATATAAAGGGTGATCAACTAAACACTCGTGGAGAGTTGTGAGTTTCCCCGCCTCCAAACGCTCCATCACACGCAAGGAAGGCATTCCGATCCCGACGTACAGTCTCTGCAGCTCGTCAGGAATTACGATGACTATTTCATTTTCCTTCGGAAGCTCTTCGTTTAGCAGATTGAATACATTGGCGGATTCGCTCATTCTCAAGCCCCATCGTTGACGCGGTTCATTATCAACCGGAGCTGCGACATTCTGTGTCGCTCAACATACAAGGACGAAAAAATGGATAGAGTCTTTCGCTGGAACCTGATTCTCAAAATTCTAGAGCGCGAAAGTAAAGGTAACCCGCTTTCCTGCACACTTATCCATCAGCGTGTAACGAAGGAGGGGGCTGACATCCATCTGCGTTCCATACAACGCGACATGCTTGATCTCAAGCAAATGTTTCCTGAGGTACGTTGTCGTGAGGAGGGCAATCAGACACTCTGGTGGGTAGAGAAATCGCTATCGCGTTTGGCGATGACGCTCACAGACGCATTGAACTTGATCATGATCATGGATCACGCGAGCCGATTCGGAATGGCAGCTCAGGTTGAGCGCCTTTCACCCCTACGCGAGTACGCCCAGTCCCTGCTAAAAAACAGCCGCCCCCCGGAAGATATATCTCGGATAGTCACCAGCAACATGAATCACACCGGGTTTCGTGGAGGCCTCAACTCTTGAGAGAATGAGGCATGACAAAATCCAACAGCTACTCCCCTGAAGTCCGTGAACGTGCTGTGCGCATGGTTCTGGAGAACTTGAAGGACTACCCCTCCGAGTGGGCAGCCATCGAATCCATTGCACCCAAGATTGGTTGTGTCCCGCAGACGCTGCATGGCTGGGTGCGCAAACACCAGACCGACAACGGCCAGCGACCCGGTCAGACGACTGAGGAACGGGACCGTATCAAGGCTTTGGAGCGCGAGAATCGTGAGCTGCGTAAAGCGAACGAGATCCTCCGCCTGGCCAGTGCTTATTTTGCCCAGGCGGAGCCCGACTGGCCGGCACCCCGGCGCCGCAACAAACCCTGAACGCCTTCGTTGACGAGTACCGTGACCGTTACGGGGTCGAGTCGATCTGCCGCGTGGTGCAGATCGCTCCGTCCGGTTACTACCTGCATGCAGCACGTGCCCGACAGCCTGAACGGCGAAGCACTCGCGCCCAACAGGATGAGTTGCTGTGTGAGGACATCAAGCGTGTATGGGAGGACAACATGCGCTGCTATGGCGTCGTGAAGGTCTGGAAGCAACTCAGGCGCGACAAGGTGCACGTTGCCCGTTGTACCGTTGCGCGACTGATGCGCCACTTGGGGTTGCAGGGTGTTCGGCGCGGCCAGGTAGTTCGTACCACGGTGCCTGATGGCAACGCCGTCTGTCCTCTCGACAAGGTTCAACGCCAGTTCAAAGCTGACCGTCCCAATCAGTTATGGGTTTCAGACTTTACATACGTATCAACGTGGCAGGGTTGGCTCTACGTAGCCTTCGTTATCGATGTCTTTGCGCGACGTATCGTCGGCTGGCGTGTGAGCAACAGCATGAAAACGGACTTCGTGCTCGATGCTCTGGAGCAAGCACTCTACGCTCGGCAGTCAGGCCACACGGACGGTCTGATCCACCATAGCGATAGGGGTAGTCAGTACGTCTCTATTCGTTATACGGAGCGTCTCGCTGAGGCTGGAATAGAGCCCTCTGTTGGTAGCAAAGGAGACAGCTACGACAACGCCTTGGCGGAAACCATCAATGGCTTGTACAAAGCGGAACTGATTTACCGGCAGTCTTGGAGGAGCCGCGAAGCCGTCGAAATCGCCACCTTGAAGTGGGTTCACTGGTACAACTACCAGCGGTTACTGAGCTCGATTGGATATATACCGCCGGCAGAAGCTGAGGCAAACTTCTATCAGCAAAACACCGGTCAGGCCATGGCCGCCTGACTTAAACGAAATGGCCTCCATAAAACCCGGTGTGATTCAACACGCGATTTATCACACTGCAACCCGGCGTGGTGAAGCCGGAGGTGCTGGCAGAAGTCCAGCGAGCGCTACTGGAGGGCACCTCCTTAGAGGTGATGTACCAGAAGCGGGGTTCTGATGAATCAAAACTGCTGCGAGTTCACCCGCTGGGTCTCTCTTACCAAGATTCGAATATTTATCTATCATGCGTGTTCGAGGGATTGCCAAAAGGCGACATCGCTGCTCTCCCTTTGCATCGATTTCAAAGCGCACGCAAACCGTTCTATGACATCGCTCATCCCGACAACTACAACATTCAATCCGCTCAGGCACTACGCAGTCTGATTGGCCGAAAAACCGACTCTCCAGTCAAGATCACCCTGCAAGTTAGCCAAGCATTGAGCGAGCGTCTGCAGGAAAACCCGCTCACAACCGATCAGGTGCTGCGGCACGGGTCGGAAGGCTGGTGGTTGATGACCGGAAGCATACATCTCAGCCAAGGACTAGATCTCTGGCTAATGAGTCAGGGAGAACATCTCGAAGTATTGGAACCCGCGGCACTGCGTGAACAGATCGCCACGTCAACTCGCCGTACGGCAAAGCTCTACGCAAACGACTTGGTACGACACGGATCGTCGCGAGCATGATTCATCCTGTCTCCTGGCACCTACATGGAGATATGGACCAATGAAAACATACTCAGCCTTCCTACAGCGCGTAGTAGCGAATGCAGGGCCGCGCGCGAACTTCACTATTACTGTTCAGGCAGTGAGCTCGGATATGGCCAAGGTAACGGCCGAAGCCCAATACCCAGGCTACCGATGTATCAACGCACCGGTGCAGGCTCGGTAGAGGTGCGCCCGTGATGCGGTTCAAGGACTATCTCTTCTACCTGCTGAATATGGGCGAAAATCCGGAAGATGCTGCTGTCACGAGACAGCAGCACCACCTCGGGCGGGTCGGAGAGACACACTTCTACGAAATTGCTCTGCTCGTCTATTCCGGGGAAGCCTCTCAGCTATTGCCGGCAAATCCCGGAACAGGCAACGACTTGGCTGCCTGGGTACCTTCGTTAAAACATCACCGATTCACACAGCTCAGCCTGGATGCCGCCTTGCCGTCACAGCCATTTGATGAACTCCACTGGCTATGCACTGACCAGACAGACCCTACCTCTCTTGAACGCCTGAAGAAGATGGCCCGCCTGATTCATATACACTTCGTCGGGGTACCCACTGGCAGCATCTTTCCGGAGGAGCGCGTTTATCACTGGCAGCGACGACAGGATATCTTCGACTTCTGGAGTTCGTTGTATCGCGCCCGCGACAGTCTCAGTTCCTTTGGGCTGAATTGGGGCAGCAATCTAAGCAAAAGCTCCCAACCAATGATCGGTCATTACACCTCTGCTTACGGAAACACACCAAGCCAGGCACTACTGAACCTTAAAAACAGCATGCGACTCACGGAGCCACCCGGTGCACAAGAAGCTGTGCTGGTGATCGAGAGCAGTCCCGCTCTTAGCGTGGATGAATACGTTTCCATCATGGATCTTGTGGGCTGCTTGTTAGGTTGCGATATCGCACCGGTACTGCATCTTTCAGATGAGCATGAGCGGTGTAACTTGCGCCTGCTGACCTTCTCGACTCAGTGATGCTTACCGATAAGGGGATTTGGCCGGATGCATAGATGGTGATTGCGATGAGCTTACAGCTATGCCGTGCGCTGCTCGTATCTGTTGAATGGGAACGCCGAACGATGGGCTATGTGTCAAATTCGAGCTTTCTTAATGTGCCCGGATTTGTGACAAATTTCTGTGTCAGAAAATCGCGCCCGCAGAATACGGTCTAAAATGTCACAAATTGGGAATCCTTAAAACTCATGCACTTCAAGCACTTACCCTATTTGCGAAACATTTGGTCCCATTTAGAGAAAGATAAAAACGATCTATTACAGCCATAATTTTTGCCCTCCGAAGGCGGTCACAGGTTCGAATCCTGTCGGGTGCGCCATTTTTTGCACTTCATTAGCTGCAGCTCTCAGTCTAACCATTTTCGCTGGCTTTCCGTCGATGCCCATCTTCGGTATGAGTCATCAAGTCGTGCTGTTCCAATGATGACAGTGCACCTACCCCGTCTCCTGAATTATCCCCTGCCCATTCTGAGCCTATGCGTTAACTACCCGCGTGTATGACCTGTGCGGGCTGCTTTGCGCAGTACATAACGACTACTGGCATCAGGGTGAATATGAACACGAAGCTCAACATCAGGAAGCTGTCCTGAAACCCTCTGGTATACGCTTGAAACTCGATGATCTGCTTAAGAAACTGGTGAGATACGGGTATGAGCTGGTCGGAGCTCAGACCCATGGACGGGCCCATGGCTTGAATTTTGGATAATAGCTCCAGAGCGATAGGGTTGTTCAGGGTTTGGGCATCTGTAAATGCCCTCGCGTGATGGGTCGTGCGCACGTCCAGTCCTAGCGACAACAAATTAACGCCAAGCGCACCGCCTAGTTGTCGAGCGAAGCTGTTAGCGCCCGAACCCTGACTAACCAATGAAATGTTCAACGTTCTCAATGACCCGGTGCTGATCGCTGGCAAACCAAACCCGAATCCCAAGCGCCCCACTGCGATCCAGAACATGATCACCCACGGCAGCGTCGATGTGTCCGCCCAGCTTAGGGCCCAGCAGGACACGGCCAGCAGCAACATTCCTCCGGCGATTATGCCAGGCGCTGAAATCCGATCCGTCATGTATCCCGCCAACGGAAACGCAGCCGCCATGATTATGCCCGCGGGCATAAGTAACAGGCCTGCAGTGGTAGCGGTGAAGCCCTGAATATCCTGTACGAAGATGGGTATGAGATAGGTAGAACCAAACAGTCCAAACCCAAAACAAAACGCGATAGCCGAGCCTGCGGCAAACCCGGGGACGCCGAATATCCGAATATTAAGCAGTGGCCGTGGGCTGACCAGCTCCCAAATGATAAATCCCAGGAACGATACCAGTGCAACAATGAACAGACTGGCGATCTCTAGCGAGTCCCAGCCTATACGCTGCCCATTTGAAATCGCCGATAATAAACAGCCGATAAACACGCACAACAGGGCGAAGCCGAACCAATCGAAACCATTAGAAGCGCTTTTGTCATCCTTACCCGGTGCGAAAAACAGCGCAAAAACGATTGCAAGTAAACACGCAGGCAGCGGCATGAAAAATACCGCACGCCAACTTAGCCAATCGACCAGAACACCTCCGATAGCCGGCCCAATGGCAGGGCCCAATATCACACCAATCCCATAGATGCCCATCCCGATACCGCGCTGGCGCTCAGGAAACACAGTAAAAATAACCGTCATGGCAAGGGGTTGGACAATGCCAGCCATGGCGCCCTGGAGCATCCGGGAAAATATGATCATGTTGTCACTTTGACTCATTCCACCCAGGATCGCGGCAACCATAAAAATCCCAACCGCGCCAATATACGCCCACCTCATCCCGAATCGCTGCAGAGTCCATGCACTGACCAACATGAAGGCCGCCATGGGTGCTAGGAAGCCTGTCGATAACCATTGGGCCTTTGTCTGAGTCATGCCAAAGTTGCCCATGATGTCGGGAATGGCCACGTTTACGATGGTGGTCGCCAGGGTCATCGACAATGTGCCAAGCATGGCAGTAGCGGTTGCCAGCCACTTGTAGGCAGGACCGTATCGTTCAAACAGGACATCAGTCGACACTGATATCCACCTCAACCATCATGCCCGGCAGTAGCCGATCGTCAACCTCTTCAAACTGGATCCACAGAGGTATGCGTTGGGTTGTTTTTGTAAAGTTTCCGCTCGGGTTAGGGCTTGGCAGCAGTGAGAATTCGCTTGTTGCCGCCGATCCGATGCTCTTCACAAAACCTGGGAACTCATGCTTAGGGATCGCATCCACTGCGATGGCAACTGTTTGGTTAGTTTGCACTTTCGCAAGGGCTGTTTCCTTTACGTTCGCCTCGACCCATACATTCTTCGGATCATATATCAGAAACATACTCTGACCCGTTTGAGCGTATTCGCCAATCTCGACGAAACGTCTGGCGATTACGCCGTCAATGGGACTTCTTATGATTCGGTCTTCCACGTCCAACTGAAGTTTGCTGAGTTTCGCATCCAGCTCACTTAGCCTGTTATCGATAAGCTCTAACCGACGTTCAAGGACATCTTGAGCTAATAGTTCTGCTTCTGCGTGCGCTATTGCCGCCTGTTGCTCCGCCAACTCCGACTCGGCGATCCGCAGTCTGACCTCTGCGGATCGATGTAGATAACGGGCTTCGGAAAGTTGCTGGACGGAAATCGCTTCATTTCTTCTGAGCCGCTCCAAACGCTCCAGATCTTCTGCGCTTTTCGAAACGTCCAGTTTGTGTTGCTCGAGCCCAGCGTGGCTTCTTTTCAATAATAAACGGGCCATCTCAACACGGCTGTCGCCTATTGCAGTCTGCAACTTCAACTCCGCAACAACTTCAGATCGCTCTTTCTCCACCCCGGCTCGCTCCGCCGCGAGGACTGCCAGATCGGCATCAGTAGCACTGGCATCTATCAAGGCAAGAATCTGATCTCGGGCGACGTGCTCACCTTCCGTGATACTCACTTGCGTAATCCGGCCCGGCAGGCGCGGTGCAACAGCCACCATATCCGTTTTGATCCGGGCGTCGATGATATGCACGTGATTCGACCGGTGGTGCAGCCACTGGCCTAACCAGACAACAGAAGCCCCTATAACAAACAGGGCCATCAATGGTTTGAAACCGATCATTCGTGGCCGAAATACAGCTCTCATTTTTTTTATCCAAACAATCGCATGTCCGAACCATTGCGCTGGAACCAGAGCACGCTCAGATCTGCCAAAGAATTCTAATTGGTCGGTTTACGCTAAACCGTATGCATGCCCGCGAGATATTGTGAAACAGCCGGAGAGCGCTGCCACAACACGTTTCCAGAGTACTGGCGGCGCTGACAGCGGCGAGCGATCACCACTCGGTAAGCGCAAAAACCAGGTTTTGCGCTGGATAACCCTAAGCTCACTAAATTCGCCGCCGTCCGGTGAGCACGCTCAGCTGGGTCATGTATTTATGTCATCGAGCCAGTGATTACATGGGGCAATGCAGTTGAAAATACCATCATTCATTGAGGTTCAAGATCTTGTATTTCGCTTGTATTTCACTGCATCAATGACGTGAATTATGAACACCGTACCATTACGCGCCTTCTGGTTTGATTAGCAACAGAAACAGGTGAAAACTCAACGTCTATTCAATGTAGCGGCGCTGACGGCGACTAGCGATCACGCTCATACCGCTCAGTATGCGGAAACTCCGGCAACCAGCTCTCGCGGCGGATAATCCAAAGTTCATAGGTCGGCTTGAGTTGGTCGGTGGAATCCAGCGAGCCGAGACTCACTTCCATTTCATCTGCAGTGCGCGCGAATACGGACGAGCCGCAGCGGGGACAGAAATGGCGACCCTGATACTCGTGCGTGTCGCCAGTCACGGTGACGGCGTCCTGGGGAAAGATCGCGGAGGCGTGAAAAAGCGCGCCGTGGTGCTTGCGGCAATCGAGGCAGTGCCAAATGCCGACGCGGTGTGGCTGTCCAGTTGCAGTGACACGAACATCCCCGCACAAACAACCGCCGATGAATGGGACCATGATGCGTTCTCCTGGATATCCGCTAGAGGGCTGATGAGCCTCCCGGGGAATTCGCGAGTCTTGACATGAATAGTTGGCGCCGTTTTATGAGACCATGTCGGGCACAATAAAAATAACATTCGGGAGTCATTCATGCCCGCCTTTGAGCGTCGTTGTTTTGCCATGGCCGTTGTATTGGGGCTGTTGTATCTGGTCTTGCTGCCTTTTAAACCCTACCCGCTCAGCTGGCTACTCAAGCCAATCCCCATGCTGTTGTTTGCCGTACTCGCCTGGCGCGCCTGGCCCGGCAAAATCGGTATCTGCCTGGGCGTGGGGTTCGTTGCCGCAGCGGCTGGTGACTTCTTTCTCGACTATGGTGCCCGGGACGGGCTCTTTATCCAGGCACTGAGCGCGTTTCTAATCAACCAACTGGCGTTTATCGCTGGCTTTGCGCTGATGGCCAGAGGCAAACCCTGGATGCGCTGGCGCATGTTGCCTGTAACGTTGTACAGCATACTGCTGGCCGTGTGGCTGGTCCCGGCCGCCGGCGCTTATCAGATACCAGTAGCGATCTATCTGCTGTGCCTTTACGCCATGGCATTGATGGCTTGCCGGGTTGAGGACAAGACTGGCCTGCTCTGGCTAGGCGCGATGTTATTCGTCATCGCCGATTCGCTGATCGGGGTAAACAAGTTTGCACAGCCTTTTGCCTATGCCATTCCGATAATCGTGGCCTGTTACTTCACGGGGCAGACGTTGATTGTTTTGGGGGTTCGGAGGTGGAAACATCCGTCGGCGGTCAGCGCGGCGCGGAGTCGGCACGCCTGTCCACGCGGCTAACCAGACTGATACTCACGCGCAGGCAGTGTGGAGACCACCTTTGAACACATCCTGCACAGAGCAAGGTTGCTCAGCGGCAACATGCTCCTGCTTTTGTGAAAAACCAGACTCCAAGAACCTATCGCACGTTTCTAGAGCAATCGTATCGAGATCCCAATCACAGCATTTGGAAGCAGCTACCGAAGGCTAAACAGCACACTCATCGGCGCGCTACCTTCATGGCTTTTATACTCGACCGGTCCGTAGTAAGTGAACGGTGCGGCTTTGCCGTTGCGCAGTTTGTTCTCACGTACAAACAAATGCACGGAGAGCCCAAGACGCTCATGATTGATAAGCTCTAAACCGCGCTTACTCACTGGTGACGTTGAGTTCTGGCTTTGCCAGTGAAACGTTGTGTCATCAACCCAGTGGTCGACGTAACGATGCTGATCGGCTTTTCCCTGCTTATTGAGCGTGACCAACAGAACATGTGCGCCGGCTTCCTTTAAGAAGACATGACCGCTCTGCCAGTTTCCGGGATTGAATTCCGTTTCGAATAAAGCAGGAATGTCCTCTCGCAACAATTCTTGCCCGCGGGCCATCTCCAACGGTGAGACAACATCATGGAGGCGGGCAAAAGTCCTAAATTGCTCGGCAAGTTCTGGGGTGACGGCTATATCGTCATATTCAGGATTCGCGGCTTCGAGAATATATTCTCCGGAAGAAGATTTCCTAACCGTTCTTAGCAAATACTGAGTATCTCCAGCTTCGTCCAACTTTTCGATGGCTAAGGTGGTGTCGGAAATAGCCCCCGCCGATTCTGAGCTGATGTGTTCAAGTAATAAATAATCCCCATCTTGGATAGGGCGTTTTCCTCCATTCATGGAGTCACCAGAGGCTCTAGCAATAAAATACCTGTCCCGGTTCAACCGGCCATGGCCACTCCCAACTGATCGGTACTCCACATCTTCTAGCTGATCGACCGTGCTATTCCTGAAGTGACCACAGGCGATTTTCAAGGTTGGAAAATATGGAAGCGCTGTATCGTTAGCCAGCATAGGGGCGACATTGTTCGTGCCTCCAATATCGGCTTTAGAGCCTTGCCGTGCTTCATAGGAAGCTATTCTGTAATCAACGAGTTCTTGGACCATAGACTCGAATGTCGCGAATGCGGATGACTCAACGGTGAAGGTAGGCTCGAATCGCCCTGCTGCAACCCGAAAAAGAGCCGGCGACTTGTTTGTCCAATGGTCTACCGGGTTCTTTCTCCAATACTGTTGCCATTCGGTGGAGCCACCATCGAAGCGACGAACCGATTCAGCTACTTCAGAAAATAATCGCGGCCGGCGCTTCAATATTCTCCATGATTCCTGTGCAAGCGCAGGGAGCTCTACTGATTTCTCCCAACCATTGACGGCTTGAAAGGCTTCTAGAAGTATCATTTTGAATGACTTAGTCATGGAGGTTTTTTCGACTTCCACAAAAAAATCTTCATGCGCGGATAATAGCTCTCCTTCTTTTTCGGGAAGGTCACCCATGGCGTGTAGCAGGCCAAACCAGCTTCCGTGCTGCTTCCGAATCTGGGAAATATTCGCTCCAAAGTGATAATACTCGGTGAGTGAAGGCCGCCGGCCAAGTGTGTCTTTCAGGGCCTGATAGTCCTTCTCTGCGCCCTTCTGATCTAACCCTTTCAGAAAGTCGATCAATTCCAGGTCATAGTTAACAAAGCACCCTTCAGGAAGGTCGAGTCTATTCTGCTCGGCCTGTCGCGCGAACTCAGCCAACTGCCGAAAATTCATCGCCTGCCCCATCAGCGCCTGAGGTTTATGAAAAAAACTTTGATGATTTCCGACGAAATCAAGAATTACGAGTTGTTTTTTGCCCTGACTCTTACGCAAACCTCGACCGATTTGCTGAAGAAACAGAACCTTCGATTCTGTGGGTCTTAGCAAAAGAACCGTATCAATCGCGGGCAGATCCACACCTTCATTGAACAAATCAACGGAGAAAATAACGTCCAAGCCACCGGACTCGAGCGACTCCAGAGCCTCGCCCCTAGACATTTCGGAGTTCCCGTGAACTGACACCGCTCGAACATCATGTTTTTGGAAGTACCTGGCCATATAGTCGGCGTGTGAGCGGGATACGCAAAAGGCCATCGTTCGAAGCTGTTTATGTTGGTTCCAAACCCTCAAAGCGTGGCGCGCTCGCCCCATAGTGGCGAGTTTGTTGGCCAATAGTTCCGGATCAAACTTTCCGTTCCGCCAAGGGATCGCCTGGTACTCGACGGTTTCATCATAGATCCCGTAATAATGGAAGGGGACGAGAAAATCGCTCCGAACACCATCAAACAAGGGACACTCATAAACCAGGTTGTCGTCACAAAGCGATAGAATGTCAGAGCGGTCGGTTCGTTCAGGTGTGGCCGTTAGCCCTAGCAAAAACTGCGGCGCAAAGTGCTTCAGCAGCCGATGATATGTCGGTGCTGCCGCATGATGAAATTCATCCACGACGATGTAATCAAAATGCTGCGGGGCAAACCGCTCCAAGTGAGCTTCTTTACCCAGCGTCTGTATGGATGCGCAGAGGATATCCACAGAGCGGTCCCGCTGCTTTCCCATATAAAACCCAACGCGGCTATCTGGTTTGATCCGAACAAATGTCTCAGCCGCTTGGTACAAAATCTCCTCTCGATGCGCCACAAAAAGTATCCGTCGCGCACCCAGCTGCTTGGCATCAAAGGCTGACAGCCACGTTTTTCCCAGACCTGTCGCCAGTACCACGAGACCCCTCGTATAGCCTTCGTCCCGGGTGGCGTCTAGTGCTTTCAGTGCAGCTTTCTGGATTGGATTAGGGGTAGGTGGGGCTTCCTGCTCCATACTTCCAGGCGCAACGGGCTGAGGCGGAGGAACCCGCCGCCTCGCATAGGCATCGATCCAATTATCTGTAAGCACAACTACTTTGGGGTGCCGAAATAACTCTTCAAAGCGGCTTACAGTCTCCAAGTATCCCGTGTCCGGCGGGTAGTCGATCTGATAGTTCCACTCCAAGCCATCTTGAAGCGCTTGTCTACTGATATTGCTGGAACCAATAAAGGCTCTCCCCCAGTGACTATCGCCACGATGTCCCGCAAAGAGATACGCTTTCATATGAAAGCTACTGCCCTTACTTTCATAAACCGCAATTTGTGCTCCATGGTCTTGGAGTAGGGACAGCTTGCGCAAGGCTTCTGGATCGGTGATATCGAGGTAGTCGCTAATAAGAATTCGTACCCTTGCCGGCTCGGGCTCCCTCTCTTTTTGCAGCACATCCAGAAGATCCGGCAATAACAGGTTCAAGCCGGTCGTTTTCACGAATGCCACAGCCATATCGATCTGATCTGAAGACCGGATCGCATGACACAGCTTGGGCAGAAAATGATGCTGACTCCCACCTACTGTCAATCGATCATGCACTGCAGGAGCTTTGTGCACGAGTATGTTTAGCCACTGCTCGTCACGATTTGGCCGTTGGTCCTTGGTACGCCAGAACTTTATCTGCGGATCCTTCTCGAGGCATTCAAACCACTGAGCAGCTTTCTCTTCATTAGCATCTGTGAAGTGCCTTCCACCGCTCTTTCGTTCACTTTCGCCAAATTTGAAACTGGCGTACAGGACTCCCCCGGGCTTAAGGGCTGTCCAGAGGCGATCTAAAACGCTGGCGATCTGATTTTCAGGAAGGTGTAGCAAGCTGGCGCAAGCCCATACGCCGTCGTAAACGTAGCGTTCATCCACATCAAGGAAAGACCGATGAGCAATTGGCAATCCAGTCTTCTGTCGTGCGAGGGCAGTTATAGCCTGCGATGCATCAAATGCAGAAATACGGTAGCCCAGGCGATGAAAGTGCATGGCGTCACGACCAGAGCCGCAACCCGCGTCGAGTATGTGGCCACCTGCGGTTACATCTGCAAGGAAGACGCGATAGATATCGTCCATCGCAATATCGAAGGTCGAATCCACGAACGCTTCGGCATTGGCATCGTAATAGCCCAGCGTATCGGACATGCGGTAGTTTCCTTACTGCTGATTCGCGCCTGATTGGGTGTTCGCCAGGTTACCAGTGGTCGAGATATTGTCCAGCGGCGTGCTTTCATGGGAGGGGACTCATCCGGCAGCTAGCTCTACTCCGCTGCGTTCAGCACCCAAATGGAAGCGGTATATTCCGCTGTTCCCTAGCTGGAAGCCATCCGCTCCCCCAAAAACGAAACCTCCCTTCATTTCGCGGTCATACAAAAGCAAGCGGCGGCACTGGGTCGCCAGCAGTATTGCCAGAGAGTCTCTGATCGTGAGTCGTATCAAGTGTCACATACCGCTTTTACTTACCGCGGCGTGGCTGTTCGCCACGGCCACCGCTGCGGCCGAGCCGCTGCGTATCACCCAACTGCAACGTTGCGGCGATGTGCTGGACGATAAACAGTTGACGTTCTGCGTGCAGGCCAGCGGTCTCGCCTCGGGCGATTGGCAGGCGAGGCTGAACGGTGAGCCCTTGCAGATCGAGCCGCGCAGCGGTGCCGACGATCTGATCAGGTTCCAGCTCGATGCGGATGATGCCGAGAGTGGTCCGCTTTGGCTGGAGCAGAACGGTGAATCCAGCAACCCGGTGTGGCTGAGCCTCGGCTCAAGCTATGTGCTGGCAGCTGATGAGGATGAAGTTGTTGAAAACGCTGACGGGCTGACCACCTACCTGAATCTGGTCAGCGTGATTATCGAGGAACAGCACGACGGCGCTGAAGAGGCGCGCCAGCTGGCTGAAAAATATGACGCGAAGGTGGTCGGTGCGATTCCGCCGCTGAACACCTACCAGCTTCGGTTACCGGCCAGCAATCTGGATGAGCGTGACGCTGCGGTGCTGCGCCTCGGAAACGAGGTGAGCGTGGACGCGGTTGTGATCGAAGAGTCCGGGGCAGAAAAGAATATCGAGCGCGACAGCGATACCGCTTCTGCGAAGGAAAATGAAGAGTGGGCATCCAACCGGCTCATGGATGCGGTGAACTTCTACCAGCGTCGATTGAAGGGAGAGGAGAACACGATCAAAACCCACCCGATCCGCCTGGGTCTGATCGAGCGGGACGTGGATTTCGATGCCCCTGATTTCGCCGGTTACACAGGCGATTGCCGTAAGGACAAAAGCCGCACCTGCGTATATGCCCGCGATGCTGGCAAGGCTGACGGACATGGCACCACGGTGGCCGGTATTCTCGCAGCGGGCTGGGACGATGGCGGGAACAGCGGTTTCCTGAGTGCGCTGGACGATGTCGGGCCGGGCTTTGATGTGATCGTTGATCGCAGCTCGGATGCGGGTATCACTGCCAACATCGCTGCGTCGGTAAACCTGGTGCAGGACGGTGCCCGGGTACTCAACTGGAGCTGGGGCATTCACCGGATCGGCGCGATCGATGTGAAAGGCGATCCGATCGATTCGCTGGTCCGCTCCGGCATCGCCATGAGCGGCTATGAAGAACTGCTTGAGGAATTTTTTCTGTGGCTGCGCAGCGAGCACCCTGATGTGGTGGTGGTCAATTCAGCGGGCAATGGATCATCCTTTTCCGGGCGCGATGAGTACCGGTTGCCCTCGTCTTTTATTACCGATCAACTGTTTGTAGTGGGTGGTCACCAGCGCAGTAACGAAAATGTCAGTGTCGACGATCCGCAATATGCCATCCGCCGCAAGGCGTCGAACATCGATATGCGGGTCGATATAACCGCTGCAGCCTGCGTCCGGGGCTCTACTCCAACACCACACGAAAAAGGCGCCGAGCACTGCGGCACGTCCTACGCCACCCCACTGGTCGCCGGGTTGCTGGCGGCCATGCTGTCCATCAACCCTGATCTTGAACCAAGCCAGTTACGCATGTTGCTGCGGCGCAGCGCCATGACGATCGGTGAAGAACACGATTTCGAACCGATGGAAGCGGACGACCTCACCGCGCCGATTCTGCCCTCCGAGCGAGGTAATGAATTGAACAACCCTGACGTTGGCCATTCAGCCAGGCTGGATATGTACAAAGCACTGGATCTTGCCGTGCAGAGTCTGGATAGTGTCCGCTGAATTTGATCGAACGGTCGAGCAGACCTGGGACCCAATACGCCATTTCGAGCGTTCAATCCGCAATTGTCGAGACCTGTCCTGCGTTCTGTCATTTACACGACAGCCGCTTTGAACCTATCGCGGGATCATCCACTCGAAAATTCGGGCACAGCTCCCTCGGCCAGCATTTACGCCACTATCTTGGTATTCAGGAACACGCATGAGCGAATCAGCCCCTTGCAAATCCCCTCGCCCCCGTTTCACCACTGGTGTAATAGGCCTGGACACTGTATTGCGCGGAGGCATGATCCCAGCTGCCGTTTATATCGTTCAGGGCTCCCCTGGCGCTGGTAAAACGATCCTGGCGAACCAGGTGTGCTTCCACAGGGCATCACTTGGCGAGCAATCGCTGTATGTGACCCTGCTTTCCGAATCGCATGATCGCATGGTCGAGCACCTGAGCGGGTTGAGCTATTTCGACGGAGATCAGGTCCCTGAGTCGGTGTACTACGAAAGCGCATTCAGCGTGCTGGAGCAGGAAGGGCTCGATGGTATCCTGCGTTTATTGAGCCGCGAGCGCAAAACCCGTAACGCGTCGCTGATTGTCCTCGATGGGTTGTTCGTACTGGAAGAGAGCGTTCACACAGAGGGTGAGTTTCGCAAGTTCGTCAATAATCTCTCGACCTTTGCCAACCTCACCGGCACCACCATCCTGTTATTGACCAACAGTGCACGCGGTCCACATAGCCCCGAGTACACCATGGTTGATGGCTGGTTCGAATTGGGCAGACAGCAGATTGACTACCACAGCCACCGCTATTTTCAGGTGCACAAATTCCGGGGTAGCGGCTTTATTTCAGGCAACCACATGGCGCGTATTTCCGACGAAGGGATACGTGTGTTTCCTCGACTCGAAAGCAGCCTGGGGCGCACCCGAGGGCCGGTAACCAACAGAACCAACCTTTCAACGGGTATCCCCAGCCTGGACCGGATAATGGGCGGTGGCGTTCGAACCGGATCTGCCACGCTCTATGTCGGCCCCTCCGGGATCGGTAAGACAACGCTCGGGCTGCAGTTTATTGCGCAGTCCGCGCCGCACGAGCCGGGGTTGATCTTCAGCTTCTATCAAAGCGAGGATGACCTGGTCGACAAGGCGCAGGCTTTGGGTATCGAGCTTGAGGCGCTCGTCCGCGACGGGATTGTCGAAGTGATCTGGCAACCGGCTACCGAAAATACGCTGGATGAACTCGGCTATCGATTGCTCGAAGCCGTACGCCGGCGCAACGTCAAACGCCTGTTTATCGACGGTATCAACGCGATTCAGCAGTCTGCTGTATACCCTGACCGTATGGGTCGCTATCTCGCCGCGTTAACCAACGTGCTTCACACAGAAGGCGTTACCGTGACCTGTACATTGGAAACCGAAGAACTGATGAGCGGCGATATCAGCATGAAGTTCGGTGCTATATCGGCAGCAGCCCAGAATATTCTGTTGTTGCGCTACCTGGAACTCGACAGCTCGATCCGGCGCTCTATCGCGGTGCTAAAAGTTCGCTCCAGCGCGTTTGACCCAGCCATTCGTGAGTTCTTCATTACGGATGACGGCGTGGTGATTGATGAGCGGTTCCGGCGCGTCGACGATATCCAGACCGGGCATGGACATCCGCGCCGGATCCAAGGCGACAATTAGATGAGCCATTCTCAGCTCACCGATAAGACCCTATGCATCCTGCTCGTTGATGACGAACCCAGCATTCTGTTTACGTTAGCCATATTGCTGGAGGAAGAGGGTTACCGGGTGCTCAGCGCCGACCACGGGCGCGATGCGCTTGATCAGCTGGCGGAAGAGCGACCCGACCTCATCATCACCGACTACATGATGCCCTATCTGACCGGAGCGGAATTGATCTCGGCGGTGCGTGCTGAGCCGAAATATGCAGACATCCCGGTTCTGATCATGAGTGCTGCGTTACCCGCCGGCATTGACCCTCGTGAAATCGCCGATGCCTATCTGCAAAAGCCTGCCGACCTTGACGAGTTGCTAAGCGTTATCAAGCAATTGATCCAGGCCTGAACGCCTGAACGCCTGAACGCCTGAACGCCTGAACCGTCTTTGGATGATCCAAAAAACCAGCGTTCAACCGATCTCGGCTCGCGTCCCACTCAAACTTCCACGACAACCGCATCGATCGGCCAGAAGTTCAAGCCCTCGCTGATCAATACGCCGTTACTCAAGGTATGAAGTTTGCCGCGGTAGATAATCTTCAGCGGTTTACGTCCCAGAATAACTGCGCCCGAAGCGATCATCTGGTCGACATGCGCACGCATCTTGGGATCTTTTCGGCGCTCGGCTCTGGCTTTGGTCATGCTTGATTCCCTGCATCTGGCTAAAGACATAATTTTGACGATATCACGTCGCCACTATCTCAAAGCATCAAGCGTGCCAGGACCGTCCGCGAGTCGATCTTCAATGCGATGACCTGCCGCAACGAGGCTCTGGCTCGGCGATGCCAGCAGCGTGCGCCGCTCCAGCGTACCCCTGCCCTGTCGCTATCGTTGCGCTTGCTTCATACTTCGAGTTCGGGGCCCATTCATATCGGCTGAAAACTCAACGCTCAATGGCGTTCCGTGCGGGCCATTCGGTTCGCGGGTAGCGCTTCAGGAAGTACGTTTCGATGGATATTCTGTTTTTCTGGCCGACGTTCGCCATTTTCATGCTGGGGTTCATTCTGATCGGGATTGGCTTCAGCTTGAGAGAGAAGCCGGCTGGTATCGCGCTCCTGTGGATGGGCACGCTGTGCATGTTGGCGCTGGTGTTTTACCACGTGAGCAACGCGGTAGCGCTCTGAAGCAGCCCCGCCCGGCAGCGGGACTGTTCTGTTAGCGGCAGGGATGTTGCCGCATCACAGCAGACGCCCGCTCGGGCAGCTCTTTCGGGTTCATTATCTGTTCAGTGTCAGCAGTACCGCACTGGTGGGGCCTACCGCGACGGTAAAGGTGCCGTCCTGCGCTTCGATCAGCTCCCGGTACTCAACGCCCACCGGGCGGCCGTCCTGACTGCCGTCAAAGGTCTGGCCACCAAGGCTGATGCCCTGTTGCGCATCGAACGACGGCGCCAGCAGACGCTTTACCTCGCCGATGGCGTAACCCGGGATGGTGACCCGAACCGGCCCTGACGCACTTGGATCCTTATTGATCAGGGCCAGGGAAATCCGGTTGGTGTCAGGGTCACGGGTCGCCCAGGCCTTTACGTTTACATCGGTGGCCAGTGAGATAGGCAACATTTCCGCCCGGTTGCTTGCCGCTTCGGCGAAAAACAACATGCCGTAATACACAGGCAGCACTTTTCTCAATTGATACCCGGCCGGGAATCGCGCATCAGCGGGCGCCTGAGCCTCGGTAGTCGACGCCTGGTACTGCGCCTCCGGCACGTCAAACAGGAACGCGCCATACAGATCCCAGCTATGCGTGGTGTTCCAGGTGTTGCTGTGAATATTAACGCCATTGATACCCGCGTAGGCGTATTCGAACAGGGCATCGGCGGTCCACAGCGTGGCCTCGAAGGCATCGCTGATACCCGGCTCGCCCGCACACATGATCGAATTCATTTCAGTCAGGCGGTACGGTTTGGCCATTTTGGTGGCCACTTTGACATAGGGTTCAGCGGCTTCGCGGTTGTCGGTCACGGCATCGGGCTGCAACAAAAATCCCGGCTGGGGATCGCCTCCGCAGGCTGAGCTGCCGCCGTTATAGGCATGCTGGCTGACTACGCCGATGGTCTGGTGCTCTTGTGTAAGCAGCCGCTCCAGCTCTAATGGCGTGCCGAAATCCGACGCTTCAACGAGGGGAAAAGGCGCGCTGCCAGCGAACCCGGCCATTGATGGACCCACCAGAGGCGGCCCGCCGGGAATGTTGGTCATGATCTGGCGGGCAAAGAAGCGGAACTCTCCCATATAGTCTTCAAAATCATAGCCACTATCTCGATGGTCGTTGTGCACAAACAGGTCAGGCTGATTGCCTAATTCAAGCCCTTCGATCGAACCGACCGGCATATCCTGAACATAGGTTCTGGCCTGCAGCGCTGCCAGACCGGGCACACCAGCGCCCATGTTGAGCCCCATGAAAAAAGATACCCCATGTCCTGCAGCATTCAGGTCGCGCGCAAGCTGCGCCATGGGCGTAACGGTGTCTGGCGCCGGTTCGCCGGTACGGTCGGTGCTGCCGCCGCCGATACGCAGCGACAAGGGACTGCCGCTGCGCTCCATCAGGTTGGTCAGCAACTGACGATAGATAGGATTGGTTCCAATCGCCGGGTCGCCCATCATCATCTGCGCCTGCCCCCATTCATGGGACAAACCAAGAAATCGTTCGGGTATGCGTGGCCCGGTCTGTTCCGGGTCAATCGAAACATTGGCCAGCACGCTTGGGCCTTCGTCGACGTTGACGGTCACCTCATATTCGACTGGCTCACCCTGGGTGTTGGTAGCAGACAAGGTATAGGTTGTGGTCTGTGCTGGCGCAACGATAGCCGACGACTCGGGCGTAGCGGTCAGCTCACCCAGTTTCACCGACCGAACATTGTCAAGGTTCCAGGCGAGCTGGGTCGTCTGGCCTGCGGTAATGGAAGTTGGCGATGCGGTGAACGGCTGAGTAGCGCCGACCGTTTCAGCCGGGGTATCCGGCCCGCTGGCAGCGCAACCGGCCAACAGCACAGCCCAGCACAGCGATGTAGCCAGTTTGACCGGGCCGGCGAAGCGCATAGCGCCCACTGGCCTCTGGCTGCTCATTGAGTCCTGTGTGCCAGTTTGGTCCATAGTCCTTAACCCCTTGGGAATAAAAAAAATCACAAAACCACGTGAACGACCGTACCAGACGGACGTCATCAGCACACTGGGCTGCCCGAAACGCGCTTCATTGCCACTCGTTGCGGCTGATCTTCCCAGTGTTCGTTCCGGAAAAATTGGCCTTGTTGCCAGTCGAACCGAACAGGTATGCGAATGCGGGTATCGAAGTGCAATCGGCACGCGTGGCCAGCATTTAGCCATCAATGAATGAAGCCTAGCTCAGTATTCAGATTTGCCGAATGCGGATCACCGTCGCACTATCCGACGAAGGTACGATCACCATCTATCGAAAAAGTTTTGGCGTTAAGGCTGGAACCGGAACTGTAGAGCGTCTGGCATTGTCCCGTCGCTCACCCTATGGACAGCCACGACGCCTCGCCTGCACCCGCAGGGGAGCCCTCATGCCAAACGTAACGCTGGGCTCAATTTGAGCATGTCGAGCAGTGCGTCGACCAGCTGCGGCGCTTTGTCCGGCAAGTTCAGGCCCTCCGGGTTCATCAACCACTGATCAACGGTTCCGCTGATAAAGCTATGCACGCAGCGGCTGGCCAGGGCAGCATCCAGATCGGCCGGCAACTGACCTCTGACCATGGCAAGGCGCAATGCGCTTTCGATGTTCTGGTCACAGAGGCTGCGAAAATCCTGAATGCGCTGGCGCAAGCCGCACATCTCGTCGGTGTATTCACATTTGTGAAATATGATTTCGTTGATACGCCGGATGCCTGGATCCAGCGCTACACGCCGAAATATCATCACTAACAACTCCCGCAGCCGCCCAAGGGGATCGGGCTCGCCCTCGTTCCGGCTGGCTTCGCCGAGTGGTTGCAGTGGCATGTGAGCGGTTTCCAACAGCGCAGCCAGCAGTTCAGTCTTGTCCTCGAAGTGCCAGTAAATGGCGCCGCGTGTGACCCCGGCAGCCGCAGCTATCTCGGCCAGTGAGGTGCGGGAAATGCCCTTTTTGTGAAAGCACACACCCGCCGCCTGAATAATCTGGTTACGGGTTTCCTGCGCTTCCTCTTTGGTGCGTCGAGCCATGTGGCGTACTCGCTTGGTGCGGGACCTTCGGCCTTTTTATTGCAAGAAAAAGCGAAGATCCATAATGTTAACGAAGCTAAAAACGCTTACAAACATACGCGAATGTAAGTATATTGTCGCCCATTACTGACCAGCGCCTTTTTCAGGCCGGTTTAATCATTTTTGCAATTGTCCATGGGGTTCATTCATGCCAGCCACGCCCGTCCGCGCTGCTCTGCTTCCGGTCCTGCTCATCGCAGCGGTGCTATTAAGCGCCTGCGGTAAAGAAGAGGAAGAAGCCACTTCGCCTGCTGCCGAGCAAGCGACGCCCGAAGTGGGTGTTGTGACGCTCGAAGCCGAGCCCTTCACCCTGACCACCAATCTTCCCGGCCGCACAGCTGCCTATCGAGTAGCCGAGGTCCGGCCGCAGGTAAACGGCATTATCCAGAAGCGCCTGTTCAAGGAAGGCAGCGACGTGGAGGCCGGCGACCAGCTGTATCAGATCGATCCAGCCATCTACGAAGCGGCGCTGGAAAGCGCTAAAGCCGCCCAGGCGTCAACCAAGTCATTGGCGGACCGCTACGAGATACTGGTCAAGGAAAACGCTGTGAGCCGGCAGGCCTATGACGAAGCCCGCGCCTCAAACATGCAGGCCGAGGCTGCGCTGGAGCGCGCGCGCATCGATCTGCGTTACACCAAGGTTCTGGCTCCTATATCCGGCCGCATCGGCCGTTCCGCTGTGAGCGAGGGCGCCCTGGTGAACAATGGCCAGGCCGCTGCGATGGCAACGATCCAGCAGCTGGATCCGATCTATGTCGACGTTACCCAACCAGCACGGGAACTGTTGCGTCTGCGCCGCGACCTGGCCAATGGCCGGCTTGAGCGCGCCGGTGATAACGCCGCCAAGGTCAATCTGACACTGGAAGATGGCACAGTGTATGAACACGAGGGCACCCTGGAATTCTCCGAAGTGTCAGTCGAAGCGGGCACCGGCTCGGTCACCCTGCGCGCTGTGTTCCCGAACCCGGACAAGCTTCTGCTTCCAGGCATGTTCGTTCATGCAGAACTCGTTGCAGGCACCCGCAGTGAAGCCATTCTTGCACCACAGCAGGGCGTGACGCGCACCCCGACAGGCACCGCCACCGCGCTCGTGGTCAATGACGAAAACGTTGTCGAGCTGCGCAATATCAAAGTGGACCGTACCGTCGGTAACCGCTGGCTGGTGAGCGAAGGCCTTGAGGCAGGTGATCGCCTGATTACTGAAGGCTTCCAGTTCATCAGTCCTGGCGCCGAGGTCAAGGCCGTTCCTGCCGGTAATGTTGAGCAGCCGGCACAGCAATCCGGTCAGGAAGGTTAATTATTCATGCCACATTTCTTTATCGACCGACCGATATTTGCCTGGGTTATCGCCCTGGTGATCATGCTGGCCGGGGGGCTTTCTGTTCTCAGCCTGCCGGTCAACCAGTATCCAAGCATCGCACCGCCCGCCGTGCGGATTTCCGTAAGCTATCCCGGCGCCTCGGCGCAGACTGTGCAGGACACCGTGGTCCAGGTGATCGAGCAGCAGATGAACGGGATCGACGGTCTGCGCTACATCAGTTCGCAGAGCAACTCCGACGGCAGCATGCAGATCAACGTGACCTTCAACCAGGGCACCGATCCGGACATCGCCCAGGTTCAGGTACAAAACAAGCTCCAGCTGGCAACGCCCCTTCTACCCCAGGAAGTACAGCAACAGGGTATTCGTGTTACCAAATCGAGCAGCAACTTCCTGATGGTAGTGGGCGTCGTCTCGACTGATGGCAGCCTGACCCGGGACGATCTCTCCGATTATGTCGTGTCCAACATCCAGGACCCGATCTCACGTACCGATGGGGTAGGTGACTTCCAGGTGTTCGGTGCGCCCTACGCCATGCGCATCTGGCTGGACCCGGCCAAGCTGAACAATTTCGAGCTCATGCCTTCGGATGTCAGTGCGGCAATCCGTGCGCAGAACGTGCAGATCTCTTCCGGCCAGTTTGGCGGCTTGCCGGCGGTGCCCGGCCAACAATTGAACGCGACCATCATCGGCAAGACCCGCCTGCAGACGCCGGAAGAGTTCCGCAATATTCTGCTGAAGGTCAACAGTGATGGCTCGCAGGTCCGCCTGGAGGATGTCGCACGGGTTGAGATGGGTTCACAAAACGCAGCCATAACCGCCTTGTACAACGGCATGCCCGCCACGGGTATTGCGGTAAACCTGGCTACCGGCGCGAACGCCCTGGAAACTGCCAACGCGGTCAAGGAAACCATCGCCAGCCTGCAGCCGTTCTTCCCGCCGGGCATGGATGTGGTCTACCCGTTTGAAACAGCGCCGGTGGTATCGGCTTCGATTGAAGGCGTGGTGCACACGCTGTTCGAAGCGATCGTGCTGGTATTCCTGGTGATGTATCTGTTCCTGCAGAACTTCCGCGCCACACTGATTCCGACCTTGGCTGTACCGGTGGTATTGCTGGGCACATTCGGTGTGCTGGCGGCCTTTGGCTTCAGCGTGAACATTCTGACCATGTTCGCCATGGTACTTGCCATCGGTCTGCTGGTGGATGACGCGATCGTGGTGGTGGAAAACGTCGAACGGGTCATGGAGGAAGAAGGCCTGCCGCCGGTTGAAGCCACCCGTAAGTCCATGAGCCAGATTCAGGGGGCACTGGTCGGTATCGGCCTGGTGCTGTCCGCGGTGTTTGTCCCCATGGCCTTCTTCGGTGGCTCCACCGGGGTGATCTATCGCCAGTTCGCCATCACCATCGCATCAGCCATGACCCTGTCGGTACTGGTTGCGCTGATCTTCACGCCCGCCCTCTGCGCCACCATGCTCAAGCCCATCCCGAAGGGCTCGCATCATGAAAAACGCGGGTTCTTCGGCTGGTTCAACCGTACCTTCAACCGTGGGGTAAGCCGGTACGAGCGTGGCGTGTCTTCTATCCTGCGGCGCAAGGCACCCTATCTGCTGCTGTATGTGGTGATCGTCGGCATCATGGCGCTGCTGTTCACCCGCTTGCCGTCAGCCTTCCTACCCGATGAAGATCAGGGCGTACTCTTTGCCCAGGTACAAACGCCAGCCGGTTCGACCGCTGAGCGAACCCAGGCGACCGTGGACCGGATGCGTAACCACCTGCTTACGGAGGAAGGCGACATCGTCGAGTCTGTATTTACCGTAACCGGCTTCAGCTTCGCCGGTCGCGGACAGAACTCTGCCATTGCCTTTATCGGTCTGAAGCCATGGGACGAACGTCCGGATCCGGAGCAGAGTGTCTTCGCCCTGGCTGAACGTGCCCAACAGGAATTCAATACCTACCGGGATGCGATGGCGTTTGCCTTTGCTCCGCCTGCTGTCATGGCGCTGGGCAACGCGACGGGTTTCAACTTCTTCCTGCAGGATAATGCCGGTGTCGGGCATGCCACCTTGATGCAGGCACGTAACCAGTTCCTGGGGATGGCCGCAGAACATCCGGTGCTTACCGCCGTGCGACCCAACGGGCTGGACGACGAACCGCAATATCAGCTGATTGTGGACGATGAGCAGGCGCGCGCACTGGGCGTATCGCTAAGTGATGTGAACGCTACCCAATCGGTCGCCTGGGGTTCCAGCTACGTCAATGATTTCATCGACCGCGGTCGGGTCAAACGGGTCTATGTCCAGGGCGAAGCCGAAGCACGTATGAATCCGGAAGACCTGGACAAGTGGTTCGTGCGCAACAATCAGGGTGAAATGGTGCCCTTCAGCGCCTTCGCCACCGGCGAATGGATCTACGGTTCGCCAAAACTGGCACGTTACAACGGTGTTCCGTCCATGGAAATCATGGGCGAAGCAGCACCCGGTTACAGTACCGGTGACGCCATGGCCGCGGTTGAAGAGCTGGCCGGCAAGCTGCCCGAAGGCGTAGGCATTGCCTGGACAGGTCTGTCATTTGAAGAGCGGCTTTCCGGCGACCAGGCTCCCATGCTGTATGCATTGTCCTTGCTGGTGGTGTTCCTGTGTCTCGCCGCGCTGTATGAAAGCTGGTCGATTCCGCTGGTAGTGCTGTTGGTGGTGCCGCTGGGTGTGATCGGTGCATTGCTGGCGACCCTGGGTCGTGGTCTGTCGAACGACGTGTTCTTCCAGGTCGGCCTGCTTACCACGGTCGGTTTGACGGCGAAGAACGCCATTCTGATCGTCGAGTTTGCCAAGGATCTGCACGAGCAGGGCATGAGCCTGGTGGACGCTGCGGTTGAGGCCTGCCGGATGCGTTTGCGCCCGATCATCATGACCTCCATGGCATTCACGCTCGGCGTGGTCCCGCTGGCATTGGCCAGCGGTGCCGGCGCCGGTAGCTCACACGCGATCGGTACCGGGGTCATCGGCGGCATGCTTACCGCAACCGTCCTGGTCATATTCTGGGTGCCGCTGTTCTTCGTTATGGTGTCCTCGGTATTCAGCCGCAGGAAGCAGGACGAATCCGACAGCGAAGCTGTTACCACCGAGGAGCCAGCCAAGTGAAAAGAACCTTATTAAGCGTATCGCTGGCAGTCACGCTTAGCGGCTGCTCGATGATTCCTGATTTTCAACGGCCCGAATCCCCGGTAGCGGACAGTTGGCCGCAGGGCGAGGCGTATTCGACCAGTACTAACGAGCAAACCGCCAATCTGGGGTGGGGACAGTTTTTCCAGGACCCGGCGCTACGTGAGTTGATCGGCGTAGCGCTGGAAAATAACCGCGACCTGCGTGTCGCCGCACTCAATGTCGAGGCGACGCGGGCTTTGTATCGCATCCAGCGCTCGGATCTGTTTCCCTCAATCAGCGCTGATGGCAGTGGCAACCGCAGCCGCACGCCGGCCAGCCTGAACCCTATGGGCGAAGCTGATATCAGCAGTCAGTACAGCGCCACCCTGGGCATTGGCTGGGAGCTCGATCTGTTCGGTCGCCTGGGAAGCCTGCGCGAGCAGGCCCTTGAAGAATATCTGGCCACCGAAGCAGCTCAGCGCAGCGTACAGATCAGCCTCATCGCTGCCGTAGCCAACACCTATCTGACCTGGCAGGCCGATCAGGCGCTCCTGGAAATCACCCGCGGTACGCTTGAAACTTACGAGGAAAGCCTGTCGCTGACCCAGCGCAGCTATGACGTGGGGGTCGCCTCCTCATTGGAGCTGACCCAGGCCCGCACCGCTGTGGAAACGGCACGCAGCAGTCTCGCGCGCTATACCCGGCTGGTAGCCCAGGATCGCAACGCCCTGGCGCAACTCCTCGGCCAGCGTCTGCCGTTCAGGGATGTGGATCCAATTGATCTGCAACGCAGCTACCTCACCGATCTGCCGGTGGGATTGCCGTCGGAATTGTTGGTCAACCGGCCGGATATTGTTGAAGCTGAACGTCGGCTGCGCGCTGCCAACGCCAACATAGGCGCGGCCCGGGCAGCTTTCTTTCCGAGTATCAGCCTGACGGGTGCCGCAGGCAGCGCCAGCAGTGATCTGGACGGGTTGTTCGATAGTGGCTCGGATTACTGGAGCTTTTCACCAAGCATCAGCCTGCCCATCTTCAACGCCGGCCGTCTGCGTGCGAACCTTGATTACGCAGAGATCATTCGCGACGCCCGCGTAGCGGAGTACGAACGCTCCATTCAGGAAGCCTTCCGCGATGTATCAGATGGCCTTGCTGCGCGTGATACCTATGTGCAACAGGTACAGGCGCAAAGTGATCTGGTCGAAGCCAGCGAAAGCTATTTCGAGATTGCCGAGCGACGGTATCGCACGGGCGTCGACAGCTATCTCACCCTGCTTGATGCCCAGCGCCAGCTATTCACCGCACAGCAGCAGCTGATCGGCGACCGTCTGAGCCAGCTGGTCAGTGAAGTCGAGTTGTTCAAGGCGCTGGGTGGTGGCTGGCAGGCTGAGGCCGAGGCTGAGTCTATCGCTGCGCAATGAAACCAACCCGCGCCGGCACTGCCTGTGGGCAGTGTCGGCGGGTTGCGTTCAACGCCTCATGCGACTGACTGTTCGGCCTGACGCTCGAGCTCGGTTTTCAGTTCCGGATCAAGCTTCAACTGCCGCGCCAGTTCGTCCAGATACGCACGCTCCATGTAATTTTCTTCGTCAACCATCAGCAAACTGGCCAGATACATTTCAGCCGCCATTTCCGGCGTGCTCGCGGCCCTGGCGATCTCGGCCGGATCAAGTGGCCGGCGCAACTCTTGGTCGAACCAGCTCTGCAGTTCCCGATCCTCAGTCAGTTTATTGATTTCCCCTTCTATCAACTCCCGCTCACGGTCATCAACGTGCCCGTCCGCCTTGGCCGCCCCTATCACCGCTCGCAGGATCGCCTGGCTGTGCTCTTCAACCTGCGGCGGGGGCAGTCGATCTATGGTTTGTGGCTCGCTCACCGTGTTGTTGCCGGTACGTTGTTGCCAACTGCCGTAGGCCTTGTAGGCGATCACACCCAGGGCAGCCAACCCGCCGTAGGTAGCAACCTTCTTGCCGACCTTGCGGGCCTTCTTGTTACCCATCAGCAAGCCTATCGCCGAACCACCCAGGGCACCACCGCCGACCCCGGACAACAGTCCCGCCAGGGGAGAGTCAGTACGGCCCGATGGCTGGCTGGAGGATTTCATGCCTGCCTGCCCTTGCAGCAGATCAGAACCGGATTTCAATAATTGATCGAGCAGACCACGGGTAATCATGATGAGTGCCTCATATTCAGGGAAAGAAAGCCAATCCCGGCGGCAGGCCGCCGCCAGTCTGATGGCAAGTCGGGAGATGCTGATGCTCTGATAGACTCCGGCACATAGGTGCGGTTCAGGAGATAACGTATCTGCTAATTGCCGCGTAATGGCACTTTGCCCTACCCTGATGATTGGCTGTTCCGGCTTGAAGGATCAAGCGGCGCGATCCCCACATCGACGTTCAGGATTTCAGATGATTGATTACAGCAACAAGCGGGTGCTGATAGCGGATGATTTTTCCGGTTTCCGCACATCGGTTACCGCCATGCTACGCCAGATGGCAGTGCGCGACGTCGATTCGGTCGCGACAGGCGAAGAGACCCTCGCGCTATGCCGGAATAACCGATACGACATCATTCTGCACGACTACAACCTCGGTGACGGCAAGAACGGCCAGCAGGTGCTGGAAGAATTGCATCACACCAAGCGCATCAGTCCGCATTGCATCTTTGTCATGGTTACCGCTGAAAGCAGCCAGGCGATGGTCATAGCAGCCTTGGAATGCGAACCCGACGCGTATCTCACCAAGCCGTTCAACCGCGCCAGTCTCGAACAACGCCTGGATAAACTGGTCCAACGCAAGACGACGCTCAAACCAATACTGGACGCGATCAGCCGGGATGACCCGCAGGCCGTGGTTGGCGCCTGTCGAACAATGATCCAGGCGCAGCCGCGACTCGCCCCGCTATGTCAGCGTTATCTGGCCGACGCGCTGGCGCAGCTCGGTCAGGATGCCGAACTGGAAGCCTTGCTTAACGAACTGGTCGGGGATCGACCTCTACCCTGGGCGCTGGTCACATTGGGCAATCATCAGCGTACTAAAGGCCGGCTCGATGAAGCGCAGGCGCTGTACGAGCGAGGTATCGAATTATTTCCGATGCTCCCCGCCCTGTTTGACGGACTAGCCGCTATACATGACGCGCGTGGCGATAGCCTTGCCGCCCAGCAGTGTCTGGAGCAGGGCATAAAAATCTCACCCCACGCCCTACAGCGCCAGGTGGAACTAGGCAAGCTAGCGCGGCGCAACGAAGATTATGCTCAGGCTACCCGCGCCTTTCGCCACGCTGTTGGCCTGGGCCGCAATTCAGCCTTTCGTAACGCTGAAACGCATCTCCAGCTGGCCGCCACCCTGACCGAGCAGGACGGTCCGGGCGCAATTAACCCCAAAACGCTGCTCGAGATTCGTCAGACATTGGCCGAAGTGGATAAAACCTGGAAGAACGATGCGAGTTTGGTCGCCCGTTCAAATTTGCTGCAAGGGAGCGCACTGGCTAAAAGTGGCCAGAAGAGCGAAGCGGAGCGTTACGCCCAGATGGCCTCCGAACACCTTGAGTCTTTGGACGGCGGCCTGGCTCCGGAACTGGCACTGGACGTCGCGAGACAACTGCGTGAACTAGGCCGTGCGGATAGCGCAGACACTGTATTGGCCACCTGCGCCGAAATGTATGGGGACGATCCGGTGGTGCTCGAGCAAATCGCCGAGTTGATCGACAACCCGGAGATCATAAGAAGCGGGGAGCATGCCAAAGCGAAAAACCGTGAAGGCATCAAGTGCTATCAGCAGAAACAGTTTGAGGAAGCGCTGGGATTGTTTCGTCAGGCCAGTGCAAGCCAACCGCGCAACATCAGCTACGCATTGAATACGGCGCAATCCCTGCTGCGATTGCTGACACAAACGCCCGATGAGGCCCTCAAGGCTGAATGTTTAAGGTGTCTCGCTCAGGCGCACAACATGCCCACCACTGACAAGCGATACGAGCGCTATCAGAAACTGCGCAAGGCGGTGGAAGCGCTATGAACGACGATCGCGAACAACCGGGCGCAGGCCTCGACTTTTCCACTGTCATCGCCTCTACCGTACATGACATGAAGAATTCCTTGGCCATGTTGATGCAGGCTTACAGCCAATCCCTGGCCAGCCTGCCGGCGGAACTGAGTAACAGCCGTGAACACGGCGTGATCGAATATGAGTCCCTGCGTCTTAACGGCATGCTGGTGCAGATGCTTGGCCTGTACAAGCTGCAGGTTAACCAACTGCCCCTGCGGCCTGCCTGGATTGAAATGGACGACTTTCTCGAAGCGCAGCTGGCCCGCCACGACAATATTCTGCGGGCCCGCCACATCGACGGCAGTTATGAGGTCGAAGAAGAAGGCATGCTCGGCTATTTCGATACGGAGCTGGTCGGCTCGGTGGTGGCGAACGTGATCAACAATTCCATACGTTACGCACGCTCGGCCATCCAACTGCATGCGGGTATACGCGACGGCCAGCTCTCAATCACCATTTGCGACGACGGCGAGGGTTATCCGCTAGCGATGATCGAACGCCAATCGGAGTATGTGATGGGCATTGATCTGAGTACCGGGAGCACCGGGCTCGGTCTGTATTTTGGCGAACGCATCGCCCGGCTGCACCAGCGCAACGGCATACCGGGCCATATTGAACTGAGTAACGACAGCCCGCTTGGCGGCGGAAGCTTCCGCATTCTGTTGCCCTGACTCTCCGATGCTTATGATGTGTCAACAACGGCATTGTTAGCGGTTTCCAGACTATCCGGCTCCGACTACTCTCGGGAACAGACCCTCGCATTCAAGCACGCCGGAGAATAACAAGATGTTCGATCGACACTACGATGTCTGGCCCGCCCTGGTTCCGCATTTCCTCGAGCTTCCCCGCACCTGCCTGTATAGCAACCTGGCGGTCTCGGCGCTGCGCTATCCGGACCATCCTGCCATTCTGTATTACGGCACCGCACTAAGTTACCGCGAGCTGGAACGTCAGGCGCAGAGCATGGCGGGACATCTGCAACAGCATGGCGTGAAGGCTGGGGACAGGGTTTTGCTGTACATGCAGAACAGCCCGCAGTTTGTGGTGAGCTTTTATTCCATTTTGCGGGCCAATGCCGTGGTCGTGCCGGTCAACCCGATGAACCGCCGCGCCGAACTTGAATACCTGATCACCGACACCGAGGCTGACGTCGCCCTCTGCGGCCGCGAGTTGCTGGACAACGTCACCGGATTGCTTGAGGAAGGTTCACTGCGCCATGTAGTCGTGAGCGCCTATAGCGAATATGTGACTGAACCGCCGGTCGGAGAGCTGCCCGATGCGGTGAAGCTGCCGAGTGATATTCCGCAACAGCCGGGTCTGGTCGCCTGGCAAGACGCCCTCGCGGCAAACCATATTCCCGGACCGCTGACTACCGGACCGGATGATCTCTGCGTGATTCCCTACAGCTCCGGCACGACCGGTAACCCCAAGGGCTGCGTGCATACGCACCACAGCGTCATGGCAACCGCCGTGTACTGTTCGGTATGGGGCAATGCCCAGCACAACAGCGTACAGCTGGTATCTGTGCCGCTGTTTCACGTGACCGGCATGCAGGTGTGCATGAACAGCGCGATCTATATCGGCGGCACTCAGGTGATCATGACGCGCTGGGACCGCAAGACCGCTGCGCAACTGATCCAGCGGCATCAGATCACCAACTGGCGGAACATCTCCACCATGGTGGTGGATCTGTTGTCGGAGCCAACCATCGATGACTATGACCTGAGCAGCCTGCAATCCATTGGCGGTGGCGGCGCGGCCATGCCGGCTGCGGTGGCAGCGAAACTGGAAAACAAGACCGGGTTGCACTATTCAGAGGGCTATGGTCTCTCGGAGACCATCAGCGCCACTCATATGAATCCACCGCAGGCACCCAAGCCACAATGTCTGGGCATTCCAATCATTGGAGTTGATTCGCGGATCATCAATATCGATACGCTGGAGGAGGTCGGTCCGGGCGAAAGCGGTGAGATCGTCATGCACGGGGAGCAAGTATTCCAGGGTTACTGGCGGCGGGACGAAGCCACTGCAGAGGCCTTCGTCGAGCTGGATGGCAAGCGTTTCTTCCGCTCTGGCGATATCGGCTACTACGACGAAGAGGGTTACTTCTTCCTGGTCGACCGGGTCAAGCGCATGATCAATGCCTCCGGCTTCAAGGTCTGGCCGGCGGAAGTCGAATCACTGCTCTACGGACACCCCGCAGTGCAGGAAGTCTGCATAATCTCAGTGCCCGACGAGCGCCGCGGCGAAACCGTCAAGGCCGTGATTGTTTGCGCTGCCGGTCAGAATGCAGACGCCGAAGACATCCTCGCCTGGTGCCAGGAAAATATGTCAGCCTATAAATGCCCCAAGCTGATCGAGTTCGTGGACAGCCTGCCGAAATCGCCCACCGGAAAAATCATGTGGCGAGCGCTGCAGGAACAGGAATGGAGCAATGCGGACTGAGCCGCTTTTGATCGGGCCTGGCTGAAGGAGCCTGAATGCACTCAGCCGGCGGGAGCTGCGCCAGCTCCTGCCGGCTGTTCAGGTGCCTTCGCCGGGAAACCAGTGCCGGGTGCGGTTGGCGAAGGCGACCAGCGAAAGCATCACCGGCACTTCAACCAGCACCCCTACAACAGTCACCAGCGCGGCCCCTGAGTTCAGGCCGAACATTCCGATAGCAACCGCTACCGCCAGTTCGAAGAAATTTGATGTACCGATCATGGCGCACGGCGCGGCAATATTGAACGGCACCTTCCAGAGCTTCGCTGCAGTGTAGGCGAGGGCGAAAATCCCATAGGACTGAATCAACAGGGGGATCGCTATCAAGGCAATCAGCACCGGTTGATCAAGGATGACCTGGCCCTGAAAGCCAAACAGCAGCACAACGGTAGCCAGCAAACCCAACACCGAAAAGGGTTTGACCTGTGTGTTGAAGCGCAGCAGCGATTGCGCAGCTGTCTGAGGGGAAACACCCGCGCTGAGTTTGACCCGCGTTATGACCCCGGCCAACAACGGAATCACCACATAAAGCCCTACCGACAACAACAGTGTCGCCCACGGAACGTCTATTTCGGTGACGCCGAGCAGCAGCGCCACAATGGGTGCAAAAGCGAAGATCATGATGACGTCATTCAACGCCACCTGAGCCAGAGTGTAGGTGGCATCGCCTCGCGTCAGCTGGGACCAGACAAATACCATAGCCGTGCAAGGCGCTGCGCCGAGCAGAATCAGCCCGGCGATGTACTGACCTGCATTGGCCGGATCGATGAGATCCGCAAACAGATACTCGAAGAACAATACCCCCAGCAGTGCCATGCTGAATGGCTTGATCAGCCAGTTGACCGTGAGCGTGATGACCAGGCCCTTCGGCCGTTCGTGCAATCGCCGCAGACTGGTGAAATCCACCGAGACCATCATCGGATAGACCATAAACCAGATCAGCACCGCCACCACAAAATTCACCGAGCCATATTCAACCGCTGCCAGCAGCTCGAAGACATGCGGAAACAGGCTGCCAAGTACAATGCCAACCACTATGCCCAGAGCTACCCAGACCGAAAGGTAGCGCTCAAATGCTGAAATAGCCTGTTTGGTGTTACTCATGGGACGCTCCTTCTGAATTACATCGACCCTCGTCATCGCAGAGCGCGCCATGCTGCTGTACCTTTTCAACGGTGACCTGCAACCAGCTTGAAAGCAGCGCAAGGCCATCCGGATTGAGCGAATAACACACACGCGGCCCCTCTATTTCACCGCACACGATGCTCGCCTGCTTCAGGATGCGCAGGTGCTCGGATACAGTGGACTGAGCGAGGCCGAGTTCCCGGACTATCTCGCCACCTACACATATATGGCGATCAAGCAGCAACTCAACTATCTGCAGCCGTGCCGGATGGCCCAGTGCACGCGCTGTTTCAGCGACCTTGAAAAGCGTATTTTTCCTATCTGTTTTCATCGAGGCTCAAATGGAACACAAGGCAATCATGACGGTCGTTTATCGTATATCGTCGTTTGGCGATATTACTCGCGTCGCCTCCTCGTGCAAAGCAGTTGACTGGCCCTATTGGTGCTCTAACACGCGAGATTCCAACGAATCTGTCGCCCGCATGGGTGAATTTTTTGAACGTTAATTCATTTACTCTACACCCGCGATTACTAAGGGCTAGACACATATGGAAATGCTGATTGGACTTATCGGCCTGGCAGTGCTGATAGTGATTTATGTTCGTCGTTTTTTGCTTCGCAAGGAAACTCAACCGCTCCAGGCGGAAACCTACAACGGAGAAATCTTCAGGGTCGGTAAGGCTGTGATAGCCAGGCGAGCCGGTACTGGCACCAAATCCAGCGTGGTGGCGGTGCACGGTTTTGCTGAGAATTTCACCTATTTCAACCGGTATTACTCAGCGCCCCATCTGGAGCTGATCACGCTTAACTGCGCCGATTATCATCTGCCGGTCGAGAAACCAAAATACGTGACCGCAGACTGGACCTTCGTTCCCAAGCACCAGCCAGGCACGATTGCCTACGACGCGGCGGTGTTGAATCTGGCTATTGAGAATCTGGTCAGTCATAGCTCACTGCGGGTCCATGGGCACTCACGCGGCGGTGCGGTGGTGCTGGAAGCAGCACGCCAGCGTCCCGACCTGTTTGTGGATGCCGAGGTGATTCTGGAGGCACCGCTTTTGCCACAGGCCCGGCCTGTCCAGGAGATCTCGCCTATCGTCGCCTGGTTGATGCCGTTTTACCTGGCAGCCTGGCAACAACAGCCCATCTCGGAAAAAAACCGCACACGCTGGGGCCCACTGGCGGACCCACACAAGCGTGACATGGTGATGCGATTCCCCTTTAGCACAAGGACACTGTCCACCCTGGTTACCAACATGCAGGACATGGAAAACTGGACAGCAACCACCGGGCCTGATATCTACCGTCATGTTCGTTGCGGCGCCATACTGCTACCCACCAACGACCGGATTCTCGATCCGGCTTCCATGCGTACTAGCGCTCAACAGGCAGAGAACCTGCAGATCATCGAAATAGAA